>CAZMXS010000027.1:0-53225 GCA_964570325.1 uncultured Verrucomicrobiota bacterium | reverse complement strand
ACGATCAGCCGCAGCGATCAGACCTATCTTTGCCGGGGGCGGGCCGGGGCCGGGAATGGGGTTCCCGCGGCATTGCTCTTTTCCTTGCGACCTTCATCTTGTTGGCCGCTTTCTGGCCGGTCTGCCTCTGGTATGCGCGACGCGTGTTGGCCAGCCCCGCCGAGTGGTATGGATTGGCGGCGCTGGCGCTCGCCGGCTTCGTCCTGTTCAGCCGGCACGCCCCGGCTCCGTTCAATCCGCGGCGGCTCTGGCTCACCAACGGTCTGCTGCTGGGCTATGCCGGGTCATATGAGTTTGTTCCGCCATCGCTGCGGGCCGCGTTAGCGCTGGCCGCGCTGCTGAGCCTGCTGGGGGTTTTTTGCCGCGGCCCGGCGCTGCCGGCGGGCGTGCTGGGATTGCTGGGGCTGTCGTTGCCGCTTATTTCCACGCTCGACTTTTATCTCGGCTATCCCCTGCGCGTCGCCAGCGCCATCATGGGCGCCGGCCTGCTGCGTCTGGCGAGCCTGCCGGTGAAGGTCGCCGGCACCGTGCTGGAATACGGCGGGCAGACAGTCTGGGTGGATGCGCCATGCAGCGGTGCGCGCATGCTTTGGGCCGGATTGCTGTTGGCGTTCTCGCTGGCCGCTCTCCGGGGCTGGAACGGGCCGCGCACGCTCGCGGCGGTTGCGCTGGCGGTGGCGTTGGTCGTTGTCGCCAACGCTCTGCGCACTGCCGCCCTTTTCTTCCCCGCCGCCGGGCTGGTGCAAGTCCCGGCTTGGGTCCACCCCGCCTGCGGGGTTTTCGTTTTTCTAGCTCTGACCGGTCTTCTCCTGATGCTGGGCGCGTTCTGGAACCGAAAAAAACCATGCGCCTTGCCCTGACCAGTTTTCTCCTCGCCGCCGCGCTGGCCGCGATGGCGCCACTCTGGCAGTGCGCGTCGGCGCCCAGCACGGAGCCGACCCCAGCGTTTGCCGGCTGGCCGGATAATTTCGAGGGCCGGCCACTGACGGCACTGCCGTTGACCGCCGCCGAGACCCGCTTCGCCGCCGGCTTCCCCGGCCGCACGGCCCGCTTCACTGACGGCCGGCGCGAAATCATCATGCGCTGGATTGCCGCGCCCAGCCGCAAATTGCATCCCGCCAGTGACTGCCTGCGCTCGACCGGCTATTCCATCCAACCGCGCGCGCCCATCCGCGACCAGACGGGCCAGACTTGGGGCGCGTTTACGGCCGCGCGGCATGGACAGCACATGAATGTCCGCGAACGCATCAGCGATATGCAGGGCAGAAGTTGGACCGATGTCTCCGCCTGGTATTGGGCCGCCGTGCTGGGCCGAACCACAGGCCCCTGGCAAAGCGTGACCGTGGCGGAATAATAGCGAAAGGGTGGAAACGAAAGGCAGGAAAAAATGAAAGCGGCTTTGATGGTGATTTCAACCGGGCTTTTGTTTTGCGGTTGTGGCGGCGCGAGTTCGCCGCCGGACGCGGTCGTGAAGACCAATGCGCCGACCGGCGGCGCGTTGACGGAAATGATCACGCAACGCGGCAAGATCGAACAGGGCCGGCAAGCGGCTGAAAAACTGCGCCGGATTTACTCCAATGAAAACCAGCAACTGGAAGAAGTCATCGGGAAATAAGCCGGCCGCCGGGAAACCCTCGCTCCAGGACCGCCTGCGTCTGCGGCAACGCATCAGAGGCGGGCGGCAGAGCCCGTTGAAAGGTATCAACCCCCACTCGCCCGTCGGCCAGGGGCGGCGCTGATTTTTTTATCCTGCGCCGTGAATGTTCAAGGCCCAACCGCAGCCATGCGACATCCATCACGGTTCCGGCTTTGTCTTCGGTATCTGCTGCCGATTATTGCCGGTATCCCGGCGTTGCTGCTGCTGGGCGACTTCATTTACGCGCGGGTCACGGTGGCGCGGGCCCGGGCTTGGGAAGCCCGCGCGCAACGCGGACCGGATGGCCTGCGCCGCGGCTACGAACCGTTCAGCATTGGGACCGGCGCGACCGCCGCGCTGCTCATCCATGGATTTGGATCGTCTCCTTCTGTCTTCGCGCGGCTGGCGCCGACGCTTGCACAGCGGGGTTTTACCTGCCGCGTGATGCGGCTGCCGGGCTTCGGCGAGCCGTTATCCGAATACGCCCGCGTCACGGCGGCGGACTGGCGCGCGGCCGTGCATGCGGAAGTGCTGGCGCTGCGGGCCGGCCATTCACCAGTCTGGGTTGTGGGCCACTCACTGGGCGGATTGCTCGCCGTAAGCGAAGCCCGCGATCATCCGGCGGATGTGGCGGGAGTCGTTCTGCTGGCGCCGCTTTTTCAGGTCAGTTCGCGGCGCGCCGGGGGGCTTTCGCCGGAGTGGCTGTATGGAGTTGGCCAACAGTTACGCGTGTTCACGACCCTGCTTGAGAATCGCTTTCCCCAGGACGCCGCCGATCCGGCAGCCGGCAGCATGGAGGCCCGCGACCGCTTCGTCCCGATAACGGTTTTCGAACAGATGTTCAAATTGGTTCGCCAAGCGCGTGAGCTCAATCAACCGTTTTCCCATCCGGTGTTGCTGGTGGTCGCGCCGAATGACCGGGTTGTGGATTATCGCGCGGCTGAACGCTGGCTGGCGCGGATCAAACCCGCGCGTTCAAGAATCATCACGCTGGATCGCGCGGGTCATGTGGTTCCGTTGGACTACGGCTGGGAAACCATCGCGGAAGAAATAACGAAGATGGTCGAGGAAACCAATCGGACATCGCAGTCAATCCCACCATAGGGTCGGGCCCCAAAAGGCAATGTGGGAAACCGTCTGCCCTCAACGGCACGCCCGGCGGTCGCGACCTACCGCCCATGCCCGGCCCCGTTGTCATTCCGAGGTGGACCATGCAATCGAATTCAAGAGGGGTCATTCCCGGCCAAACGTCGGCGAATCGAATGGCTTCCGCGTGCGCCACACGGACGACACACGGGCAGGCGACGCCAATCGCTCGTCACAGGAAAAACGCCGAAATGCCCTTGCCGAAAAGAACACCAACGGGGTATGTTAATAATTGGCGGGGACGCGGCGGAATGGCGCCCCTACGTTAGAGGTATGAAGCGGTGAGAACACGTCGCAAAATATTATGGGCAGGCGCCGGATTGTTGACGGTGGCGATCGCGGGGGGCATGGTGGTCGCCTATCGCACATACCGCATGTATTCCATGGTCCGCGACTGGGAGAGCCAGATCCGGTATCTGGTTGAAACCGGCAACACCATCGGCGAAGCACCGGCGGCGGAGGCGCTTTCCACCGACTACCTCGAATCCATCTTCGGCGACAATCCGGAATTGCTGGATAAACTCAAAAGCGTTGTGCAGCGCGGATTGAGCGAGGAACCGTCGCTTAATCTAGGTGAGGTGGCCGCCATGGTAGTCACGTACCATAAACCGGCCGAGGACCAGGTTTCCGATGTGGTGGCACATGCCATCGGCGGATTCCCGCCCGGGAAAGTGAAACCGGGTTTTCATCGCGATGGATATTTCGCACAGCAATTGGACCGCACATTGTGGAATTCCGGCAACTTGCTTCTCGGCTTCCTGGGCCGCGACATGGTTCTGTTTTCGGATGAGAAAACCGCCGAGACCCAGCAGGAGATCCTGGAAGCGATCTTCACCGGCAATATCATGCCGCTGGTCAACACGCTGAACCAACCTCTCTATTTCACAGTCGTTTTCCCGGAACCGCGCCGGATTGTCCCACCCCAGTTGCGCAATCACATTCAGGCCATCGTGCTGAAAGGTTTTCTGGCCAACAAAAATGGACGGATGGAGGGGATTTTTCTGACCTCGTCCGGCAAGTCCGCTGCCTACACCTTCTCACTGGTCAGCGACATGAAAACCATGGCGGAGGTTCTGCTCCAGACTCGTTGGGGCGGCATGGCGCAGCAAACGGAATGGGGGCCACAGACCCTCTGGTGGGCCGAGGAAATGGTTCAAACGTTGAAGAAATCAACAATGGAGAAGCAGCAATCGCTGGTACGCGTGAAAGCGGATTTCGGCCGCATCATGGTAAACGCTGTCCTGAAGTCGCTGGAACGAATGGGCCGCGATCTGGCCATGATCAGAGGCTCCATTGAAAACCGGCAGGATCCGCGGCTGGTCGTCAGCCGGATCAAGTCCGGTCGCCCATCCGACTATTGGAGCGGACCGCATGAATGGGGTCCCGACTGGCCGATCCCCGCCGACCCGACTAACAAGAACCAGCAGGCCACCACCATCACCGATGAGACCGCCGGCGCGCCGGCCACCGCGCCAACCGGGGCTGCATCGAGCGCAACCGCCTCGCTGTAACACGTTGCCTATCAATAGTTTGTATTACGACCGCCGCCGCCTAAAAACGGCGGTAGTTTTTTTATATAAGATGTTGCCAACGTGATAGTTATCGGATACAGTCGCCCATCAAACAGTCTTTTATCTACGGCCAGCGATACAATTTAGACGGGGTTTTTAGATACCTGTGAGATGTCCCTGCTTACAGCAAGGGTTGTTTTGTATTTGGCCAAGGCCATTGTTGCCAATCATTTCCCTCCTGTTAATAACTCTCTTTTTTGCAGGCACCGCTTTTTCTGAATTCATAGTCACTAACATTTCCGACACGGCCTTGGTAAACCGGGAGCCGACCGTCAGCGATTTGGGCATCGTTGCCTGGTCGGCCTATAGTCAAACCGATGCCGGCGAACTGGCCTCTGACATTGTTATCTATACCAGCGGCGTGCGACGGACGATCACGCAGGCCAAGCCGGAATCCTACATGGCCAATATCCGGCCGGTGGCGCAAAGTAATGTTGTGGTATGGATTGCCACGTTCAAAGGCATGCCCGGCAAACCCGATTGGATTCTCAAAGATGTTCCGAAGGATGCGCTGCCGCCGCTAAACCTGGCCTCTACCGGCGGGCCGTCCGCGAACGTGGCGGCCGATACAAACTTACCATCCTCCGCTACCGGCACAAACGCCACGCCGGTTGAGATCGCGCCCGACGCAGCCGCGGCCGCGCAGGCTGCTGCCCTGCCGCGGGGGCCGGCCGTCGCCGAAGAAATAATCGAGCCCGATCTCAGCGCAGGTTCACCCCAGGGAACCACGGAAATTTGCCTTTGGCGCGGGGAGTCGGGATTTGACCGCATCACGCATGATGGCCGGGACGATGTCGGCCCTAGTGTCTGGGGCTCGTTGATCGCCTGGCAAAAGGCCAAGGGCTGGCCGTTCGGATGGGAAATCATGATCTGGTCTGAGGGCGTCCAGCAACAACTGACCACGAACCTCTATTATGACATGGGGCCGAAGGTGCAGGGGCAGCAGTTGGTTTGGTACGGCTGGGATGGCCATGATTTTGAGATTTTCCTTTACGACAACGCGGTCGGCGTCACCACGCAACTCACCAATAACGGTTATGATGACGTCTCGCCGTCCATCTGGGAAGGACAAGTGGCGTGGGAGGCCTATCCGGGCGCGGATGCGGAAATCTTCCTCTGGAAAGACGGCAAGATTCGCAAAATCAGCGATAATATCGAAGACGACACGAATCCGAAAATCTGGAACGGCAAAGTCGTCTGGCAAGGCTTTGACGGCGACGATTTCGAAATCTATCTGTTCGACGGCAGCCGCACAATCAAGCTGACCAGCAACACCTACGACGACACCAATCCCGACATCCGCGACAATATCATCTGCTGGACTGGTTACCACGACAACTGGGACGCGGAAATCTTCGTTTGGGACGGGAAGGAAGTGAGCCGGCTGACCGCGAATGAAGTCGAGGACCGCGAACCGCGGACCGCCGGCGGCCGCATCGTGTGGCAATCGGATACAGGCGAGAAAACGCAGATTTATCTGGCGGAACCGAAGCAATGAACAGGAAAGGAGGTGTGGCTGTAGATCAAAGACTGTGATCACACCGATTCAATAAACCATTGCTTTATAGATAAAGGCCATGAGCGCAGGCGATGGAGGCACTGCTGTCCGGTCAGACGGTCAGGCCGCCCATTTGCCTTGCGCTCATGGCTCAGGTTCCTTTCCCCGAACGAAGGGGGTTCACCCCTCATAGCGCGGCAATTGCTCGCGCGGCATGGCGGATAAGACCGGATGACGGCGGTCTTTTTCCGACAGGATGGGTTTTTTCACGGGCCATTCGATCCCGATGACCGGATCGGACCAGATGATTCCGTGATCGTCCTTCGGGGCATAAAAATCCGTGCACTTGTAAATGAAATCGGCCTCCTCGCTCAAGACACAAAAACCATGGGCGAAGCCCTCGGGGATGTAAAGCTGCCGGTGATTGCGATCCGAAAGAACCTCGCCGACCCATTTCCCAAAGGTTGGCGAACCCAGACGGATATCCACGGCCACGTCGAAAACCTCGCCGCGCAAAACAGTGACCAGTTTGGCTTGAGCGTGCGGCAACTGATAATGCAATCCGCGCAGGGTGCCGGCACAAGAATGAGAGAAGTTATCCTGCACGAAAGGCCGGGTCAGGCCGCACGCGCCATACCGGTCTGTCCGGAAGGTTTCCTTGAAATAGCCGCGCGGATCGCCAAACACATCCGGCGTAAAAACCAAAACCTCGGGGATGGCGGTGGGTTCGCATTTCAGGGGCATGTCGGTTGTCACTCCTCGCCACGGGCAATCTTGAGCAGATAGTGCCCGTATTCATTCTTGGCCATTTCCCCGGCCAGCCGCTCCAATTGTTCGGCGTTGATCCAGCCCTGTCGGAAGGCAATTTCCTCGACACATGCCACTTTCATTCCCTGGCGTTCCTGGATCGTCTGCACGAAGTTCGATGCCTGCAGGAGCGACTCATGCGTCCCGGTGTCCAGCCAGGCAAACCCACGCCCCAGCAATTCCACCTGCAACCGCCCGGCGCGCAGGTAACAGAGATTCAAATCGGTAATCTCCAGTTCGCCGCGGGCGGACGGCTTGAGGCCGGTCGCCACGTCCGTCACGCTGCTGTCGTAAAAATACAGGCCCGGCACCGCGTAGCGCGATTTGGGCCGGGCGGGTTTTTCCTCGATACTGAGCACCCGGCCGGACGGATCGAACTCAACCACACCGTAGCGCTCGGGGTCGCCGACCAAGTAGCCAAAAATGAGGCCGCCGGTCGTGATCCGGCCGGCGCGCTGAAGAATCTCCGACAAGCCATGCCCATAAAAGATATTGTCCCCCAGGATCAAGGCCACCGGGCTTTGCCCGATGAAATGCCGGCCGATAATGAAAGCCTGGGCCAGTCCCTCCGGGCGGGGTTGCTCGGCATATTCCAGTGACAACCCGAACTGCTCGCCGTCGCCCAGCAGCGTCCGGAAGCGCGGCAGATCGGCGGGAGTCGAAATGATCAGCACTTCGCGGATGCCGGCCAGCATCAACACGGAAAGCGGGTAGTAGATCATCGGCTTGTCATACACGGGCAGCAACTGCTTACTGACCACACGGGTGATGGGATAGAGGCGCGTGCCAGACCCGCCGGCCAGAACAATGCCTTTCATCGGCCCACTCCTTTGCTTGCTTTCCAGCAGACAGGATTCGTGTGCGCTTCCAACCTGTTGCAACCTGGCCTCGGCTTCAAGACTGCTCCCGTTGTCATTCCGCATTCCCGCCGCTCGAACGCATTCCAGTTTACCGCGTCGGCGCCGTCGGCGGTTCATCCGCCGCGGGCAGATCATCGGCCGACCCGCCGGACCGGCCCGTCAACGCAACGGGCTTGAACGCATCAGACCGCAAGGCCACCACCGCATGAAATACCAGCAGGGCCAACGCGAAAGCGAAGACATATACCATGCCCTGAATATCTGCGCGCGGCAGAAAGAGCGCGAAGATCATCATGATCATGTTGAGCAGCGCCACCATGGAAACCGGCGGCACAATCAGGTCGAACCACTGATCGAGATACGCCATGGAGCGCCGCTGCAGATACTGCTCAAAAATGGATGAGCCATATTGGGTCAGCATCGCCGCGCGCGCCGAATCCCAACGGTCACGGGCGGCCGCCGGCGCCCGCCAGACGCAGGCCGCCGGATTGTAATGAACGATCAAACCGTCCTCCATCATCCGTATGCCGAACTCCAGCGGTTCGGCAGGCCAGCCGTATTTTTGCAGAATCGTGGTGCGGAAAGCCATTGCATTGCCGTTCAACCCGCACGTGCCGCCCAACTGGTTGCGACCGGCCGGTCGCACATGTTTGTACATGGCGCCGCCAAGGGCGCGCAGCCAGCCGCCCAGCCCCGGCAGACGCTCCTCGCCATTCAGGCCTTGGACAACATGCACGCTGGCGTGTGAAAGGCTGGCGGCCACCTCGGCGCAAAACTCCGGGTCCACCCGCGAATCCGCGTCCACGATGGCCAAAACATGCCAGCCCGCATAACGCGCCGGCTGGGTTTTGAGAAACCAGTTGAGCGCCCGTCCCTTCCCCGTCGCCGCCGGGTCGTCACACTTGCAAACGGTCACGCCTGCCCGCCGGGCCACTTCCTCGATCTCGTCCGCGCAATTATCGGCCAGGACCAGCAGGGCCAGCCGCTCGCGCGGGTAGTTCACCCCCTGCAATGCCGCCAGGCTGGCGTCCAAGCGCGGCGCGCGATCGCGGGCATACACCAGCACCATGATCTTCAGCGGATCGGGCGGCGTCACCCGCAGCGGCTTAAAGAAAAGCGCCGCAAGCGCAATGACAAACAAATATAGTGTTGCAAAGGCGGCATACAACGTGCCCAGCGTGAAAATCGTGTAGAGCAGAATCATCATGACCCGATCCTCCCTAACCCCCACCCACCCAATTGGCCGCGCGGTTCATGTTCCGTAATGCTGGCGAATCCATGCCTGATATTCCCCGCTGCGCACCTGATCAACCCATGCTTTGTGGTCCAGATACCAACGAATCGTCCGGCGCAGGCCGGTCTCGAATGACTCGGCCGGATGCCACCCCAATTCGTCCTCCAATTTACGGCAATCGATCGCATATCGCCGGTCGTGTCCGGGCCGGTCCTTGACAAACGTGATCAATTCGCGCCGGGCGCGGTTCCCGCCCAGCGGGCCAGCCAGTTCATCCACCCCGTCGCAAATGCGCCGGACCACTTCGAGATTCGGCAGCTCGTTGCGCCCGCCGATATTGTAGGTCTCGCCTACGCGGCCGCGGCGCATGATGGTCCAGACCGCCGTGTTGTGATCGCGGACATAAAGCCAGTCGCGCACATTCTGCCCGTCGCCATAAACCGGCAGCGGCTTCCCCTCCCAGGCGTTAAGAATCATCAACGGGATCAGCTTCTCGGGAAACTGATATGGACCATAATTGTTTGAGCAATTGGAAACCGTCACCGGCAGCCCGTAGGTCTCATGGTAGGCGCGGACCAGATGGTCCGATGACGCCTTGGACGCCGAATACGGGCTGTTAGGCCGGTAGGGCGTATCCTCCGTGAAATAGCCGGCCGCGCCGAGGCTGCCGAACACCTCGTCCGTGCTGACGTGATGGAACAACCGGATTCGGTCCTGGCGCTCACGCGCCAGTTGCAGCAGGTTATAGGTGCCGACGATGTTGGTCTGAATGAAGTCGTCCGGCCGGACAATCGAACGGTCCACATGCGACTCGGCCGCGAAGTGGCAAATCGCGTCAATGGCATATTCATCCATCACCCGCGCCACCGCGGCGCGGTCGCAGATGTCGGCCTTGATGAAGATATAGCGTCCGTCGCGCTCCGGTATATCCGCCAGGCTGAGCGGATTGCCGGCGTAGGTCAGCTTGTCGAGATTGACCACCCGCCCCGCGAAGCCGGACTCCTCCAGCAGGTGGCGAACAAAATTGACGCCGATGAACCCGCAGCCGCCGGTCACCAGCAGATTTTTGAAATCGCGCATCAGCCGCCCGCTTCCTTCAGCAGTCGCTCCTTGTGCTGGCGCGCAAACGCGCGCACATCATCATCCCACGACGCCATTATATTGATTCCGGCTTTTTTGAAACGCTCATTTTCGAGAATCGAATTGCGCGGGCGCCGCGCGGGCGTCGGATACTCCGCCGCCGTGCAGGGGCGAACCTCGCACGCCACGCCCATCTCCGCCAGGAACAGCCGCGCGAAATCGTACCACGTGCAATAGCCCTCGGCGGTTGCATGAAACAAGCCCTCGGCGCCGGACTCGATCACCCGCTCCACCTGCCGAGCCAACCGGTGCGACCAGGTCGGGGAGCCATACTGGTCATTGACGATTTTGAGCGGCTGCGCCGGGCTACCTAACGCGCGTTTAAGAATGGTCTTCAAGAAATTCCGGCCGTTGATCCCATAAAGCCAGGCGGTGCGCAGAATGGCCCATGCTCCACCTTCCCGCGCGATAGCGCGCTCCCCCTCCAGTTTGGTGACGCCGTAATACGATACCGGACCAACCGGATCGGATTCGCGGTAAGGCTCCGGCGGCGGCCGCGCGCCATCAAATACATAGTCGGTCGAAATATGAATCAGGCGCGCGCCGTGTTCCCGCGCGAACCGCGCCAGCCGGCCTGGCCCAACGGCATTGGCGGCCAGGGCCGCCGCCCGCTCGGTCTCACAGGCGTCCACTTTTGTGAAAGCGGCGCAGTTGATGATCACATCCGGGCGAAACGGCTCCATGACGGCCACAATGGATTCCGCGGAGGCGATATCCAGCTCGGGCAAGTCCCGCCCGAGCACCTCATGCCGAGGGCTGAGGATTTCGATACTGTCATGGCCCAACTGTCCCCGCGAACCGGCGATGAATATCTTCATGGGTTGTCCTTTGTCCGACCGCGCCGGGATAATGCCCCACGCATGGCGGGCATTTCAATAGAAGACCGATGGATGCATGCCGCAACTCCACAGCAGCGACCGGGGCGCGCGGGTCGCATCAATGCTCAAAGACCCGCATCCATTCACTGATCCGGGCCGCCAGCGCGGCGCAACGCTGAAAATCACCGGCCTTGGCGGCCCGGCTGAGTTCTTCGCCCGCCACGGAAAGACTGGGAAAACCCGCCGTGCCGCCGATTCCCATCAATGAATGCGCGGCATGGCGAACTCCCATCTCGTCGCCCGCGACGGCCACAGACAATCCAGCCATGATTTCGCGCAGTTGCTCGACAAAAATGGCCAGCACCTCGGCGTCCACCGCCGATGTGTCCACCTGGTATGGGGCAAGACGGTCGCGAATGTCCGGCACCAAAGGCGCGAACCAATCGAGCGGATCCGGAATAGCCGGGGTTTCAGACATCGTGCATATTGTGTTCGGACGAATCCGTAAAGTCAAACCGGGAGGCGCGTTATGCCAAGCGACCAACCCGGCAGTCCGGCCTTACCGACGGCGGCGCTTGGACGCGATCCTGGGCCGATCTAACCGCCACTCCTTGTCCTCCGGCACAATGCGCAGCGGCTTCACGCCCCAAATGTCGCGCGCGTATTCACGCACTGCCCGATCGCTGGAAAACCAACCCATCCGGGCAACATTCAGAATGGCTTTGGCGCACCATTCCGCGGGCCGGTTGAAAAGATTGGAAACGCGTTGCTGGGTGTCCAAATAATCGCGGTAGTCAGCCAGCTGGAAATACGGATCGCCCCAGTCGGTCAGCACCCGAAAGATATCGGCGAACAAACCGGGCTCGCGGGGACAGAACTCGTTGCCGCGCAGGCTGTCCATCACCCCGCGCAGTTCGGCGTCACGGTTATACCAATCCCACGGCCGATAGGTGTGTTCCGCATTCCAGCGCGCCAGTTCCTCCGCGCGGCGGCCGAAGATGAAAATGTTGTCCAGACCGACCGCCTCGGCAATCTCGATATTGGCGCCGTCCCAGGTGCCGATGGTCAGCGCGCCGTTGAGCGCCAGCTTCATGTTGCCGGTGCCCGAAGCCTCCTTGCCGGCGGTGGAGATCTGCTCGGACAGATCCGCCGCCGGGATGATTCGTTCAGCGAGCGACACATTATAGTCCGGAATGAACACCACCTTCAGCCGGCCGCCAACCCGGGCGTCGGAGTTGATTACGCCGGCCAGGTTGTTGATCAACTTGATGATCAACTTGGCCATGTGGTAGCCGGGCGCGGACTTGGCGCCGAAGATGAACGTGCGCGGCGTCACATCGGCGCGCGGGTCCGCCTGGATGCGCCGGTAGAGCGTGATGATGTGCAGGGCGTTGAGCAACTGGCGCTTGTATTCGTGTAGACGCTTGACCTGCACGTCAAACAAGGAATCCGGGTCCACCTCAACGCCGGTCGTGTCCCGGATCACGGCGGCCAGTTGTTCCTTGTTGGCCCGCTTGACCGCGGCAAACGCGCGGCGAAAGGACTCCTTCCGCGCCAGGGGCTCCAGCCCTTTGAGCTGGTCAAGGTCGCGCACCCATCCGTCGCCGATCGTGTCGGTGATCAATCCGGCCAGGCCGGGATTGGCGTGCAATAGCCAGCGGCGCTGAGTCACGCCATTGGTCTTGTTATTGAAGCGTTCCGGCCACATCTGCGCGAAGTCGGGAACCACCGTGGATTTGAGCAACTGGGTGTGCAGGGCGGCAACGCCGTTGATCGAGTGGCTGCCGACCATCGCCAGGTTGGCCATGCGCACCTGCTTTTCCCCACCCTCCTCGATCAGGGACATGCGTTGCACGCGGCCCTCATCGTTCGGATACAGCCGAATCACCTCGCCCAGGAAACGCTGGTTGATCTCATAGATGATCTTCAGATGACGCGGCAGGACGTGTTCAAACAGCGGCACCGGCCATTTCTCCAGCGCCTCGGGCAGCAAGGTGTGATTGGTATAGCCGCAGGTTTTGACGGTGATATCCCAAGCCGTCTCCCAGGGCAGGCGTTCCTCATCCACAAAGAAGCGCATCAGTTCGGCAACGGTCAACGCCGGATGGGTATCATTCATCTGGATCGCGTTTTTCGCGGCAAACTCCGACCAACTGCGATGATTCTTCTTGTAGCGCCGCATGAGGTCGCGCACCGAGCAGGCCACCAGGAAGTACTCCTGCACCAGCCGCAGGGTCCGGCCGGCATAAGTGTTCTCGGAGGGATACAGCACCTTGGAAACAGTCTCCGCCCAGTTTTTTTCCTCAACCGCCTTGATGTATTCGCCTTGGTTGAACACGTCGAGCCGGAACCCTTCGGCCGCGCGCGAACTCCACAAGCGCAGGATGTTCACGTTGTTGACCCCGTAGCCGATGACCGGGATGTCATAGGGCACGCCCTCGAACATCTGCCAATCCTTCCAAACCCAGTCCGTCGCTCCACCCGGTTTCCGCATCGGCTCGACCTGGCCGAAGACCAGGACGGGAAGCGTGTATTCGGGCCGCACCATCTCCCACGGATTGCCGAAGCGCAGCCAGTCGTCCGGGCGCTCGGTCTGCCAGCCGTTGGAGAACTCCTGGCGGAACATGCCGTGTTCATAGCGGATACCATAGCCATAGCCCGGATACTCGAGCGTCGCGAGGGAATCCAGATAACACGCGGCCAGCCGGCCCAAGCCGCCGTTGCCCAGACCGGCATCCGGTTCCTCGCCGCAAAGCGCGCTGAAATCCAGGCCCAACCGTGCGCAAGCCTGCCGGGTGGCATCCATGACCCCCAGCGAGAGAATGTTGTTTGACAGCAAACGGCCGATCAGGAATTCCATTGAAAGGTAGTAAACCCGCTTGACATCCCGGTCCAGGTAAGCCCGCTGGGTATCAATCATTCGGTCCATTGCAAGATCGCGAATGGCATGGGCCAGGCTGACCAGCTTGTCGTAGTCGGTCGCCGTCCGCGTATCCTTGCAGCGCGAGTATTTCAGATGAAAGTAATACCGTTCACACAAAGCGGCGGCCGTCACCGGCGCGGCGGCGGAGACTTTGGCGGACTTCATGTTGCACCTCCTCTGGCGGCGGCCCATTTTTCCAAAATGGCCCGCAGTTCTTCGACTCGAACGGGTTTGGCCAGGTAGTCATCCATGCCGGCGGCAAGGCACTTTTCGCGGTCGCCTTCCAAGGCGTGCGCGGTCATGGCGATAATAACCGATCGCGAAGCCGGCCCGGCCAGGCGGCGGATCGCGCGCGTGGCCTCGTAGCCATCCAGTTCCGGCATCTGGCAATCCATCAGAATGATGTCATAAGCCTGTTGCTGGCAGCGCTCAACCGCCGCGCGGCCATTCAACGCGCAATCCACTTTACAACCCATGCCGGCCATCTGCTTGAGCGTGACTTTCTGATTGACCAGATTATCCTCAACGAGCAGATAGCGCAACGCGCCCAGCCGGGATGCCGGCGGCGCAGCCGGCGCGGCCGGCGCGGGAGCCGCCGCCGACAACGCCAGTTGCTGCCGCAGGCAGGCCAGCAACTGCGAAGCCTTGACCGGCTTGGTCAACATGGCGTCCAAACCCGTTCGCTTCCAATTGTCACCCTGGGAAAACTGCCCGAGCGAGGTCAACATGATGATCCGCAGGGGCCGGTCAGCCGGCCACATCTGGCGAATCCGTTGAGTCAATGCCAAGCCGTTCATGCCGGGCATGCGCATATCCACGAGGACCGCCGCGAAGGTTTCGCCCGCCCGCAACGCCTGCTCCAGCAGCGCCAGTGCCGCGGCGCCATCGGCCGCGCTCACGGGCAACGCGCCCCACCCTTTCAATTGATGCTCCAGGATCCGGCGGTTCGTTGCGTTGTCGTCCACCACCAGCAGGCGCAGTCCAGCCAGGCTCTGGCACAGTGACAATTCGTCGCTGCGCGCCCCTTGGAAGGGAATCTCAAACCAGAACAAGGCCCCCTGGCCCAGCGCGCTTTCCACTCCGATCTGCCCATTCATCAGGCGCACGAGGCGCGCGCAAATCGCCAAGCCCAGACCCGTGCCGCCGTGTTGCCGACTGGCGGAGGAATCAAGCTGGGTAAATGCCTCAAACAATTTTTGCTGATCCTCCGGCGCGATGCCAATTCCGGTGTCCCGCACCGTGAACCGGACCCGCGCGCCGCCTTCCGGCGCCGCCGCGCCCGGCAGCGCAACCGCCTCCAAGACCACCTCGCCCTTTTCGGTGAACTTGATCGCGTTGCCGACCAGGTTGATCAGGATCTGCCGCAGGCGCGCCTCGTCGCCCCGCACCACCGCCGGCACATCCTCGCGCACCCAGCCGGTCAGTTCAATGCCTTTGACGGTCGCTCGCTCACCGAGCAAATCCAACACCGCTTCCACCGCGCTCTGAATGGAAAATGGCGATGCATCCAAGTGTAATTTGCCGGCCTCAATCTTGGAAAAATCGAGGATGTCGTTGATGACGTTGAGCAAAATATCACCGCTATTGCGAATGGTCTCGACACAATCCCGCTGTTCGGGCGTGAGCGGAGTATCCAGAAGAATCCCCGTCATGCCGACCACGGCATTCATCGGGGTGCGGATTTCGTGGCTCATATTGGCGAGAAACT
The DNA here is from genome assembly GCA_964570325.1 of uncultured Verrucomicrobiota bacterium. Classification (GTDB taxonomy): domain Bacteria; phylum Verrucomicrobiota; class Kiritimatiellia; order CAIQIC01; family CAZMXS01; genus CAZMXS01. Next base: position 37,884 of record CAZMXS010000027.1, on the reverse strand, counting down.
CACTCTTGGCCTGGTCGGCGACCGCCGCCTGGACCGCCAACTGATTGGCCCGCGCGAGCGCAGCCTCCAATTGCTGGTTGGCATCCTCTGCTTCCACCTTGGCGCACCGCAATTCATCCGCCGTTTGCCGCCCCATCTGCAATCCGACAAACAAACCCAACGCCAACAGGCTCAACGCCAGTGTCAGCCCAATCGCCGCCAACCGGTGGTAGGCAATCGCATCGTTCCACTCCGTGGCATCAATATCCATCCCCAGCACCGCGAGGACGCCCCCTGTGTCCGGATCGGATACCGGCGCCAGGCCGGACATCCAGACTCCCCACCGGTCCCGGGCGGGCCCCTCCCAAATCGCGCGGCCATGATCAAACACCGCTTTCAGTTGTTCGCTCGCCTCGCCATAAACCTGCCCCGGCGGCGAATAGTCCTCCGAAAACTCCGGCTCGGAATCGGCGAGAAAGATAATATCCGCGCCGCGCCGCCCCATCAGGTAAACAAAGCGGATGCGGGGGGACAACGCATGCAAGTTAGCCAAAACGCGGCGCAGAAAACGCCAACGGGGATTGGCGGTGTCGCCGGGCGCCCCTTCCAGAGCGGCCACATCCGCCGGATTCAGCGCCGTCGCCGCCGTGACCACCCGATCCAGCAAATCGCGCTGACGTTCCGCCGCCCCATATCCGCCGACCGCTTCGGTCAACAGCCAGCCCACCACCAGCACCCCAGCCAGCGCCACGATCCCAAGCATGGTAATGCGGTCACGCGCATGGAATCGGACTGCCCCATTGCGGGCCTGCAGGTGCAGGGCCAGCATGACGGCCCCGGCCAACAACAAGCCGCAAATCAATCTCAAAAACTCGGCCGGCATCCCGCTGTAGCGCAACAAGCTGACCTCGTTGACTCGGTGCAGCGGGAAAAAAGGCGCCGGCGCCCCCCCCAGCGCCATCACCACGGCCAGTGCGGCCAGTGAACCGGCCGCCAGATACAACCGCCCGGCGCCCGGCTGGCCGGCCCGTTGCCGGGCCTGCCGCGCCAGCGCCCAGGCCGCCAGCCCCCCGGCCGGCAGCGCCAAGACATAGCGAATTGCCGCATCCATGCCGGCCAATCCGCCCCACACCCCAAGGATTGCAAACACGGCCGGCCCGATATACCACCAAGGGTTTTGAAAATGCGCCGGCAGCGCCGGGCGCGCAAAAGCGAAGAGAGCCGCCGCAGACAAGGCGCGCAAGCCCGTCAACCCCGGCGTCTCCCCCAGCCCGCCGGCCACCATCTCTAGCCATTCGCCCCACCCCGCCAACAGCGCAAACCAACCGAAAGCCGGCCAGTCAAGATCAAACGCCCGGCGGCGGCCGAGCGTGAAACTGACGGCGGCCAAAAAAACGAACAGCAGGCCAGCGACAAATTGAATATAATCCAACTGGGCGATCAGGAATCGGCTCATAATTCCATTGAAGAAGGAAGCGCCTCCCTTCCTTGCCGACAGAGTACCAGCCGCCGCTCGAAACCACCAGCTAATTGCGCGGGTCAGAACTTGAGCGCGAGACTGGCGCCCATCGTGATCATCGCGTCGGTCCGGAAGGAATCCAGCTTCTCGTCCCCCCCGCGTAATTGGTACTCCTGCCAGGCGACGACACCCGCATAAACGCGGGCCACCAGCAGCGGCAACGGATTGTAAGCGATCCCCGCCACAATCGGAACACGCTGATCCGTGACGACGTTATCGGCATGCGGATTACCTTTATCATCGTCGAGCCGGAATTCGCGCCATTCATAATTGGCCGTCAAATCGGCGAACCATTGGCGGGTCTCGTCCAGTTGCACCTGCAAGGTGGCCCCCTGCGCCGTGCGCAATGTGACGCGATCGGTAATGCGCCAGTCAATACCGGGGATAGGCAGAAAGATCGGACTATCCTCCAGGCGGGAGCGGCCGAGCACCCCCAGCGAGAAGGCGAAATCGGGGGTAATCTGCCGGCGCGCGCCGATAAAGCCGCCGCCGGAGCGGGCATAATCCCAACTCGAAATACCGGTCTGGGAAAACGCCAGACCGCCTGCGGCAAAAGCCGCCCAGTCATCGTCAATCCGCAACCGGTAATTCACGCCAAAACGAGTAATCGAGCCGTTGTCCAGCGCGTCCTTGTTGATCGGCGCGTCGCTCGAAAAGCGGTACTGGCTGAACTCCTGATCCACCGCCAGCGAGAACTGTCCATCCAAAAAACCGAACAATGGAATGCCGGCGGCGAACCCCTCGCGCAGTACGCTCACGTCCCCTTTTCGGCTCACCGCGCCGGCGCGCGGCGTGTAACTCAAGGCGCCGGCGACCATCGGATACTCCCGCGGCGGCGCGTCCAATTCCGCCTGGGCGCGCGCCGCCTCGGTCAATTCCTGGGCGATACCGGCATTACCCTCCGTGAAGGCCACGCGCCCCTGCCCATGCGCGCCGATCGCCGCGGACAACAACATGGCCAACGCCATACTTCGCATATGCATATTCATTATCTTGACACTCCCGCTTGATTTGTGACGGGCCAGGGTCAACCCACCACCAGGTTGATCATCTTCCCCGGCACGTAAATCTCCTTGCGCACCGTTTTACCGGCCAGGTGCGGCGCCACGCCGGGGGCCGCCCGGGCCGCCGCCATAATATCCGCCGGGGCGGCGGCGGACGGGATTTGAATCACCGCGCGTAGCTTGCCATTGACTTGCACCGGAATTTCGATAACCGCCTCGCCGAGCAACGACTCGTTAGCCTGCGGCCAGGGCGCGAAAGCCAGGCTGTCGGCATGGCCCAACCGCGCCCAGAGCTCCTCGGCCAGATGAGGCGCAAACGGCGCCAACAGCAGCAGGAAACGCTCGGCTTGGCCGCGCTGGATTTTTTCCGTTCGATACACGGTGTTCACGAATTCCATCATCGCGGCAATGGCCGTGTTAAACTTCATACCCTCAACGTCCTCGGTGACCTTTTTGATCAGCCGGTTGAGCTCGCGCTCCAGTTCTGCATCCGCCGGTTCCTCCATTACCAGAGCGGCATGGTCCTCATCGCCGACCACCATCCGCCAAACGCGGTTGAGAAACCGGTGCACGCCGGGCACGTTGCGCGTGTCCCACGGCTTTGAATCGGCCAGCGGGCCCATGAACATCTCATACAGCCGGAAAGTGTCCGCGCCGTATTCGCGGATGACCTCGTCGGGATTGACGACGTTTTTCAGGCTCTTGGACATCTTTTCGACCGATTCAGTCAACTCTTCGCCGGTGGCCTTGTGGCGGGGTTTGTCGCCGCTCAAATCCACCTGGTCATAGGCGACGCAGACGCCGCGTTTGTCACGATAAGCAAAGCTGCGAATCATGCCCTGATTGAACAATTTCCCGAACGGTTCCGGGCCCGAAACATGGCCCAGATCAAACAGCACTTTGTGCCAGAACCGCGCATAAAGCAGGTGCAACACGGCATGCTCCGCGCCGCCGACGTAAAGATCCACCCCGTTCGGGCTCATCCAATAGCGCTCGATTTCCGGGTCGCAGAAGCATCGGTCGTTTTTAGGATCAAGATAGCGCAGGTAATACCAGCAGGAACCGGCCCACTGCGGCATCGCATTCAACTCGCGACGGGCCGGCCGGCCGCACGCCGGGCACGGGGTCGCAGCCCAATCCCGAACTCGACCCAGCGGCGGCTGCGGCGGCGCCGCGGGATCATCGCTGGCCGCCGGCGTGAAATCGTCCAGATCCGGCAGGCGCAGCGGCAACTGGTCCGGCGGCAGGCCGACGGCGCCGCACGTGTCGCAGTGGACAATCGGGAACGGCTCGCCCCAATACCACTGCCGGCTGAAAATCCAGTCGCGCAGCTTGTAGTTCACCGCGAATCGGCCGAGCCCCTGCGCCTCCAGATCGGCGGTGATGCGCTGCTTGAATTCCGCCGTGGGCAAACCGTCGTACTTCCCGGAATTGACGGCGATACCTTCGTCTACATAGCCGCGCCAGTCCCGACCGGCCGGCGGCTGAACCACCTGCACGATCGGCAGCTTGAACTTCGTGGCGAACTCAAAATCGCGCGTGTCGTGCGCAGGTACGGCCATGATCGCGCCGGTGCCATAGCCCATCATCACGTAGTCCGCGACCCAGACCGGAATCCGCTGCTGATTCACCGGATTGATCGCGTACGCACCGGTAAAGACTCCGGTCTTCTCCTTCGTGTCCGCCATTCGCTCCAGTTCGGACTTGCGCCCCGCCTGCTCGACATACGCGAGCACCGCCGGCAATTGTTCCGCCGTGGCAATCTTCCCAACCAGCGGATGTTCCGGCGCCAGCACCATGTACGTGGCGCCGAAGAGCGTGTCGGGCCGCGTCGTATAAACGACAATTTGACCATTGTCATTTAGCAATTGGAAATGGACTTCCGCTCCCTCCGAGCGCCCAACCCAATTGCGCTGCATGAGCTTGATGGATTCGGGCCAGTCCACCTGCGCGAGGTCTTCGACCAACCGCTCGGCATAAGCGGTGATCCGCAGCATCCACTGCTTCAACGCGCGCCGGTACACCGGATGGTTGCCGCGTTCGGAGCGGCCCTCGTTGGTGACCTCCTCATTGGCCAAAACCGTCCCCAGCGCCGGGCACCAGTTCACCGGCACCTCCGCCATGTAGGCCAGGCGCCGCTCGTCCACGGCCTGGCGCAAAGCCGCGCCGGTCAGACCCTGCGATTTCAATTGCCGCTCCAGTTCGGCAATCGGCCGGGCCCGGCGCGCGCCGGGATCATACCAGGCATTGAACATCTGCAGGAAAATCCATTGGGTCCAGCGGTAGTAGTCCGGATCGGTCGTGGCCAACCGGCGCGACCAGTCGTAGGAAAAGCCGAACATCTTGATCTGGCGCTCGATGTTGGCAATGTTGCGCTCAGTCGTGACGCGCGGATGGATGCCGTGCTCGACGGCATATTGCTGGGCCGGCAACCCAAATGAGTCATAGCCCATCGGGTGCAACACATTGCAGCCCCGCATCCGCTTATAGCGGGCAACGATGTCGGTCGCCGTGTAGCCCTCGGGATGGCCAACGTGCAGACCCGCGCCGCTCGGGTACGGGAACATGTCGAGAACGTAGAACTTCGGCCGGGCCGGGTCCGGACGCGCGGGAGCCTTGAAGGTCTCGTTTTCCGCCCAATAGCGCTGCCACTTCGCCTCGATCGCTTGAAAAGGATACACGGCCATTTTCGCTTCCTTCCGGTTGAAAAAACAGTCTGCAGCATAACGCAAAGGCCTGGCGAAACTCCAAGCAAAAACAGCGGATCGCGTGCGGGGCGCCGTTCCAGATCTGCGCAGAATCAATCCATCCATCGCAGTTGCTGGGACCGCTAGGTCAGCCCTTTCTGGCGGCCCTCGTCGGACCGGAATACCCGATCTGCTTTCTCGCCGCGGCGCCGGCGGGGCATCTTGCCGAAGCAGTAAGATTTCTCGCCGTATCAGATCCGACGCTCCCAATCGCCGGGAGTCCGTCGCTGTCGCGCACGCGTTCCCCGATTCGTGCGTCTGTGCCCTTGCGACCTTCCACACGCTCGTCAAACACGAAGCGCAGACCCAGCTTGAAGCGATGAACCCCAAACCGCGTTTGCTGAATGATTGAGGACCTCCCCGTGACCTGGACCGGCCCGCTAGAGCTGGACCGTATTATTTACCGAACTAGCCGAACTAGGCCCGAGTGAATGGTTCGCGGCATCCAAATATCGAAATGAGACCGATTTCAATACTTGCATGTTCACGTGAATTCCGGCAAGATTGTTGCATAGTCGTTAGAGGGTTTATCCAGAGCAGGCAGGCCTGATTTCATTTGCAGCAAGGAATCATAAATATGGTTTGGCATGGACTGAGAGCGGTCTCATCAATCGCAAGGAGTTATATCATGCAACGCTATGCTGTCGGGCTTGTCGTATTCACTACTCTGCTTTGTGTCGCAGGTCGGCACGTCGAGGCGAATCTCCTCGCAAACGCGGGTTTTGAAATCGGAGTCAGCTCTCACTTCGACTCTTGGACTCAGTCGGGCGACGCTCAGGTGGAGCCTTGGGCTGCGCGAAGCGGCACCAACGGCCTCGCATTCTACGGGTGGACCACCGGAGGCATGGCCTACCAGGATGCGGAGGCCATCGGGGGTTCAAACTACACGTTCACGGTCTGGGGTTTCCGCGATTCCAACTTCAGTGTGACCTCGCTGTGGTGCGATCTGCGCCTGGAGTTCTACGCCGACGCCGGCGCGACGCTCAAGCTGGCGGCGTTCACCAACCGCATCGGTTACGCGCCCGTGGCCTGGACCCTCTACGGCCTGAGCGCCCCCGCTCCCACCAGCGCCGTCCTCGTCCGCGCCGTCCTGATCTTCGGCGGAACCCCCACCGGCGGCGCGTTCAAATGGGACGACGCGGAGCTGGTAATCAATACGAATCTCGACTCAACGCACTACGTCTCGACAACCGGCAGCCACGTCTTTCCTTACACCAGTTGGGCCACCGCAGCCCGCGACATCCAGGCGGGCGTGGCGGCCGGCCTTGGCGGGGACACGGTCCTGGTCGCCGCCGGCACTTACCCACTGGACTCCCAGATCGTCGTCGCCAAGCCGCTGACGGTACGCGGCACCGACGGCGCGGCCGCGACAATCGTCGATGCGCAGCAAAGGGACCGTTGCTTCTACGTCGGCGCCGCCGCCACAATCAACGGCTTCACCATCACCAACGGCTATCCCCATTCGGACACCAACAGCAACAGCGGCGGCGGCGTGTACCTGTGCTCCGGCGCAACCCTGGCCAACTGCGCGGTGATAGGGAATCGGCTGAGCGGTTGCGGCGAAGCCCGCGGCGGTGGAGTCTATGGCACGGACAACGCCCTGATCACAAACTGCCTGGTGGCCGGGAACAGCGCCGTGGGCGGCGTTGTGTCCGTGTACGGCCGGATGGGCGCCGGCGGCGGGGTGTACGTGGACAACGGAGCCGTGGTGGCCAACTGCGTGATCACAGGCAACCTGGCCAGAGGCTCGTCCGCCATGATCGGCAACCTGCCCGGCCTGGGCGGCGGCGTGTACTGCACGAATGCGACCATTCGCAGCAGCCTCATCAGCGGAAACAGGTCCGCGGCAGCCGGCAGCACCAGCGGATCGAGCTACACGCGCGGAGGCGGCGCGCTGCTTCTGGGCGGCGGCACGATGCTGAACTGCCTGGTGATCGGCAACCGGACCGACGCCGGTCCCGGTGGCCCCTACACCACGACCGCCGCCGGTGGCGGCGTGTCCGCCCATGAATCCTGGACCGGCCTCGTTGTGAACTGCACCTTGGCGGACAATTCGGTCGTGGCAACGTCCACCGCCACCTCGGCTTCCGGCGGCGGCTTCGATGGCGGCGCGTATGGCCAAGTCCACAACAGCATCATCTACTTCAACACGAGGGTGACAAACGGCGGCAGCCTCGCCGATAACTGGTCGTCGTCCGATGGCGTCGTCACGTTCACCTGCACCACCCCCGGCCGGAGCGGAACGGGGAACCTCGCGGTCGAGCCCTCATTCATGGACCGGGACAACGGCAACTACCGGCTTGCAGCCGGCTCGCCGTGCATTGACGCGGGCAGCGCGACCGGCGCGCCGGCCTTTGACCTCGACGGCACGCCGCGGCCGCTGGATGGCAACAACGACGGCACGGCGGCGTTCGACATGGGCGCTTACGAGGCGGCCGCGGGCATGGCCGCGCCCAACCTGCTCATCAACGGGACGTTCGAAACGCCCAGCGCATGGACGTTCATTGACAACGCCCGCCTCGAGGGCTGGGCCGCTCGCAACGGGACCAACGGCCTCGCCCTCTACGGGTGGACGGACGGCGGCCTCGTCTGGCAGGACATCGCCGCGGCCGGCACATCCAACTACACGTTCTCCGTCTGGGGCTTTCGCGACGCCGACTTCCCGGCGGGCCTGGCCGTGGAATTGAAGATCGAGTTCCTCTCCGACACGTTCACACCGCTGGTCGTCACGCAGAGGTTCCTCGGCGGCTCGGCCTCATGGGCCGCGTACTCGATCAGCGGGATCTCGCCGCCGGACACGAAGATCGTCCGCGTGGTGATCGCCTTCAGCGGCACGCCGGGCGCCGGCGGCGCGTTCAAGTGCGACGATGCTGTCCTGCTGTCGTCCGAGGCGCTCTTCAACGTGCGCTATGTCGCGGCGGGCGCAGGCCATATCTACCCGTACACGAACTGGGCCGGCGCCGCAACGAACCTGCAGGCGGCAATTGATGCGGCCTCGGCCAACGAGACGATCCTGGTGAGCAATGGCGTCTACATGGGCGAGACCGTTGTCAACAAGTCGTTGTCCATCCGCGGTCTCGGCAGCGTGTGCTTGGTCGGGAAACTGGTGTATCCGCTGACGGACAGCCAACGCGCGCTGCGCATCTTGAGCAATGTCTGCGCGGACGTGCGCAACGTGACGATCCGCAACGGCTACCACGTCCGCGGCGCTGGCATCTGCAACGAGGGCACGCTGGTCCTGAAGGATAGCGCGGTCGTCAGCAACGCGGTCAATGGCGAGTCCCCCCAAACGATGGGTGGCGGTCTCTACAACGCCGGCAACGCCACGATCGAGCGCTGCACGATCTCGTTCAACATGGCCCAGGGCCAGTATCCGGGCGGGGGTTCGGGCTTCGGCGCGGGCGTCTACTGCGCATCCGGCTCCACGCTCGTCATCACCGACTGCCTGATCGCACGCAACGAGGCGCGCGGCTCCTGCAACTACAACGGGCGCACCGGCGAGTCCGGCTTCGGCGGCGGAATCTACAATGACCAGGGCGCCGTCACGCTTGTCAGTTCCACGCTGGCCAGCAACACGGCCGCGGGCGCCCAATGCGGCTACAATGGCGGCAACGGCCTCGGCGGCGCCATCTACACGAAAGGCCCGGCAACCCTTTGCTCCTGCACGCTTGCTTACAATCGGGCGGCCATGGGCAGCGGATTCATGGGCGGACCCTACGCCGGCGAGGGCGGGGCGATCTACCTCGAAAACGGCGCGCCGGTCGTCAACGTGGACAACACCCTCATTGCCCGCAACACGGCCGACACGGTCGGCCCGGATTGCCGCGGCACGCTCAACGCGTCCGGACGAAACCTGCTTGGAAGCATCGCCGATTGCGCGATCATCGGCGATACCGGCGGCGTCATCATCGGCGCCGACCCGCGGCTCACTGGGCTCGGGATGAACGGCGGCCCGACCTTGACCTGCGCCCCGCTCTATGGCAGCCCCGTGATTGACCAGGGCAGTAGCAACAGCGTGCCGAGCTTCGACCAGCGCGGCATGGTCCGTCCCGTGGACGGCAACATGGACGGCCAGTCCCGCTTCGATATCGGCGCGTGCGAGTACAACCCGCAAGTGGTGGATTCGGATGGCGATTCGCTGGCCGACTACGACGAGGTGATGATTCACCATTCATCGCCGACCAACACCGACACCGACGCCGACGGAATGGGAGATGGCGCGGAGGCGCGCGCAGGAACCAATCTGACGGATCCGGCCGACCTGCTGGACATGAGGCCGGGCGAGTCGGCCTCGTGGAACGGAGCCGGCATTGTCGTCCGTTGGTCCAGCGTCGGGGGCCGGCAGTACTCACTTCTGCGCGCAACAAACCTGGTGAACGGCTTCAGCCTGCTGGAATCCGGCATGGCCGCAACGCCACCAATCAACACCGTCACGGACACCACGGCCGCCGCGGCCGGACCGTATTACTACCGGATTCGGCTCGAGTGAAGGGGTTGCGCAATGGATGGAAGCCGGAGCGGGCGCCACCGATTACGGCCATGTATATTAGCATGTGGAGGGTGTGGCGGGTCGCTCGTCACCATTCATTCGCCCAGCGTTTCGATCCCGTTGCCGACCCCTGATCGGTGGGTCAGATTTCTTCCGCGTTTCCCGCGGACCAGCGGAGCTCTGCCTTTTTTCAGGGCGTGTTCTTTTCAACTTTTCACTTGGACCGAAGAAGGCTCTCTCCACCCGCTGGTTCGACAATTCTATTTCTCTGTTGCCCAAAAGTCGGAGGGGTTGATGATGCAAATGCCTTGCACGCGGTGAAGATCGAGCAGGTCCTTGTCTCCCGACACAATGCATTCGCAGTTTCCAGCGATTGCCGTTCCCAGAATAGTATCGTCATCCGAGTCTCGACACGTCGTTTCTTCCAGTTCTTCTGGCGTCACCAAGACCGCCCGTGATTTCAGGAGCCGAATCAGACTCAGCGGATCCGCCCACCTACACCGGCTTCAGTCTGGTCGCTTGTTGGGCGAGCTGTAGTCTGGAGGCGATTGTTGGAGTTAAGATTATCAAGAACGTATCTTCCTCAGAACCATCACCGCGCCCGCCAAAAGAAACAGCGAGATAGTAGATGGTTCGGGAATAGCCGCAGCTTTAAATGCAGCTTCGTTGAAGAAAGCGGTGAAAGATGAGGGATCATAAGTATTGTAGATCTGCATGCGAACGAAGAAGGCCTGCGTTTGAGGAAAAGTGAAGACCTGTGCTTCGGCATTGGGGGCAACACCCAGATTGTTGAGAGCAGCAGAAGTCCTGGGGTCACATCTAAAGATTCAAATATTCATTGACCCGCTTTAAGGCGTCGCGCGCGTCTTCGCGTCGCACCCGCCGGCGTTCGTAATCTGGATTGCCCGACTCGCGTTTGCCTCCGATGTGCGGATCAACAGGTGGTAATGATTGCTCATCAACACGTACGCATGCACCTCGATCCGGAACCGCTCCGTCACTGCCGCCAACAATTTCAAAAAATGCCGCCGGTCCCGGTCATCGAGGAAAAGCCTAGCCCGGCTGTGCCGCCGCGCCGTAATGTGATACCACCCACCCGCGACATCGCTCCGTAAGGGTCTGGCCATACTCGGCGTATCTCATGGTCTGGAGGCAGGGTCAATCATTATCTTGATTCTTTAGATGTGACCCTTCCGCCCCCTTGTGAAGGATCAATAATGGTGGGTTGTTCGTATTTATGGTTATTCTTGGAACAGCACAATCGGCAAGTGTTTCGCATATGATCGAAAATCATTGTCTGTTGTGAATATGGCTAGTTGCTTCTTGACTGCAACTGCACAGATCAGAAAGTCGATGTTCGATCCCTGCACTCCCTTTGATCGACAAAGATTATAGAATTTCGCCGCCATCTCATATACCTCGGTCCTAATCTCTAAGTCAGGAAAGGCCGCCAAATGCTTTCTGAGCTTTTCATATTGATCTTCGCTTCGTATCCCAGAAAGCAATTCTTGTCTGATGGGCCCGATGATTTCCACTCGATGATCAGCTATCAGAGATCTCAGATTCTCTACCGCTTGATTTTTCCCCTGTGCGCCCCTTCGTAAAGCCAAGGACCATACGCTTGTATCTACCAGCACTCTCATGCCTTGGCCCTTTGCTTCTTATAGTTATAGTCAACGCTGTATTCGATTGTCCCAAACATCGGAATAATCTGATCCTGCTCTTTGTGATGAATGTATTCTGACAAAGCCTCCATTACGGCAGCTTTCTTTGAACGATGCCCACCGAGTTTAACGGCTTTTTCTATCATCTTATCGTCTAACTGTAAGTTTGTCGCCATATTCTCACCTCCACACATAATATCACACATACTATTGTGTGGTGTCAAATGTCAACCGAATGAATTTGTCAACGTCGATCGGAAGTGGACGGTTTTGGGCGAAAATGGACGGCAGCCGGGCGCAAAAGCCGGCCGGATTGAATCCGGCGACTTGGCGCACGCGAGGGGATGCTCAATCGGTTTCGAGGCGGTCTTTCATGCGATAACTTTTGTCTTCGATCACCACGGGTTCGCCGTGATGCAGCAAGCGATCGAGAATGGCGGATGAAGTTCCCCCGTTTTTTGGACAGGTAGCTAACCTGACTTCCTACTTTTTTGTCAGAAAAGGAGGAAGTCAGGTTAATTATCTACTTCCGGGCTCCAGTTGCGAAAGTCGGGCCAGGAGCGGAAAAGAAGAAACTCCGCTCCCGCCCTATCCCAACCGGGTCGTGAGCTGGCAGATTTACAGCACGTTCAGCAAGGCGTCCACCTTGTCGGTGCGCTCCCACGTGAAACGGTCAAGCTCCTCGGTGCGGCCGAAATGGCCATAGGCAGAGGTTGCCTCGTAGATCGGGCGCAGCAGGTCGAGTTCCTTGATGATCTGCGCCGGCTTGAGCCCAAAGACCTTCCGGACGGCCCATTCGATTTTCTCGTCCGGCGCGATGCCGGTGCCAAATGTGTCCACCAGCACCGACACGGGTTCGGGGTAGCCGATCGCGTAGGCGAGCTGGACCTCACACCGGCGGGCCAGCTTGGCCGCGACGATGTTCTTGGCGACATAGCGCGCCATATAAGCTGCGCTGCGGTCCACCTTGGAAGGATCCTTGCCCGAAAACGCGCCGCCGCCGTGCCGCCCCATCCCGCCGTAAGTATCCACGATGATCTTGCGGCCGGTGACACCGCAGTCGCCCTGCGGTCCGCCGGTCACGAAGCGGCCGGTCGGGTTGACAAGAAAGCGGGTCTTTTTATCCAGTAACTTCGCGGGAATTTCCTTTTTGATGATCTCGTCAATGATCGCCGCGCTGAGCTGCTTATGGGAAACATCCGGATCGTGCTGGGTAGAGACCACGACCGTATCCACCCGGATCGGGCGGAAGCCATCGTACACGACTGAGACCTGGGACTTGCCGTCGGGGCGGACAAACGGCAGTTTGCCGGAGCGGCGGGCCTTGGCGAGGCCGCGGGTCAGCCGGTGCGCCAGCATGATCGGCGTCGGCATCAGCTCCCGGGTTTCGTCACAGGCGAAGCCAAACATCATGCCCTGATCGCCGGCGCCCTGCTCGGCAGTGGCCTTGCCTTCAGCCTTCTTCGCGTCCACGCCCTGCTTGATGTCGGGGGATTGCTTATCCAACGCGACAAGCACCGCGCAGATGTTGCCATCGAAACCGATCGCGGAATCGTCGTAGCCGATCCGGATGACCTTGGCGCGCGCGACGTCGGCATAATTCACGACGGCGTTCGTGGTGATCTCGCCGGCGACGACCACCATGCCGGTCTTGGCCAAGGTCTCGCATGCCACGCGGCTGTGCTTGTCCTGCGCGAGGCAGGCGTCGAGGATGGCGTCCGAAACGCCATCACAGAGCTTATCCGGGTGCCCTTCCGTTACCGATTCCGATGTGAACATATATTCGCGCGACATGCTGATCTCCCTTGGTTGTGGTTGAACAAGCCGTGGAATGTGCCGGTTTTATTCGACCAGTTCAAGAATTTCCGGCGCTGTTTCGCCGGTGAGCTGGCGGCAGAGGTCCATGACCTCGGCGGGCGACTGCGAGGCAAGCGCCGCCTTGGCAAGATCCTCCGCCTGCGAGTAGCGGATGCTGCGGATGACATCCTTGACCAGCGGCGCGACGGTCGGGCTGACGCTGAGTTCGTCAATGCCCAGGCCGACCAGCAGCGGGGCCATCAACGGGTTGCCGGCCATCTCGCCACAGATGCCGGTCCAGACATCGTGTTCGTGACCGACATCAATCGTCTGCTTGATCAGGCGCATGATCGCCGGATGCGTCGGCTTGTAGAGATAGGCAATGCGCTCGTTGACGCGGTCCACGGCCAGGGTGTACTGGACCAAGTCGTTTGTACCGAGGCTGAAAAACCGGACATGCGGCGCGATCAAGTGGGCCGTCAGCGCGGCCGATGGCACCTCGACCATGATCCCGACATCCAGATCCTCCTGGAACGGGATGCCCTGGGTGCGAAGTTCATGCTTCGACTGATCGAGCAGCGCGTTGGCCTGGATCACCTCGTCCACGTTGCTGATCATGGGATACATGATCTTGACATTGCCAATGGTACTGGCGCGCAGGATCGCGCGCAACTGGGTCTTGAAAATCTCCGGCTGGGCCAGGCAAAACCGGATGGCGCGCCAGCCCATGAACGGGTTCAGTTCCTGGGGCAGATTCAGATGCGAGAGGAACTTGTCGCCGCCGAGGTCCAGCGTGCGGATAATGACCTGCGCGGGAGCAAGACGCCGGGCCACCTCCTCATAAGCCCGGGTCTGCTCCTCCTCCGTCGGCAAGTTCTCCTGCGCCAGATACAGGTACTCCGTCCGAAAGAGGCCTACGCCATGGGCGCCGTTAGCCAGCACGTTATCCACATCCGCCGGCAGTTCGATATTCGCCGAGAGGATCACGTGGTAGCCATCCTTGGTGATCGCCGGCTGTTCGCGCAATTGGGCCAGACCGGCGCGGATGACCTGGCGCGCCTCGGCGATCCGGTCGTACCGGTCGAGCCGTTCCCGGGTCGGGTTGATGATGACCATGCCCTTGTGGCCGTCAATCAGGATCTGGTCGCCGGGCGACACGCGCACACTAACATCGTGCAAGCCGACCACAGCGGGGATCTCGAGCGCCCGGGCCATGATCGCGGTGTGCGAAGTCGGGCTGCCGAGATCGGTGGCGAAGCCGCTGACCTTCTTCTTGTTGAGGCTGGCGGTGTCCGATGGCGCGAGATCGCTGGCAATCAGGATGCAGGCGTGGTCAAGCTGGGCCAGAAGGGCCCCGCTACGGCCGGAGAGATTGCGCAGAATGCGGCGGGTGACATCCCGCACATCGGCCGCGCGCTCCCGCAGATAATCATCCTCCACGCCGGCGAGAGCCTGGGCATAGCGGTCGGCGACGGACGCCAACACCGCCTCCACATTGCGGCGCTGGGCGCTCATCCCGCGGATGACTTCCTCGACAAAGGCGCGATCGTCCACCACAAGCAAATGGGCGTCGAAAATGCCCGCGTTTTTCTGGCCGATCGCGCTGCCGACCTTCTGCTGGATCTCGTGAATCTGGTAGCGGGTTGCAATCAGCGCTTCCTCGAAGCGCGCGATCTCGCGCGGCAGGTCATCCTCGCCGATCTCGCGCTCGACCAAGCGGTCCTCCTCGCTGGTCATCAGGAAGGCCGGCCCAATGGCCACTCCCGGGGAGACGCCGATCCCCTTCAGTTCGATTTCTTTAGGTTCTTCGGCCATGCGGTCATTCCTCGAAGAACTTCTTGTCAATCAATTCCTGCAGCGCGTCGAGGGCCTCGCCGGCATCGGGCCCGGTGGCCGTGATCTTGAGCACGGCGCCGCGGTGGCCTTCGATCGTCAGCAACCCCATGATACTCTTGCCCGAAACCACCATGCCCTTTTTTTCGACCTGAATATCGCACTTAAATCGCGTCGCGGTCTTGACAAAGAGGGCCGCCGGCCGGGCATGGATGCCGAACCGGTTCTGGATCTTCATTTCGCGCGCCAGCGACTTGGGCTGGGCCGCGCCGGCCTGGACGGTTTTGATCATCGTTCGTCAGTCGCCTCACCGGTCATAATGCCGACCAGCCGGTCATCCAGTTCCTTGGCCGCGTCATGTCCAAGCTGCCTCAACTTCTGGTTCAAAGCCGCCACCTCGACCACCTGCGCCACGTCGCGCCCCGCCGCCACCGGCAATGTGATCAACGGCACGCGCACGCCGAGAATATCGCGATGCCGAACATCCAACCCCGTCCGATCGTCCTCGTCGTGGGCCGACGCCCGGTGCAGCCGGATAATCATATCCAGCCGCGCCTCGCTCCGCATGGAGGCCACGCCGAACAGGCTGGGCACATGAATGATCCCCAGCCCGCGAATCTCCATGTGGTAGCGGGTGATCTCCACCGCGGACCCGACAATAACACCGCCGCTGTCGCGCCGCAAGACGGTGATATCGTCCGCGACCAGGCTGTGGCCGCGCTCGATCAGCGCCAGGGCGGTCTCGCTCTTGCCGATACCGGGCGGGCCCTCAAGCAGAACGCCGATGCCCAGCAGGTCCACCATGGTGCCTTGCGCGCGAATGCGGGGGCTGAGCATGTTCTCGATCAGCACCGTCGCCGTGTTGATGAAGCGGCCGGTAATCATCGGGGTCCGCAGCACCGGCACGCGGAAGCGGCGCGCGGCGGCCAGGATTTCGGGCAGCGCCTGTCGGCTGCGGGTGATGACGACGCAGGGAATGGACCGGGCAAAGAAGCGCCGAATGCGGCCGGCCCGCTCGCGACCCTTCAAACTCTTGAGATAAGCCAATTCCGCGAGGCCGACCACCTGGATGCGACGAAAGGCGAAATACTGGAAGAACCCCGCCAGCGCCAGGCCGGGCCGGTTGACCGCCGGCTCCGGGATCGCCCGGTCAAGATAATCCTCGCCGGCGATCAGTTCCATCTGCAGCGGCTTGCGGCCGGCCTCCAGAAAATGTCGAACGTTGAGTTCCATGACCAATCATCCGCCGCGCGGGCGGCAACCGGTCCGGCCGCCGCCCGCCGAGTTGCTCATCACGGCTGCGATTCGTGCGTCTGCTGCGCCTCGATTTCGATCTCCGCCAGCCCCTCGCGGGATTTGTGATTGACGATCTTGTCGCGGGTGCGGCGCAATTGCTTGGCGATCTTGTCCACAACACCGTCAATCGAAGCGTACATGTCGCCGGACTCCTCGCGCGCCTCCAGGCGCAGATGATTGGCGCCCTGCAACACCACCTCGGCGATCTGGCGGTATTTCTCAATCGCCAGGATGACATGCACGTTCTCCAGCCGGGGAAACTCCGCCAACGCGTGCTCCAGCTTCCTGTGCGCATAATCCCGAATCGCTTCGGTGATCTCGACGTGCCGGCCGGTTACGCTAATCTGCATTCTACCGCTCCTTCCCCCCGGGTGGTTGCTCACATGCTGAACCGCGGCCCCAGGTATAGCTCGCGGCTCACCTCGTCATTGATCAGAAACGAACTGGTGCCTTCCCGCAGCACCTTGCCCTCGCAAATCAGGTACGCGCGGTCCACCACTGCCAGCGTCTCGCGGACGTTATGGTCGGTGATCAGAATGCCGAGCCCGCGCTCCTTGAGCTCCATGATGATTTGCTGCACATCATACACCGCCAGCGGGTCCACGCCACTGAAAGGCTCGTCAAGCAGGATCAGCGAGGGGCTGGTCACCAGCGCGCGGGTGATCTCGAGCCGGCGGCGTTCGCCGCCGCTGAGGGTGTAGGCCTTCTGCCGAGCCAGGTAGCCGATCTTCAACTCCTCGAGCAGGAATTCGCAGCGCTGCCGGCGCTCGTGGCGGGAAATTGGCAGCGTCTCCAGGATCGCCATGACGTTCTCCTCCACCGTCAGGCGCCGAAAAATGGACGGTTCCTGGGATAGATAACCCATGCCCATCCGAGCGCGGCGGTACATCGGCGCGCGCGTGACATCGCGGCCCTTGAAAAACACCTGGCCGGCGGTCGGCCGGATCAGACCGGTGATCATGTAGAAACTGGTCGTCTTGCCGGCCCCGTTGGGACCCAGCAGGCCGACGATCTCGCCCTGATTCACGGTCAGGTTGACGCCGTTGACGACCCGGCGCTTGCGATATTCCTTGACCAGTTCCCGGGTTTCGACCAACCATCCGTTATTTGCCAAGGCTGCGCTCTCCCAACAGGCTGCTCTTGGATCCGTCACGGTCGGGGTAGATCACCAGCCGCGCCTGCGGCTGGCACACCATCCGGTTCTCGTCGCGCCAAAATGTGATCACGTCGCCCTCCAGAATATCGCGCCCGCGGCTGACGCGCGGTTTGCCGGCCAACACAATCTTGCCGGTGGCCACGTCATACGTGGCCACCATCGCCTTCGCGTTTTTATCCGCCTGCGACAGCACAACATTGCCTTCGGCCTTGATATTGGTCGGCTTGCCCTTATCGTCAAAAACTACCGTCAAACGGTCTGAAGTCAATTTGAGTTCCGGGTCCGTGACCACGACGTTCTGCTCAAAAAGGGCATATTTCTTCTTGTAATCGAACGTCAACCGGTCCGACGTGATAACCGTCACATCGGCGGTGATTTCCGATTCTGCCGGCGCGGCGGCATCCGCCGCGCGGCCAGGGCCCGCCGCCCCCAGCATCCCGCCCACTGCCAGCACACCCAAGCAAAAGTCCAACCGGTTCATTATTCGGCTCCTGTGTCCTGTTTGCCGTCCGACTCCACCTTGCGGCGCACGTCCCGCAGGACCACTTTCGCCGCACTGAAGATCTGGAACTTTTCCTCGCGTCCGTTATAGAAGAACCCTTTTCCGGTCACCACCATGTTCGAGCCGGCGATACGCACCTCGGAATCCGAGCCCCCCTTGTTGGCGCGACGGTCGTAGGTGCACTGCGGGGCCGTGATCCGCACCTCGACCTCGCCATCCTGGAAACGCTCCATCTTGAGGCCGGTGATTTCGATCAGACCGTCCGGCAGCACCCGGGCGAAATCGCCGAACAACTGGGCCTTCAGGTTCCCCTGTTCATCATATTCCGGCACGCGAAAACCGGTGACCTCCTGAACCTCGGTCGCATCCTGCGCCCAAACAGCCAACCCAACTGACAGCACCCCCAGCCCCGCCGCCAACCACCAGCCGGGCCCTCTCCTGCGCATTCTGGCACTCGTGCTCAATCCTCTTTCTCCATCAATTTGCGCGGGCTTACCTGCCGCCTTCCACAATCGCGTCAATCGCCCGCAACTGCCGCCACAAGGGGGCCAGCAATGAAAAACGGATCGCATTGTCCTTGTCGGAAAGCGCGCGCTCCGGCGCCAGATGGGTTTCGATAAAAATGCCGTCACAGCCGGTGGCCACCGCAGCCCGGGCCAGGTTAGGCGCCCAGCGGCCATCGCCGCCGGTGCGATCGCCTGCCCCGCCGGGCAATTGGACGCTGTGCGTGGCATCGAACACCACGGGATAGCCGAATTCCCGCATGATCAGCAGGCTGCGCATATCCGCCACAAGATTATTATACCCAAAACTCGCGCCTCTTTCAGTAATAATTATCTTTTTATTGCCGGTACTTTCCACTTTGGCCACCACGTGCCGCACATCCCAAGGGCCGAGAAACTGGCCTTTCTTGATATTGACCACCCGTCCGCTCTCGCCCAGGGCCAGCACCAGGTCGGTCTGCCGACAGAGAAACGCCGGCAATTGCAGAATGTCCGCCACGCGCGCGGCCAGCGCAACCTCGGTCTCATGATGAACATCCACAAGAATCGGCAACCCATACCGCGCCTTGACCTCGGCCAGAATCTCCAACCCACGCGACAATCCCGGACCGCGGAATGACTTGTGCGATGTGCGGTTGGCCTTGTCGTAGGACGCCTTGAAGACCAATGGAATCTTCTCACGCCGCGCCAGGTCGGCCAACCGACCGGCCAGGCGCAGGCAACCGGCGCGATCTTCAATCACACACGGTCCCGCAATCAATGCCAGCGGCGCGCGGCCACCGATCTTCAAATGGCCGATTTGAATGGTTCGGGTCATAAGTCTATTTGCGATTTCCGCTCCACATTTTACCACGGGGCTGATTCACCATTCACCCCGCACGGCTCCGAATCATTGCTTCCACCCGCGCCACATCCTCCGGCGTATCCACGCCCAGTCCGACGTCTTCGGTTTCCAGCACTTTCATCCGGCACCCCAGATGAAGCGCGCGCAATTGCTCAAGTTTCTCCGCCTGCTCGATCCGGCAGGGCGGCTGCGCCACCAATTTTGCCAGGTACGCGCACTGGTAGCCATAGATACCGATATGCCGCCAGTACAGCGAACCGGGCCGAAGAATATCATCCCCGCCATCTCTGACAAACGGAATCGGCGCGCGAGAGAAATAAAGCGCGCGCTGTTCCGCGCCCCAGACGACCTTGACGACAGCCGGATTGGCAACATCCGCGGGATCGGTAATCGGGCAGGCCGCCGTCGCCATGTCCCAGTCCGGCTCGTCCGCCAATACCGCGCCGATCCGGTCTATCAACCCGGGATCAATCAACGGCTCGTCACCCTGAATGTTGATTACCACCTCGGCGTCAAAACCGCGCACCGCCTCGGCAATTCGATCCGTGCCGGATGGATGATCCGGGCGCGTCATTACCACCGAGCCGCCCAGACCGCGCACTACCGCGCAGATGCGCTCATCGTCCGTGGCCACGATGACATCGGACAAGCGGCGGGCCTGCCGCGCCCGTTCCCACACCCGCTGGATCAAAGGCCGCCCGGCAATCAACGCCAGGCTTTTGCCGGGGAAACGCGTTGAACCCCAACGCGCCGGGATTACACCAATGACTTTCTTCACACGCCGGCTCCCCGGATATGCCGGATTAATTCATCGGGCGCACAGGTTGCAGTGCCTAATTTCCCCACCACGACGCCGGCAGCATAATTGGCCAGTTCGCTGGCCTCCACCGAATTCGCGCCGGCAGCCAAAGCGGTGACGCAAGTCGCAATCACCGTATCCCCGGCGCCGCTGACATCGAACACTTCGCGCGCCCGGGTCGGAATGTGCCGCGGCGGCTCGCCCGGAGCCATCAACAGCATCCCCTGCGCGCCCAAAGTGATCATTAAAAACTGTGGCGCCCACTTGTCCAGCAACCGCCGCCCCACCTCCAATAAAACCCCATCCCGCAACGGATCCAACCCCGCCCCCGGGTCGCGCAAGCCCGCAATAGCAAAAGCTTCCTTGCGATTCGGAGTAGCCACCGATATTCCCGCCACGCGCAGTTCATGGTCATCCTTGGGATCCAGACCCACCGGAATACTTTTCTTTCTTGCCTGATGAAACACCGCATCAACAACATCCTGTTCAAGCAAGCCTTTGCCATAGTCTTCAAGAATGACACCGTCAGCCTGGCGCACCTCGGCGGCAACGCGCCGGCAAAACGCTTGGCGCATGGCGGGGGTGATCGTGGGCCGATCATTGAAATCCACGCGCACCACCTGTTGGCGCTCGGCGACGACCCGCATTTTGACGATTGATTTCAGGTGATGGGATTCCAGCGTTCCGGCCAAACCCACCCCGCCGCGCTCCAGCAAACTGCGCAATTCATGCCCGGCATGGTCGCGCCCGAGCAAGCCCGCAACCGCCGCGCGGGCGCCCAGCGAGCGGACATTCCAGGCCACGTTGCTGGCGCCGCCGGGCATTTGTGTTTCACGCGCCACCTGCACGACCGGCACCGGCGCCTCGGGCGAAATCCGGCTGACCGTTCCATAGATATAGCGGTCCAGCATCAGGTCGCCGACAACCAGAATCCGCTGCCGGGGAAACTTCGCGAGAATGGCTTGCGCGCGTTTGGCCGATAAGCTCATGCTTCAATCCGGGCTAGGGTTGACAACCAACAGTTCACGGTTCAGGCTCCATCTTTCAGGTTTCAGATTTCCCGCTTCAGGGTTCATCCCTCGAGTTCCCCATCAGAATTCCACCTCGTCGGTCCGACGCTCCGGCGGCGGCTCATTTCGCTTCTTGTCGTTGATCCAGAAATCATCGCCGGGACCCTGGACTTCTTTCAGCACCACATGGACACTGGCAATCGGCACCCGAACCGACGCTTTCACCGGCAGTCGGCGCGAGTCTTTCGCCACCCACAACCACATCCGGCCGGTGCGCACGAAGACGCCCTCCAGCACGGCTTCAGGCTCCATCTTAACGCATTCCACGTCGCCGTAAAGCGACAGATTAAGCGTAACGTTTTTATCCGGCTTGGCGAAAATGTCGTAGAGTTTCTCGTCTGTGGTCACGCGGAACGCCTGCCGCCGCCCCAGTTCAAAACTGAAGCCATCCGGGCGTCTGAGCCAGTAAACCAGTGAAAGAATATCGCGCGTATCGGCGTCTATCTGGAAGGTCTCTGATTTGTTCGTGTCGAGATTCGAGCGCCAGTAACCCAACCGTTTGACATGGTCAAAATCGGTCACTTGATCCGCGCGGTAACGGCCTTCGCTGAGCAGCTTGATGAACCGCACCGGCAGGAAGGTGGCGGGGTCCACCCGGGATTCAACCAGATCATCCACGGGAAACAGGGTGCTGAGCACCCGGTTGGTTTTGGAACGAACCTTGATCGAGAGCAGGCGCCGACCATCCTGCTCCACCCATTCGGTCCAGGCCTCGGCATAGCCGACCGGGATGATGCCCCATGAGACCTCGTAGACCAGGCGCTCGCCAACCGGGAACCAAAACACGGGTTCATTGGTGGACGGCGCCGCCGCGGCAACCCGGCACGTCACACCCAGGCACAGCCCGGCCATCGCCAGTTTCCAAATACTCAATGTCCGTTTCGTCAAAACTCAATCACTCCGCCTGCCGCCGCGCCAGCGCCACGCGGCGCTCGTAAGCCTCGCGCGCCAGCCGCACATCTTCCAGGAAATGCGGCAACTCATGCAGCCGCAAGGCTTGCGGGCCGTCCACCAACGCGTGGTCGGGATCGGGATGAAAGTCCACCAGGATCATGTTCGCTCCGGCAATCACACCCTGCGCGGTGACGTGAAAAGTATCCAGAATTCCGTCGGGCGCGCGGTCCCGCGAACCGACCGAGTGCGAGGGATCAATGCAAACCGGCATGCGGGTCAGGCGTTTGACCACGGGCACCTGGGCGAAATCCACAAAGTTCCGATGCGGGTCGCCGAGGTTGGTTTTCATGCCGCGCAACCCAAAGACCACCTTCCGGTTGCCTTCCGTCGCCAGGTACTCGGCGGCGTTAAGCGACTCCTCCAGCGTGATGCCAAACCCGCGCTTGAGCAGGACCGGGAATTCGGACTGGCGGCCGACATTCTTGAGCAGTTCAAAGTTCTGGGTGTTACGCGTGCCAATCTGGATCATCACACCCGTCGGCCGACCGGCCGCCTCCAACGCGGCGCGGATTTCATCCAGGTGCTGGTCGTGAAGAATCTCCATCGCGATTACCTTGATGCCGTACCGTCCGGCCAATTCAAAGACATAGGGCAAACAATCCTTGCCGTGTCCCTGGAAAGAATACGGATTTGTCCGCGGCTTATAGGCGCCCATGCGCGTACAGACCTGCCCATTGTCGCGCAGGGCCTTCATCATGGTCTCGACATTCGCGCGCGTATCCACCGCGCACAAGCCGGCAAATACGTTGAGGTTGTCCTGACTGAACCGCACCCCATTGTATTCAAAGGAGGTGGACCGTTCAGTGTCCTGGTGCCGGCCGAGAATGCGGTATTCCTCGGAAACGCGCACCACGCGCTCGACGCAAGGGAGCCGGCTCATTTCCTCGAGCGTGAGCGACCGCGTGTTCCCGATGAGATACACCTCGGTCAGCACCTGCTCGGCGCCGTGCTCCTGGTGAATGCGGGTATGAATGCCCTTCAGGTTCGCCAACGCCTGCTGCAACTGGGCATAGTCTCGTCCGTTCAAGTCAACATTCGGATGCAGGATCAGAATCATTCAGCGTCTCCATGCTTGCTCGCCACTTATTAGCACAGGGCCGCCGATTTGTCACGGTATGGGATCCGTGGAGAGACAGTTCGCACCTGGCCCATATCCGGCTCCAAGGATAGAACAACGCGCCGCGGCGGAACCTTCCGGATTATTGATCACAACCGGCCGAAAGTATGCTAGTCTGCCGCCGCGATGATCACCCACACCCATCCGCCGCGCCGGCTGCAGGCGCTGATCATTACTACCGTCCTTGCCGGCGTGTATTATCTGGGAGGCCGCCTGGGTCTCCTCTTCGCGTTTCAAAACGTGTATGTCGCGCCCGTCTGGCCGCCGGCCGGCATCGCGCTTGCCGCGTTGCTCCTGCTCGGCCGCGCCGCCCTCCCCGGCCTGGCGCTCGGAGCATGCGCCACCGCCTTTGTCAATTCGATCGCGTCCGGTATTCCGTACCTGACAGCGGCTTCGATCTCGATCGTCATCGCCGCCGGCAATACGCTCGAAGCCTGGGTCGGCGCGGCGCTGCTGCGAAGCGCGGGCGGCGACGGACGCGATTTCGAGCGCCCGGCGGATGTCTTTCGGTTCACGGCGCTGGCCGGCCTGCTGGCCACCACAATCGGCGCCACGATCGGCGTGGCCGGGCTCTGCCTGCACAACCTGGCGCAGTGGCCGCAATTCGGATTCTTGTGGTGGACCTGGTGGCTGGGCGACGCCTTCGGCGTGCTGGTGATTGCGCCGGCCATCCTCTGCCTGGCGCGCTGGCGCCCGGTCCGACTCCACGCCGGCCGCAGCGCCGAGGCCGCGCTGTTTTTTGCGCTGCTGGCCGGGTTCGGCTGGCTGATTTTTGGTGGAATGGCCCCGCTCGAGGCGCATCACTATCCGCTGGCGCACCTGCTGCTGCCGCTTTGTTTCTGGCCCGCCTTCCGCCTCGGCCGGGCCGGCAGCGCCCTGACCGCGCTGATTCTTTCCGGCTACGCGCTCTGGGGCACGGCGCGCGGTCACGGACCCTTTGCCCTGCCTTCGCCCGACGCTTCGCTGCTACTGCTGCAATCCTACCTGGGAGTCATCGCCGTCACCACCCTGGCCGTCGCCGCGACGGTCCACCATGGGCACCAGATCGAACTGGCCCTGCGCAACGCGCGCGACGAACTCGACGAGCGCGTCCGCGCGCGCACTGCCGACCTGCAGGCCGCCAACCGCCAGCTCCAGGAGATCAACGCGAATCAAAACCGTTTCTTCTCAATTATCGCGCACGACTTGCGCAGCCCGTTCCACGGGCTGAAACTGCTGGGCCAACTCCTAACCACGCGGCGGGCGGCGCTGAACGCAGCGGATCTCGAACGGGTCACGCGGGAGGTCGAGCGCGAGGCGCGGGGAGTCGAGCGGTTGTTGGAAAACCTGCTCGAATGGGCGCGGGTCCAGATGAACCGGGTGGAGTTCGCGCCGACGCGGGTGGACCTGGCGGCGGCCGCGGCGGACGCCCTGACCAGCGCCCGGCCCTATGCGACGCTCAAGCAACAGACCCTGGCGAACGAGACGCCGGCGGGGCTTGAGGCGCAAGGCGATCCACGGATGATCGCCACCATCCTGCGCAACCTGCTCGCCAACGCCATCAAATACACTCCCGCCGGCGGATGCGTAACGGTCGCCGCCCGCCGCGCGGCCGGCGGAGTGGAAATTGAAGTGCGGGACAACGGGATCGGCCTGCCGCCCGAAATGCTGACGTCCCTCTTCCAGATGGGCGCGCAGGTGATCCGCCCCGGTACGGAACAGGAACAGGGCAGCGGATTGGGACTGATCCTCTGCCGACAGTTGGCGGAAAGACACGGCGGCGGTATACGCGCGGAGAGCACTCCGGGCCAGGGCAGCCGCTTCATCGTGAGCCTGCCGGACAAGGGGGGGTGAGTTCCGGTCAAGGTCCACGCAAATTGGTCATGCAAAAATGGGGACAGGCTGATAAGGTGAAGGATATGGTTAATCGCTGATCGCAGCGACTATAGGGATTAACGTATCATGAACGAGCCCAAAGCGAACCCGCCGGTCAGACCGGCAAACATGCCCACTTCCACCGCGGCGCCAGACCGGCGCGTCGAGGAACTGATCCGGCTTATCGGGCAGGTCTTCTCCAATGCCGCCCTTTACGGGCTGACTCATTCCGTCACGGCCCGCACTTTGGAACAGTCGTTCAAGTTGTTGCAGGAACTGCTTGGCGCGCAGGGGAAACTCACCATCAATGTCTCGCCCGATCAATTGACGGTCAACGGCCAGGCGCTCTCGCTGAAAAATCCTTTGCTGGCGGGATTCGGCAAACGGATGCAGGAAGTTGAACTGACCGGCCTGGTCTTTGAACGCGGGGTCACGGGCGACGAGTTCGTGGACTTCGTCAAACTGGTGGCGGAAACCAAGCCCGGCGCCACGGGACCCAACAGCCTCGCCGCGCGCTTGGCGCTGAAGGCCTGGAAAGGCATCCAGGCCCGGCGCGTCACTTTCCAGCAGGTGTCTGAGCAGGAGGTGGTGGTGGATCGCGCCGCCGTCAGCGGCGCGGGCGGAAACGAAGCCATTGCGCTGGATCAGGTCATCGGCCTGCTGAAAGGCGCCCTGCCGGCGGATGACCCCCAGGTGGTTAAAAATCTCTCCGCCTTGGCCGAGGATATTGACAAGTTGTCCTCCTTGATCGTCACCATGGCGCGCCAGGGCCTGACCAAAGAACCGGAGCAGGCCCGCATGCTCCTGGCCGAATCGCTGGCCGCCAGTCTGCGGCGCGTCTACGAAGGCTTGAGCCAGGATCCCGCCAGCCGCACTCAAAAAGGAAAAAAGCTGCTGTCCGGCAAACTGGCCGAGCTCGAACAGAAGATCATGGTGAAGCTGAAGGAATTAACCGGCGGCGAGGACGCCGCGGTCAGCCAGCAACTCAACGACACGGTCGAGGAAATGCAGGACGAGTTGCAGATTGACACGCTGGCCGCCGACTATTCGCGCAAGCAGAAGGCCATCGCCGGCAGTCAGAAAAAGCTGCTGCGTTTTCTGAACGCTAAAAATGCCGGCGACACCGACGATGTGGACCCGGAGCTGAAGCGGAAATTGATCGAAAGCGGGCTGGAGCCGGCCGATTGGGACGATCTGATGCTGCTGCGCCGCAAGGGCCGGAAAGGCGGGGGTGTCGGCCGGGTTTTCAGCGAGGCGGAAGTCGAGCAAATGCTGTCCGGCGTCCTGGCTGAATTAAGCAAGGCGGCCGAGGTAATCAAGCAGAAGCCGCAGACCGGCCCCGAACAAAGCGGCTTCAACAAGGCGCTCGCCAAGGTGGGGCGCGGGGTGGACCAGATCATCGCCCAGACCGACCAGAAGATCGAGGCGCTGGCCGAGGCCGCGCGCCGGATCGCCATGGGCGAACAGCTCCTGCCGGAATCCGCGGTGGTGAAGGAAAAACAGGCGCTGTCGCAGGAGCAGCTTTTCAAGACACTGGGCGAGATCGTACAGGAGTTGCGCCAGCCCTTGTCGGTGATCAACTGCTCGCTCGAAATGATCAGCCGCGCGACGCTGGGCGAGGTCAGCGAAGCCCAGCAGAATCTGTTGACCCTCAGCGCGGAAAGCGGCAAGCGATTGGACCGCCTGATCACCAAGCTCTCCAAGGTCTCCGGAATGCCGCGCGCCCTCCAGCCGGACAAACAGGTGCTCGACGACCTGTATAAACCATAAGCTCGTACTCGAGTCTCCTACTCGTACTCGAAAAGATCCATATCGCACACGCGCGGGCGCAATATGCGCGCCGCTCGCCCTCGCGATTGAGACCGGTCGTTCGCCCCGCGATAATGATGATTCGACATCAAATGGAGTGATGCCATGATGACGGCATGCGCACAACACGGGCTATTGATGATGATGTGCTGGGCAAAGCCAGAACGGTTGCCGTAAAGCTCCACACCCCTTTTCGGCGCGTGATCAACGAGGCTTTACACGTGGGACTTCAGGCCGTGCATGACGACAAAACATGATCAAATTACGATCCCGGCGGCGTCACCGCGTAGCGGATCAGGCCGGCCAGGTCCTTGATGCCGAGCTTCTGCATGATGTTGTGCCGGTGGCTCTCCACGGTACGCGGACTCAAAGCCAGCCGGGCCGCGATCGTTTTGCTCGTCAACCCCTGCCCCACCAGCGCCAGGATTTCCTGTTCGCGCCGACTCAGCATCTTGGAAAATGCCGTCTCATCTCGCGCGAGGTTTCCCACGGTCTCCGCCGCGTGATCACAGTAGAACCGCTCGCCGGCGGCCACCCGGGTCAAGGCAGCCTCCAACACCTTCAATTCCACGTCCTTTTCCACGTAACCCGGGATGCCCAGCTCGGCGGCCCGGTTGATCGTCAACGCATCCTTGCGCGACGTGAGCAGCAAGATTCGCGGCGCCGGCGGTTCCGCCATCAGCGTCGCGGCCAGTTCGATTCCGTCCAGCCCCGGCATCTGAATATCGAGCAGCGCCACGTCCGGCTTCAGCCGGCGGCAGAGGGCCAACCCCTGCGCGCCGTCGCCCGCCTCGCCAACCAGGCTGAATGCCGGCAGCATTTTCACCAGGTTGACCAGCAGCGTGCGGAAGAGCGTCTGGTCTTCAATCACCACTGTACGGTAAGGCGCCATGCTGGAAGATCCGGCAGATCGCATCATTTCCGACGGGTTGCGCGGTAAACCGCATACGATTTGACCCGTGCGTTGGCAAATTCGGAGCACCGCAAGACAGGCAAGATCCATTCGGCATCCCGCCCAGCTCCCGCTCCAAAATCGAGATTACTTCTCGATTCATGGAGCGATGACGCTGGCGCGCCGCCGGCCGCAGTCGCTCATGGATCGCGGGCGGCATATCTTTAACCAGAAAAGCCGACATGAAACGCCTCTAATATTGTTGCAATACCGTAATTATACCCAGTGCCATATGCGGCGCAAGGCCGCTTCATTGAGACCGGCCTGTCGGAAAAGAGGTGTCTGTGCCGGCCCAAGGGGGCAGTGGCGCCCCGATGGAACCCGGGTGTCTCGCCTGAAGTTATAGGAATGTGCATTGGTGAAGGCGGGCAGGATGCCCGCACTCCGATGCGGCCTTATTGTCATGTTTGCCCCGTCACACATCCCATTATCATCAAAGAAGTTATGCGCGCCCTGC
Organism: uncultured Verrucomicrobiota bacterium; assembly: GCA_964570325.1. GTDB lineage: Bacteria > Verrucomicrobiota > Kiritimatiellia > CAIQIC01 > CAZMXS01 > CAZMXS01. Next base: position 9,539 of record CAZMXS010000027.1, on the reverse strand, counting down.
GTAGTTCTACGGAAACGCCGATTTTGAAACCCGAGCGATCATGCGTAGTTTGATCCCCAGATGGATGAAAGGTTAAGCGAGGCGGAATATGACAACCGAAAAACAAGAATATCCCGAGCTCCAGCCGGATCGGCGCCGCCGGGCGCGCTCGCGGCCGGATTACAGCGACCGCCGCCAGGATCCGCGCTACCTGACTTCTTTCCCGGTGCAGATATATGTCGGCCAGGGCGAAAACGAAAAGGTTTACCGCGCCACGGCGCGCGACATCTCCAACGGTGGCATCCGGCTCGAAACCGCCGACATCCCGCCCACTGAACAGCGCATCCGGCTCGAGTTCATGATCCCCGAAGGCGCGATGCCTGAAGAGTTTCTCCACTCCACAATCCGCACCGCGGGCGAAGTCCGCCGTCGCGACGCGGATGGCCAGTCGCTGGGTATCGCGTTCAGCGAACCGCTCAGCCGCCAACTGGCGCGCGGCACGTGGAACTACCTGCGCTGGGTGGCCGTGCTGGCGCTGTTTCTGGCCATCACCGTGATCCTGGTGATCAAGTACGAGAACCTCTATTATTTCTGGTTTGACGTGCCGGTGTTCCTTTACAGCATCCTGGTTGGCGCGTACCTGATCAGTCGCTTCCTGTTTGCCTCCTTTTACTCCACCTCCAAACCGCTGCCGGACACGCCCTCGGTCTCGGTGATCGTGCCCACGCACAACGAGCAGGATCATATTGAGCGCACGATCCGCCAAGTCATGGAATCCGCTTACCCCGCCGACAAGCTCCAGCTCATCGTCATCAACGACGGCAGCACCGACGGCACCTGGGACGCGATCCAGCGGGCGCGCGCCAAATATCCGGAGCTGGTCGCGCTTAATTTCAGCCAGTCCCGCGGCAAACGCAACGCGATGGCCGCCGGCGTGCGCCTCGCAACCGGCGCGGTCATCACGTTCATTGACTCCGACAGTTTTCTCGAACCGCAGGCGCTGCGCAACCTGACCAACCGCTTCGCGGACCCCGAGATCGCCGCGATCACCGGCCATTGCGACGTCGAAAACGAGTGGACCAACGCGCTGACGAAAATGCAGGCGGTCCGTTACTACATTGCTTTCCGCATCATGAAAGCGGCCGAAAGCGTCTTTGGTTGCGTCACCTGCCTGTCCGGTCCGCTGGCCGCCTACCGCCGCGAGCGCCTGCTCGAAGTGCTCGACGAATGGGTCACGCAGAAATTTCTGGGCCAACCGGCGACCTTCGGCGATGATCGCAGCCTGACCAACTCGCTGCTGCGGCGCGGACACAAGGTCGTGTACGAAGCTCAGGCGCGCTGCACGACGATCGTGCCCGACCGGCTCCGAGTCTTCATGAAGCAGCAAATGCGCTGGAAGCGCTCGTGGTTTCGCGAGAGCCTGCGCGCCTGCGGCTTCATGTGGAAGAAACCGCCGCTGATGTCGCTCTCGTTTTATCTCGGCTTCATCCTGCCGATCCTGGCGCCGGCGATCGTCATCCGCGCGCTGGTCTATGTGCCGGTCTTCCATCAGCAGACTCCGCTGGTTTACGTCGGCGGCGTGTTCCTGATGAGCGTGCTGATGAGCAGCGTTTACCTCTTCGCCAAACGCTCGCGGCTCTGGATCTACGGCGTGACGTTCTGCTTTTTCTACATGTTCGTGCTCGTCTGGCAGGTGCCCTGGGCCATTCTGACCTTTTCGCAAACCTCCTGGGGAACGAGGATTCGCAATGAAAACGAATAAACTGTTTATCGCCATTCAATGGATCGGCGCCGCGGGGTTGGTCGCCCTGGTGGTCTACGCGCTGGCCCGTCCGAAGCCGCAGCCGGAGTACGCGCCGGAAACCTGGCGCAACTGGAGCGGTTTCATGACGTTGTCGTGGGCCGGCATCGGCCGCGGCGATGATCCGCGCTATCCTTCCCCGGAACGGCTGGCCGACCAGCTCGCGGCCCTGCGCGAGGCGGGGTACCGCACCATCCGGCCGGCGGACGCCGCCGCCTTCCTCGCCGGCCGCGCCCCACTGCCGGAGCGGGCGCTGCTGCTGATGTTCGAGGGCGGGCGCAAGGACAGTTTCATCCGCGCCACCCCGCTGCTCCAGAAAAACGGTTTCACCGCCACGCTCTGCGTTCCCACCTACTTCACCGAGAAATGGGGCAATTTTCACCTGAAGAAGCCGGAACTGCGCCAGGGCGCCCGCCTCCCGCAATGGTCGCTCGCCAGCATGGGCCATCAAGCCTTCGATGAGGTGGTGACGGATGCCGAGGGCCACAAGGGTCATTTTTTGAGCCGCCGCCAATGGAACGGCGCCGGACCGGAGGACGATGCCGCCTTCCGCCAGCGCATCGAGCATGATTATCGCCATTCGGCCGAAGTCCTCAGCGCAGCCGCCGGGCGTCCGATCGAAGCCTACCTTTATCCCTTCGCCGACCGGGGCGCGGGCGCGGGCGCCGATCCCGCCGCGGCCGAACTCAACCGCGCCGCGCTCACCAACCACTACACGCTGGCATTTGTTGGCGCGGAAGACCCCTTCAACGGTCCCCACAGCGACCCCTTTGACCTGTCCCGACTGCGCGTGCCCGGCGATTGGACCGGCGCGCAACTGGTCCGCGAACTTGAAAAGTATTTGCCGCGGGCAAACCCCATCAACGGTTTCAATGACCCGGATCAGTGGCTCTTCTTCCGCATGGTCATGGTCTCGGCCAACGATATGAAACTCGGACCGGACTCGTCCGCCTGGTTGCGCGGCAGCGAAAATTGGACCGACGCCGAAATCGCCGCCACGGTCAGCGCCGCCTCCGGCGCCGTGGTCGGCGTCTATGCCCGCTACGCCGGACCTCACGCCTATGTGCGCGTCACGCTCGAACCCGCCGGAGTTCGCGTGCAGGAGCGGCTGAAAACCCGGCTGCAAACCCTGGCGTGGAAAGCGGTGGAAACGCCCGCCGGCATGTCGCGCGAACTCAAGCTGCGCGCCCGCGGCAATCGGGTCTGGGCCTGGCTGGATGGTGAACAGATCGCCGGTCCGCTGCCGCTGACGGCCGACACCGCGTTCGGTCGCGTCGGGCTCCACAGCGATCGCGGCGTGACGCGCCTCACGGCGTTCTCCGCCGCGCCCCTGTTCGCGGAGTTCGCGCTGGCGGACCAATTGGCTGACGTCCCGCCGGCCGAATGGGAGCGCCTCAGCGCGATTCTCGTCCCCTGGCCCGCCGGGGGCGTGCCGCGTGATGACCTGCTCGCCGCCGCCGCCCGCGGCGTCGAAACCGTTCCGGTCGTGCCGCCGCGTCAAGTCGCCGGCCTGCTGGCCATGCTGCAGGATTCGCCGATCAAAGCCCTGATCCGCACCCTCGCCATTACAGACGCCGATTCGGCCGCGCTGACGGCAGCGCGCGCGGCGGGCTACCGCGTGATCGTCCGGCAGTCGGCGCCGGCCGCCATTGATCGCCCGGCCGAACTGGCCGCCCAAGCCGACCTGGTGTTAATCAACCCAACCCCGCCCAATGGCGCCGCGGCGCTAGACCCACTGCTGCGAACGTTCCCGGCTTACCGCCTGATTGTGCCGGCGGAACTGGCGCACGGCGACTTGGCCGTCGCCAGGCGATCCATCGAATTCACCCCACCTGCGGGGAAGGAGGCGGGCAGATGAAGATGCGAGATCATAGCCACCTGGCCGGCACAGCCGGATTGCCAAATGGCAGCCGGGTTCGCCGGACAATATTCGTTCTCGGAATCGGCTTGATCATGCTGGGTGCGCGCGCACTCGCGGCCGATCCGATTTCGGTCGTGCAACTGGTCCGCGATTCACGCGGAGCCATGGAATCCAACCAGCTTGAACAGGCCGCCGCGCTAGCGCATGCGGCGGTGACCGCGGATCCGGCCTTCGCCGATGGATGGAAACAGCTCGGAATCGTGCAATCCCGGCAGGGCCAGGCTGCGGCGGCCATCGAATCGCTGCAGACGGCGCTGAAGCTGAAGCCGGACGATTATCCCGCCTGGTTGGATCTCGGTTGGGCGCTCTGGGGCCAGAACCGCCGCGACGAGGCGCTGGCCGCGCTGGACCAGGCGATCCGCGGAGGCGTTAAGAACGCCGATGACGCGGCGCTCCAGGTCGTTGCGCGGCTGGCCGAGGAGGGCCAGGGCGCGCGGGCAATCGAACTGTACCGCGGCTGGCGGCCGGACCGGTCGCTGCTGGCGGCCGCGCTGGAATTGATCCGCAAAGGCCGCGTCCAGGCCGCCGAGCCGCTCCTCGAACAGGCCTGGCAAACCGGCGCGGATCGAACGCAGGCCGGCCTTTATCTGGCTTACGCGCGCGCGGTCAATGGGCGGTGCGGCGGCAGCGCCGATTATCTGCAGCCGGCGATGTCCGCCGGGATTGACCGCCTCGAGCCCGCCCAGCAGGATTGGTTGCTCGACGTCATCAAGACTTGCAGCGAGACCCGGCAGATGACCCCCATCCTGGCGCAGGCCGCCGCCGCGCTCGCAGACAAGCCGGAATATGCCGGCCGCATCGCGGACATACTGGAAAAGGCGGCGGATGAGCAACGCATTCGGCAGGATCCGGCCGTGGCGCTGGATCTCTACCGGCGCCTGCTGGCGCTCGTTCCCGACCGCCCGACCTGGGTGCACGCCGTCAATCTGGAGAGCGCTTATCACGGCCAGGCGGCGGCAATCGCCATGTTGACCAACCTTCAGGCGCGCGCCGCCACCGAAGCCGTCCGCGCGGGAGTGGCGGGCCGGCTGGCCGAGGAGCGCGGCGATCAGCCGGGAGCGATCGCGCGTTACCAGGCCAGCATCGCCGACCAGCCTGACCAGCCCCTGATCCGACAGGCCCTCTTCCGCCTGTATGTGCAAAGCGGCGCGCTTGACCAGGCGCGGGCCGAGGCGGACTGGTTCGCGCAACGGGTGGATGCGGGCGACAGCACGCTGCGCTCTTATCTGGCGGAAATGCGCACCGCCCTCAACGAGCCGCAATCGGCGCTGGATCTCTGGCAAATCCTGAACTTGAGCGCGCCCCATGTTCCCTACTATGGCGTCGAGGCCGCCAACGCGCTCCTGGCGCTCTGCCGCCCGGATGAGGCCCGCGCGCTGCTGGAACCCATGGCGGCCGCCACCCCCCACCCGTTGCTCTTTGAGGCGCTGGCTGAACTTGAAACCGCACTCGGCCAACCGGCGCGCGCGGCCGAATGGGCCCAACAGGGATTGGCACACAAGCCAACGCAGGGACTGCGCCGGTATCTCGCCGAAAGCCAGGAAGCCGCCGGACTGGTCAGCACCGCCACGGTGGCGGCGGCGCTGGAATTCGTCCGCCACGATCCCGGCTACGTCCCCATGCAATTGTTGGCCGGCCGGGCTTTATATCAGTTGGGCCAAACCAACGCGGCGGTGGCGCATTACCAGGGCCTGCTCGCCCGCAACCCCGCGCTCGAAGCCGGTCTGATTTTTCTCAAGGACGCCGCCTCGCTGCAGGGTCAATTCGGCCAAGCGGTGGATTATATGGAAACCGCCGACGCTTGGCAGCCTTGGGATTATGAGATAGCCCGGAAATATGCGATTGCGCTGGCCGAAAATGAAAGCTATACGCGGGCCTTCCGCATTCTGCGCCGGATCGGGCGCCATAACCCGAACGAGCTGACGGCAGTCCTGATCTACACCGCCGTCAGCGATTGCCCCCTTCCGGGACGCAACACCGCGGACCAAGTGGCGGACCACATCAGCAGCCTGGCAGCATCCAATTATCTTTTCGCCACGCCGGCCGACCTGACTGCGCCGCCCACCAACCGGCCGCGGGTGCTGCTGGTGATCGCCGACACCGCATGGCCGGCGCTGGAACGAATTGACGCCGCGCTTGCACGCCATGGCGCCCGCGCCGTCTATGCGGGCGACGCCCGATCGCTGGCAATCAATGTGCCCGGTCGGCCCAGCCCGGCCCAACTGGAACAACTCGTGCGCTCCGGCCGCTGGGTCCTCGCCACCACCGGGCCCACCGGGCTGCGGCGCCAGACCGTGGCCGCGGACGGCCGGCTTGGCAATCCGCTGACCCATGCGCTGTATGCGGATGGAAAACCGGAAACGCCGGCGGCCTACTCCAACCGGCTGGACGCGCTGTTGGCGGAATCGGCCGCGCCGCTGGCCGCAAACGCGCCACGCTTGCTGGTCTATCCCTTCGGCGACTACGGCCAAAGTTCGCTCGATGTTACGCCGGAAAATCTCGCGGCGTTGCGCGCCGCGGTTGCCCGCCATTTCGATTTTGCAATTTATTATGACGAAGCCGGCTTCGTCCCGACGGATTTCAGCGCCGCGCATCTGCCCGGCAAGGTCGTGCCCGGTCACTGGACAACCAACGAGTTGGTCCTGCACCTGCGCCAGGGCAACCCCGTGACCCGCGCCCGGCTGGACCTCGCCAAACTGCTCTACTGGCAGAGCCAGCATGCGGCGGCCAATGTGTGGTTCCGCCGCGCGGCCGCGGCCGGCGCCGATCCCTATGCCGTCAGCTTCAACTGGGGCGGCAATGCCTTCCAGGAAGGCGCCAACGCAACGGCCCTCAAGCAACTGCGCCGCGCGGTGGAATTGAGCCCGAACAGCGGCAAGGCCCGCGAAGCGCTCGCGCGCGCCGAGGATCGTCGGCGCCCCGAGCTGAACCTGCGGCTTAGCGGCTGGGACGACAACGAGGATCGCTCCTACCGACAATGGGGCGGCCATGCGGACGTTTTCGTCCACGACCGGCTGCGCCTCGGCGCGCTGGTGGACCGCAACCGCTGGCGCAAGAGCGGCCTCGGCGAGGAGGAAGGCACGCGTTGGGGCGGCCGCCTGCTGGCGTACATCTGGGACGACATCTGGTTTGACGGGCAACTCTGGCAGTTGAACATGGACAATCTAGACAACCATGTCGGCGGCGCGGCCCTGTTGCACCTGCCCAATCCGCTCTTGAGCGGTCATCTGGAATTTTACTACGGCCGGGAGGAGATTGAAACCGTTGAAGCGTTGCGCAAGGAAATCTACGCCAACATGTATGCTCTGCGCACCTACACGCGCATCTATGACGATTTCGATTTGTTCGCGAATCTGAATGAAATCCAGCGCACGGACGATAACGACACCCAGATGCTGGAGGGGCGCTTGTTGTACCGCATCAAGGAATGGCCCTATCTCGGCGCCGGCTATCGCTTCCGCGTCGCCGACAGCGACGAGGATCCGCCGGAATATTGGGCGCCCGAAAACTTTCAGCAGCACCAGGCCACGGCCTCGCTGCGCGGCAACACCGGCTGGCTCAACTACCAGATGACCGGCGACGCCGGCTACTCCAAGGAATTGGGCACGGACTGGAAATTCGTCTGGGGCGGGCGCGCCCGCGCGGAGTTGAACCTGATCGGCCACGAACGGCTCAGCCTTTATGGCGAGGCGGTGTACTTCGAGGGCGCGGTGTACCGCCGCACCACCTGGACCGCCGGCCTCACGGGTAAGTTCTGAACCGGCTCGGCCGGGATGCCTCGCCCAGCCATCAGGATTGCTTCAGCCGCATCCCGTCCGGCCGGGGGCCGGCGGGAGGCGTGACAATGGTTGAGGCCTCAGCCGAGGAGGGCGGCGGGGCGGGGTCCGCCGGCGTTTTTTTCTTTTCCGCCGCGGGCTTGCGCAAATTGTGGAAGTCCTCGAAGAACTGCAGGTCCGCCGGCGTCAGCGTATCGGGCGGCAGCTTAAGCAATCGCGCGGCGTATGCCATCGTTTTGGCCGCATCCCCGGCGTTCCGTTTGCGCGCGGCGCTGATTTTCCGGGCCACCTCGAGCAACGACGCGGCGCCGGCAGGGTCCAGTCCCTCCGCCGCGGCATATTGGGCAACCATCTGTTTCACGCGGATGGCTGTTTCCCGAAACGCCAGAATCTCGTCCATCACCGCCAGGGAAACATCGCTCCGGCCGAGGGCCTCATTGAGGGCCAGCAGGAGGCGTTCCTTGGGATGTTGCTCGCCAAGCCAGTACAGCTCATCGGCCAGCTCCACTTTGGCCTCGTACAACCCGGGCAGCTTGGCCCGTTCCATGTATTCGCGGACGACCTGATCCGCCGTCGGCGGCCGCGCGCGCGCCGCCTGCGCCGCCAGCACGCGCTGAACGGTGCCCAGCACTTCCTTACCCGTGAACGGCTTGGTCAGGTAGGCCGCGGCGCCAAGCGCTTCGGCCTCCTTCATCGTTTCCTCGGAGGCATAAGCGGTCAGCATGATCACCGGCAGGTCCGGCTTGGCCAGGCGAATGAGGCGCAGCAATTCCATCCCGTCCATCGGGTCCATGCGAATATCCGAGATGACCAGGTCATAATCACGCGCCCGCACCAGGTTGAATGCCGTACCCCCATCCAGGGCCGTTTCCACTGTGTGTCCATCGGACTCCAACAACCGGCGCAAAATCGCCGTGATCATCTCCTCGTCATCTACATTCAATATCCGCGCCATGGGTCTGACTCCGAACCGACCGCCGGCATACAATACGTGCCCAACCGCCTTTCCGCCAACCAAAAGAAGGCATCCGACCAACCCTCTGCTCACGCCAAGCGGAGCCGGGCGCCACAGCAGGCCGCGACCGAGCGGTAGCGCGGCTCAAGCGGTATCATTCCAACAACATTCGCTTGCCTTCCCGTTTTCCGCCAGTACACTGCGCCCCCGGTCGAATCCCGGTGGCGCGCGCTAATCCGTTCTAAACAATACGCGCCGCCGGTCATGGAGGATAAAAAAATGCTGACAACAAAACGATATGACTACATCCCGTTCGACGCCATCAACGTGCATCCTTGCATCGCGAACCATCGCGGGCTGAACGAGCAAAAAGTGGCGCATTACGCCGAGGACATTGTCAAAAACGGCCTGTTGGAGCCACTGGTCGTCTGGGAGCGCAAGGGCGGAGAGTATTACCTCGTCGGCGGGTTCCATCGCCTCAGCGCCATTCGGCGCATCCGCGAGAACAAACCGGGGTATTTTGATCGGATTGACGTGCGCGTCGTGGACGGTGAACTCGACGAAATGCGCGCGCTGAATCTCAAGCTCAACGCCGATCGCCTGGATGCGCGAGTCACCGACTACTTCGACGCGGTGATCTATCTGAACAACGCCAACTGGGACAAGGAGAAGATCGCCCAGTTTCTTGACAAGAGCGTTACTTGGATCCAGGAGATCATTCGTTACGTGCCCAGCATGGACCCGCGCCTGCGTAAAATGCTGGAGGAGGGCCGCATCTCGTGGAATCGCGCGCGCAATATCTGCCGCGCAGTGCTCGAGGCCGAACCGGGCCAGGAAAAAGCTATCCTGGAGGAGGCTTTGGCCGGTTTGAACAAAGCCGGAAGCCCGGCGGCTGCGCCGCGCCGCGTGCTGACAGTCCGAACAGCCGCGCGCAAACTGACGCGCCAGATCGAAAAGCGCCCGAAGACGCGCTACACAATCACCGCCGAGGATCTGCTGGCGCTCTTCATGGTTCTGCAAAACCGGCACAGCGAGGACGGCCATCTCGCGCGCGTCCGCCGCGCCTTCCCGGGCCTGGTGGAATAAACACCCGCCAAGGATAAAAAC
>CAZMXS010000026.1:11951-54497 GCA_964570325.1 uncultured Verrucomicrobiota bacterium | reverse complement strand
CCTTTCGACAGGGGACTTGCACCCCATTTGCAACGCGCCCATGCTGGGCGCACACAAACGCCTGCAAACTACAACGAACCCGGCGGGCGATCAGAATAATGACGAGCTTTATGACCGGGTTCGTTGAGTCTGAGGCGTGACGTTCGCAGGAAAAAGATGGAAAAAAGGCCATCATCCGTGTAATGTATCCCCAGATAGGGAGATAAACATGTTGCTAACTGCTGTAATTCACCAGGAAGAGGAATGGTTTGTAGCGGAATGTCCGGAAGTTGGCACGGCAAGCCAAGGCAAGACGGTTGAAGAAGCCATTGCCAATCTCCGAGAGGCCACTGATGTCTATCTCGAGGAATTCCCCCAGCATTCACCATCTCATCCCATTCTAGCCACCTTTGAGGTTCCGGCTCATGTCTGAACTGCCGCGGATTTCAGGGAAAGAGGCAGTCCGAGTTTTCGAACGGTTAGGATTTCGGCAAGTCCGCCAAAAGGGTAGGTACGTCCCCGACCTCAGCGCGGAGCGAATCGCCGACCACAGTTGCCGGCAGAACGCCGGAAACGCCGCGACGGTCATCCCATCCACGCCCGGAGCGCCCGCGTTGGTCCTGACGCGTTGCCAAGCCCGTTGCAGGTTCTCCGGAGCCAGTATTGCCTCCATCATGGTCTACTCCTGACCGCTCCGCTGTCGTCCGACGGTGCGGCGCTCGGCGCTTCCTCGCCTTCCGGCATCTTCGATTGCGCCGTCCGCTCCGCGGGCGGAACGATCCGGTCCGGTTCGGCCCTTCCCGACATCGAGTCTTCCGGTCTCCCAGTTGATACGGGCGTATTCCAGCCCCCGGCTCGCGGCGCGGGTACTATGGCCGCTTACTCCCCGCCTGGTCACCCGTTAGGGGTCTCCCCAGGTAAGAACGCGTTGTTTCCCAGCACGACCGCCGCATTTACCTCCGCGACTGAACCTTGTGGCTTCGCTGTGTGGTGCCCGCTCGCCGCATCGCGGGCGGTCTGGGTATGCGGTTCTTGTTCATCGGCCCGACGGTTTCCGCTATCCTTCCTTCCGCCGGGCGGTTATCCTTCCGGCGTTGGATTCGCGTAGTCGTTCTTTACGTTTTCACGTGCGGTCCTTTCGACAGGGGACTTGCACCCCATTTGCAACGCGCCCATGCTGGGCGCACACAATCGGCGGCACACGTACGCTCGGCCCGCGGCAGGCCTCGCGCCGGTGCGCCGTGACGTTCGGTGGAGAAATGATGAAGGCAACCATATGCCTTGGGCTGGCCGTCGTTGCGGTGCTAGCCATCTCGTGCCAGTCAGACGGCTTCTTCAAACGGGAAGTTCGAAGACTGGAGGGGTTGAACGAGACGAGATTTGTAACGCGGTTTGGATCGCCTGACCGAGTTCTCACCAACACGGTCGGTGACATAGCTCGCTCACCGGAGCCGTGGCGCATGCCAATCGCGCAAGTCCTTTCGATGTACCCAACAAACGCCCCGGGAAATATCGATGTGCAACTCAAGTCGTTATCCTGGACGCAAGGGAAAATCCTGCTAACCGTATGGCTGCACAAGAAGAATGGGCAATGGGTCTCGTTCTACGTCGAAGAGTGGAACATGGATGTTTTGGAATGAGAAAGGGACACCGAATCGGGTCGCCCCGACTTCACCCTGAGGGGCCAGCCGGGGCTCCCACACCACCGGTCATGCGGGTCCGCAACCGGCGGTTCCGATCAGAGACGGGCCAAAGGCCCATAGTGAAGAGTAATCCATAACGTGCGCATATCGGGGACCCCTTGTTCGTACAGCCAGCGGTTAGTCAGGGCGCGTTGAACGATGCTATTGGCACTCATTCGCCAATACCCTTTACGGCTGCGCGTGGCCATATGGACCTCGTCGGGCGAAATGCCCAGCGCGATCAGATGGCGTCGGCGCGTCCGCGGCTGGTTGCCGGAAGGCGCGCCCGCGCCTTCCGCTCTGCGGGCAACCTTCGGCTGGCCGTCTCCGGGGCTCCCGCCCCTCCGGCTCCATTGCTTCCAGTAATACAACCGCACTCTCCGGCGCAGCCATTCGTCCAGTTCCATCAACGCCGAATAGGTACCCCCGGGCCACAGCGGAGGCGGCAAGTCAAGGAATCGTAGATGCGCCCCCACTTTGGCACGGCAGGCGAAAATCGTTGACAAACACGAAACTGCAGATTACTGAATTTGCTTGGTGTCTGTGCCGGGTAGCCAGCTCGCCGTGTGGTACCGCGATGGCTTCAACCCGGTTTCCAAGTTCGCGCGCCGGAGTGCATTTACTTCGCGCGTGAATGAACGGTTTAGCAATCAAGGAGCACAAAATGATTACACGATCGTCACTTGCTCTGTACAGCCTGCTTATCCTTTCGATGCCCTTTGCGGTCTGCGCCGACGTCAGCGGACCCTACTACTACGCCGTTACCAATGGCACGGCGATCATCACCAACTTCAGTAGCATATATTCCGGGACTCTAATCATCACCAATACTCTGGGCGGATACCCCGTCACCGCCATCGGCGCCGGCGCTTTTGATTATTGCGACAAATTAACCAGCGTAACCATTCCCGGTACGGTTACCAACATCAGCCAAGAGGCCTTTCTGGAATGTTCGGGTATTACCAATGTTGTGATTCCCAATAGCGTCACCGCCATTGGCGACTCGGCGTTCGACAACTGCACGGCGTTGAAAAGCGTGACGATGCCCAGTAATTTGGCCTACATCGGCGCCTATGCGTTCTGCGCCACCGCGGTGACCAACGTCATGTTTCCCAACACCTTGACCAACATCAATAAGGGTGCGTTCTCGAGCTGTACAAGTCTGAAGAGCATTACCCTGGGAAACGGTGTCAAAACCATCGGTTCCAATGCGTTTGAGCGGTGCAGTAGCTTTACCAACATCACATGGGGCAACAGCGTCGTTACCATCGGCGGGCGAGCGTTTGAGTGGTGTACGGGGCTTTCGACTGTCACGCTTCCCGATAGCGTCGTCACCCTCGGAGAATTTGCGTTTTCTCAGTGTAACCGCCTGTCCAGCTTCACGCTGGGTGACGGCGTCCGAACCATCGACCGCTATGCGTTTCAATGGTGCACCAACCTGACGACCGTTGTATTGGGCCACAGTCTCGCCAACATCGGCTTCTGGGCGTTTTCGGGTTGCCAGCGTCTTACTCGCCTCGTGATTCCCGATAGCGTCACCGGTATTAGCACTGGGGCGTTCACGGCTTGCAGCCGCCTCGCTAGAGTTTACTTCCTTGGCAACGCGCCAACTCCGGGCGCTGACGTTTTTTTGCAAGCCGACAATGTCACTGTTTACTACCTTCCGGGCACCACCGGCTGGGGTGCAACCTATGCAAACCGCCCCGCTGTCTTGTGGAATCCCATCTTGACGCGCGTGGCAATAACCGGCGAGGTCGTCTCCTGTACCGTCACAGGTACTCCCAATATCCCGGTGGCCTTAGAAGTCCAAACGAATCTGTTGTTCGGCTTTTGGTCTCGTCTATACAGCACGAACCTTGTGGGAGGACTGCGTGATTTCGACTCTCCCGGCTCTACCAACGATCCGGCACAGTTCTACCGAATCGTGGGACCGTAACAGAAAGGGCTGCCGGGCCTTCACCTAATGCGAGGCGGATAACTGCTGAGAATGGCTTAAATAACCAGCGGCGAACATGGGCAACCGGTCCTGCTCGTGATGATTCCCCAAGGCCATGGCGGCGAACGGCCGCTGGGAATTCCCACGATCCGAGATCGGGTGGCGCAGATGGCGGCCAAGATCGTGTTGGAACCGATCTTCGAGGCGGACTGCTGCGCCTGTTCGTACGGGTTTCGGCCAAAGTGTTCGGCGCATCAGGCGATTCACCATCCGGCGCAGGCCAAAAACGCAGGAGATGGCAACCCTTGCATCCCTGGCCGCTCTTCATTACCTCGTCTGCTCTTCTCACTTTCTTGACGCAGCCATGGTCTGGTTTGGCGACCTATTTTTCGCGCTTGTCAGCCGGCCGGCTCATCTATATTCTCTATCTGCCAGGGCGATCGGAATAGAGTTCCGATCCGTCAATACACCAAGGGGGCAATTATGCAACGCACACTGGGCCGCCGCTATTTCATTGTCTATTGTCTGGCCAGCTTCTGCGGTCTCATCGTCCTGCCGGCCGCGCCGGATGCCGCCGCGGCTTTGCAGCGGGTCAATCTCGGCGTCTACGGCGGGTTGGTCAACGATATCGCCTCGCTGGCCACTCCCGGCACCTCGACGGTTTTTGCCGCTGTCGAGTGCAACCGCGGTATCTTCCGCTGGTCGGCGACAGCCGCGGAATGGTCTGCCGTGACCTACCCCGGGCTGGTCGGGAATGGCAAAGCGGTGGAGGCCAGCCGGAATACCGCGCGACCGAATGATGTGTATGCCATCCTGGAGTTGAGCAACACTTATTATCTTGCCGCCAGCACCAATCGCGGAGCGCTGGGCAGTTGGTTTGCCATCACGAATATCAACCGTCCGGCAGTCCTCGAGGGCCATGCGTCCGGCATGTATATCGGCACCTCTGAAGGCCGTATCTATCGCAACGCCGGCGCGGCCAATGGCGCCTTTGACCTCATCTACATTCACCCCTATGGCCGCGAAGTAAGCGCCTTGTCCATTTACGACACCAACCGGCTTTTCGGCTGCCTGACATTCAACGCGGGGCAGACCAACGTCTTCCAACTGGTCTGGACCGGCGCCTACCAGCAGATTGACCTCAACCTGCCGGCCGCCACCGCATCCGGCAACCCGGATGTCCGCATCAACCGCGTCGGCGTCGCCCCGTGGGACAGCAACGTCGTCTATCTGGCCGGTTCGGCCAACGGCAACAGCCAGATTTACCGCTCGACAAATGGCGGCTTCGCCTGGGAGCGGTCGTGGGATAAGTATATGGCCGGAACCAACTACTATCCCGGCGGGTTTCCCTACCTCATCAAATTCAACAACGAACGCACCTTCATCGGCACACATTGCATGCTCAATGGCGGCGCCGGCTGGAGTTCCTGCGGCAATATGACCTCTATCGTCGGCACGGCGCGCGGTGCCACCAATATCGTCGAAACGCATCCCAACGATCCCGGGACCGAGATTGACGCGATCAATTCCAACACGGTTTATGTCAGCACCGACTGGGGCATCGGGCAGACTACGTGCTCCCTCGCCGGTGTTTGGGGCTGGGGCACAGAGATGGGGAACAACCGGGGCATCACCGCCGTCGTGCTCAACGATTTCGATTTCTACACGTACAGCGCCACCAACAAGGATCTCTGGATCGCCGCGAAGAGCGGTATCGGCAAAGCGCTCCGGTTCAATCCGGCCGACCTGTCCACCACGGCCGGCGGGAACGACTGGCTCTTTCCGCTCTACCCCGACGGCGCGCCCGCGACGGAAATCACCATCCACCCCACCAATCCGGCCATTGTGTTGGCGGGCTATAATTCGGGACGGATATTCAAATCGGTTAACGCCACCGCCATGACGGCCACCGGCATTACCTGGTCCCAGGTCTTTTTCGCCGGCGACTGGCCGAGCGTCTTCGGCAGCGTCCAGAACGACAGCATTATCAAGGCCATTGACTTTGTTCCGTCGCAGCCGGAGCAGGTTTTCATGGGCGGGTATCGCTGGCAGCCGCCGGTTACCAACGGCGGCGTCTTCTACAGCGGCGACGCAGGCTCGACCTGGTCCAATGAGGCGGCCGGCTACCCAGTCAACGCGCTGTTTGTCTCGGACTACGCCGTCTGGGCGGGTGTCGGCGGGGCGGAGAGCGCCGCGCGCGGCCTGCGCGCGCGCCAGGCGCCAGGCAACTGGTGGCAACCGCGCACTTATCTGAAGCTGGATGATGAGATCGTAACCGATCTGGCCGGCGTAATGCTCAATGGCACCGTGACGGTTTACGCGGTCACCTACGGCGGCGTCTATAAGGGCGTGCTGACCAACACCGCCTGCCCCAATGGCTTCGACTGCTGGATCTGGGAGGACCTGACCGCCAACATCGGCGCCCCGGTCACCGACTTCACAGCCGTTTGCATCTGTCCGACGGACGCCGATCTGGCTTATGTCTCCGCCGCCAACTATATCTACCGCACCACGGATGGCGGCGGCGCGTGGAGCTTGCTGCCGGGGACCGGCAGCGCATCACACGAAAATGTCAACGTGCTGAAGTACGACGATTTCATGGAAGGCTCAGCCAACGGGTTGTATGACTATCCCAACCCCGTCATCCACTATGTCGCGGCCGGTTGGACCAATCCGGTCGCCCCGTACACCAACTGGCTGACCGCCGCGGCGACGATCCAGGACGCAGTGGACATCGCGGGCTCCAATGCGCTCGTGCTGGTCTCCAACGGCGTCTATAACTCCGGCGGCCGGGTCCAACCGGGCTACATCCTGACCAACCGCGTGTACATCACCAACAGTGTCACCGTGGAGAGCATCAATGGACCGGCGGTGACCATCATCGCCGGCGCCGCGCTGCTGGGCGACGGCGCGGTGCGCGGCGTATTCATCACCAACGGCGGCGTCCTCGCCGGGTTCACCATCACAAACGGCAGCACCCGGGCCGCAGGCACGGGTGATCCGGTCTACGACCAGCGCGCGGGCGGCGTCCTGCTGGCCGGCAGCGGCCTGATCTCGAACTGCGTCATCCGCAACGGCGCCGCCGCCTGGTACGCGGGCGGCGTGTACTGCATGGCGGGCGGCACCGTCGCCAACTGCGAGATCCTGGATAACCAGGCCAACCGCGCGGGTGGAATCTATTGCTCACTGGGCGGACTGGTGCGCGATTGTGTAATCAGCGGCAACCGGGCCAATGACGACGGCGGCGGAATCCGCTTCTACGGGGGCGGCGAAGTCCAGCGCTCGATCATCAGCTACAACATCGTCAGCAATTCCGGCGGCGGCGCCTACTGTTATGACGGCGGCAAACTAAGCGCATGCGTGATCACCCATAATGTCGGCACCAACTTAATTGCCTGCGGCGGAGGTCTTTACTTCTTGTCGTCCGGGATGGCAGTCAATTGTCTGATCACGAAGAACAGCGTCAACGCGCAGGGCGGCGGCGCTTATCTCCAAAGCGGCGGCACGCTGGTCAATTGCACAATCGTGGAAAACTCGGCCGATCAGGATGGCGGCGGGGTCGGCAACGACGGCGGCGGCGTGTATTGCCTGAACGGCGGCACCAATCGCAACTGTGTCATTTATTTCAACAAGCGCTTCGCCGACACCTTTGACTCCAACTGGGAAACCTCCGGCGGCGGCGTCTTCGAATACTGCTGCACCACCAACCTCCCCGCGGGCGCCGGCAACTTCCTCGCCGATCCGCGGCTTATCAATCGCGGCGCGGGCAATTACCTCCTGGCCTACGGCTCACCGTGCATTGACTCAGGCACCAACCTGCCCACCGTGTTGACGGACGACATTGACGGCGTGCCGCGTCCGCAGGACGGCAATTACGACGGCCAATTCATCTACGACGTCGGCGCGTACGAATATTATCCCGCCACGGCCGAGACGGATGGCGACGGCATGCTGGATTGGTGGGAGCGTGAATATGGCCTGGACCCGACCAATGCGGCCGATGCCGCCTGGGACAAGGACAGCGATCGGTTCATCAATTTACACGAGTTCCTTGCGGATACCATTCCGACCAACAATCAGTCGTACCTCGGCGCGGAAATCACGGCGCCATCCGGACCGGGCGCCTGCGTCATCACCTGGCGCAGCGTCACCAGTCGAACCTATTCGGTCTGGCGCGGCACGAACTTGATCCGGGGTGACTGGATCAAGCTGCTCACAAACCGGCCGGCGGTTGACAACAGTTGGACCGATGCGCCGCCGGCGG
The DNA here is from genome assembly GCA_964570325.1 of uncultured Verrucomicrobiota bacterium. Taxonomy (GTDB): domain Bacteria; phylum Verrucomicrobiota; class Kiritimatiellia; order CAIQIC01; family CAZMXS01; genus CAZMXS01. The sequence goes on along the minus strand of CAZMXS010000026.1, from coordinate 46,636 downwards.
AAGCGCCGGCGTGGTTCTATCGCGTGGGCACCCGGCGATAAGCGGCTTCGCCGGGACGCCCCCGGCCTATGTTACGGCAACGTCACGCCGATGCGATAGAACGCGCGACTGCGCTCCACGGGATCATCCAGCGTCATCGTCGTGTTGGTGCCGCGGATCCGCGTCTGCGCCGGCAGATTCGTCCATGCGGCCGGATTCGATAGATCCCAACTATAATACAGCGTGTAGTTCCGCTGAACGGAGGCATCAAAATTGACTTCGCCGTCATCTCCGATGCGGACGGTGAACTTGGTATCCGGCGCACCCGCGTTGGTCGGATTCCGGTCGAGGATCAGTTCCTCCCAGTTGTTCAATTCATCGCCATCCGGGTTGCCGCCGGCCGTGGCGGTCGGCGCATCAATGGCGCCGAAGAAGCGGATTTCCCAGTTATCGTCGAGCCCATCGGCATCATCATCGGTCATCACCACCGCATCCCCAGTCAGCCGCAAGTCGTCAATAAAGTAATAATCCATACTATTGTCGGAGGAAGCGCCTTCATCGTAGCGCACTCGCACCATGATCTGGGTCTGCCCGGCCGGCACATCAAAGACATAGGGGTTGGCATTGATCGTCTGCGCGCTCGTCTCGCCAAAAGCGAGATCCATGCTGGCGTAACCATCCACCAGTTTGCACGTGTTGCTTGGATCCCAGGTCGCGCCGCCGTCGTAAGACACCTCAAAGTACAGGTCGTCCGCGGAATCCGGGCCCAGCGCGCTGAAGCCGAGATAGACCTGCACATCCTGGTAGCCGGAAATATCCACGCTGTCGAACACGACATACGGATCGGAGTTGGACTCGGCGGAGCCGGCCAACCGTAACGCATACTGACCGGTCCGCACCCGGGCATTGGTTACCTCGATCAGGCCCCAGCCCGGCGTAGCCACATAGCCCCATGTATCGGTCGCGGTACCCTCAAACCCCTGGAACCGGATCGTCCGGGCCGGATCCCCGCCACTATCCTGCGGCAACCGGACGATGGCCACGGAGTCGCTGTCGCCAATCCCAACGCTGTTCGTGCCGGAGACCGTAATCACATTCGTGCCGACACCCAGCACAATGCCGGGAATTCCCCACTCCGGCGCGGCGGCAATCGCGCCCGAACCACCCGTCAGATTGTTGTCCCAAACCAGTTCCCCGGCCACGTAAGCGTTACACGTTCCGGCCAGATCCGCCGCCGCCGTCGTGAACGGCACCGTGATCGTCTCCGCCGCCGGATTGGTGATTGTGACCGCCGGCAGATTGGTCGCCGTGCAACCGGTAATGGCCTGCAGCGCGTTCAGATCGCCGGGGCTGGGATTGTTCGTGTTGGCCCAGACGAAAAGCGCATAATTAGTGGCCGTGCCGATCAACTGGAGCGTGTTGGTTCGTGTCGCCGAGTCCGGCTGCGCGCCGATCTCCAGGCTGGTCATGCCCTGCGCCGGGCCGTTGTTCGCCGTAAAGCTGCCCTCATAACTAATGAACAGCACCGCGGTTGTGGCGGGATTGACCAAGGCCAGCCCATCCGGCGCGCCGTTTTGGAAACCGCTCGCGGCAAACGCCCGCGCGCCATAACCGCAACCCTCGTCATCCAGGCTGCCGGATAGCGCGATGGTGTTGTAACTGTTTCCATCGCTGCCATTGTAGAGCACCACCGACCAACCTTCGAGGCTGGTTCCCGCGACGCCCGCTACCTCAACGAACTCGCCGGCATCGGCGCCGGGAGGATCGTAGTTCACCTCGTTGATCCACACCGGGCTGTCCAACAGGTCATCGTCCGTAATCGTCAGTGTGAACGTGGCCGGTGCGCCAACCGTCCCACCGGCAACGTTGGTCAAGATCAAGACCACGGTCTCCGCCGGCTCCAGGCTGACATCATTGCTGATCGCAACAGTCACCACGGCCCCCGTCACCGCACCATTGAGAGTGAACGGCGACCCGCCCAGCGTGTAATCGGAACCGCCAGCCGTGCCGGAGACCGCGATCTCGCCGGTGACCGACCCCACCGCAACCGACTTCCAGACCATCACCGTATAAACACCGACGCTTTCGGCCACCGATGCGGTGGATACGCCAAAGTAGATATTGGTCGTCAGTTCGGCGCTGCAACCGGCAATGGACTGGCTGATGTTAAGCGCCCCCTGGCTGGCTGTCGTCAGTATCCACGTGAAATCAGGATAATTCGTGCCCGCACCGCGCAGTTGGATGGTGTCGTTCGTGCCGACCTGGGAAACCGGAATCAACTCGGAAGTCAGACCTGCGGCCGGACCGTTGGTGGCCGTCACCAGTCCCTCGTAACTCAAGAACTGCACAACCGTCGTACTGGCATTGACCAGCGCGATGCCGTTCGACGGCCCATTCTGAATGCCGGCCGCGGCAAACGCCACCGCGCCATAACCGCAACCTTCATCGTCAATGCTGCCGGATAGCGCAACCGTGTCGCCCGTGCCGCCCGTACTCCGATATAGATGCAATTTCCACCCTGCCAGACTGGCGCCGGCCGTGCCGGCCACCTCGACATATTCATTGCTGTCCGTGCCGGGCGTGTCGTAATTCACTTCGTTAATCCAAACGGCTTCACCGCCCAGCGGACCCCGGCTACGGATTGCGCCGCCGCAATATAGTTTGACGTCGTCTATGAAATAATGATCCGCCGTGTTGGCCGCGCCGGCCTTTTCGTCGAAGCGAATCCGGATTTTGACCTGCGTCTTGTCCGCCGGAATGTTTACAATGAACGGATTAGCCGCAACGGTTGCCGGATTGGTCGCCGAGGTCGCGCCAAACGCAAGGTTGGCGCTGCTATAGCCATCCACCAGCTTGGTTGAGGTGTAATTCGCGCCGTCGTCGTAGGAAATATCCAAGTAAAGATCGTCATCCGCGTCCGGGCCTGATGCGCTAAAAGCGATCGCCAGCCGTACATCGCTCGAGCCGGCGATACTGACGTTGTCAAAAATAACCCGGGGATCGCTGTTGGAGCCGCTCGAACCGGTCAGGCGCAGCGAATACGCTCCGGACTGATAACGGTCGGAGCGCACCTCGATCGCGCCAGCCCCGGGATATTTCGTGTAGTTCCAAGTGTCTCCGGCCGAGCCCTCGAAGCCTTGGAACTTCAGCGTCTCGCCACTCCCGCCGACGGGATTGGTGACCGTGATCGTGACCTCCTCGGAATCGCTGCCGTCGTTGTCGGCTGCCCAGAAAACCATCGTGTAGACGCCCGCCGGCGCGGCATTGGTCCAGGTGAACAGGCCGTTGGTGTTGCCGGGCGTGTAGCCGAAGGATGCCGCCGCCGGCTTGCCGGTCACCCACATGTTCGTCACCGGGTCGCCATCGGTCTTGGTTGCCGTCACCACGAACGACAAAGTATTGCTGACCTGCACCGATTTGCCGCCGATTGGATTCAAGATCGGCGGACTCTGGGAACCGCCGCCGGGCGTACCGGTCAGGCTGACATCGTCTAGGTAGTAGTGATCCGACAGATTGGCCGCCGTGCCTTTCTCATCGTAACGGATGCGAACTTTGAGCTGGGCGGTCCCATCGGGGATCGCGACCACATACGGATTCGCGCTGACCGTCGTTGGGTTGTAGGTTCGCGTTTCGCCAAAAGGAATGTTGCAACTTCCATAGCCATCCACCAGCTTGGTCGAACTCCACGTCGCGCCGTTGTCATCCGAAAGGTCCAGCCAAAGATCATCGTCCGTATCCGGCCCCGATGCGCTGAACGCGATGGAAAGCCGGACCCCGCTGTAGGACGAAAGGCTGAGGTTGGCGAATTCCACGGATGGATCGGCGTTGACCGCGCTGGAACCGGAAAGTTTCAGCGACTTTGTTCCGCCCGCCGCGCGATCCGAACTGACGGCGATCGTCCCGGCCCCGGCCGCCATGGTGTAGGTCCAAGTGTCGGCCGCCGCACCCTCAAACCCTTGGAAGCGGATGGCGGCGGCGCCGCCGGCCGGGGCGTTCGTCACGCTGACCGTAATGGTCTCGGAAACGCTGCCATCATTATCCGCCACCCAGAAGACCATTGTGTAAACACCCGCCGGCGCGGCATTGGTCCAGGTAAACAGGCCGTTGGTATTGCCTGGCGTGTAGCCGAAGGACGCCGACGCCGGCTTGCCGGTCACCCACATGTTCGTCACCGGATCGCCATCCGTCTTCATCGCCGTCACGACAAAAGAAAGGTTGTTGCTCGTCTGCACGGCCCGATTGCCGATTAGATTGAGGATCGGCGGCGACTCGGCGGCCGGCGACGGCAGGATCGCGGGGTCGCCCTGAAGGTTCAGGCCGAATTGGATCCAGCGCTCGGAACCGTTGCTGCCGCACTGAGCGATCTTGTCCGCCTTGTGCATCGCAAATGCCTTGCCGCAAGTAACGTTATTGCTCTGGTAGAGCCGCTGGTAATACTTATATCCGTACTGGGTCGAGGGGCCGCCGTCGGACGTGTTGCTGGCCGGTGTGGAATCGGGCTCGCCCCACCCGTAACGGCTGCAGCCGATGTAGATGAGCGCTCCGCCCGCGGCGTTGCGCAGCATCGCTTCGCTCAAGCATGGCTCGGGCGTGCCGTCAAAATGCCCGGTCAGGCAGGCATCCGTGTAGACAAAGCAGGTTTTATTGGTCAGGGCCGCGCCGTCCGTGCTGGAAAACTCGCCGGACTCCAACCCCCAGGCCTGCTCGGAACCGTGACCCGAAAAGTATAGATGCCACCAACCCTCGTTAAAGCGTTTGCGCACATTCGTGGCGTTCTCCAGGTAATCGCCGGCGGTGGTGGTGTCCCACGAGGTCAATGTGTCGCAAAAGATGCCGATCGTCTGGGCCTGCCAATAGGGCTTGATGCCGTCACGGTAAAGCCGGCGATCCCACATCTCGGAATCGCTGACGCTCGGATGCGACGTGGCGCGGAAGCCGGCGTGGCCATCGGTAGTGACGTCGTCGGACGGGCGTCCCGTGCCGGTGTAGGTGTCCCACGCCACCATGCCGCCGAGAATGATCTTGCGGGCGAGCGCCAGCGGCGGGCTGTTTTCGAATGCGATCAGCTTGTTAATGTAATCGGTCGCCTGCGCCGCCGTGCGCACCGGGATGCGTCCGACAATGACCTCCCAAGCCATGTCCACGTTATCGGTCACCTCGCCATAAACGCCATTGCCGTTGGCGTCCCAGGTGCCATCCAAACCCGAATAGTACAGATCAGTCGGCATCTTGGACTCGACATCGGAGTCCACCGAGACCTTGCAATCCCGGTCAATCACGATCGTGTCGTCACCGCCCAAGACCACATACTGGCAACCGTGATTCTGATAATAATCGGTGATGCAATTGCGTATGCGCTGCTGAATATCGGTTCCGGCGTAGGCATTGGTGATCGTCTCCACCGTCAACACCTTCGTATTGAACCGAGCAGCGCGGTGGGCGGCGAGGGCGCTGAAGGCGTTGCTGAGCGCGGCGCGCGTGATGATCAGATATTGGCCGGCGGTATCGGCGGCGGGCGCGCGGAGCGTGGCGGGCGCCATCTCGGCCAGCGCGCCGGGATTGGCAACCAGCGCCATTACATCCGCCATGCGCTCGGCGCGGTGGGCCGCGGGCGCGGCCAGCGGGGCGCGCGGGGTGGAGTACGTGACCGTCACGGCTAGTCGGCGGGCCAGGTAAACGGCGCCGGCGGCGGGGATATAGCGAATCGGATTGAGCCGGACGGAAGCAAAGCTGCAGCCATGCATGGTCTGCGCGCCAGCCAGCGTCGCGGCAGCCGCGGGAATCAAGTCGGTCCCCGCGTAGGCGGCAGGATCCGCGGGCACGAACGGGTTTTTCGGGCCCGACCGGCGCTGCGGCGGTTGCGCCGGGTAAACCGTGACGCCGGCGCGCAGCAATGTTTCATCCGCAACAGCGGCCACGGACAGCACCTTGGCGCCGGACGGAATCAGGATGTTGACATATTTCGCCGGGAGCCACGGCGCGCCGGGCGGATCCTCCGGCAGTACGCCGTCCTGGAGCAAAACCTTTTCGTAGCCATCCACCGGATGAAAGGAGACTTGGTCGTCGCGGAACTCAAACGTGACCGTCACCTCCGCGGCGCGCGTCACCAGCGCGGCGCCCAACCACAAAGCCAGCCAGACGCATGGATGCTTCATCTTGCAAACCTCCAGGCACAAAAACCACCCCATCCCGGCCGCTACAACTCGTGTGTAACAAATTATCTATACCCCAAATGAACCAAATGATTAAGCAGAGGATGCGAATTTTGACGTCGCACTTTCAACGATGTGTTGAAGTACAGCGGCAAACCATCTGCCGGCGATCTCATCAACTCATTCTGGACAGGCGGCGGCGCAGGCCATATACTGATGGCAGTTTCACGGAGGTATAGCATGCGCACACACGTTGCTGCGGTTGCGTTCCTGATAGCCCTGTTCTTCTCCCTTTCCGCCCGCGCTCAAGATCAGATTCTATTTCAAGGCTTTGAACCGGGCGACCCCTGGACCATTATCAGCGGCGCCGAGCTCATCAGCAATGCCGACGGCGCAGGGGAGTATCCACCCAGCCAACGGATCCGCACGGGATCGTATTCCTGGCAAGTCAGCAATGCCATCACTAACTTTGAACTGGCCAGCGCCAATATTACGGGTTATTCCGGCCGTAAACTGGCCGTCCGGCTTTCCAGCACGTCGCACACCAGCGTCAATGGCGCGGACGCCACAGATTATATCCGCGTGTATGTGGCGCTGGATGGTGCGGCGTTCGGCGGATCCAACATCCACTTGCAGGGCAACAGTAACGCGCGCTGGGGCTACTGGGGAAACCTGACAGGCACCGTGGCCGCCGGCTCGGCCATCTCCCTCGCGGCGCCCCAGGGCGGGCAGAGCAGCAACAACTACGCCACCCTTCAGGTCACCATCCCGGATAGCGCCACGTCCATCGCCGTGCGCGTGACGGCCCGCAATGACGATACCAATGAATACTGGAACATTGACGATGTCGAGGTTACGGGATTCAGCGGCATAATCACCAACCCGCCAACGGTGGAGACCGACGCCGCCTCCGGGCTCGATGTGGATCGCGCAACCGTTGGCGGAACCATCGTCACCAACGGCGGGGCGCCAGTCCTTGGCCGCGGCATCTGCTATGGCTTTGATCCGCTGCCCACCCTGCTGAACAGCACCGTCGTGGAGTGCGGCAACGGCGATGGCTCCTTCTCCACCAACCTGACCGGACTGTACGCGGATACGCGCTACTACTACCGCGCGTACGCCTCCAACAGCGAAGGACTGGTTTACGGTTCCGTCAGCAATTTCATCACGCTGGAGCATCCGGGCGAAACCATCACGCTGCTGTGGCAAAGTTTTGAGCCAACTGACACTTGGACGATTGTCAGCGGCGGGGGCAACATCAGCGGCGCCGACGGCGCCGCTGATCAACCGCCGCTCGCGCGGATCCGCACCGGCGCCAATTCATGGCAGGTCAACAATGGCAGCGCCACGGTCACCCTGGCACAGGTTGCCGTACCCGCCCGCCTGTCGCGCAAGCTGCTGGTCCACGTCTCCAGCACTTCAAGCACCAACGGCGGCGCGGACACGTTGGACAACGTCAAGGTATATGCCGCCCTGAACGGCGCGGACTTCGGCCTCACGCCCGACATCGCGCTGGCCGGAAACAACAACTCCCGCTGGAATTACGGCGCCATCCTCACGGCGGTCACCGTGGCCGGTCAACCGCTGGCGGCGGCCGCGCCATATGCCAACCTCAATGTGACCAACTACGCGACCCTGCGGGTCACGCTGCCGGATTCGGCCACGTCCATTGCCGTCCGGGTTTCCGCGTTAAATAATGCCGCAACCGAGATCTGGAACATTGACGACATCCAGGTGGTCGCCCGCACCGGCGCGACCACCAACGCGCCCACCGTACAAACGGACGCGGTCACGGACTTCAGCACCAACCGGGCCGTGCTCGGCGGCGGCATCGTCACCAACGGCGGTGCGCCCGTGCTCGACAAGGGCATCTGCTACGGCACCAACGCCACCCCGGGCTTCGGCAACGGCATCTGCCTGGCCTGCGGCGCCGGCGAGGCGGCCTTCGCCACCAATGTCCTCGGGCTGGCAAAAGACACGCTGTATTACGTCCGCGCTTACGCCTCCAACAGCGTCGGCCTCGCTTACGGCAATGAAACCAGTTTCCGCACGCTGCTGGTTGCGACCAATCGGCTGCTGTTCCAGGGCTTCGAGCCGGGCGACGGCTGGACCATTGCGGCCGGCGCCGACAAAATTTCCGCCGCGACCGGCGCAGACGACACGCCGGCCAACCAGCGCATCCGCACCGGCGCGAACTCCTGGCAGATCAACGGCTCCACGGGCACGCTCGACCTGGCCGACACCTCGATCGCCGGCTACTTCGGCCGCAAGCTGTTTGTCCGCCTCTCCAGCACCTCGACCAACGCCGCCGGCGGCAGCGATTCGACCGACTACGTCAAACTGTTCGTCGCGCTTGACGGCGCGGGCTTCGCCGGCAGCAATATCTACCTGGTGGGTAATAACAATTCAAAGTGGGGGTATGACGCCGCCCTGACCCTGGTCGTGGCTGCGGGCGAAACCGTCGCCGCCGCCGCGCCGCAAGGCGGGCTGAACACCAACAACTACGCGACGTTCATGGTCAACCTTCCGGACAGCGCCAACTCGATCGCCGTGCGGATCGACGCCCGGAACAACGACCTGACCGAAATCTGGAATCTGGACGATATCGAGGTGATCGGCTTCACCGACCCCGTAACCAACGCGCCGACGGTCCTCACCGACACGCCGTCCAACGTCAGCACCAACACTGCAACGGTCGGCGGCAGCATCACGACCAACGGTGGCGCGGCCGTGCTCGGCAAGGGTGTTTGCTATGGCACCAACGCCACCCCCGGCTTCGGCAACAGCACATGCCTGGCGTGCGGCAGCGGCGACGCGGCCTTCAGCACCAACCTCGCCGGACTCGCGGCGAACACGCTGTACTACGTCCGAGCGTACGCTTCGAACGTCGTCGGCCTGAGCTACGGCAACCAGCAGAGCTTCACGACGTTGGACGTTCCCCCGCCGCCCGTGCCGACCAATGTCCTCCTTTTCCAGGGCTTCGAGCCGGCCGACACGTGGACCATCGTCTCCGGCGGCGAGCAAGTGTCGTCCGACAACCCGGCCATCAACTCCCCGCCGGGCGAGCGCATCCGCACCGGGACCTACTCATGGCAGGTCATCGGCGTGGCGACATCGGTTGACCTGGCCAGCAGCGCCATCAGCCAAACCTACACCGCGCGCTGTCTGCTGGTTCGCGTCTCCAGCGTGGCCAGCAACACCAGCAATGGCATGGATGCAGGCGACTACGTGCGCGTATACGCAGCGCTTGACGGCGCCGCGTTCGGCGGAACGGCTGATATTCAACTCAACGGCAACAACAACGCGCGTTGGCCGTTCTCCAGCGGGTTGACCGCCTTCACGGCCGCCGGCGTGCCGATCATCCGGGCCGCGCCACAGGGCGCGCTCAGCAGCAACAACTACGCCACGCTGCGCGTCAACATTCCCGACACAGCCACCTCGATCGCCGTGCGGGTCAGCGCCGCCACCGACAACAACAATGAGATTCTGAACATTGACGACATTGCCGTGGTCGGCTTCAGCGCCGGCGGCGAGGAATACTGGGACGGCATCCCGGCGTCCTGGTGGCAGAAATACGGGCTAACCAGCACCAACAAGGCGGCGCACGATAACGACGGCGACACTGCGCCGAACGGCGACGAGTACGTGGCCGACACCGACCCCACCAACGCCGCGTCGTTCTATAATCCGGACATCACGAATGTCACCGGCATGGCCGTGCTGGAGTTGAAGGCCGGCCCGCCGACTTCGCCCGACCGCCGTTATGACGCGTACTACACCGACAGCCTGCTTGGGGACCAGGTCTGGGCGCCGCTGGGCAAGAATGTGCCGGGCAACCCGGATCACAGCGCCGTCACGCTGACCGTGACCAACGACGGCCCACGCCGGCAGTACCGGACCGGCGTGCACCTACCGTAAGGCAGGGCGCAAATCAAAGGGCAAGCCGGCAGAGTGAAATGCCCCGGCAAACCGGGGGAATTATTCGCCGGCTTCCACGGGTTTCGCGATTGGCACGGAGTTATGCATCTGAACGATCAGCCATTGTGCGTCCCGCCATTCCAACACCGCCGTGAAGCGCAGCTCGTGGTGTTCCGGCTTCCCGGCCCGGGTGATGTCCACCGCCACCGGCGCAAACGCGTACGCGAACTCGCCCTTGGCTCCGACACTGATCCGCGCCGGCGTGACCACGATCTGTTCGCACTCCTGCAAGTGCCGGACCAGGTTCTCGCGCAATGCGGCGGCGCCGATCAACGTGGCTTCCGCGCTGATGAACACCGCCCGCTCATCCGGTGCCACCAGCGCCAGCATCGCCTCGGCATCTCGCGCCGCATAGGCCTTGAACCACTTGCCGATCGTAGCCGCAGCGGCCGATGCCGTGGGCGCGGGCGGCGGCGGGGGCGGGGGTTCCGCCAGGACCAGGGCCACACCCAGCCACAGCCACCAACCAATTGCCAACCGCAATGCGCTAATTTTCATGTTGTCTCCCTTGGTTTTCAGTTTCCATGGCGTAACCTCCCGAGCGCGATTCAGTAGCAGAATACCGCCGGCCTTGTCAGTCTGAAAGGAAAGCCGGGCAGCGGGCGGGGCGGGCGGCTCCCATCGCGTGCCGGCGCTTGTCGGCCACTCGCGCGTTGTTCATGGCTACGGGCCTGGATTCCAGCATCCGCGCCATCCGTGCAATCCGCGGTCAAATCCTCGTTCGCGGTCGGAATGGAGCCCGACCGGTGAAAAGCTCCAGCCGCTTTGTTCTGGCCCGGATGCGGCCCGCGCGCTACGCTGCCGATCCCGTGGACCCAGCGCGTCATCATCTCGTTTTTTTGCAATTGCCGCATCTCGACCATGCGCCGCGCCCGCTGATCGAAAACGTCCCGCTCGCCGCCGCCTATCTCGCGCGCGCCCTCCACACCGGCGCGGTCGGAAGGCGCTTGCGCCTTACCCGCTGGCCGCCGGCGGCCGATGCCTGGGATGATCGCCAATTGCTGACCTGGCTCCTCAAACAACGGCCCGATGTGATCGCGGCGACGCTCTATCTCTGGAACATTGAACGCACCCTGGCCCTGCTACGCCGGTTGCGCCAGGCACGGCCGGCCACCCGGATTGTGGTCGGCGGTCCCGAGGCCGCCGCCGAACACCCCTTCCTGTTTCGCGCCGGCGTGGCGGATGCCATCGTCGTCGGCGATGGCGAACCGGTCTTCCCCGCCATTATGCGCGCACTGCTCAACGGCGGCCGGACGAACTACCGCAATGTGGCTTGGCGCTTGAAAGACGGATCCTACACTTGGGGCGCAAACGCGCCGCCCCATGTCGCGCTGCCCGATCTGCTCCCGCCGGTTTGCGATCCCGTTTGGCAGCCGGACGCCAACGGCTTCGTCTATCTGGAAACCCAGCGCGGCTGTCCGATGCGGTGCAGTTACTGCGTTTACCATCGGCACCGCGGACGGCTCAGTCACCTTTCCGTGGACGCCGCGCTGCGCCGCATCGCGCAGGCGCTGGCGCGCGGCGCGCGGGAAATCCGTTTCGTGGATCCAACATTAAACGCGCACCCGGATTTTGACGCATTGCTCGACGGTTTGATCCGGCTCAACCACCCGCGCCGGGTGGAACTCTTCGGCGAAATCCGCGCCGACTGGATCACCGCACCGATTGCGCGGCGCATGGCCCGCGCCGGTTTCACCGGGGTGGAGGTCGGCGCGCAAAGCGGCGACGCGCGCGTTCTTCGCCAGATCCGGCGCCCGCACGCGCCCGACCGGCTGACTGCCGGCATCCGCGCGTTGACGGCGGCGGGCATCCGCGTCACGCTTGACCTGATGTACGGTCTGCCGGGCCAAACCGTGCGCGGCGTCTGCCGCGATATCCGTTGGGCCCGCCGCTTTGTTCATACGGACGTGCAATGCATGCAAACCCTCCTCCTGCCCGGTACGGAATTGCGGGCCGAACACCGGCGCTGGAACCTGCGCGCAGAGGCGCGCCCACCCTATGCCGTCTGCGAGACTGAAGCCATGAGTCGGCTGGAAATGCGGCGGTTGAATGACAGTTTCCCGCGCCGCGCCGGCAGCATCTACGACGATCCGGCGCTGCATTTCGTCGGCCGCCGCCTGCCGGATTTGTATGCGGCGCGAACCGTTATCCGCATCGGCGCACGGGACACCCGCCCTCCCAGGCGCGGCGCGTCCGCTATCCCGCGCAGGCCAGCGGCCCCCGCCCCAAATGCCACCCGCCGCGCGCTGGTCATCCACAGCGCCGATTTCTGGTCTGATCGCAGGCAACTGGCGCGATTGATGCATCGCTGTATTCGGTTCGAGCCACACCTGCTGTGGCAGTTCGTACTCGTACCGGAGCACGAGGAGCCGCTCGATCTGCTGGATTACCTTGCGACGGAATTGAAAAAGCATAAGCCCTTGGTGAACGATGGCCTGATCGGCACATCCTTACATGGGCGGCGTGTCTCGCGGCGGATATTCATCCGCTTGCCCGCGCGCGGAAATTTCAGCCGGTCTTGGCAGCGAGCAGCGGAGGCCGTGCTGCGCGGGCACTTTTTTTGATAGCCGTAAAGACACTCGGCGCGGTTGAGCCGCAACCCGGGCATAGTTGCCCGCGGATCACGCCGATTCCACGGATGGTTTTATCCGCGTTGATTCGCTTCCCAGCAGGTATTCCACTTGGACGTGCTTGTTCAGCGGGATAACCCAGCGGGCGTAGATTTCACGGACGGCAGCGGGCTCGACCTTGCAGTGGCCAGGCCCGGCTTCGAGTTCGGCCCCGTAGGCCGCCGCCTTGCGATACACGCGATCCAGCACGCCGCGTTCGACCCGCTCATCCGTAATCGCCTCGATCAGCGCGAAACGGTCACCGGCCCGGATCAGCGGATCGAAGCGGGCGGCCTGCTCGCGGCGTTTGCTTTCGGCAACGAACTTGCCGTAGTGGATACGTTTGGAAAGCGCCTGCAGGTTGGCCACGTCGCTGACCGCGCTGGAGCCCCACTGGCGATCATCGCCGGGGGGGCAGATCAGCGGAATGATGCCGTTCTCATACACCGTCCAGAGTTCGGCATTGATGTTAATTGTGTTTGGCCGGAGCGGATTGTCATAATCCAACGCCGGCAGGACAGGCGCGGGCAGATCGGAATAAAACGGGTGTTCATCGGGACTGGTGTAGCGCCGCACCTTGGCATGGGCGCGCTCGCTTTCGTGCAACAAAAAGCCGACCAGGCTGTCGCCCAGCGCGGTCCCAACGCCATCCTTCCGATAGATGATCTCATTGCGGCAGAATTGAGCGCGTTCAATGAGGCCGAAGATGATAGTCTCCTCGAGCCGCATGAGCACGTTGCGGATATTGGCCAATGAAAGCTGGCTGCTCATGGCAAGCGCCATCCGGACTGCTGGCATTAAAACGCCGAACCCGCGAAAGTCAAGCCATAGAGTTCAGTTGAAATTCCGCAATCGCCTATTGCCGACCGGCGGTGTTGGAATGACGGAATGATAACGCTTTCTCCGCCCGCGCTTGCGCGCGGCGGCCGTGATGCCCGGCGCCGACTGGGCGCCAGCGTCATGACGCATCCCGCCGCGGCCCCCGCCAATCGCCAATTTGCCCGTGTCCAATTACTCGGCCACCGGCATAATCGGCGTCACTTCCTGCGTGTAGCCCACCCGCCAGGCGCTATCATGGAGATTGATGGACGTCCAATAATTCATCCGCCAGCTTTTATACTTGGTTTCGGATCCCATATATTCATAGGGCCCCGCCTGCCCCCGCGGCTCGCGGATGACCTGGCGCACCACCGTTCCCATTTTCGGAAACTGCTTGAACCGCCAATCCATGAAGGCGCTCCGGCCCACCTGGGCCGTGTCCACGTTGTATAGAATGACCCCATCCGTTTGATACACATAGCATTGATAGCGCTTGCTTTCCGGGTATTGAGCCAACGCGCCGGCCACCAGTTTGGCCGGCTCGAACAACAGGCTGACGGCCCCGATAAAATTACTCTGCGCGTCCCAAACCGGTCGGGCCAGCGCCACCACGCGCGGCGCCCCCTCCACCGCGCCAAACAATTTACCCAGCACCGGCTTGCGGTCCTGGAGCAGCCGCGCGATATGCGGTTGAGCGCCAATATCCCGGCCAACGGCATCCTTGAAACTGTCGGGCTGCACGGCCACGACGACCCCCTGCGTATTGATGGTGACGACATCCACGACCAGCGCGTTCGTGGCGCAGGCGGCCGCGAGCGCCGCCGTCGCGCCGGCGCCCTCCAAACCCGTCGCGGAAAGCGCCCGCGCGGTCCGCTCCAATTCCGCATCCAGCCGCAACAGATCTTTCAGCACCTGCTCGCGAATCTGCCAGAGCAGGTTCTTTTTGGCGGCCCACCCGGCCGGAACCGCCGCCAACAGCGCGACGCCGACCAGCAACCACACGCCCAATTTCCTTTTCATCTGGCATCACTCCCAAAATGAATTGTTGCTCAACAAATATAATCCGGCGCTAAAACGATCCGCTTGAAAAGCAATCAATCCGACCGCGCGGATTTTGCCGCCGCAATGGACGCAAATGCAAGCGTAGTTTCTTCAATTGGCAGTTGCAAAATTAGCCATGGATTGACGGCAGATTTCACAGATAATGTTTAATTGCCCATTTTTACAAGCCGTGCCTTCCGCGGCAAATGACTTTGTTTTCGTTTTTTCGCGTCTTTTTGCTTTTCCACAATGTGGCCGGGTATAGCATATGATCTTATGGGTATGGGGTGCCAGCGTGGGGCGGGCGTGAGAACTATCCAAGGCTTGCAGCGCGTGTTGATGGCGGGCCTGCTGACCGCCGGGACCGCCGCTTTCGCTACGCCAACTCAAACTGTCTACGAGGTCAATCTCCAACTGGCCTCGAAATACATGACCTCCGGCTGGAACATCGGCGAGGATGAGCCGACCTTTCAGACCATCCTGACCGCGCGCGATTTCCTGCCCGGCATTTACGTGCGCTGGCTGGGATCCATGCCGCTCAATCGGCACGCCAATGACGCCGACGAGGTGGATGTCTTCCTCGGCTTTGGTTACGATGTTTTCAAGCATCGGGACTGGCGGCTTAATCTGCACGGATTCGTGGACTACTGGCTGTTCCCGCGGCAGTTTATGTATACCGACTCATCCGGCCAGCCGATCCCCGAAACCATTCGGCAGGGCATCAAACCCAACCTCGGCGCGTCCCTGCCGCTCAATCTCCCGCCGGCCATCGCGCAGGTCAAAGGCACATTGACCCCGACTTACAATGCCTACTTCTGGACGCCGCTGGAACACGACTGGTTCGATTCGGGCTTCATGCACGAATGCATGTTGGAATACGACCTCCCGCTGATCGGCTTGCGGGAGCCGCTGCTGCCGCAGGTCGTTCGGCTGCGCGGCACGGTGAACTACCACGACGGCGCATTCGGAATGCCGACCGGCTGGAGCCACATGACGGCCCACCTGATCCTACCGTTCAACGCGCTCGGCGTTGTAATCTCGTCATCCGTTCACTATCAACATCCATTCGGCAACTTCGACCCGATTCTGGAAGACACTTGGTGGTATATGCTGGCCGTGCGCAAAAATTTCTAGCCGTTTCATTCATTTGACATGGCTCAAAACAGCAGTCTAACAGGGTCAAGGGCAGGGGGTTGGGTTCTAAATTACACCCAAGAGGCAAGAGGGGCTTATGAAGACCATCAGCCGCATCATCGCGCTCTTCATTATCCCGATCAGCGTCAACGCCAATGGTATTCCCATTGTCTTTCAGATCCCACCGGATCACAACCCAAGCAATGTCTTTGTGAATTTCGTAACAGTCAATACGGATTGCTCCGGCATGTACCGCGACGCGGCCGGCAATCCGCACGCCCTGATCCGGAACGTCAACTATTCCATCGCCCAACTGACCAGTCCGTATTCCGTCGGCGGCGGCGCGCCCGGCAATATGCCGGCGGTGCTGATTTCCAGCTTCATTTCCGGACGCATCTATTTCAACTACGGTTCCACCGGCCTGGTCAACCTACTTCAATAAAGCTCAACCGGATCATCCCGACTATTATCACCGTTATGCCGCCAGCATCGCCCCCCTGACTCCGGGATATGGCTTCGCTTTGCAGGATCGCCCGGATAAAAATCTGCTGGATTTTCTGACCACCATTGACACCGAAAGCTACCTGCGCATCACCCTCAACCCCGGCCGTGATCCGGCGCCGCCGCTGTACATCCATCCGGCGCCTGATGCTGTCGTGCTGGAATGGCCGGCCGCCAAAACGAACTTTGCGTTGCAGAGCAACCCGGAGATTCTCGATTCGACCTGGACGCCGGTGGCCACCCCGCCGGTGGTCGCGGGCGAGTTCCTGGTGGTCACCAGTCCAATCAGCAGACCCAAACAGTTCTACCGCCTGCAAGAATGACGCGCGGGGCGGCAAGCCCCGACGGCGTGTCTTGAGAACCGGAAGAACGTCAACTCCAGCCCAACAAGCGGCCGGCTTGATAGGCAATCAGGGTGACGCCATAGGCCAACACAGTCAAACCGGCCAGTTGCAGCAGCGCCAACCGCC
This sequence comes from uncultured Verrucomicrobiota bacterium, assembly GCA_964570325.1. Lineage (GTDB taxonomy): Bacteria > Verrucomicrobiota > Kiritimatiellia > CAIQIC01 > CAZMXS01 > CAZMXS01. Next base: position 29,953 of record CAZMXS010000026.1, on the reverse strand, counting down.
ATGATCCGCTCTCGCGATGAGTCACCACGCAAGTGGCCGAGCAGGGAATGCCGATCAGCATGAATAACATGATACAGAAAGCCTGCAGCGGGGTGTAAGCCGCGCGCAGCTTGCTTTGCAGCGAAGTGTGCTCCGCCCGCGGATCGCCGACGGCAAATACGACGCCTAACTGGGCCACAAACACCTCTTTGGCGGCGAACGCGCCGAGCAAGGCCGTGCCAATCCGCCAATCGAAACCCAGCGGACGGATGACCGGCTCGATCCACTGGCCGATGCGGCCGGCCATCGAATACGCCAGCGCCGCGCCGCGCGCTTGGGGCGTGTCACTCAATCCCGGGCGTTCCGCCTCCGGGAGCCGGGGATAAGAGGAAATCACCCACAACAACACGGAAATGCCCAGCAACACCGTGCCGGCTTTTTTCAGGTAATGCCAGCCGCTTTCACCGGCAATCCGCAGGATGTGCCTCAATTGAGGCATCCGGTAAGGATACAGGCGCAACGGTTCAGCCGGCGGCGCGCCGCGAAACAGCGTTTTTTTGAGCAGCTTGGCCAGCCCGATCGCGAGCGCAATGCCGATCAGATAAATAAACCAGAGAACCCGCGCCTGCCATTGAGGCGGAAAAAAGGCGGGAATGATCAGCGCATAGATGGGAAACCGGCCGCCGCAACTGATCAGCGGAATCACCATCATCGTCGTCAACCGGTCGCGTTTGCTCTCCAGCATGCGCGTTGCCATGATGGCCGGCACGGAGCAGCCGAAGCCCAACATCATCGGCACGAAACTCTTCGCATGCAATCCCACCTTGCGCATGACCCAATCGAGCGCATAGGCCGCGCGCGCCATGTAGCCGGATTCCTCCAAGGCCCCGATCGCGGCAAACAGCAGCAGAATGTTCGGGACGAAAGTAATAACCGCCCCCACGCCGCCGATGATGCCGTCGGCAATCAATGACTTGAGCATCGTGGGGATCCAAGCGGGCCAATGCTCGGCGATCAGGTGGTTCAATCCCGTAAAAAAAGTTTCAATCCACGCCACCGGATACCGGCCAATGGTAAACGTGAGATAAAACACAAGATACATCAGGCCGAGAAAGAACGGGATGCCGAACGCCGGCCGGGTCAGCCAGCGATCAAGCCGCGTTGTAATAATTCGCGCGTCGGGATGGGCCCGCGTTTCATCCGATGAATCTTGCCGCGTTTGTTCCATGTCCCCTTCTCAATAAACAACCCAGCCACATCCGTCAACGCGATCCCGCGGCCCCCGCGCGCACACTCATGGTCCGGTGGTATTATCCCAGGCACGCGAGCCCATGTGAATCGTTGCGCCTAAAAATTGGCGGGCTATGGACATTTTATCCCGCGCCACGGCCGTTCAGGGCCGGAAATGATAACGCAGCACGCTGAGCGCATAAAGCGCAGCGGTTTCGGCGCGCAGGACATCGCCACCGAAGGTGACCGGCACGGCGCCGGCGGCGGTCAGCAAGGCGTGTTCCGCGGCGGTGAAATCGCCTTCCGGCCCGATAGCTACCGCGACCGTCGCGACTGGGCGATCAGCGACGGACTCAAGAGCAGCGCGCAAGGGCCGCGCCTCCGACGCCAGCGAACCCACCAGCAAGAGTTCCGCCCGAGCGGACGCGACCGCCTGCGCCAGCGACATGGCCGGCAAGATTTCCGGCAACCATGGGTTCCCGCTCTGCTTGGCGGCGTTCAAGGCAATCGCCATCCAGCGTCCGGCCTTGCCGGTGGCGCGTTCCGGCGTCACGCGCGCCACGGCGCGCCCGGTTTCAACCGGCATAATCCGGCTGGCGCCCAATTCAACGGCCTTCTGGATGATCCAGTCCATTTTCTGTTCGCGCAAAACCGCCTGGATCAAGACCAGCGCCGGCGCCGGCGGCTCACGCAACGCGCGTTCCACCAAGGCCAGCACGGCGCGCGACCCCAGCTCACGCACTACGGCAAGCCCCACCCCACCACGCCCGTTGAAGACCGCGACCTGCGCGCCGACCCGGACGCGCAGCACGCGCGCGAGATGATGAGTTTCCGCCCGATCCAATTCCACCTCGGGCTTTTCCCAGTCAGCAGGATCAATGAAGCAACGCATGGCAGATTATCGCCAAATGCCGGCCGCCAATCGCCAAGACCAGCGAGCATCTTTGGCCGTCGCCGAAATTCCTCGTCGTCCGCATCTGGCGGTCTCCTTGGAATGACCGGGTCTGGCCTTCACCATTTTCTCAATTCAGGATGACGATCGCCGGCCTCCAGTTTCAGCCCCCCGCCTTCGCCATCCCGCTCCGCCTCCGGATCACTTTCCCAGCGCCTGCTTGTGGGCGAAAAACTGCTCGGCCTGCTGGTAAAATTTGCGGATTTTCGGATGATTGGCGGACGTGCAGGACTCGCCGAAAGCCTTGAGCCGTTCGCGCTGGTCCTTGCCCAGGTCGGTCGGCACTTCGACCACGATCCGGACATGGTGATCGCCGCTCGGCCCGCCGCGAATGCCGGTCAAGCCCTTGTTACGCAAGCGGAACATGGCGCCGCTCTCCGTGCCGGGCGGAATCTTCAGCGGCTGCGGGCCGTGGATGGTCGGCACGTCCACTTCGCCGCCGAGCACGGCGATGTGGAACGGCACCGGCACTTCGCAAAAAATATCCTCGTCGCGCCGCTGGAACAACTCGTGCGGCTTGACGTGCAGCACCACGTACAGATCGCCTGCCGGTCCGCCGCGCAATCCACCCTCGCCCTTGCCCGGCAGGCGCAGGCGGGATCCGGTCTCGACACCGGGCGGGATTTTAAGCGAAAGCGCCTTGCGCCCTTTCACGCGACCTTCGCCGCGGCATTCGCGGCAAGGGTTGCGGATATACTCCCCCGTGCCGCCGCAAGCATTGCAGGTTTGGCGAATCTGGAAGAAACCGTTGGAGGAAGTCAGCACCCGGCGCCCCTTGCAACGCGGGCATACCTCCTTGCGGCTGTTCTTGTCCGCCCCGGACCCGCCGCAGGCCGTGCATTCCTCCATAACCGTCAGGTTGACATCGCGCTGGGATCCGTAAACCGCCTCCTCAAACTCGATCTCCAGATCGTAGCGCAGGTCCGATCCGCGCAGCGGGCCATTCGCATCGGCGCGCTCGTCGCGGCCGCCGCCAAAAAAATTGTCGAAGATGCTCCCGCCGCCTCCGCCAAAAGCGCCCATGAACGTGCGCAGCGCTTCTTCCAGATCAATCCCGAAGCCGCCGAAACCGCCGCCGCCCGGCGCGAACGCCTGGTGGCCGAACTGGTCATACTGCTGGCGCTTGGACGGATCGCTCAAGATCTCATAGGCCTCGGAGATTTCCTTGAATCGCTCCTCGGCCTCGACATTCCCCGGGTTCTTGTCCGGATGATACTGCAAGGCCAGCTTGCGGTAGGCCTTCTTGATGTCGTCCGCCGACGCGCCGCGGGCGACGCCCAAAACCTCGTAATAATCGCGTTTAGTGCTAGGCATGGCAACGGATGGTGAAGGTGGAAGGGTTAAGCGTGAAAGCGGCAGACGAAATGGTAAAAGGGAAAAGGACGGAATCCGGGAACGAAAGACCTGAAACCTTAACCCTGAATAAAACGGTTCGCATGGGTGTGGGCCACGGCATACTGCGTTACTCCGACGGCGGCGTTTCGACCGGAACCGGCGGGGTTTCCGCCGGACCGCTGCTAACGACCACCTGGGCGGCGCGCAAGAGCCGGTCGCCCATCCGGTAGCCGCGCCGCGTCTGGGCCATGACCGTATCGGCCGGATATTCCGACGACGGCGCGTGCGAGACGGCTTCGTGCAGGTTGTGGTCGAATGGCTGGCCGACGGCATCCACCGGCGTGACGCCGAAGCGCGCAAGCACGCCAAGGAACTGGTCATAGACCAGTTTCAAGCCGTCGAGCATCCCTGGGCTGGCGCCCTCCTTGCGCGCAGTGTTCAAGCCCATCTCGTAATGATCCACCACCGGCAACAGGGCGTTCAAGAGATCTTCGTTGGCGCGCTGGATAGTCTCGGCGCGATCGCGCTGGGTGCGCTTGCGGAAATTGTCGAAATCGGCCTGTAAACGCAGAAGCCGATCCTTCAGGGCCGCGATTTCATCGCCCGCCGGCGGTGTTTCCGGCGCCGCCGGGGCGGTCGCAACTTGGGGCGCAGGGGTCGGTTCAGCGGGGCCGGGAGCGGCAGCCCCGCCCGCCTCACGCGGCGGCTCCCCGGCCGGTTTATGATGTCCATGACTCTTCGACATGCTTTCCCTCAGTAAAAAAAGCCAGCAGAGAAGAATACCTAACGAATGTGTTTCGTCAATCGCAGGCAATTGCCGGATTGCGGATCACGCTCGTAGGCGACGGCATCCACGAAGTGGTTGATGATGAACATGCCCAGCCCGCGCAAGCGCTCCTCGTCGAGCCACTGTTCGGGGGACACCTCAACGTGGCCGTGGAAGTCGAAACCCGCGCCGCGGTCGAGAATTTCGACCACCACGCGGCCCGGATGGCGCTGAAGCAGGATGCGCAGGTTTTTGTCCATTGCATCGCTCTCGCCGCCGTAGCTGTGTTCGATGATGTTCGTGCAGGCTTCATCCACGGCCATCTCAAGCTGGGCGCAGTGCTCCTCGCTTAAGCCGGCCCGCTGGCTGTGGTCGTTCACGCGCTGTCGGATTTCATCCAGCACGCTGAACCGGCAGGGCATAATCAGGCTGATTACCGCCGGTTCCAGACTGGTCTGCGCCGAATTCCGCATGCGCCAACCTGTCTCACGGCTTGGCAAACTTGGCCACCGCCTGGTCAGTGGCCGGGAATATCTCCAGGATCTTGTGGAAACCGAGTAATTCGACAATATTATAAATCTTCGGCGAAAGCTGGACGAGTTTCAGATCGCCGTGGTTTTCGCGCGCGCGGCGCGCAAAACCGATCAAGGCGCCGAGTGCGGCGCTGCTGATATATTCCAGGCTGGCGCAGTTCAGGATGACCTTGTGGCGCTTGCTGTCGCGCAGGCCGTTCAGGGCCGCTTCCAGGCGCGGGAACGAATAAGCATCCAGCGAGCCATCCAGATGCAGGATGTCCAACTCGCCGCGCTCCTCCCTTTTGATTACGCATTCCCTCATATTGCCTCCATCACTACGCCAGAGATTACCGCATTACCCGCAGGGCCAGCAACGTCATATCGTCATATTGCGGCCGGTTGCCGACAAACCGCGCCAGACGCTGGCGCACGTTGTTCAACACGCTGTTTGCGCCCTCGCCTGCCGCCACCTTGACCGCTTCGCGCAACCGGTCCACACCCCACTCCTCGCCGGCCGCATTCAACGCTTCGGTGATGCCGTCCGTGTATGCCACCACCACGTCGCCGGGCTGCAGCCGAACCGTCGTTTCGCCCAGTACCCGGTCGAAGGTGCGGGTGTCGCAAATACCAATTGCTATACCCGGCGACTCCACCGCCGTTAAGTCCCCCCGCCCCCCGGCGCACAAAAGCGGGCGTTCGTGACCCGCGCGGGCAATCGCCAGCTCACACGTGGCAGTATTTAGCACCATATAGAGCACGCTGACAAACATATCTTCCGTGATATCGGAGCGCACGACCCGGTTGAGTGCGCGTAAGACGTGCATCGGGCTGGGGCTGGTGGGCGACTGCGCGCGCAGGACGCTGCGGCAAATGCTCATCATAATCGCCCCGCCGATTCCCTTGCCCGACACATCGGCGATGGCAATGCCCAGGTGCTGCTCATCCACCGGAATGAAGTCGTAATAATCGCCGCCAATCTCGAGCGCCGGGGTGTTGAACGCGGCGATCTCGACACCCGGCACGCGCGGCAACTCGGTAGGCAGCAGCGCCGTTTGAATTCGCCGCGCCACGCCCAGGTCATGATCCAGACGCTGCTTTTCATCCAATGTTGCGCGCAACCCCGCATAATGGACGGAGACGGAGGCCTGGTCGGCCACGGCCTGGAGCAGGTTCAGGTCGGACTGGGCAAATGGCAGGCCGTCCACCCGGTTGACCACCGTCAGCACGCCCAAAACCCGTTGGTGAAATCGCATCGGCACCAGCAGGATAGACCGGACGCGCAGAAAATCCTGCTGGTAGCGCGGCACACGCGGATCGCGCTCGGCGTCCTCAATCAGCGCCGGCGTGCCGAAATCAGCGACTGTGCCGACGAGGCCTTCGCCCTTGCGAATCCGCTCGCGGCGCACCATATTTTCAATGTGCTGCGACTTGCTGAACGCGCGGTCCAGCCCTGTTTCCGCGCCGCCGAGCAGGGGCGGAAAGAGCCCGGCCACCGCGCGCGCCTGCAGGAATTCGCCATCCCCATCCAGCAAGTGGATCGCCCCGGCGCCGGCCCGGGTCGTGCGCAGGGCATAGAACAGCACGCGCTTGAGCAGCAGGTCGAGATCCACATTGTCCCCGGCGGCAAATACGTCGCTGACGTCATGGATGAAACTGAACATGACGTCTATTTCCTGGCGCAAGGCGTCGCGCTCCCGCTGCAAACGGCGCTGTTGGATAATCAGGGCCAAGAAGACGGCGGACAGCAGCACCGCGGCGGATAGAGACAATGCGGATGGCAAGCATGACCAGCCCAAGGGAAGCATCACGGCTGCTCCCGGCCGGGACTGTCCGGCCGTTTGAGATCCTCCCGGAGAAAAGCCAGCACGTCCTTGAACTTAGGCAGGTTTTCCGGCGAAAGCCGGACGAGGTTTTCGTGCGCTTCGAGCATGGTCTCGGCAGTCCGGTGCGGACTGGGCTCCTCGACTGCCAGCGCATCCAGCCCGGCGGGCGCGGGCGCAGTGTTGTCCGGCGCCGTGGCGCCGGCCATGAAGGGCTGAATAATCTGGTCGAGCCCCAACGTGGCCAGCAGGCCGCGCGTGCGCAGGGACAGGTTGATCATCGAAATCGCGCCGCCCGCCTGTTGCCGCAACCGGAACGCCAGCCCGGCCAGCACCCCCATGAAAGTGCTGTCCATACCGATACATTCGCTCATCTCCAGCACCATCCGGTTACAGTGCGCGTCAATGGCCGCCGCGCCAAATTGCTTGAGCGCGGTGCTGACCTTGAAGGAGCCCCGACCGACCACCTTGATGTAGGCGGTGCCGCCGGTGATATTAACCAGCAATCGGTCTGGTTGCTCTGCCGTCATGGGCGATATTCCCACGCCTCCGACATTCGGCGGGCCAGTTCCCGACCGCTCGCTTCCAAGCGCACGCGCCAGGCTCGCACCGGTCCGAACTCGCGCACCGCCGGGCCGCTGATGACAAAAGTGGCCGCCCGTTCACCCGTCACGCTGAACGGATACTGGATACGCAGGCTTTTGACCGCCGGCGCATCCGCCTGCCGATAATCAAACCACAGCACCGCCCCCTGCTCCACCCCGGTCTCCGGCGCCCGCCACCGAACCGTATACACCTCCTGAACCATCGCGCGGCTGCCAAACTTGGGCAAACGCGCAGTCATCAAGCCCGGCGAGGCGGCGGGCGGCGCCACAGTCTCCAACCGTTGCTCCACGCCAAGAATGACCGGCGCCAAAACCGGCTCGCTTCGGGCGAAGGCACACACCAAGCCCAAAAACATTGCGGCTGTGGAAAACAGCATGACGCGCTGGATTGCGGTCGCCATGAGGAGGCACAGTAGCATCCACCGCCGCCGGGTGTCAATCATCCGAAAAAAACAACGCGAACCAACTCGCGTGGCACGGGGTTCCCGCCCGCCCGCGCGCGACCGGAGCCGCATCCCACGGTCGGTACGCGCCCAAGCGCTCGCGAACGTTTCCGATCAACGGCCGGGAAGGTCCGACGCTCCCGCAGCTTGCGGCGCGGATGAGTCATCCCCCTCCGCCGGCTTTCGTTCCCGGCCCGCCGGCGCGATTACAACCGTCAATTCCCCTTTTACGGACCGGCCGGCGTAGGCTTGCAGGATTTCCGCCGGGGTTCCCGCGCGGCACTCCTCGAAATGCTTGGTCAGCTCACGTCCAACAAAGACCGGCCGCGGTCCCAACACTTCCTCAATCTCATCCAACAACTTGAACAACCGGTAGGGCGATTCAAATAGGATTACCGGCACGGCGCATCCGGCCAACTCCGCCAACCGCCGCTTGCGCGCGGCCGATTTGTGGCTAAGAAACCCTTCAAAGCAAAAAGCGCTCTCGACCCAGCCACATAGCGCGGCAGCGGCGGTGACGGCCGACGGGCCCGGCACGACGGTCACCGGCAGCCCCGCGCGGCGGCAACCGGCCACGACACGCGCCCCCGGGTCTGACACGCACGGCATCCCGGAGTCGGTCACCAGCGCAACCGCCTCCCCCGCTTGGATCCGCGCCAAAACCGATTCCAGCCGCGCCGCCTCGTTGAATTTGTGGCAGCTCACCAACGGCGTCGCAATGCCGTGCCGATCGAGCAAGCGCCGCGTGTGACGCGTGTCCTCCGCGAGGATCACCTGGACGGACTTCAACGTGGCGAGCGCGCGCAACGTGATGTCTTCCAGGTTGCCGATCGGCGTGCCAACAAGATAAAGGCCGGGATTCACAGTGGCAGCGTAGAATCAATGCGGCGCGAAATCGAGATTGAAAAGCAGCAACAAGCGGCGACGGATCTCCGAACGGCTTTGGAGACATGAAATGTGCTCCCTCACCCCATCCGGCGGATGGGGTGAGGGGGTCACCGGTCTCTTTCTCCCTTGATCGGGATGAACGGCGCGGCCACCCAGCGGCCCCGCTGATCACAGATTGCCGCCCGTCATCCATTATTCCACCGGAATGCAGATTTCGGTCAGCAACTCCTGCGGTTTCACCTTGCCGCAATCGTTGAGATACCGCTCATAGCAGGTGACATTGCGCAGTTTCATGCCGCTCGCCGGCAGCCACTGACCATAGATCGCGCGGTATAGCTCCGCCAGGCCGTCGTACGGGCCCTGCAGCGTGAACACCGCATATCGGCCGCCGGCCAGCTTCTGAACGCTGACCTCGCCTTCCGGTTTGACTGGACGGTCAACCGTGATGCAGGCGTCGTAGCGGAGCTTGTCCTCCGCCGTAATCTCCGGGTCGTCGTGGCCAATGCCAATGAACTCGGCATTTGGCGCGATCAACCCGCGCGGACCGGCCCAACCGCAGAGCGCATCCCAAGCCGCTTTCGCCGCACCGGCATAGGGGCCGGTCCGGCGAACGCAAATCATGGTCTTTTCCTTCTGATTTCGGATTTCGGGCTTCAGCATGACTTCCTCCTGTTGGTTGTTAATGATCAGCGTCCGGGTCTGCAGAACCCAGGCGCCATGTTCCTTCCGGAAGCGAGTCGGGCTTTCCCCAAAGCGCTGGACGAACGCGCGCGTGAACGCCGCCGGCGTCTCGTAGCCAGCGCGCAAGGCGATGTCGGTAACGCGTTCCGGCGTGTGACACAACCGGTGCGCCGCCTGTTCCAGCCGCAGGCGCCGAACGTAGCTCTTCAGCGGCTCGCCCGTATAGCCGGCAAACAGCCGGTGGAAATGGAACGGCGAGAAACACGCCACCGCCGCCAGTGTCTCCAGCGTCAGCGGTTCATCCAGATGCGCCTGAATGTGGCGGGTCACCCGGTTCAGCCGTTCCTGGTGGTCGCGAATCATTTCGTCGCGGTTCGACATGTCGTTCCCTTCATTTCGATGGTGAGTTTGTAGCACAGACCCTCCCCGCGCGCTTTCCCGTTCTTGCGGTTTTCACGGCGAGCCGGACGCACCGGATTTCTTCGGATTTGACGAATCTGCAGCCGCAGCCCATAATACTATCGTTCAGGCCGGTATTACCATTCGGGAGGGGTTATGAAACGATGGCTGGCGGGATCGGTCTGTCTGTTGTCCTTGCCCTTGTTCGTTCACGCAGGCTCGATTGGCTTGAGTACCCAACGGCTCGCGCGCCTGGCCGCCCAAGGCGTGCCGCTCGGCTCCAATGTCGTGACCGTCACCCACGCCGGCGGCGGCTTCACGCAACTCACGTTTACCGTCAGCGACAATGCCGGCTGGCTCTCCTTCAGTCCGACCAACGCCAGTTGCGACCAGTACATCGGCGCGCCGGTCACGCTCCGGTACCACACCGAGGCGTTGGCCGCCGGCGTCTACACCGGACGCGTCAGCTTTTATTCGGCTGCCGCCATCCCCCCGGTCGCGGTGGTCACGTCAGTCGTGACCATCACCAATTCAGCGGCCGTCATCGGCTACGATCCGCATGTGCTGGAGGTTACACTGGCCTATGGGGCCACCAACACGTTCTCGCGCCAGTTCGAGGTCTGGAACGACGGCACGCCGGCGGTCCGCACCAATATGCCGTTCCTGTTGACCGAGTCCGTGGCCTGGCTGGCGTTGCCGGAAATAAGCGGCAACAGCACCGGACAGCATTGCCGATTCGATCTGATTTTCACCAACCTCGGCGCGCTGGGCATCGGCACCCATACGGCCGAGGTGCAGATTGCCGACACCGGTTACCACGCGGTCAACAGCCCGCAGTTCATGACGGTGCGGTACACGGTAACGGGCGGCGACCCGCTCCTGGGGGTTGACCCGGACGCGCTGATCGTCGGCAACTACCAAGGGCGCGACGCCCCGGACCAGACCTTCACCGTCCACAATTGGGGCGGCGAAACAATGGAATACACCATCCAGAGCGCCGCCTCCTGGATCACTTGCGCGCCCAACCACGGCACGGTGGATTTGATGAATCCGGACGTAATCACGGTCAAGTTTGACACCCACACCTTCGCTCCCGGCGCCTACAACGGCGCCATCGTCGTGCGCGCGCCGGCCCTGCCGGGCACGTCGGCCGTCATCTCCGTAAGCCTGGCGGTCACCTCGCATCCTTATGTTATCTCCGCCAGCGGCCTGGCCTGCACGACCGTCAGCGTCGGCTCGACCAGCGTGGCCACCCAGCGGTTCGAGGTCTGGAACGTCGGCGCCAGCACACTGGAATACGCGGTTAGCACCGACCTGCCGTGGCTCTCCGTCTGGCCGAACAGCGGCACCACGAGCAGCGCCCGGGTCGAACACGAGTTGCGCATCGCCGCGACCGGCCTGGTTGAAGGCGTCTATACCGGCGCGGTCAGCATCAGCGGGAGCTGGGGCACGCCGGCAATCAATGAACCCTACGAGCTGGCGGCCACGGTCTGCGTGGCTTCGGCGCTGGCGGTCGCGCCGGCCGGCCTGACCAACAACATACCCTACGGCGGCGGCATCTCGAATATGGCCTTTCAAATCGCCAACCCCGCCAGCGGGTCGGCCGTGGCTTACACGCTTTCCCCGAGCGTGGACTGGATCAGCCTGTCGGCGTCCAACGGCATTATCATGGGCGACACCAATCTGATCACGGTCAGCTTCAGCATCCTGCGCGCGGCGGGCGCGCCGGGCGGCATCTACCAAGGCCTGATCCGACTGGAGGGCTTCCACCAGTCGCTGGACATCCCGGTGGAAGTGAACTGCTACACGCCGTTCTTCACCGCCGCGGCCAAGTCCCAGCGAATTCTCTTCAGCGCCAACCTCGACGGCGACTACGACATCTGGTCCATTCGACCTGATGGCTCCGATCTGCGACAGCTCTTCAACAAGTCCGGCGACCAGACCCAGCCACGGCTGAATCCGGATGGCAATGCCGTGCTCTTTCTGCACCACTCCGGCCCCATCACCACGTGGGTGCTGCGCGACCTGGCAAGCGGCGACGAAGAGGAGGTTTTGTTGAGCGACCCGGTCTGGGACCGGTCGGGTGATGGCTGGTATAATGCGCAGTACAACGGCCGACGCACACGCATCGAGCGGGTGTTGCTGGACGAAACCCGCACTCCGTTGTTCCAGTGGAAAGACCAGTTGCTGCTCTGCGGCCTCAACCGCGCGGGCGAAATCTGCTACCTGCGCCGGCCGGCGGACGAGTTCGGCGCAACCCCCTCCGCCTTTGATCCCCGTACCGGGAAGGCGCGCAACCTGATGCCGCCCGACGGGCGTAATCGCCAGTTCGGGACCGTCAGCCCGGACGGGCGGATATTGTGCCACACGCGCAGCAAGGCCTTCTCGTCCGCCGCGGAAGTCTGCCTGCTGCCCTCCGGCGGTGGCGCCGAACGGGTGATCTCGCGCTTTTCGGAACCGCTGTACTACAGCCCGGCCTTTTCGCCCGATGGTCGCCAACTGGCCATCGCCCGGCGGCAAGGCTCCCTGACTCAACTGGTGACCAACAATCTCAACGGGGGCGAGGGCGTGCTCCTGTCCCTGAATCCGCAGCGAATCGGCGCCGGCTTGAGCTGGGGTTGGATGATGGACATCAACCCGTTGATCGCGTTGAGCACCAACTGTTTCACTTATCCCGATATCGTCGCCGACACCAATGCGACGCTGGCAAGCTTCGAAATCTGGAACAGCGGCAACAGCGTGCTGACTTACTCGCTTTCAAACACCGTGAGTTGGCTGACGCCGGTTGGCCGCGCCGGCACCAGCACCGGCGAGCACGACACCGTCTCGCTGCGCATCATGCCCTACGGACTGGACGACGGCGCCTATACCGGCGCGGTCTGGATCACCGCCAACAGCACCAACGCGCCGCAGGCGGTAACCGTCGTGATCACGGTCCAGCCGCCCCCATCCCAACTCGCCACGCTGAACCGCTGCACGGTCGGGGTGCGCACCAACAGCGGCGCCGTGGTGGATTGGATCACGGTCTGGAACAGCGGCGGCCGGACAATGACCTTCACGGCCGGCGTGAACCAGGCGTGGATGATGATGGTGGATAACTCCGGCAGCAGCACCGGCAACGTGAACAATCTGCGGCTGCAGCTCGACTCCACCGGCCTGCCGCCCGGCAGCTACACGGGCCTGGTCACGGTGGTCGCCGGCGCGATGGTCAATGTCGTGACGGTCCGCTACGAGGTGGTGACCAGCGACGCCTTGACGCCGCGCGTCGGCGTGACGCCGGCGACGCTGACCAACTTCACGCCGCGCTATCTGGACGCGCCGGCACAGGCGCTGGCGGTCTCCAACGCCGGCGGCGGCACGCTAAACTATTACCTCGCCGACGATATGACCTGGATCTCGATTCTGCCGGGAACGGCGGCGGATCGGATGAAATCGAACACTCGGCAAACCAACACCTTCCAAGTCGCCTACAACACGCGCTCCCTGGGCCAGGGCAGCTACACCGGGCGCATCCTGGTGCTGGGCAATGCCGACACGGCCACGGTCGCGGTGAGCCTGGTCGTGGGCCCGCCTAACAACTACCGGTTGACGGTGGTCACCAACGGCGCCGGAACGGTTACGCTTGGCCCGTCGCAGCCAACGGCGGGCTATACCCACGGCAGCACGGTTCTCGTGTCGGCGGCCGCCGCGACCGGTTGGGAGTTCGACCGCTGGGACGGGCCGGTGGCGGCCCCGGGCAGTCCGGTGACGGTGCTCATCATTCGTTCCAATATCACCCTGACGGCGATGATCAACCAGCGGACCGCGGCTTTCGGCTATATCCGCCACGCCGGCACAGGCGCCGGCTTGAGCAATGCCTTGATAACCTTCTCGGGTGTTTCCACCAACGCCGACAAATGGGGCAACTACCGCCTGTACACGGAGCCGGGAATGGCATACGGCCGCGCCTCCCGCGAGGGGTTCTACAGTCTGAACATCTTCACCAATTTGCCATCCAATACGGGAACGCGCATTGATTTTGACCTGCAACCCAACCTGATCCGTAATGTCAAGGCCTGGCAACTGACGGACCGGAACGTGGTTCGGGTCACCTATGACCTCTATGGCCTGCCGAGCGACAAGTTCTCTGTGGATTTCGATGTCTCGGCCGACGGCGGCTACTCGTGGAACATTCCGACCACGCACCATATTGGGCAGATCGGCAACGGGATGCGGCCGGGCACCAACCTGACATTCGCCTGGGACTACGGCGCCGATTATCCCGGCCAGAGCTGCACCACTATGCTGGTGCGGCTGACGGCCTGGGGCTGCGCCGTAACCTCCAAGGCCTACAAGATTGACGGCAGCTTTGTTGATAACGCGCGCTTCCGCACCTACGCGGACAAGAACAACAATGACCGCTACGATATCGGCGAGGAAATCGCCGGCGCCGAGTTCTACTTCAACGGCCGCACAACCAACGAGTTCGTCGGCCTCACCGGTAGCGATGGAACCATCAAGGTCAACCAGCCAATCCGCAAGCAGATGGGCTTCTTCGCGCGCAAGGCGATCGCCCAACGCCCCGCGGAACGACCCGGGCACGAAGCCGTCTCCAATATCATGCGCACCGTCTGGCTGGACAGCGACGTCGGCGCCCGCGAGGACGCCAACACAAACTGGAACGGCGTGTGGGCAACGCGTACGTTCAACGAAACCACATGGGGGCAGGCCCAGCGCAACGAAATCATTGACGTGCCAATGAATCACTCCATCCTGGAGTGGCATCTGGTCATTGACTACCCGGCCAAACCGGCTGTGTCCAACCTGATTCAGAAACTGCACGACGGGCTGGAAGAAGCCTCGCGGTTTCTGTACCTCGCCACCTATGGCCAGCAGAAGTTCGGCATGTTCCATATTGTGACCACCAACGCCTCCGCTCGCCGCAACGCGGATGTGGAACTGCATGGCCCCGACTACTCGCCCTGCTGCGCCAATCCAGGCGGGATCTACCGGGAGCCGGACATCATCAACGACTACGACATCAACATGAACCAGATCCCGGACGTGACTCAAAACCAATACTGGGTGTCCTTCGACTGGGGCAAGACGCTGGTGCACGAGTTCGGGCACTATGGGCTATCGTTCTACGACGAGTACCAGACCGCGCGCCTCCCGGGCCCGGCGTGGCGGGGTTGGCGCGCGACCAATAATTATCAGCGATACCCCAAGGAACTCGGGTTCATGGAGCACGAGACCCAAAGCGATCAGTTATCCTCTGGAAATGATTACCCGCCGGATTACCTGAGCCAATACGTACAGTACGTCGGCGCCATGTTCTCTGGCGGGCCCGGAATCACCAACGGCGACACGGTCACCGACCAGATCAGGGGTTGCGGCAAGCCCTGTTGGGAAGACTGGCAGGAATCGCTCGAAAAGGACGTGGCCGGCATCCCGTTGCGCTACATCTCACCGCCACCCGGCTTTTACTCCGAAGGCAAACCTTCGACCGAAGACCGCTGGCCAACAATGGACAACCCGGTCAAACCACCCTACAACATCTGCCAGATCAAGCATGAGCAGGGACCGTGGACCCAGATTCTGGACCGGGCAAACGCGCCAGCCACGGTCGGCGAAAATCCGGTTATGATCCAGGTCCGGCGGGACGGGCAGCCGGTCGCGGGCGCCCGAATCATCGTCAAGGGCGGTCGCGACGGACTGGCGGCCGTCGGCCGGACGCGCGCCGACGGTTGCCTGCCGCTGGCCAGCATCGCCGTGCCCTGCTTGGTCGAAGCCTACTGGCAAGGCGCGAAGGGCAGTTGCGCCGTCAAGGACGCGCGCGGCGGTGAGGTGTTCACTATCGAACTGTTGTCCGGCAGCGCCGCGCCGGCAGGCCAGCGGGCGCGCCTGCCGCTGGCCACAAATCAGCTCGGGGTGGTGGTCGCCGGAAGCTGGATTGCGGGCGATTCGTTCACGATGCATCTGTACACTTCCTGTGAGCTGACTACCAACCCCGCTGTTACCGCCTATCAGTATTACTGGAAGGAGGTCCGCACCAATCCGGCCAGCGTGTTCAAGCTCGGGCCCACGGAATACCAGGTAAGTCTCCCGCTCACCAACGGCATGTCCGGCTACGTGGAAATATCCTGCCTGGCCACCAATGGGCAGACGTTCAACTCGCTGGATCAGATTGACGTCTTCTCCCTGGCCACCAACGACTACCCGCAGGGATTCATCGTCACCCCGGGCGGGCGCTTACCCGGCCTGGGCGTATCCGGACTGCTGTACCGCGCCAATGGTCCGGTGATCCTGCCCCCCGGGCATATGGGTGGGACCAACCAGCTCGGGCCGGCGATGTTCTTCACCTTGTCCGGCGACTACCCGCTTGACTCCACCAACATCGTCAAGCTCGACTTCCTCTACACGGACGCCGACTTCCAAGGCGTGGACCTGGCCTCCGTCGGTCTGTACCGGTGGGAGGCCGGCCCGATAACGCGCGAGTGGCAGGCGCAGCCATACGACATGGATCCGGACAAGCGGTCGGTTGCGGCGGTGCTGACCAATTCCGGTGTTTATGTGGTTCTTTGCAATCAATCAGCCGACATCACCCCCCCCGCGCAGATCGCCGACTTGGCCGCCATGACCGGCGCGGATCCCTGGACCATCCGCCTCGACTGGACCGCTGTCGGCAACGACGGCACCAACGGCACAGCCGTCGTGTACGACCTGCGCTTCAGCACCAACGCCGCATTGAGCGGCGCCGCCTGGACAAGCGCCTACCGGCAAACCGTCGGCCTGGCGCCCCAGCCGGCGGGCGCCGCGGAAACCGTCGTGGTGCGCCTGCCGGCGCCCGACCAGGATTACTGGTTCGCGCTGCGCGCGGGCGACGCCGCCGGCAACTGGGGCGAGTTCTCGTCCGGCACGGTCGCGCGCGCCGAGGCGGTTGACGGCGAGGGCCGGGGGATTCCCGATCGGATCATCAACTCCTTCAACCTGGACCGGGAAATCCCGATGGGCTTGGACGACGACTTTGACGGCGACGGCTTGACCACCTGGGACGAGTACGATCACCACACTGACGCCAATCTGTGGGACACCGACGGCGACGGTATGGGCGATGGCTACGAAGTGGAATACAACCTCGACCCGCTGAACATCAGCGACCGCGACCTCGACCCCGACGGCGACGGCCTGACCAACCGCGAGGAAAGCGACCGGCTGACCAATCCGTTCAGTGACGACACCGATGGCGACGGCATGACCGACGACTGGGAGCTCGAGCAGGGGCTCGATCCGCTGACCGACGGTCGGACCGACGGCGCGGACAGCGATCCGGATGCGGACACCTACGTGAACATTGACGAATATACGGCGGACACCGAACCAACCAATAGCGCGTCCTACATTCGGTTCGATAGCGCCTGGCTGACCGCCACCAACCTCAGCCTCGAGTTCTGGAGTTCCGCGCGCCGGCTGTACGAACTGCAATTCGCCACCGACCTGCCGGCCGACGCCTGGCAAAATCTGGTCAATGAGTTCTACGGTACCGGCGGGCAAACCATCGTGGAAGACACCAATAGCAACGCGCGGGTGATCTACCGGCTGAAAGTGCGGAAGCCGTAAAGCATATTCAGCCTATAGAGAGCAGCTCGGCTGGCTGCCAGCCGAACAGCATCGGCCATTGGCGATGCGTTCACCGCTTTCCGAGAGCAGGAGTCAAACTCAAGAACAAGCGGCGTACACCAGATCCATCTTCTTCGCCGCCGCCACTTCATCCAGCCGGCCGACCGGCGTCTTCACGGGCGCGGTGCGCAGCTCTTCCGGATTGGTTCGGGCCAGTTCCGCCAGCTCAATCATCGCGTCGCAAAATCGGTCAAGCGTCTCGCGCGTCTCGCTCTCCGTCGGCTCAATCATGATGGCTTCGGGCACATTCAAGGGGAAATAAATCGTCGGAGGATGCACTCCCCGGTCAATCAAACCCTTGGCGACATCGAGCGTATGTACGCCATACTGGCCGAGGCTCTTGCCGCTGAAAACACACTCGTGCATACAGCGGCCGGGCGCCACGGCGTCGAAGTGCGGCCGCAGTTTTTCCTGCACATAATTCGCGTTAAGCACCGCCAGGTTGCTGGTCTCGCGCAGCCCCTCGCGGCCAAGCAGGAGCAAATAGGCGTAAGCGCGAACAATGACGCCGAAATTCCCATAGAACGGCGCAATGTAACCGATGCTCTGGGGCGCGTCATAGTTGAGCGAAAATGCGCCGTCCGGCGTCTTGACCACCCGCGAGACCGGCAGGAAAGGGCGCAGCTTCTCGACCACCCCGACCGGGCGCGCGCCGCGCCCGCCGCCGCCGTGCGGCGGCGCGCTCGGCTGGGGCCGGGTGAGGGGGCAGAAGACGCCCCGCACTGCCCCC
>CAZMXS010000026.1:0-11941 GCA_964570325.1 uncultured Verrucomicrobiota bacterium | reverse complement strand
TAAGGGCGGCGGCTTCGGCACCCGGCCCCGCGGCCCGCTGCGGGCCCCGCCGCCGCCGTGCGGCGTCGCGAACGGCTTGTGCAGGTTGATGTGGCAGACGTCGAACCCCATTGCGCCGGGTTTGCACCGGCCGAGAATCGCATTAAGGTTGGCGCCGTCATAGTACATCAACCCGTCCACCGCATGCACGGCCTCCGCGATTTCGCGCACGTTCCCGACAAACAGCCCCAGGGTCGAGGGGCAAGTCAGCATCACGCCGGCGGTCTCCACGTTGATCGCCGCGCGAAAAGCCGCAATGCTCAGCGTCCCGTCCGGATTCGACGGGATGGAGACCACCTCATAGCCCGCGATCGCCGCACTGGCCGGATTCGTGCCGTGCGCGTTATCCGGGATGATAATATGCGTCTTCCTGTTTCCGCGGGCGCGGTGGTAGGCGGCCATCAGCATCACGCCGGTCAATTCCCCATGCGACCCGGCCAGCGGCTGGAGCGTGCACTCCGCCATACCGGTGATTTCGGAGAGCAGGCGCTCGGTTTCATAAAGGATCTGGAGCGCGCCCTGCGTCAACAACCCGCCATGTCGCAATTGCGGCCAGAGCGGATGCAGGTCGGCCAGACCCGGCAACGCGCAGGCGGCCTCGCAGGCCTTGGGATTATACTTCATCGTGCATGATCCGAGCGGATAGAAATGCGTGTCCACCGAGAAATTCCGGCGCGACAGCTCGGTAAAATGCCGCACGACCTCCACCTCGGGCAATTCAGGCAATTCCGCCGGTTCTGCGCGCCGCAGGCGCGCATCAAGATCCGCGCGGCCGATACCTTTCAGCGCCGGCAGGCTTACCGCCCGCCGACCCGGCCGGCTTTTTTCATATATGAGCTGCATATGCTCTCCGCCTTTTAGCCAAAATGTTCCCTTGGTTGCCTTCTGTTAACAAACTCAAAGCGCCGCCTCCAGCCTGGCCGCCAACACATCAATCTCCGCTTTCGTTCGCTTCTCCGTGAAGGCCAGCAGGAGGACATTCTCCATTCCCCTGTAGTAGCGGCTCACTGGAAAACCGGCGGCTATGCCGCCGTCAATCAGCCGGCTGACCACATCCGAAGCATCGGCCGGGAGGGTCAGCGCCAGCTCGTTAAAAAACGGTTGCTCGAAGGTCAGGCGGACGCCGCGGATCGCTCCGAGCCGCGTTTTGGCGTAGGCCGCCAGGGCGGCGCAGCATTCCGCCACCTCAGCCAGGCCCTGTTTGCCCAGCAACGACAGATAGATCAGCGCACGCAGCGCGCAGAGCGCTTCGTTGGTGCAAATGTTCGACATCGCCTTCTCGCGCCGGATGTGCTGCTCACGGGCCTGCAAGGTCAGCACGAAGCCGCGGCGGCCCACGCTGTCCTGGGTCGCGCCGACAATCCGGCCCGGCAATTTGCGCACGTACGACTTCCGCGTCGCCATAATCCCGAGATAGGGCCCGCCGAATGAAAGCGGCAAGCCCAGGCTCTGCCCCTCGCCGGTCACAATATCGGCCCCCATCGCGCCCGGCGTCTTCAAAATCCCCAACGCCAATGGATACACCGAGAAAACCGCCAGCGCTCCGACCGCATGCGCGGCCGTGACCAGATCGGACAAGTCATCCACACAGCCAAAGAAGTTTGGATTCTGAACCAGGATCGCCGCAACGTCTGCTTTCAGCCGCGACTGGAAGGCGCCCCGATCAGCCAGGCCATTCGCCAGTGGGATTTCCTCATACTGGATATCCAGGCTGGTCGTATAGGATTTCAGCATCGTCCGATAAATCGGACTGACGCCTTCGCACACCAACACCCGGCGGCGCCCGGTGCAGCGCATGGCCATCATCATCCCCTCGAAAAGCGCCGTGCCCCCGTCGTACATTGAGGCATTGGCCGCCTCCATCCCGGTCAGCCGCGCCACTGCGGTTTGATATTCATAGATCGCCTGCAAGGTGCCCTGCGACGCTTCGGGTTGATAAGGCGTGTAGGCCGTATAAAACTCGCCGCGCCCGGCCAGGGCGTCCACCGCCGCCGGAATGAAATGATCATAGAATCCGGCCCCGCAGAAATTAACCAGCCGGCTCGCATTCCGCGCGGCCAGATCGCGCAGTATTTGCATGACCTCCAGTTCCGACCGCCCATCCGGCAGGTTAAAGCGCTCAGTCTGCAGTTCCGCCGGGATGTCCCGGAATAGATCGTCAAATCCGGCGGCCCCCACCGCCTGAAGCATTTCTTTTTGCTCCGGCCCACTGGCCGCGCAGAAGTTTGTGTGTCCCATAATCGGTAACTCCTTGAAAAGCCCGTCCCCCATCCGGCTTGTTTATGAAAAAAATGCGGACCGGACGGCGGGGGTTCGCCTCACTCATTTCCGCCGCGCGGTCCCCTTGGTGTAAAACGGCAGATGAACAACCGTTGCGCCCAATGTCGCGCCCCGCGCAACAATCTCCACTTCCTGCCCCGCCGCACATAATTCCCGATCCAAATAAGCCATTGCCACGGCCACGCCCAGGCTCGGCGCAAGCGAGCCGCTGGTCACCTCTCCGACCGGCCGGCCGGCCAATTGAACCACGTCATGCGCTCGGGCCGCGCGGCGGGTTTCGAGCCGCAGTCCGACCAGGTTGCGCGGCACGCCCTGCTCCAAGTCGCGCATGACCGCCGGCTTGCCGATGTACTCCTTGTTGTTGTCAATAAACATACCGTGGCTCAAGGCGATCGGCGTGCGGCCCAGCCCGAGTTCGTGCCCATAAAGCGGGTAGCCCATCTCCAGCCGCAGCGTGTCGCGCGCCCCCAGCCCGGCCGGCTGGATATTGTCGTTCTCCAGCAACTTGTTCCAGAAACGCTCCGTTTCACTCATCGGGCAATACAGCTCGTAACCGAACTCGCCGGTATAGCCCGTGCGGCTGAGCATACAGGCCGTGCCGTCCAGCATCAGCTTGATAAATCGGAAATACCCCAGGTCCGGCAACCGGGTTCCCAGGATCTTCTCCGTTTCCTCGCGCGCGGTCGGCCCTTGGATATCAATCTTCCCGGTGCGCGACGAAAGGTCGGTGAAAACCGTCTTGGGCGAGAGATGCGCGCGAATCCAGCGCGCGTCCTGTTCGCATGTGCCGGCATTGACCACCAGCCAGAAATGATCGGCGTCAAGCCGGTAGCAGGTCAAATCGTCCAGCACGCCGCCGTCATCGCGCAAGAGATAGCCATAGCGGCATTGTCCGACCGCCAGGCCGGAAACATTCTGGGTCAGCAGGCGCTCGAGATCCGCGGCGGCGGTCGGACCATGCAAATCAAACTCGCCCATGTGACAAATGTCAAAAATCGAGCACTGGGTCCGCGTGTGTTCGTGCTCAATCAAAATGCCGGCATACTGGATCGGCATGTCCCAGCCGCCGAACGGCCCCATCCGGGCGCCCAGTTGAACGTGCGCTGCAAATAATGGCGTGCGATTCATGCGACCAATATACCGGATCGCCCGGGCCGCGGCGATTTTTTTCGCCCGATGCATTTGAAAAAAAATCATTCGCCCGCTATATATCTATAAGTGGAAGGCTAACATGAGCTTGGATATTTCAGGCATCATCAAAGGTTGGAGCTACGACCCGACCAGCATCAATGCCCGTTGGATCATCGGCAGCGACGGGAAACCGAAAGTCCAGTTGCGGCTCGACCTCGGCTTGTTCCAGATGGAGGTCGAGGGCCGACCCGACGGCCGGCGGCCGCACGGCTATGATTCGCTTTTGGAATACTACCGATCACAGGAACGCGCCTCCACCACTACCCCGGCGCTCAACTTGGATCATGAGGCCTGCGCCGGGCTCCAGCAGGAGGCCATGCAGTATTATTATCGGTACCTGGCCTTCTATGCCCTGCGCAACCTGGAGGGGGTCATCGAGGACACCGAGCACAATCTCGCCATCCTCGATATGGTGATGGATTTCGCCGAAGACGACGATCTGTCCTGGCAATTCGAGCAGTTTTTCCCCTACATCCGCATGATGAACGCGCGGGCCCGCGCCGAACGCGCCGTTGAGGCCCACCACTTCGAGGAAGCCGTCGGCGTGCTGGAAGACGCGCTCGACGACATCCGCCGATTCTGGAGTGAAAATGGCGAAAACGAGATGGGGTCGGATTGCCAGGAGGCCGAACTGCTGAACAACCTGCTCCGCCAAGTGCGCAACCAGAAACCCAAGAGCGAGGCGGATCAACTGCGCGAGGAACTCCAGCGCGCCGTCGCCAACGAAAACTACGAAAAGGCCGCCGCCCTGCGCGACCGCCTGGCCAAGCTAAGCCAGCCGCAGGAAAACAACCCCGTTAAATGATCCGCCGGGCCGACCGTCACCGCGGCTCGAGTCGGACCGCCGGTCAAACCGCTGCTGACCACGCGTGGTACGTTCGGGCCTTTGCCACGGCGCGCTCGGCAGCCGCGCGCGGCGCAACCGCTATTTGAACATAATCTTGATCTCGACTTCCCGGGCCTCGTAATACGTGCCCAGTTCAGGCTCAATCAGGTATGCCTTCGCCACGTCCATGAAGGTCTTGTGGCCTTCCAGCACGATGGCCAGCGTGTTTTCCGCCTGCAGGAACGTTTCCGGAATGTAGAAGTCGAACTGCGGGCCGATGTGTTCGAACAGGCCTAGTGGGCGGCCGTTGATGAACATCGTCAGCCGGTCCTTGGCGTCCGGAATGTGCAACTTGACCGCCACGCGCCAACCCGGTTTGCACTCGAACCGGAATTTCCGGCGCAGCCAGTGCAATGTGCCTTGGTCAATCGCGACAACGTATTTCCGCGCCGGCGCCAGCGCCAGCCATTTGGAATCATCACAATCCGGTTGAGCATAGCCCTGTAGCTCGCCGCCAAGCTGCTCGCGAACCTTGAATTTCGTGATTTTCCGCTTGAACGGCTTGCCGCCGGCATTGCCGGTGACCAACACCGGCTCCATGAGGCCGCTGTACTTCTGGATCGCGCCCTCGTGCGGATGCGACTTGTTGTGGTAGAAATTCTCGTACAGCACCGCGACCACATTTTTGCCCGGCTTGAGATGCTCCTGGATGCCACACCAGGCCTTGTCGGTGATTCCGCACCAGATCTCTTTGCCGTTGATATAGATGTAAAAGCGGTCGTTGTTGTTCCCCGGCACGCACAACGCCACATCCTTGGCGTCTTTGGGCACCCGCAGGTCCATCCGATACCAGATGTAGCCGTGCTGCAGCAGGCCGGCCTCCTCCAGCGAAACCGGCTTCTCCAGGGTCCGCCAACTGGCGTCATGGTACTTCAGCCCGGCCTCTTCAATGTCCGCTTTGACCTTCCAACCACCCAGCCATTCAAACCGCACCGGCTGATCAGCCGGATTATGATATTCGAACGTCGCCTGCCCCGCCTCGGCCCCAGGCCGGACCGGCAGATTCCGGCCATCGGCCGCAACCGACGCGATGTCCCGTCCGCCGATGAACCAGAAGCGATTGTTGGAATCGTTGCGCATCTCCGCTTTCAACGTCAAAATGTTTCCCGTCTCGATCATATCGCGGATGAAGTAGGTATCCGCGATCAACACGCCGCCGGGAACTTCCTCCACCTTGCTCGCCAAATCCTGGTCGAGGATGACCAGCACATGCTCCTTTACCTTCAGCAACAGGACACCCCGATGCGTGTAATTCAACACCGCCTGGTCGCCGCCGGAAATCCGCACCTCGCCGGAGAGCGCCTTGACCTGCGCCGCCGGCACGTTCAACACGGTCTCGCCGGCCCGATCCGGCTTCCCAAACAAACCAAACGCCACATGGCCGTCCACCTGCCGCGCGAACAACAGGCTGGAGGTTGAACGGACCACCTTGATATCCGTGCCGGGAATATCCACGCCCACCGGCAGGATAAACGACTCATGCGTCTTGAACGTCACCCCCTTTAAGACCGGCGCGCCGGTGTCCGCCCAGCCCAGGTCCACTACTTTGTCGTCGTCGCCCATGTTGCGGGCGCAAACGATATGCTGATCGCCCAGACGCTTGGTAATCACGCGGAATTTCTCCGACGGGCTGGCCAGCGCAACATCCATCTCGGCTCTGCCGTCGCGGATCAGTTCCACCTGCTCACCGCCAGAAAGCGGCTTGATGTTGTTGACCTCGTCCGATTCGAGGATGAGCGACTTGAAGTCATGGCAGAAGAGGTTGAAGATCTTCACCCAGTCATAGCGGCCGGGCATCAATTCGCCCCACTCGCGGATCGGCGAACCGCCAAAATCGAAGCTGGTTGTCGTGCCGGTTCCCGGCGGATACAGGTCGAAGATATCGCCGCGGCAACCCCAATAAGGGAAGGTTGTGCCGCCGACAAACATATACAGGTTCAGGAACGACGCGCCCGCCGCCAGCGCGCTGGCGGTCACCGCCTCGGTCAACAGGACCGGCGGCTCGAACGGCGGCTGGCCGAACATGGTGAACCAACCGCTTTGCAACTCCAGGATCATGGTCGGGCAGTCCGGCTGGCCTTTCTTGGCGTTCTCGATGTTGTTGTCGTAGTTTGTCAGCTCCCATTTCCAGAACCACGGGATGCTGGGATAATACGTGCGCGTATCAATAATGCTGCCGCCGCGCAAAAAAGCGGCTTCGTTGGCGAATTTCGGGATATCAATCCCGAAGCGGTTCATCATTTCCTCGAGCCGCTTGAAGTATGTAATCGCATCCGCCACCGGGATCTTCTCGTCGCCGAAATGAATCAGATGGTCATATTCGTTCTCGACCTGGATCGCGATGATATTGCCGCCGCGCGTCACCAAATAAGGACGGATCACATCGGCCACGCGCCGATACCACTTTTCAACGTAGGCCAGGTACTGGTCGTTGAGGACGCGCAGGCGAATCTTCTTGCCCAGCAGCCAGTCCGGATGCCCGCCAAAATCCCACTCGGCGCAGATGTACGGACCCGGCTTGACCACCAGAAACATTTCGTGCTTTTGACACAGCTTGATGAACTGGACGAGATCCTGGTCGCCCGCCCACCGCTCCTGCCCCTCGCGGGGCTCGTGCCAGTTCCACGGTATGTAAGTCGTAACCTGGTTGCACCCGCACCGCTTCATCTTGACGATCCGGTCCTCCCACAATTCATGCGGCGTCCGGAAGTAGTGGAACTCTCCGCCGATCAGCAACTCGCGCTTGCCGTTGATGATAAAACTGCGCCGGTCATAATGAATAATCTTCTTGATGTCTTCCGCCATTTCTACTGCGTTCCTTTCTTAACCCAAATCCACATCAATCCGGCTGATCTCGCGGTTGCGGATCCGCCGCGCCAGCATCCCGCCGATCACCCCGCCCGCGACCGCCGTCACCTTCCCGCCCGGCTCCGTCACCCGGATCGCGCACGGCGCCACGCCGCCCGGCCCGAACGTGTCCTTGCGCTTCGGGTTGTGGAAGACCACCAGCGTCGCGCCCAGAAACATCCAGCCGAAACTGTTCGCCGGAAATGTCACCGTTTCCAACTTCGCGCCCTGCCATAGCCGCGCGGTGACCGCCTTGGACGTAAACAACCATGCCGGCAAAGCCGGCTTGAACTCCAGGCGCAGCGCGCCGGTGTGGTCAATGGTAAACGGCTTCTCGCCCGCCGCCATCATCAGGAAAATATGCACGAACTCGGCCGTCGAACCGCTCAGCCGCGCGACAAATCCGTTGCCGTGAATGGCCGGATCCGGGTTCGCGCTCGAACAGATGAAGGACGAGTTTTCGAGAATGCTCCGGCCGTAAACCCGCGGGTCCAGGTACGGCACCAGCACTTTCTTGAAGTCGTCGTAGAACTCGCGGTAAAGCCCGCAACGGAGCAATTCCAACACGTACTTATACTCCATGTGGAGCCAGATGGACTCGTTCTCCAGCCAGCCGCGCGAAAACACCTTCGTCCGGCCGATTTCCGCCGGCTGGCTCTCAAGCGACTCGTTGACCTTGTACATCTTCAGTTTGCGGTCGTAGAGCCCGCTGGCCTTGATCCGCCGCGCCAGGTCGCGCGCCGCCTCGCGGTCCTTCTCGATCCGCAAGAAATGCACCGGCCCCTCCAGGAACAGCGGCAGCGCCTCGTGCTGGAATTTCTTCACGCGGAAACAGGGCATCCCGCGCGCGTTATGCTTGACCTGCTTGCGGCCATCCGGCCCCGCCTGCATGATCAACTGGTATTCCTTGACCTTGCTGACAAAATACGTGCTCAAAATCCCGGTCTGGCGGTCCCAGGCCCGCTGGATTCCGCGCTCGATCTTGTTCAGTGCCGTGTTAAGGAACTGGCGCAATTCGCGGACGGTCACCGGCGTCTCTTTGCCGCTGATCCCCAGCCGCGTAAGCTCGCGGAACTTCTCCTTCGCCGTCGTCGCCTGATCCCAGAACTGGAAGTTCGTGTGCCGCTTGTCGGTCAAGTGCCGGTCCAGCAACTCGTGAAGCTGCTCCATGAAGCCTTTCAACTCCACAAACACCGGCCACTGATCGTCGTCGCGCAGGCCCAGCTCGTCGAACGAACGCAGCAGGAACTGGATGATGCGTTTAAGCTCCAAGGTTTCGCAAACGCTGGAGCCGAACTGCCCGGGCAGGCCGTTGAGCGCGTCATACCAGTTGGGCTTGTCGGACTCCATTTCAATACCCACCCCCTCCGGATCAAGCGAAGCCAGCTTGTTCGCCGCCAGGCACAACATTTTGTTCACCAACGTGGTGCGATAAATCTCGCCGCGCCCAAAGTCAGTCCGCGCCTCGTATGGGCTGCCGCCGCGCTTTTTGATCAGCTCCTCTTTTTCCTTGTCCCAAGTCACGGCATTGAGCTGCATCGGCCGGCCTTCCCAGAGCACATACTTGTCGTCGCGCGGCACAACGCGGTGCGGGTTGTCGAAAAAGGTGAAGTCGTTCTTCTCCAGCAGGATCTTGCGCAGGTTCTCGGGATAAAGCGCCAGGTAATTCTCCAGCAGATCATGGTTGTAAATCCAGTGGTCGGACCAGTACCCATGGCCGTAGTCGGTCTCGTTGTGCTTGTCGCACAACGCCAGCACCTCGCCCAGGAAACGGTCGTTATCCATCTTCAGCTTGATACCGGCCGCCAGCAGCTTCGAAAAGAGCTGGCCCGGCGTGAACCGGCCGTGGAAGAACTCGCGCGCCTGTTTCGCCTCCGCCGGGCTCATCGCCCGGCGCAGCAGTTGGTCCAATGCCTTGCCGTTGCGGACATGGAAACTGGCGACCTTGACGCCAAGCGGGTTGAAACCGTCAAGTTGAATCAGGTTCGCGAAATGCTCCACGTTGCTCTCGCGCACATCCGGATTGAAGAATAGGTCGTTGCGGCGATTCTGGTTCACGTCGCGATAGTTGCCGTTGCCTTGCGAGTAGTAGGTGGCGGACAGCCGGTAGTCGTTGTAGTCGCGCTCCAAATCGCCATGCTTGCGAGAGTACAGGTGCACCGTCGTGACCTTGCCGTCGCCCTTGAACGAGACGGGGAACCCCCCGCGCAGAACATTGTCCAGGAAGTTTTGCCGGGCATACAGGTCCAGCGGCCGCGCGGCGCTGACGCAGAAATTGTTCTGCGTGAGTCGGTCAATCAGCTCGCTGTTGGCCGCGCGCTTGCGCGCGATATAGGCCGGTTGCGCAATCCGCGGCGCCAGCCGGTTGAGTTGCTCCACCGAATTGGTCTGGCCGATGATCGAGCAATAGGTGTGCGTCGCGCCCGGACCAATCGTCGCGCTGAATACGCCCATGCCCGACGGCAGGCGGTTCTCCAGTATTTGGCGGTCGCGCACCACCACGAATGGCGTGCGCTCAATGAAACACTGCGGATACGAGTAGTCGGTCAGCGTGCCGAAGATGAACTGCGGATCCACAATCGGAGTGACAATCTGTGCGCGGCCGCCGCGGTCGTTGAACCCAATGTAAAAATTGCCTTCCTTGATCCGGACAACCTCCGGCCGGTCCTCTTGCTTTACGCGGCCTTTAAAGAATGGCACGGACTTCTCGTAATTGATCACCTCGACGAACGACTCCACCAGCCGGCGCATGTTTTTCAGATTGTAGTTGTCCACCCCGTACGGAATGACCATCGGCAGGCCATCCATCACCTCCAACGCCACCGGCTGCTTGCGCCGGTTCTCAATGCGCAAAACACGGACCAGCCCGGCGTAGGTGTCTTCCGGCACATTGAAATAGTCCACAGAAAACTTCAGCCCCAATGTCCGATTCTCCTCCTCCAGCGTCAGTTCCGCCGGACGAATAATCATCCGCTGGGTCCGGTTCATGCCCAGCGTGGTGAGCTGCGTCTGGAACGGCTCATAAAATTCAGCCGTCCGCCCCTGCAGGATCTTGACAAAGGTGCGAAAGCCCTGCGTGCCGGCCAGTTCATACGCCCAGTTGGCCGAGAGGAACTCCATGATCGGATGTTCCTTGTCCTCGATGCCCATGCTGCACACGCACTGCGCGCGATTGACGTAGAAAACCCACATCGGAATGCCATGCGCCCCGGCTATCCCCGGAAAGAAACTGGCGAATGGCTTGGCATGGTTGTAGTTCTCGATCACAAACTCGCCGCCGTCGCCGAGGCGATAATCCACTTTCTTATCCAACGACATGACTCTCTCTCCTTACAGGTGGTGACACAGAAAACCCGCGACTCCTTGAAAACGCCCCAGCAGATATACTACTTCCCACAGGATTTACTAGCGGTTTTACATATTTTTTCAAACTTCCGGCGCATCCTAGGCACCCATGGCGCTTGAGTCAACAAGAATCAGGGACCGGTCCCAGCTCCGCCCGCTATCTTTCCAACAAGTCCAGCGGACTCTCGGCGGTTGAATCCAATCCGCGAATCACATGCGTGTAAATCATCGTCGTCTCCACGCTCTGATGGCCAAGATACTGCTGCACCTCGCGGATATTCACGTTCTTCAGCAAAAGATGCGTCGCGAAGCTGTGGCGGAGCGTATGCACCGTCGCGTGCTTGGCAATCCCCGAACGAATCACGGCCGCGCGCATGGCATTTTGCACCACGTTGTCGCCAATATGATGCCGGCGCACCCTGCCGCCACGCGGATCAATTGACAGGGTGGCCGCCGGAAATACGTACTGCCAACCCCACTCGCGCGGCGCGTTGGGATACTTCTCCGCCAGGGCCCCCGGCAGATATACCGCCCCATAGCCCGCCGCCAGATCTCGTTCATGAATCGCTTTCACTTTAACCAGTTGCTGCTGCATCGACGCGATCAACCGCCGCGGCAACAATGTCGTGCGATCCTTGTCGCCCTTGGCCGCGCGCACAAAAAGCAGCGGGCTGGCAAAGTCCAGATCTTGCACGCGCAGCCGCGTCAGTTCCGAAACACGCAGGCCCGCCCCATAAATCAATTGCAGCATCAGCCGGCCGATCCCTTCAGCGTGCTGTAAAACCCGCTGCACCTCCTCAACCGAGAGGACCACGGGCAATTTCGGTCCGCGCTTTGCTCGAACCGCCCGGATTTCTTCCGGCTTCAAACCCAACACATCTCTATGCAGGAAAAGCAGCGCATTGAACGCCTGATTCTGTGTCGCGGCTGCCACATCCCGGTCCAATGCCAGCCAGGAAAGGAAACTCCGAAATGCATCGCCGCCTTTCCAATCCAAGCGGTGCTCGGCGGCATAAGCAAAAAAACGCCGGGACCAATCCACATAGGTCAACTCCGTCCGGTAGGAATAATGTCGTAACCGCAACAAGTTACGCATCTCGTTCAACGCCCCTTCCGGAGTATCTACCGGCGCGACGACATGCAATGCGGCCACCGAAAGTGTCGGCGCTTCCCCAGCCGGCACTGTCTTCAAGAAACCATTCAAATACAGCTCGACTGCCCGTACACCTTGCTGTCTCAGCCAATCGCTTAACGACTGATCGCGCGCCAGTTCGTCAGCAAACTGTCGGATCCGATCCGCCGGCGCTAACCCATGCCGGATCGTTCGACTGCCCAAAAACCGCCGAACCCATC
>CAZMXS010000025.1:0-54563 GCA_964570325.1 uncultured Verrucomicrobiota bacterium | reverse complement strand
CTGCCCAGCCTGCCTGGCCCCGGTACGGTACAATTGTCCGCTTTCACCGGGCAGGTGGTGATGTTGGATTTCTGGGCCACGTGGTGCCCGCCCTGCAAGGCGGAAATTCCCGCGCTCAAACGCCTGTATAGCGAACTGCAACCGCGCGGGTTGGAAATTATTGGGTTGTCCGTGGATGAGGGACCGGCGGTCAAAGTGGCCACGTTGGTGCAGAAATTCGAGTTACCATATCCGGTTGCATTGGCGGACGAGTCGGTGATGATGAGCTATGGCGGCATTCGCGCCATCCCCACCAAGTTCATTGTGGACCGCATGGGGCTGGTGCGGAAGCATTATCAAGGCATGGTGCCGGAGAGCCAGTTGCGCGCGGATATCGAGGCGTTGCTGGCGGAGTGAGGCGCAGGAAAAACGGGAAAAGTGAAAACGGAACGATAAGCTCAAAGGAACGGTGAGCGCGGAATGTTGAGGGTGCGAATAGTGGGGCTTTGGCGGGCGGTATTGGGCGCTCGTTTTGGCTGCGGGCTGTTCTGGCTGCTGGCTTCCGGGTTTCCTTTTTGCGCGTTGGCCGATAGTCCGTTCAAGCTGGATGCGCGGCTGGAAAAGACCAACGACAGCCTGTTCGTCAGGCTGGCTTTCAGTATTCCGGAAGGGCACTACCTGTACGCCGATGATCTCGAAGTTGTCGCTACCAATCACGTCACGCTGGCGCCGTTCGCCGTGCCGGAGCCGATGACGATTCAGGATAAATTTCTGAACGAACCGAAGCGTGTTTATGATCGGTCCTTCACGTTGGTTTATCAGGTCGGCGATCCGCGTCGGCGCAAGCCCATTGATTTGCGGGTAGCCTTTCAGGGCTGCAATCAGGAGGTGTGTTTTTTCCCTGAAACGCGGGCTTTCAAACTTTCACTGGGTGGCGGCATGGCGGAGTCATCTTCCGCGCCGTCGGCGCCGGCTGGGGGTGGTGTTCGCCAGCCCGAGGACTGGCGTCTGCTGGTCGGGCAGTTTACCTTGAGCGCGCGCGGCGCCGGCTATATGAACCCCGCGGACTTCCTGGCGTTTCTTGACCGTGGCGCCGGCGGCGCGGGACCGGGCGCGCCGGCGGCGGACGCGAACGCGGCGGCCGATTGGACCGGCTGGCTTTCTGTGCTGCTGATCATCCTGGGCGGCGCCGCGCTGAATCTGACGCCATGCGTGCTGCCGCTAATCCCGGTCAACCTCGCAATCATTGGCGCGGGCGCCAAGGCGGGATCGCCACTGCGCGGGTTTGCCCTGGGCGGTTTGTATGGCGCGGGCATGGCGCTGGCCTACGGCGGCCTGGGATTGCTCGTGGTGCTGACCGGCGCCCGGTTCGGCGCGCTCAACGCTTCGCCGTGGTTTAACGCGGCGATTGCCGCGCTGTTCGTCGTGCTGGCGCTGGGCATGTTCGATGTCGTGCGGATCGATTTCAGCCGATTCCAAGGGGCGGTCAGGACGGATCGGAGCGGAGGCGGGGTCGGCCGTTATTTTGCCGTGTTCGGAATGGGTGTGGTGGCGGCCGTGCTGGCGGGAGCGTGCGTGGCGCCGATGGTGATATCCGTGCTGCTGCTGGCCGGCAACCTATACAGCAAGGGAGTGCTGGTCGGACTTTTCCTGCCGTTCCTGCTGGGCTTCGGCATGGGGCTGCCGTGGCCGTTTGCCGGCGCGGGTCTTTCGTTTCTGCCGAAACCCGGCCGATGGATGAACTGGATCAAATATCTTTTTGGAGTCGTCATTGTGTTGCTGGCCGTTTATTACGCCGATCTGGCGTGGCGGCTTTTCAAAACGGAACGATTGACGCCGGCCGGAGTAGTGACGTCCAGCCAGTCCGATCGTGAACTGGTCGAGGCGCTGAACCTTTCGCTTGAACAGGGGACGCCGGTCCTGATTGATTTCTGGGCCACGTGGTGCAAGAACTGCCTCGCCATGGATGAAACCACCTTCAAGGATCCCGCTGTCCGCCGGCGGCTGGAAGAATTTATTTTTGTCAAGTACCAGGCTGAGACCCCGGGAAAATCGCCGGCCAGAGAAATCCTCGATTATTTCGGCGCGATCGGATTGCCGACCTATGTCGTGCTGACTCCTTCCGATTGATTTTCCCGTGATGCCCTTTTCAGGGGATTTTCCCTTGCGACATTCCATCCCCTGAAAATCACCCGGCCGGGTGATATACAAATCACCCAGATGTTTCCTACTTTTACGCACAGTGATGAACGAGCTGTTTCCATCGCTGCCGCTTGGACTCCGCCAGGGGATGCGTTTCCTTATGCTGGGCAGCCTTTGCATGCTGGCGTTCATTCCGTGTGCGCGGGGCGCTGACGCCGCGGCGCGCGTGTGGACGCGCGCTGATGGGGTGGTGGTGACGGCCGTGTTTCAAACCGTGCATGGACAGGTTGTGGCGCTGAAGGAGCCCGCCGGGCGCAACGTGTTCTGGAACTGGTCGCAACTCTCCGCGGCCGATCGCCGCTATCTGGCGCATGCGCATGGCATTGATTTGGATCCCATGCCGGCGCTCAACGCGGTGGAAGCCCGTCGGCACGCGGTGGCCATGCGGCTGGCCGCGTTGGCGCGCGGGCCTCGTCTTGCGGCAGAAAACGGAATCAAGGAATCAGCCTCTCCGGGGGCAACCCATGCGGGGGATTAACCATAGAACAAAGGGGCTTCCAATGCGAACTCTCAAACACTTGTTTTGCGGCGTCGCGCTGCTGCTGGCCACGCTGACCGCCCGGGCGCAATGGGTATCCCAGTCTGTTCAGTTGAATCCCGGCTGGAACGCGGTGTGCTTCTGGCTTGATCCGGAGCCGGCCGACCTGGACACGATTTTTACCAATACCGCTATCTTGCATGTTTGGCAGTGGGACCGCCGGTTCACGAGCGTGCAATTCACCTCCGACATGAACAACCGGTTGGCGGAAAGTCCGCACTGGCAGTACTGGTATCCGGAATGGTCGGGGCTGGCGTTTCTCAGCACAATTGATGAACTGATGGGCGGCGAGGCCTATCTGATCGAGGTGCGCAGCAATGCCGCGCCGTTCACGCTGACGCTCAAAGGCCGGCCGGTGCTGCCGCTGCCGCAGTGGATGCCCAACGCGCTGAACTTCGTCGGCTTCCCGGCGACGCCGTCGCCGGGGCCATATTTCCTCGATTATTTTCGGGGCGCCAGCGAGGTGGATATATACGCGAGTTACAATCCGCCGCTTTACACCGTCAACAGCGCGGGGGCCGGTGTGGCGGTCAATGCGCCCGGCCGGCAGCGCATGCACCGCGGCGCGGCCTACTGGCGGCGCCTGAAAGGCGGCAAAGGTTATGTCGCGCCCTTTACCATCGAGGGGCTGGGCAACGGTTTGTTGGATTTTGGCTCGGCAGTCGAGGAACTCACGTTCACCATCGCCAACTCCCTGACCTCCACGGCGGTCTCGGTTACGCTCTCGCCCGCCGTCTCCGAAAGCCCGCCGGCCGGCCAGCCGGCGATCGCCGGCGCCGTGCCGCTGTCCTGGTACAACGTCGTGTCGCTGACCAACCGCAACTGGGTGACCTTCACGAACGCGTTTACGGTCACGGTGCCGGCGCGCGGCAAGACCACGGTGCGCTTCGGCATTCGCCGCACGGACATGGAGCCGGCGCCCACCGGCGCGGTCTATCAGAGCCTGATCAACATTCAGGACACCGCCGGCCGGGTGTTCTACCAGTTGCCCGTGCGGGCCGAGCCGCCCCAACTGTTGGGCTTGGGACTCCCCATCCATAATCCGTTCGAGGGGCTATGGGTGGGCGAGGCGCAGATCAACTGGGTGAACCACCCGATCCTGACCACCAACGGCTGGGATTACTTAACTTTGTCCGAGACGCGCGAACGGTTCCCGGTGCGGCTGCTGCTGCACGTGGATAGCAACGGCGTGACGCGCCTGCTGCAGCGGGTGGTGGTTGTGCCCAACCCGAGGGCGTTGACGAACCAGCCCGATTTCATCTTGTACGCGGACGACCGCCAGGTGCCCGCCGGGGTCACCAACGCCACCCGCCTCAGCACGGCGATGTTCCACAAGATCGCGCCGCTGGTCATGGACGGCGATTTCTTTGGAGCGTTGGAGGGCACGCTGACGCTGGATTACAACGATCCGCGCAATCCGTTCAAGCATTTGTATCATCCGGATCACAATAATCTCGCGTCTGACTATGCCACCCCGCTGCCCGAGGGCGTTGAATCGTGGACGATCACCCGGGCCATTCGGATGGAGTTCACGAGCATCACGAACTATCCGAACGAGCCGATGTGGGGCAGTGACGCGGCGGGGGGGCTCTATATCGAGACGCTGACCAACTTGCGCGAGCAACCCGTGATTGCCGCCGGTTATTTTGGCCTGGAGCGGGTCAACCGGATCAGCGGACTCAAACAATAAAAAGGGAGCGCGATGATGAAGCGGAGCAAACGACTAATCCTGGCGTTGCTGTTGGCTGGCGTCGGGCTCGTCGGCCAGGCCGGGGCGGGTTCGACGCCGACGCAGATCAATTACCAGGGCGTGCTGCACGATTCGCTGGGGGTACCGTATCCTCCGGGCTCGTATATCGCCGATTTCCGCCTCTGGACCGCGCCGGTGGGCGGCGCGATACTTTTGTGGGGCGAGCGGATACCGTTCACGGTCAGCACCGGCGGCGCGTTCAACGTGATGTTCAATGCGGCGCACGAGCCCCAAAGCGCGGCGACGCCGCCGACGCCGCTCTATTCGATCAGCCAGCTCGACTTGGCGTGCGCCTATACCAACATGGTTTACCTGGGCATCACGGTGGTCTATACGCCTTCCGGATGGAGTCCCGCCAGTCCTGAACTGCAGCGCCAGCAGCTTGTCAGCGTCGCCTACGCCTTGAGGGCGGAGAACGCCTATTGGGCCACTTCCATCGGCGGGAGCAGCAACTTGGTGGATATTCGAGGGTTGGACCGGGCGCACGTTCCGTCCGGCGGAAGGCGCATGGTGGGCCTCTCCAACAATGTGGCGGTTTATCTGCCCGCGACGGAGGCGGCGGGTACCCTGACCGTTGAAACGAACCTGATGGTAGATGGCACCCTCTATACGGCTACCAACGGCTTGTTCACCGACTGCATCCGGGCTCCCAGCGGCCCGCTGGGGGTCTATGGGAATGTCTCAATGTTTCCAACACAGTGGACGAACGTGACGGTGTCGGGCGGCAGCACGCCCTGGCACACGGCAGTCGGCGATGGGTGGTTGATCGTGGAAATGCCGTTCTTTACCAATGCCCCCTCTTCCCAGCACTACCGCACCTACCTCGAGACCTCGACCGAAACGGGACTGTTGTTTGATGTTGTTACGCAAGTGATTCACCAAGAACGATGTGTGACTCGCTCGATCCCGGCGGGCACGAGCTGGAGGGTTAATCTGGACTTCACGTGGCCGAACCCGCCGCGCATCTGGTACCAGGGCGCGCTCCGATAGGAAAGGATCGAACCATGAAGGCATCGAACATCAAGGCGTGGGCGCTGGGCGCATGGGCGATATTGCTTGGTCTTGCGGCTGGGGCGGCAACCGCGCCGTCGCAGTTTACTTACCAGGGCCAGTTGCGCAACGCTAACGGCTCG
The DNA here is from genome assembly GCA_964570325.1 of uncultured Verrucomicrobiota bacterium. GTDB lineage: Bacteria > Verrucomicrobiota > Kiritimatiellia > CAIQIC01 > CAZMXS01 > CAZMXS01. The sequence goes on along the minus strand of CAZMXS010000025.1, from coordinate 48,961 downwards.
CCGGCGACTCCCGGCGTGTACAGCATCGAGGCGCGCATTTACGACAACAGCTCGGGCGGCAGTGTGCTCTGGGGCAAATCTTATCCGGTGCACGTGGACTCCAATGGCTTCTTCAACGTGGTTCTGGGCGACGGCGGCGGGTTGACGACCCCCACGCCCAAGTACGACGATCTGACCCCGGTTTTCAATGGGCCCAATCGCTTCCTGAGCATCACCGTAGTGCAAACCCCCTCGGGCTGGGTCATGAACAAGCAGGAGATGTCGCCGCGTCTTCAACTGCTGAGCAATCCATATGCGCTGCATGCCAATCAGGCGGACATTGCCCAAACCTGGAATGGCCTGGCGGCGACGAATCTGGCCCAGGTCGGCGACTCCACGCCGGCGCAATGGTTCTTCGCGGCGTATGACGGCGCTGTCTTCACGACCCTCAATGGATACATGGCGCCGTATTTGCCCGTGTTCAGCAACACGGTTGTCATCCAGAACGCGCTGACGGCGGGCGCTTTGAACGTGCCGGGCGGGTGTCATGTACTGGGCACCAACGGCATCGCGCTCGGCGGTATCCAGGGTGGAGTGAGCATCATGGGCGCGCCGCAGTCCCGCCACTGGGGCAACCCCATCATATCGGAAACCACGGACGGGTTCCTTATGGTTCCCATTGATAGCTATGCCTACGACAACCAGCGGGGGACATGCTATTCCGGCGGGCAGTATTCCGTGAAGTTCTATAGTCCGATGAACATGGAGATTATCCTCTATAGCCATAGCGGGACCGGATGGACGGATGGTCAAATACAAGGCTCGATCATAATTCCAATTCCGAGAGGCCAGCAGTACACGGTGGAGTCGGGTCAAAGACCCTGCAAGGAAAATTTGCAATCTCCCTACTTTCTCCCGCTGTCCAAGGGGGCGGCAAGATAGCCTATGAAACGGCGCTTTCCAATGCGGCATGGCCGGCGCGTGCCGGCGCGATCAAATCGGATATACGGAGAACCGCAATGAAGACACGTTTTTTGCGATGGGCGACAGGGCTGGGGCTGGCGTGGTACGCGGGGAGCGCGTGGGCCTCCCACCTGGCGCCGGCCGCGCTGAACTATCAAGGAGTGTTGCGTCCCGATCAGGGTGCGCTCACCGCGGGTAATTACGGGATGCAATTCCGCATCTGGGCCGACGAGAACAACAACTCGCAGGTTTGGGCGCGGGCCTTCACGGTCTACGTGGCGTCCAACGGGACGTTTGACGTCGCGCTGACCGACACGGGCGCCGAGTTGCTCGCGCCGCCGCAAACAAGCGACTTGTTTTCCGCCTTCTCGAGCGGCCCCCGGTATCTGGGTCTTACCGTGACCTCGACGCCATCCGGCGCCGTCGGCTCGCCCCGGCAGATCGAGCCGGTCCAGCCGTTTCTGAGCGTGCCCTTCGCGTTCATGGCGCAGGGCGCCGACAATGCCGATGGCATGATTGGCCTGCCCGCGGCCAAGATTGTCGCGATTGATCCGCAAACGGGTTATCTGTTTGGATCCAACGTCGCCAACGCGGCCTACTTGCGCAGCGTGCAATCCCAGGTCTGGTTGACGCCGGCGTCCTGGTACATCCCCTTCACCATCACCAACGGATTCCACCTGGGTTACGGCATGCAATGTCCAACAGCGCACGTTGAGCAGGTGGTCGTGCCCTATCTGTCATCGGCCGGCCAGAATCCGGTTGGTTTTGGGGCCCCGGTGCGGATGTTGGCGACCAACAATGCCGCGGTGTCAACAGGCTACGTGGACGCCGTTATGGTTTCCGGAAATCAATGCCCGGGCTTTTCGTTAACACCAACCCGCGACGGCCTGTTCCGGGTGTCGTTTGTGGGCCCCATGGGTGTTGATAATAATTACGTCACTGATTTTACCATTGCGGGGATTTGGACGCCGGTGCGATGGCCCAATCCGGCTCCTGGTGATGGCGGTCCAACGGTTCGCGAGTGGGCGGTTCCTGCGGGCCAAACGATCACGGCTGCTTGGAATTGGTGTGAAGATACCAATCGCCTGCTGCTTTGGGAGTTCCGGCCGTTTGGAAACGATTGATGAGCGATAGCCGGTCGGTATGAGCGGGGTTTAAGGGCACACGATGAGACGGGAGCAACCTATGAACATGGATTTCTGCGGGAAGGCTTCGGGGGCGTCGCGCCGGCTCGGTATGCTGGCGCTGGCGCTCGTCGGTTGGGGTGTGCCGGCGGCTCGCGCCGCATTCGAGTGCGACACAGACTATGTCAACCCCTGGTACGCCACCAACGGGCTCATCGGCGAGTTGACCAACCGGGTTGCGCACGCGACCATCGCGTACGGCGGCCATGTTGGATCCTACACGTTGCCCGGAATGCCCACGGGTTCGATTCCATCCGACAATACGTACCGGCTCGACGGTTCGAGCCTGGGGCAGCCCTTTTCCGAGATGGTTCCGGACTCGGCCATCGGCGAAGTCATTGCGCCGCCGCCGGGCGCGCTTTCGAACGTGGCGCCGGTGCTGATTTACCCGAGCAGCGCGGCCTTTTTCGTCAATTCACGGGGTCAGGTGATTGCCGCCGACCAGGGCAGCGTGGAAATCCAGTGGCGCATGCAGGACGGCACGACCAGCACGGTGGTGCATGTCATTTCCCCGGTCTCCACCCGCCGCCCCCAGCGACTCTTCTGGACCGAGGAGCCCTATTATGCCCCGGCCGTTTCGCTCGCGGGCAAGTATGCCCGGATCCATTACAATAGCCAGGTGGCGGCGCCCGTGGTCACCACGAGCACAACCGTGCATGTCGGTTGGAATTTCACAAACGTGGTCGTCAACGTCCTGACGGATCTCACCCACACCGTCTGGATCGCTGACGCCGGCGGGGCCAAATCGCTGCGCGCGGCCGGCTGCATCGGCTCGTTCGTGATCGAACTGTTCGACACCGGCGCAATGGACAATCAGATCGGCTGGGAAGTGGTGCAGGTCGGCGCCCCGGACATCGTCTACCAGGACGTCGCCATCGGCCAGCGCCTGCTTCCGCTGGACACTTATTACGGCTCCTCCAACTTGCAGGCGCGGGTCACCAGCGGCAACGATAACACCTTGTATATCCATTCCTCCACCGACGGCAAGAGTCCCATGGAGGGCTGGGCTTACTCGATCTTCAGAACCGCGGACGATCCGTGGAACGCCGAGATCATGTGGATGAACTACGGCGTCGCCAACATCCTTTGGCCATTCGAGTGGGACCAGTATCGGGCCGACTGGCCGGTGGAATCGCAGGTGTTGATCTATACGCCCAGCGTGGGCAATGGCGCGCCGGTCCTCATCCCGGCCACGCTGCATCCGGAGATCATGCCAATGGAAGAGCCGCCGCGCAATTTCGCGTTGACCAACGGCGTGCTGACGGCGCGGACCAACGGCTGTGTCCTGCTGCGTTATACGGCGGAGGATGAGAGCGTCTGGTTCCAGGTCGTGCGCGCTGTCGCGCATGATGAACCGTTGTTGTACGACCGGATGCCGGTGCCGTGCGAGGTGGCCCAACTGCTGGAGCCCGCGGTCGCCAAGGCGGCGTTGGCGATGAGCGACCGGACCCTGTTCAACGGCGGTTCGGGGCCAACTGTGGCGGGCCGCCAGCCGCGCACGGTGGAGTTGTGGGCCAAGATCAACATCTTCAATGGGCTGGGCTTGTTCTCGATGGGCACGAATAACGGCGCGCTGGGCAGCTTCGGTCTCGCCACCACGACCACCAACGGTGTCTTGCGAGTAGATCTCGGCGGCTTCACAACCAACGTCACGGTGTCCGGCAGCGTATCCAACTGGCATCATTACGCGCTGACCTATGACGGGGCGACGGTCGCGCTTTACTACGACAGTTCCAACGTGATCCGGTTTGCCGTCGCCTTGAACACCCAGCCCGGGCCGTTCCTCGTAGGCGACGCCAACATGACTGGCAGCGCGTCCCACGATCGCGCCGATGCGATGGGCATCCGGGTCTGGGCCGAGGCGCGCACGGCTGAGCAACTGGTCAACCACATGTACGTGAACCTCAACGCGACGGAGATCGCCGACCCCAATCTGCTGGCCTACTATCCGCTCAACGCGACTGACGGGTCGCGGGCCTATGATTATGCAAACGCATATATTGCAACGATCGTCTCGCCGTTTGGTTTCGTGCCGTGCACGGCGCCGGTGTCGTTCGATGCCAGTCCGTGGACCAATTACCCCGGCTTCCTCTACCGACCCACGGGCCTGGAGTCGTACAATGTGGACTTGTACCAGTACCCGACGCAGCCGGGAACCAATGCGCTGGTCAACTCGATTTTCCCCGTACACACCAACATTCTGGAGGTCTGGTGGGCCAACCAATGCCAGCAACCCGGCATGCCGGAGCCGATCTTCTTCCCCTCGCTGGTGACGCGTTACCAGCCCGTCTGGCCGACCAACGCCCATACGATTGTGATCGCCTGGCAGAACGACACGCTCAATGCGCTGCCCCCGAACGCCGTGAATGCGGCCATCTATTATCAGAACGACATCACTCGAGCGGGGTTTAACCCCAATGAGGAGCATGCCCTGATTATTGGCGACGGCGTGTACGCGATCCGCAACGATATGAACACCACCACCAAGCCGGACAGCTCCGCGCCGTATGTGCTCCTCGAATATTACGATTCCGTCTCCGGCCTGCCGCGGATGTATGCGTACCACGTCGTGGACACGAACGCGCAGTATGGCTTCACCTATTCGAACACGATCCCCTGTATGATCGAGCCGCCCGCGCCGTTGTGGATGCTCGCGAACACGGTCTGTTCGAACACGGCGGCGTCCAAGCCTCCGGCCTGGGTGGATCGCAACGGGACGTGGTGGGGCTACCGGGGCGGCAAGGACGGCGTCAGCCCGGACACGAACCACATGAACTGGTGCTACCGCAACCAGCCGGGCTTCTATTACCCCGGTGAGAACCCGCAGCCGGCCGTTGGCCAGGAGATTCCGTTCCTCAGCGGCAAAGGGAGCAAGGGCAATCCGCGCGTCGTTAACTACGTCCTAAACTGGCCCGCCTCGCCGCCGACGCTGCATATCGGCGACACGCTGGTCAAGCCGAACCAGCAGCAAGTGGGCCTGCCCGATATCTCCGATCAACTCAGCGTGGACATTCTGTTCCAGGAATCGCTGCTTTACCTGAACAGCTCCACGCCGTTCTCCACGCCGTCGGGCATCGTGCAGACCCAGACGGTGGATTATGCCATGGGCCAGGGTTCCGCATCGGTCGTGCTGATTGACCCCACCCGCTATCGCAACAGCACCACGCCTTTCCGCGTTCCGAGCGACATCCGGACGCAGAACATCGGCGGTTGGACGTACTTCCCGGACCTGCCCCCCGAGCTGAACCAGCGGCTCTGGTGGCGAAACACCGAGAGCGATCCGACGCTGGGCAAGCTTTTCATCAAGGGCGAGTATGTGGAGCCCGACGCCGGCCTGCCGTACCTGCTGCTCAATGTGCTCAGCACCAACCAGCGCGCGGCGGCCCTCGCGCTCAGCAGCGACTCCGGCTGGCACACGGCGATCAATCAATTGCCGACCAATGTCTTCGAGATCACCAACGGCAACACGCCCGCCGACTCGCTGGCGCTGTGCGCCGGTATTGGGCGGGGAGTGGGCCACGTGGTGTTCGCGGTCAACAATACCACCAGCGCGCCGCCGGGCTCGCCGATCAGCCTGTATTGCATCAAGGTCGCTACGCCGCTGGTCCGGGGCGAGGTGAAGGCGATCCCGCCGGCCGACCCGCTCAGCGAGCAAATGACCATGCGCCATACCACCGACTGCGCCGGCCACCCGGAATATTACCTGTATGACTGGCGCTACGATCCCAACGGCATCGGCACCAACTACGGCAGTTGGGCGGTCTTCGCCACCACGCCGGGCCTGAATCAGATCACCTTCGGCTCCGGCCAACCCGAGTTCACGCTCTCCGATAACTTCTTTGTCTGCCGCTACAAATCCATAGACCCCAACAGCCCGGCATATAACACCTGGAGTTCCTGGACGGAACCGATGATCGCGGAGAGCTGGGTCAAGCGCGCGATGAACGCCATCAACCCGTACAACCAGCGCATCACCGATTACCAACAGTCGCCGCCGGACTACACGATCAATATGATCGCGCTGGCCGGCGCGCCCTACCTTGGCGATGTGGCCCTCAACGCCCAGAAGATGAACGATTTTGGTTTGATCCAGATCTATTGGACGATCTACAACCGCGCGCTCAACATGAGCGCCGCGCTGCCCGGCGGGCCCGACGAATCCATCAACAACACCCTGCGCTACGCCGCCACGCGGTTGAACGCGCTTTACATGTTGCTGGGCAACGAAGCCTATGGCGACGCCCAGGATCCGACCATCGGTTTCAGCGCCCAAAGCGACTGGGCCAGATACGGCGATGCGAGTGCCCGGGCTTCGTGCCTGGTCTGCTTCATGATCCAGGTGCCGACGCTGCTGGACGAAGAGTTGTGCCTCCTGCGCGGCCGCGATGACCGGCTCTTCCCGGGGGTCCAGGAGGCGCCGATCTTCAACCGCCTGATCTGGAACTTCAGCAAGAGCGTTGACGGCGGCGAGCTGGCCTATGCGCTGAACTACGGTATTCCCGATGCCCAGGGCAATGTCAGCGGCACGATGTCGGAGGACGACGCCCAGCGGCTCTACCCGCAGGGGCACGGCGACGCCTGGGGCCACTATCTCTCGGCGTTGACGCTTTATTACAAGCTGCTCCACACGACCAACTACCACTGGATCACGGATATCACCGCCATGGACCTTGGCGGGGTCACCGTCAATGTGGATTACTATGACGAAGAGAAGTTCGCCGAATCCGCCGACGCCCTCGCCCGCGTCGGTCGCGACATTGTGCGCCGCACGTTCCAACAGTCCTACCAATCCAACCCGTCCGGCCTCTGGAGCGGGTACTCCGACAGCGACACCAACCGCGCCTGGGGCGCGGGGGATTGGGCGATGCGCGCCGGCCAGCGGGCCTACTTCGATTGGTTGACGGTCAACTCGCTGCTGCCGACGACGGACACCAACACGACCCATACCGGCATCGGGGTGATTGATCGCACCACGGTGCGGGCCTTGAGCGACCTGGCGGCTGCCGGCATGGCGCTGCAAAGCGCGCTGGACGGCGCGGATGGCGGCCTGAACCCGCTCGGCCTGGCGAAGAACATCACGCCGTTCGACATCAGCCCGGCGGGGATTGACGCCGGCAAGAGCCACTTCGAGCAAATCTACGAACGCGCTTTGGCCACGCTCAATAACGCGCAGACCGCGTTGGAACACGCCCAGGGCGCCGCCCAGCGGCTGCGCCGCATGGCGTCTTCATTCAACAACTACGTTACCGATACGGTGGCGCGCAACGAGCGCAACACGCGCGATCGCCTGTTGGAAATTTTGGGCACGCCATACGCCGAAGACATCGGGCCCGGTGGAAGCTATCCCGACGGCTACACCGGCCCGGATCTGTACCATTTCATGTACACCGATATTGATGCGGTCAGCAACCAGACCAATTTCCTGACCTCGATCACACTGGCGTTGCCCGTCATGCCGTCCGGGTATGAAGCCACGCCTGAAAATGCCGGCACGCCGCTCAATACGACCAACAATCTGACGCCCATTACCTTCATGGTCAACAACGAGGGCGTCCTGACCAAGCCGCCGAGCTGGACCATTCGCTCCCGGCCGGGTGAATGGCAGACTCTCAAGCAACAGTATATCCAGGCCTTGGTGGAGTTGCAGAAGAGCTATGACACCATCAAGAACCAGATCACGAGCATCGAGTCCCAGGTGGACCACTTCAATGCATTCCATAACCGGGCGGTAGGGCAGTTTGCCTACATGATTGGCCAGGACACGCTAACCCTCACCAAGATGGCCAGCCTGTACCTGGCGGAGCAAAATGCCACCAAGGCGCGGTACAGTGTCGAGTCGCACCTGCTGGGCGGCATCATGAATCAGTTGGCCGAACGATTCTGCGAAGGCTTCACGGAAGGGGTCATCGGCGGCCTGGCCGACGGCGATATCACCGGCGAGGTTATGGATGACGGCAAGCTGGAGCGCGAGGCGTGGGTCGGTCGGGCGGACGACATGATCGCCGCCGACAAGGCCAAGGCGTCGAGCTGGTCCAAGGTCGCAAAATACGCCGAGCTGGCCATCGCGACGGCTGACCTGGCGCTGAAGAACTGGACCTGGCATGACAGCAACAGCGACGCGATCGAGAGCAAGATCGGGGCGATCAAGGCCGCCATCCGCGACCTGCAGCCGATGCTGCAGGATGTGCAGTCCAAGAACCTGAAGGTGAGTCAGTTGGCCGCGCAGGTTCGGGCCCTGGGCGAGGAAGCCAATCAACTGGTCAGCGAGTGGGCCTCGGACCGCGCCGCGGCGGCCTGGCGTGTGCAAAGCGCGCGTTACGCCGACATGACCCTGCGTCTCTTCCGCGATGAGGCGCTGCGCCGGTATGCGGCCTCTTACGACCTGGCCGCGCGGTACGCCTACATGGCGGCCAGCGCCTATGATTACGAAACAGCGCTGTTGGGCGGCGACCCGACCGCGACGGCAGGCAGCGTATTCATGGACCGCATCCTGCGTACGCGCAGCCTGGGGGCGGTGGTGAATGGCCAGCCGCAGGTCGCCAATGGCTACGGCGATGCCGGCCTGGCTGACGCGCTGGCGCGGATGAAGGCCGACTGGGATGTGCTCAAAGGCCGCCTCGGCTTCAACAATCCGGACACCGAGACCAGCCGCTTCTCCCTGCGCACGGAACTGTTCCGCACCGCGCCGGACAGCGAGTCCGACGGCATCTGGCGCAACCTGCTGGAAATGTCGCGTATGGATCTGGCGTCCCTGCCGGAATATAGAAACTACTGCAAGCCGGTCGAGGAGCAGGGCGTGACCAATGAACCGGGCCTGGTGATCGAGTTCTCCAGCACGATCACCGCCGGCCGGAATTTCTTCGGGCAGGATCTGGCGGGCGGCGACAACGCTTATGATCCGTCGCATTCGGCCACCAAGATCCGCTCGGTCGGCGTCTGGTTCGCCGGCTACAACAACGCCTTCGGAACTAACGGCGCCGGCGGCCTGGCCAACGCCCCGCGCGTGTACCTGGTGCCGGTCGGCGCCGACGTCATGCGTTCGCCAACCCGCAACGGCGGTTTCACCCGGAACTGGACGGTTTTCGACCAGGCGTTGCCGGTGCCGTACAATGTCAGCGCCGCCGACCTTGACGCTCCGTCCTGGATCCCATACTTCAATTCGCTGTCCGAGAACTTCGCCGCCGCCCGGCGTTACGCCTCGCTGCGCGCCTACCATGACAGCGGCAACTTCAACGCATCCGAACTATGCACCAACGCGCGGTTGATCGGGCGCTCGGTGTGGAACACGCGCTGGTTGCTGATCATTCCCGGCCGGACGCTGCTGGCGGATCCGGAAGAGGGCCTTAACCGCTTTATCTATGGCCCGCTGGTGGATGGGCAGCGCACAGGCGGGGTAACCGACATCAAGCTGTTCTTCAACACCTATTCGTTTGCGGGCGATTGATGACAACGACGGAATCTGAGGGATGAATGATGAATAGGCGAGGCTTTTCAAGTCCACGAGGTGATGCCATGAAGCAAACGATCGGTTGGAACCTGAAAACTCTGGGTGCGTTCTTGCTGTTCGCAGCGTTCATCGTTGATCATTCATCGTTTTCCCGCGCCGGTGTCCCCGCGCCGATGTTCATCTTCTACGGCGAGGCGCGCGACGTCTATGGCTGGCCGATCCAGTCGGGGGCCAAGGTGGTGGCGCGGCAGGGGACCAATGAGTGCGCCAGTTGCAACATCAATGGCATGTTCTATCCGGGGGTGAACTTCTCGCTGCCCTTGTATTTGCAGGACACCCACACGAATGTGAATTACTCGCCCAAGGCGGTCACCCCCGGCAGCACCGTGCAAATCCTGTTGATCCAGGGTGGTGTAACGCAGAGCTTGCTGGAGGGCAGCAGCTACGTCGTTGGCGATCCCGCCCGCTCCCGCAATATCACCATCAGCGCCGGGACGGACGCGGACCACGACGGGCTGTCGGACGACTGGGAACTGGAGCTGATTGCATATCTGAACAACCCGCTCTACCGGACCATCTGGGATATCCATCCGGGCGCCGACCTGGATGGCGATCTGGTGAGCAACGCGGATGAGTTTGCAGCCGGCACATTTGCCTTCCTCGGGGAGGACTACTTCTATATTGAGTATTGCCACCGGGCTGCCGGGCGGCTGGGGATGGAGTTCCTTTCTGTGCCCGGCAAGGCCTATTCCGTGGGCGAATCCTCCAACCTGGTCGCCGGGGTGTGGCGGACGCCGAACTATGCATCGAGCTCAAATGGCGTGATGCAATCCGGGCCCTTCTCCGGCAACGGCGACTGGATGCAGGTCTATCTCGATCCCACCAACTGGGTGCGCGCCGCGCGCCTGCAGGTTAAGCCATAATACTCGTACTCGAGTCTCGTACTCCTACTCGGATATCTTTTTGTCGAGTGCGAGTAGGGTTCGCGAGTACGAGTAGCCTTTATCCCTCTCCGCTGTTTCCTTCTTTTTGCTTGATTCTGAACCCTGGTTCAGTTATATTCACGATGTAAACAGAACCCGGAGGTGTCTTATGCCCAGAAGCATGGATTTGCCCGAAAAAGTTCGCCGTCTGCGCGCGTTTTTCCGCCGGGAGAACCGCGCACCCGGCTACCGCGAAATGCTTGAGCTGTTCGGCTACCGTTCCAAAAACGCTGTCTTTGGCCTGCTGCGGAAACTGGCGGAGGCGGGCTACATCCGCAAGGCCGGGCGCAAGTTCGCATTCACCAGCAAGCTGACCGGCACGGTTCGGATACTGGGCACAGTTCAGGCTGGGTTCCCTTCACCGGCCGAGGAGGAATTGGCGGACACGATCACGCTGGACGAGTTTCTTGTGCAGCGGCCGGAGGCGACCTTCATGCTGACCGTCCGCGGCGACTCGATGATTGATGCCGGCATTCATCCTGGCGACCTCATCCTGGTGGAGCGGGGCGTCAAGCCCAAGCCCAACGACATCGTCGTTGCGCAGGTGGATGACGAATGGACGCTGAAGTACTACGTCGTGGATGGAGTGGGGGTTCGGCTCGACCCGGCGAATCCAAAGTACCGGTTCATCCGCCCGAAGCGCTCGCTGACCGTCGGCGGGGTGGTGCGGGCGGTGATCCGGAAATATAGGTAAGGTTCAAATTTCGCGCCGTTCGCGAATTTCGTAGTTCCATGCTTTCTGCCGATGCCCTTCACCCTCCATCATTTTCCCCGGGCGATCGCGCACCTGGATGGCGACGCTTTTTTCGCATCCGTCGAGCAGGCCGTGAATCCGGCATTGAAGGGGCGGCCGGTGGTGACCGGCCAGGAGCGCGGCATCATCGCCTGCGCCAGTTACGAGGCCAAGGCGCTCGGCATCAAACGCGGCGTGCCGCTGCATGAAGCGGTGCGCGCCCATCCGGAGTTGGTGGTGCTGCCGAGCGATTACGAAACTTACTGTATTTTTTCCAAGCGGATGTTCGACATCATGCGCCGCCACACGCCGCTGGTGGAGGAGTATTCCATTGACGAGGGGTTCATGGATCTTACCGGCTTGCAGCGCGTGTTCCGGATGTCGTACGCGGAGATCGCGCGCAAAGTGCAGGCGGAAATCCATGCCGAATTGGACATTGGCGTGTCCGTCGGCCTGAGCCTTTCCAAGAGCCTGGCCAAATTGGCGTCGAAGTACCGCAAGCCGGCTGGCTTTACTGCCGTGGCCGGCCCGAAGATTCACCTGTTTCTCCAACGGCTCGAACTGGACAAAATCTGGGGCTTTGGCCCGAATACGGTTCATTTGTTGAACAAACTCGGCCTGCGCACAGCCTATGATTTCGCGGCGGGCACGGAGCGCTGGGCGGAGGAGCGGCTCGGCAAAATCGGCCGCGAAATTTGGAATGAATTGCGCGGCAACAGCGTCTATCCCGTGACGACGGAGGCGAAGTCCGCGTACTACACGATCAGCAAGTGCAAGACCTTCACCGCGCCGTCGGCCGACCGCGATTTTATCTACGCCAAGCTGGTTCGGAACGTGGAGTCGGCCTTCATCAAGGTCCGGCGCCACCGGTTGCGCGCGCGGTTGCTCGCGGTGGCGCTGCGCCGCCAGGATTTCACGCAGGACGGTCTCGAAGCGGCGTTGAACCGGCCGACTGCCGCGACCCATGAGGCGCTCCCGCTGGTGCGTGAATTGTTCGCGCAATTATACCGGCCGGGCGCGGAGTATCGCTCCACGCTGGTCGTGCTGGGCAACCTTGAGCCGGACCAGGAAGAGCAGTTCGAGCTCTTCGAGGATCGCGTGCGGATTGACCGCATGTCGCGGGTCAGTCGCGTCATTGACGCCGTAAATCAGTTGTATGGCAAGCACAAGGTGGCGCTGGGTACGGCGCTATACCTGGACCGGCATCGGCGGACTGTCCGGGACGCCCAGCCCAGTCGCAAGACCGACCTGCTTGCCGGTGAGAACCGCCGCCAGCGGCTGGCCTTGCCGCGGCTGGCCATTCAGGTGTGATGTCCAATCCCGGTTGAAGGCCGGCGCCGCTGATTTACGCCGAAGTTGCTGGAACTATGAAGCCAGTTCAATATTCTTGATCGCCGCTCATGGTACATCAAGATGGCTAAATCGCGGACCGGCCATGACCAACAATGATAAGCTCGCTGGATCGGAGCGCGGGGATCCTGCCTGCCGGTGGGACGCCCGAGTTTCGTGGGGCGTCAGTTCGCAAATCGGGCGGCGGATTGCCGTGGCGACCGCCGGCGGTTTGGCGCTGATCAGCGCGATAGCGTGCGGCGCGCCGGTTTTCTCGACCGATCCCGATGTGCAACGATTGGTCGAGCTGATTGTTCTGCCCCGGACCAACAGCGCCGATATTTATCGGCCGGTGCCGCAGGTGGTTGACCGGATTGTGCGGCGCGGTCCGGCGGCGGCGCCGGCCTTGCTGGAGCAGATTTCCAACCAGTATTTCCTGGTGCGGTTTAACGTGGTAAGCGCCTTGGGCCGGATTGGCGATTCGCGCGCCGGGCCGGCTCTGCTCCAAGCCTTGCGCGACAGCGATTACACCGTGCGCGCGGCCGCCGCGGAAGCGCTGGGTCGAATGCGGGAGCGGAACGCGGTGGCGGCGCTTTTGCGGGCGGCCGGTCCGGACGAGCCGCGGCCGGAGGTGCGGGCGGCGGCGATTACGGCGCTGGGCGCCATTGGCGATCCGCGCGCCGTGGATTTCCTGGTGCGCACCGCCATGTCCGGCATGAACCCGGTCTATGCGGACGCGGCGAGCATGGCGCTGGTCCGCTTTACCGGCCTGACCAATGCGACGACCCGGCGCCAGTTGGCCTGGATTCGCGCGCAGCATCCGGAATGGCTGGCCGATCAGGGCAATCCGCCGCTGCCGCCCGGTTTCAAGGCCGTGATCTGGGCGATTGGCGCCCTCATCGTGGTCGGCGTGTTCCTCATCGGCCGCGCTCTTTTAAATCTGCGTTAAGGCGAACAAGTATGAAGGATATCTGGATTGCATTGGGATTAACCCTGTTAGCCGGAATGGCAACAGCGATCGGCAGCGTCATCGCCTTCACGGCCCGGCGGACCAACTATCGCAGCCTCTCGGTGGCAACGGGTTTCTCGGCGGGCGTGATGCTTTATGTCTCCTTCGTGGAGATATTCTTCAAGGGTGATGCGGCGTTGGCGGCCGCCTACGGGGGGCGGGGGGGGCATTGGGTCAATGTCGCTTCTTTCTTTGGCGGGATGCTGCTGATCGGGTTGATTGACAACCTGGTGCCCTCGGCCGAGAACCCGCATGAAACCCATTCGGAAGCGGAAACCCGGCCGTTGCATGATCCCGGCGCCGTCACGCCGGGCGCGACCGAACACGGCGTCCACCATCATAAATTGATGCGGATGGGTCTGTTGACTGCCCTGGCCATCGGCATCCACAATTTCCCGGAAGGGTTGGCCACTTTTTTGGCCGCCTTGCAGGATCCGGGCTTGGGCGCCGCCATTGCGCTCGCCATCGCGCTGCATAACATCCCGGAAGGCATCAGTGTCTCGGTCCCGATCTATTACGCCACGGGCAACCGTCGCAAGGCGTTCGTTTATTCCGTGATCAGCGGGCTGGCCGAACCGGCCGGCGCGGTCATCGGCTATCTGGCTATTCGATTGCTGCTGGGGCGCGCCACCGGGGGAATCCCGCCCCAGATCATGGGTATCCTCTTCGGGGGCGTGGCCGGCATTATGGTCTATATCAGTCTGGATGAATTATTGCCGACCAGCCGCGCTTACGGGAAGGGGCATGACAGTCTGCTCGGGCTCGTGGGGGGCATGTTGATCATGGCGTTGAGCTTGCTGTTGATGAAGTCGTGAGCGCGCGGCGCGGCGCCGCCAATTCGCGCGGCGGAATATCCTATTGACTCGCCGTCCGGTTCCAGACATTTTATCGGGGCCAAAAGGACACCCCATGAACTCCAACAAACAACTTGATTCATTCATGGCCACTTTCCCGCATGAGGGCCTGACCTTCGACGATGTCTCCCTGGTGACCCAGTACGCCGATTTCCTGCCGCCGGATGCCGATATTTCCACCAAGCGGACCAACCGGATCACGATGAACATGCCGTTCGTCAGCGCGGCGATGGATACCGTGACCGAATCCCGGATGGCCATTGACATGGCGATGCTGGGCGGGATCGGGATTATTCACAAGAACCTGACGCCCCAGCAGCAGGCCGACATGGTGCGCACCGTGAAGCATCACCTCAACGGCCTGATTGCTCGTCCGGTGACGTTCCGCGTCACGGAAAACCTCGCGAAAGTGGAGGAGACGCGCCGGGCGAAGGGCTATAGCTTCAGCGGTTTTCCCATTCTCGACGACCAGGATCGCCTGGTCGGAATCCTGACTTCGCGCGACATCAAGTACTGCCGCAATCGCAAGGCGAAAATCGCGGACGTCATGACGGATAAAGTCATTACGGCGCCAGCGGACACGTCGCTCAAGCAGGCCTATGACATTATGATGAAGAACCGTATCGGCAAGTTGCCTCTGGTGGAGGGCGGTAAACTGGTCGGCCTGTACAGCTTTACCGACGTGCAGACCCTGATCCAGAATGTGGAGCCGCTCTACAATCGCGATGCGCAGTACCGCTTGCGGGTCGGCGCGGCGGTCGGGCCGAACGATCAGGAACGCGCGCAGATCCTGGCGGAAAACGATGTGGACGTGCTGGTGGTGGACACCGCGCACGGGCACACCAAGGGGGTCATGGATATGACCCGCTGGATCAAGAAAAACCTCGCCAAGGTGGATGTCATCGCCGGCAACATTGCGACCGCTGAAGCCGCCCTGGCTTTGCGCGATGCCGGCGCGGACGCGGTTAAAGTCGGGATTGGCCCGGGCTCGATCTGCACCACGCGGGTCGTTGCCGGGGTGGGGGTGCCGCAGATCACGGCCATCTACAATTGCGCCAAGGCCTTGCAGGGCAGCATCCCCGTGGTGGCGGACGGCGGCATCCGGTATTCGGGCGACGTGGCCAAGGCGCTGGCCGCCGGCTGCCAGACCGTGATGATGGGCGGGGTGCTGGCCGGCACCGACAACAGCCCGGGTGAGAAGATCATCTACCAGGGCCGCCAGTACGTGACCTATCGTGGCATGGGCAGTCTGGGCGCGATGCAGAGCGCCGCCGGCAGCCGCGAACGATACGGGCAGGATTCAATCCCCACGGAGGAACTGGTTCCGCAGGGAATTGAGGGGTTGGTGCCTTATGCCGGGACGGTCAAACAGGTGCTGACCCAGTTCTGCGGCGGACTGCGCGCGGCGCTCGGGTACTCCGGCTGCCGGACCCTGGAGGAACTGCGCGCCCGGGCTCAATTTGTGCGCGTCACCGGCGCGGGCGTGACGGAAGCGCATCCGCACGATATCAAGATCACCAAGGAAGCGCCAAATTACCGGCAGTAGCGAAGGGTGAAGGCGGAATAAGAAAGGCAGCAGGGTGAAGGCGGCTGGCTGTTTTTTTACTCTTCCCGTTCCGCCTTCGCCATTTCCCTAAAACTTCATTTTCCAGCCGACGCAAATGTTTTCGGCCAGTTGCATTTCCTGGCCGGACCCCAGTGTGTGTTGATTCTGGGGCAGGGTTTGCAGTTCGATCGGTATATCCACCGGCGTCAGCTTGGCGACGCGCGTCTTGCCGTCGGCCTCCACATGGGTGCCGGAGCGCCAATGATCAATGTCCGATGACAAGCCAATGATTACCAGCACGCCCAGCAGTACAGCCGCCAGCCCAAGCGAATAGGCCGCCGCGTCCGACGACGCATCGGCATGGCTGGTATTGGGCAGGCACAAGAGCATCAGCATCGGGATCAGGCATAGCGCGATCGTTTTCTTCAACCAACGACTCATGTTATTCAACCTCCATCGGAATATGCATCGGTTCTTGGACTGCCGTGGCGTCCATTTTGCTCAGAAGGTCCCCAGGAAAATGCTGGTGAACGTGGTAATCGGTGTGGTTTCGCGCAGGTCGTCAATGCCGGCCCGGATTTCCTGCAGAGTCAGCTTGGCCTCAACATAAAGCGAATCGTCGTTGATCAGCTTGCCAAGCGTGCCCTCACCCTTTTCGATTTTGTCGGTGATCTTGCGGATCGAGGCCGCTGCCGCCGAAAGATCCTCATACAATTTGTCGTCCTTGGACATCAGCTTGCCGAGGGTGCCCTGGCCGTCGGCGAGGTTCTGGCTGACTTCCTTGAGATTGGCGGCAATTTTCTCGATGTCCTGGTAGAGTTTTTCGTCCTTGGACATCAGCTTGCCGAGGGTGCCCTGGCCGTCGGCGAGGTTCTGGCTGACTTCTTTAAGATTGGCGGCGATTTTTTGCACGTCGTTATAGACCGTTTCATCCATCAGCAGTTTGCCGATCGTGCCTTCACCCTTGCTCATTTTGGCCGTGACCGTTTCGATCTGCTTCATCACGAGTTTCAGGTTGTCAAGGATGCCGCCGTCCTCGAGGGCATTGCGCAAGGATTTGACTGTGCGCGTGGCCTCGTCAATCAAATCCACCGGAGTTTCCCCGCGCAAGACTGTGCCGGGCGGCAGCAACGGCTTGGCCGGCGTGCCCTCGTAGATGCTGAGATAACGACCGCCCAGCACGGAGGAGGGCAGGATTTCCACCTTGTAATCCTCATGGAACTCGAGAGGCTGGATCATGGAGGCGATGACGCGCACACTGTTTTTTTCGACCCGCAGGGCGCGAATCTTGCCGATATCCACGCCGCGGACGGAGATGTTATCGCCCTCGCGCAGGCCCATGATGCTGTCGAAGACAATCTCCACCGTGTAGCGCTTCACAAAAAAACTGTCGCGGCTGAGCACGATGGTGAACATGCCCAGGGCCAGCAGGACCATGAACATGAACACGCCGACCGTGACTTCCATCGAAACTTCCTGCAACCGGCTTTTTTTCATTGGCGTGCTGCTTTCTCCCAACTGCCTTCCGTGGTGATATATTGCGCCTCCAGGAAACTGCGCACCACTTCATTTTTTGACTGGATAAACTCCGCCGGCGCCGCGATTTCCGCGATCCGCCCGTTGTGCAGCATCGCGATCCGACTGCCGATCGCCAGCGCGCTGTGCAGGTCGTGCGTCACCACCACGCTGGTCACGCCCAGTTCCCGCCGGAGGTTGTCAATCAATTTGTCAATTGTTCGCGAGGTGACCGGGTCGAGCCCGGAGGTCGGCTCGTCATACAAGATGATCTCGGGATTGGTGACGATCGCGCGGGCCAGCCCGACGCGCTTGCGCATGCCGCCGGAAAGGTCAGCGGGGTTTTTCTCATTGATGCCCTCCAGGTTGACCAGCCGCAGCTTCTCGTCCACCAAGCGCTGGATATCCGGTTCGGCCATGGTTGTATGCTCTCGCAGCGGGAGGGCGACATTATCGCCAACGTTCAACCATTGGAGCAGGGCGGCGCTTTGAAACAACACCCCAAAGCGCCCGCGGATGCGCTCGAGGGCCGCGCCCGTGGCCTCGCTGACGACGTCGTCGCCGACCCAGACCCGGCCGCTGTCCGGCGTCAGCAGTCGAATCATGTGCTTGAGCGTGACGCTCTTGCCGGCGCCGGAGGAGCCGACGATGACGAAGGTCTCGCCGCGGTTGATCTCGAAGTCAACGCGGTCGAGCACGACCCGGCCGCCGAGCCGCCGGGAGACTTTTTCAAAGCGGATCATTCGTAAAACAACCGGGTTACCATGTAGCCCACCACGAGAATGGTCAGAAAGGAGATGATCACCGTCTTGCGTGTGGCGCGGCCGACGCCGACCGCGCCCTCATCGGTCGCGAAGCCCTGATAGCAGGCGACGGTGACGATGATCAGGCCGAAAAGAAACGCCTTGAACAATCCCACATACAGATCCTTGTTTTCGGCGTAACGCGTTGCGTTGTCGAAGTAGGCCGTGAACGAGACCCCAAGCTGGGTGAACCCGACGATCGCGCCGCCCACGATGCCGATCAGGTTCGTGTAGATCGTCAGGATCGGCATCATCACGGCCAGCGCGACCAGCCGCGGCATCATCAGAAATCGCAGCGGATTGATGGACATCACCTCGAGCGCGGCGATTTCCTCGGAGACCACCATCGTGCCCATCTGCGCGGCAATGGCCGAGCCCACGCTTGCCGCGATGATCAGCGCGGTCATAAACGGCCCCATCTCGCGCATCATCACCACCGCCACGGCGGTTCCGATGTTGACCTCCTGGCCGAACCGGCGCAGTTCCAGGCCGGTTTGCAGCGCGAGGATCATGCCGGTGAACATGGCGACCACGGTGATGACCCCCAGGCTCTTGATGCCGGTGACGAACAACTGGTTCATCACTTCATGCCGGCAGCGTTTGGAGGCGGCATACCGCACCTGCAGGATCGCGCCGCCAAGCATGATCAATCCGCGGCCGGCGTTGCGGCACGAAAGCAGCATGCGCCGGCCCACGTCGGCGAAGAAGTTGGCCGGCGGCTCGAAGAACTCTGGTTCGCGCGTGATAATGGATCAGTCTCCGGATCAAAGATGAGCCGGCGCCCATCCGCTATTTCGGTTGTCTGCTTTCATCGGTTGCTATATCCCAATTTTTATGAACCACAACAGCCGCAATGTCCGTTGCTCGTCTTCGCGCCGATAACCGACGAGCCCGCGCAGGAGCGACCATTCGCGAGTCTGTATCTTCCGGTCATCGCGGCTCCATGTAAAGACCGGAAAGAGGGAGGCGTAGCAGACATCCGCCCCGCGCCGCCGGTGACGGTACAGCCCCCACAGGAACTCGTCGTCGCAGGCGTTGGTCGTATAGGTGCGGGTATAGAAAGACCAAAAGGGGGACCAGCAGCGGTCCACTCCGCGCGAGTTTTTTAGCGGCCACAGATCCAGTATTTGCAGGCGTTTGCTGCCCCCCTGGCGCTCGTAACGCAGCAACGGCCAGACCTTGACGAAGCGCGCGTTCGCACCGGCGCGGTTGGTCCGGCCCAGGTCGTCGGGCCGGAGCCACTCGGTGTACACAAACGGGCTTAATCGGAACACGCGCCGCGTGCCTTCCGGGCGGGCCTTGATCTGGCGGGCGCCGAACGGCCAGAGGAAGAAAGTGTATTGTTCGCCGGGCAGCAGCTTGGAGCCCCAGAGCGGCCAGACGTAAAACTTGTTGATTTCCCCGGAGCTGGTCTGGATGAAGGGGTAGGGGCAATTGAACACGTTCAGCCGCTGCGCGCGCGTGTAGCGGAATAACGGCGGCACGACGTACCAGGTCTGCTGGTTCTCCATGTCGTAACGACCATAGAACGGCCACAGGATGTATGCCTCGCCGGCGTAGCCCGGCCGCCGGTAGATCCCGTGGTTCCAGATCGGCCACAGAAGGAAGTCCTTGTCAAAATAATCGCGCTGGTGGTTGTGGCCGATGATGGGGAAAACCCGCGCCCGACGGATGTCGTCGCCCTCCGTGCGGGAAAAAACCGGCCAGAGGAAATTGCGGGTCTTGATGCTCTTCAGCTCGGAGCGCATCAGCAGGGGAAACAGCGCGAACTCGATCTTGTCGCGGCCGAGGAAATCGTAAATCCGGCCGCCCAGCGGGAACAGCGCCAGGTAGCGGTTGGTCCGATCCGACCGGCCCTGAAAGTAAAAGGGGAGTACCCAGAGATGGTATTTCGAGTTCGGATCCGTTGTGTCGTAGTCCTCGTAGTAGGTCAGCAGGAGGCGCGCCTCGAACTTGTTATGCAACCGGCGCGAGGAGTACACCGGCCAGAGCGAATCGCCGGTTCGCCAGTCGGTCACGCGGTTATGGGTGCCCACATAAAACGGGCGGAGACCCCAGAGGGTGTTGCTCTCGCGGCTGGCGGCGGATTCAAAAAACGGCCCCATGATCCGCAGGCGCGTGCATCCAAAAGCGTCGGTCTGGCGGCTGGCGAGGAACCCCCAGTCGAACTCGTCGGCCGCAAAGGCCGGTTGAGCGGCGCGGCAAAAGGCGTATATAATGATCAGCCAGCCGGCGCGCAGGAGAGCCGCGCCGGGCCGCAGAAGTATCTGGAGCATGGAGAATGTCATGATTATTGCGCAAACGGCGACAATCTACCTGAACTCGTCCGGCGCGTATATGCGAAAAAAACAGCCGTCCCCGGCCGCGCGCGGGCTGGGGCGGCTGTGCTTTTTCCAGTGGCGGGTTGTTTGTTAGCCTCGTTCACCTTGGGCGCATTATGGCGTATCTTAAATGGCGATGAAAACGTGGCGCAATGAAAACGGCGCAAGCGGCTGTTTGTCCCAACATGGGCCGCGCGCGCTCCAATGTCGGCGGGAGACGGCCGCATGCCCCTGAGGTTCAAACGGATCCATCGCCGCGGGCCGATCCCGCGGCGGTATCAGATTATCCATCTCTCCCGTTGCGAGTATTGCGTGCTCTGGGAAAGGTCGCGCTACGTGGTCATCGGCGCCTGCCGCCGCTATCCGTATCCGAAGAAATATCTCTGGGAGAAATGCGCCTGCTGGACCAGTCGCATGGGGCGCCCGGGCCTGCTGGATAATTTCGCCGCTAAGGCTTGATTTCCAATCGCGCGTCATCCGCGAAAAAGGAGCCGGCGGCGCCCCGCTCGCCGTCGTAAAGATAGATCACGCCGGTGGCGGTGGCGGCATCGCGCGGCGCCTTGCCCGACACTTCGTACTGTTCCCACTTTGACTTCGAAAGTGTGCTGCCCCATTTCTTGCCGAGCACGCGGCTGATTTCATGGTTGTCCTTGTCGCGCCACTCGATTCCCAGCAGGCCGTAGGTGGATTTACCCAACGGATCTTCCGCGTTGTTACGAATTTGGACGGTGAAGACGCAGACCGCGCCGGGCGTCACCGGCACTTTCTGGGCGACGCCCTGGTGGGCGCCGGGCACTTGTTGAACCGCCAGTTTGAGTCCGTTGGTGCCGGTGCTCGCGGCGGCCGGCGTCACCTCGCTGGCTTTGGTGTGCGAATAGAAATAGATCCAGCCGTCCGGCACCCCGGCGGTGTTGTTGTCCTCCACTTCAAAGCCGGGATTGGCCAGCAAATTGGGCGCCGCAGCGGCCGCTTTGGCGGCCATTGCCGCCGCCGGCAGGGCCACCGCGCCCAACCAGGATGCAATCAGGAACAAACCCGCGCGATATGGATGCATACAAGCCTCCGATTGGTGAGACGGGCGGGAGTCGAACCCGCGACCCACAGCTTAAAAGGCTGTTGCTCTACCGGTTGAGCTACCGTCCCACATGGGCCAGTTGGCAGAATGGCGTAAGAGTAGTGAAAAAAGCGTCGTTGTCAAATGAACATGACGGCATCCAGCCCGTTCTGCGAGCTCGGTTTTCGGAACCGTCGGACCGGTGTCGTCGGGCTTGAATCCTGATTCGGTTCCGCGATAATTGCAGCCGGCGTGAATCCGATCAAAATGGGGGCAATTATGATCACCAATCGCGCGGCTAGTTTTGGGGTGGTTTTCCAATCATTGGAAAAATGGCGGGGGGCGTTTTCCAATCATTGGAAAATCCTGGCGCTCCTGGTGGTTGCGCTCGGCGCGGCCGCGCCGGCGCGCGCGGGCTTTATTGGCTGGGCGGGCGGCGGCTCCAATGACGGGTGCGGCGTGCTGCTGTGCACGACCAACGGGACGGACTGGTTTCGCCAGGGTGTCGGCCAGCTTCCGGCCGCGTCGTTAAGCGGTGTGGCCGCGGTTAACGGCCGGCATGTCTGGGTCGTGGGGGACAGCGTGGACGGCTACGCCGCGATCTACTATTCGCCGGATGGGGGCGTCACCTGGGCGCGGCAGGGCGACGCGGATTCGTTGCCGGATGTCACGTTGCACAAAGTTTGGGCGGTGGACCGGCTGGTGGTCTGGGCCGTGGGGGTGGGGGGGGCCGTGGTGATGACCGCGGATGGCGGGATCACCTGGCGAGATGTGTCGATTGGTTCATTTTCGCAAATGCTGCAGGGGGTGACCGCCTTGGACGAATACACCGCCTGGGTCAGCGGCGAACTCGATCCGGATTCGGGCATGGCGGGTCTGTTTCATACCGTGGACGGCGGCGCGACGTGGATGCCGCAGACGTCGGCAGCCATCACCAACGCGAATCACCTTTTGGGTTTGTAT
The DNA here is from genome assembly GCA_964570325.1 of uncultured Verrucomicrobiota bacterium. GTDB lineage: Bacteria > Verrucomicrobiota > Kiritimatiellia > CAIQIC01 > CAZMXS01 > CAZMXS01. The sequence continues at coordinate 26,278 of CAZMXS010000025.1, read as the reverse complement.
GCGCTGGATGAAAACCAAGTTTGGGCGATTGGCGGCCAGGAAACCGTTCTCGCCACGACCAATGGGGGAGCCGACTGGAACCTGGTGGTCAAAAGGGCGATGAAGGACGGCAACGAGCTATGCGTGAGGGACGCCCGGCATATCTGGGCCGCGAATGATTCGCATATCACTTGGACAACCAACGGCGGCGCGACCTGGGAGTCCTTCACCACCTGGGATTATACGATGGACGTCGTTACGCCCGACGGGACCAACATCTGGGCCGTGCGTAACAATTATGACGGCGGCTCGATCTATCATTCGGCCGACGGCGGAACGACGTGGACAACGCAACTGGTGGACGCGGCTTTGACCCAACTGTTCACGATTGATGTTCAGCCGGCGGCGGCGCCGCGGACGCTTTATGTCGCGGCCGCGTCGGGCGGGGCGGCGCCGCCATACGACTCATGGGCGACGGCGGCGTCGAACATCCAGGACGCGGTGGATGCGGCGGTCGAGGGCGATTTGGTGCTGGTTACGAACGGCGTTTACAAATGTGGCGGCGCGGAGACGCCCGGTGGGCAGTTGTCCTGCCGGGTGGTGATCAACAAAGAAATCACGGTGCGCAGCGTGAACGGGCCCGAGGTTACGCTGATTGAGGGAGCCGGGCCGAACGGACCGGATGCCGTCCGCGGCGCGTATGTGGGCCGGCGCGGCCGGCTGATCGGCTTCACGCTGACCAACGGCCATGTCTTTGCCGAGTCGCAGGGAATGGATTACGACGTATATGGCGGCGGAATCCTGATGGAGGGTGCGGGGTGGCTGAGCAATTGCGTTGTGTCGGGCAACAGCGGGGGCGCCATATTGGTCGGCGGCGCCGCGGATGCGCCCTGCCTGGATAACTGCCGGGTGCAAAACAACCAGGCGTGGTATGGCAGCGGCATCATTATTAAGAACGCGGGCAATGTGCGAAACTGCTGGATTGTCAACAACACGGCGATTGGCAATGGCGGCGGAGTCCAATTGGACGTTTATACCATGGGTACGACTGGTGTTTTGGAAAACTGCTATATCGCTGGGAACCGCGTGACAGATGATCAAGGCAGCGATGGCGGCGGCGTGAACGCCGGCGGCGTATTTGCGATCCGGAACTGCACGATCGTCGGAAACGCCGCCACAGGTGATGGCGGCGGATTGTATGCCCTCGGCGATCCTGCTCTGGGTCGCTCCGAAGTGGTGAACACGATCATTTACCACAACACGGCCACCACCATCTCGAACGTGTTCGCCTTGGACACGGAGTTCAACCATTGCTGCGCCGTTCCGCTGCTCGATGGCGCAGGCAATATCGCGAGCGATCCGCGGTTGGTCGGCGTGGCCGATCCGCATCTGCTGGCGGCATCCCCCTGTCGCAATGCCGGCGCCACCAATGGCCTGGCCGCCGGAGTGGACATTGACAACGAGCCGCGTATTTATGCGGGGCAGGTGGACATCGGTTGCGACGAGTACATCGCCACCAATATCACGGGCGCGTTGACGGCGCGAATTGACGCTTCGGATTACGCGGTGCTCCTGGATATGCCGGTGTTTTTTAGCGCGGATGTGCAGGGCAAAGCGCTCTGGACGCGCTGGCTGATTCAGACCAATGGCGGCACGGCGACGCTGTCCAACACGCTCCATGCCACCTGGAGTTGGCCCGTGGCAGGGGTTTATACCGTTCGTTTGGAAGCCGCGAATCTGGACCTGACGGCGGCCACCACGCTGCCGGTGCGCGTGCTGGCCTCGGCCGTGCATTATGCCGCGCCGTCCGGCGGGAATGTGTATCCCTACACCAACTGGAACGATGCGGCGACCAGCCTGGTCGAGGCGGTGGTTAACTGCCCGGGGGGCGGTGTGGTGTACGCGGGGACCGGCACCTTTGTTGAGGCGACGGCGGTCTCCTTGACTCGGGCGGTTTCGGTTGTTGGCGCAGGCGCCGCAGGCACGGCGCGGGTGGATGGGCGGAACGATCATGCCTGCTTTTACATCAATCATCCGATGGCGGTTGTGTCGAATCTGATCCTGGTCAACGGGTCGGCGGTGCAGGGCGGAGGAGCATACGTACGGGATGGGACGGTCGCGAATTGCCTGGTGGTCAGCAATTATGCCGCGAGCCAGGGTGGCGGGCTGGATTGCTGGGGCGTGGCGCGGGTGTCGCGGTGTGAAATTATCGGCAACGAAGCCGGCAAATGGGGTGGCGGCATCATGGCCAATGACCAGGTGGAGATCCGCGACTGCCTGATCCGCGACAATAACGCGCATAATTACGGCGGGGGCGCCAATATAGCCGCAAAGGTCACGCTGAAGAATTCGTTTATTAGCGGCAATCGCGCTTTTGGCGGCGCGGGGGTACATCTGGACGGCGGTGGCGTTGCGCAAAATTGCACGCTGCTCAAAAACATGGCCGTGGACAATGGCGGCGGCGTGCTGTTCCGCTTTGATAAGCTGGGGGCGGTTTACAATTGCATCGTGTATCACAACGAGGCGCCGGTCGGCCCGAATATCATGTTCCAGGTAGCCCTGACGGGCACGGTGGAATACACCTGCGCCTGGCCGCTGTTCAACGGGCCGGGCAATTTTGCGGATGAGCCCAGGCTGCTGGGGCTCGATAACCCGCATATTGTGGCGGCTTCGCCCTGCATTAACGCGGGCAGCACCGACTATGTCGGCGGGATCGAACAGGATATAGACATGGAAGCGCGGATATATGGCGGCCACGTGGATCTGGGCTGCGATGAGTTTATTGGGACCAATATTCTCGGTCCGTTAACGGTTGCGATTCGGGGTGCGACCCAGGTGGTGGCGGGCGAAGCCGCCAATTTCTTCGCGGATATCCACGGCAAAGCCTGGGGGTATCGCTGGACGGTGGCCGGCGCCGGGGCGACCAACAGCTACGCGGACACCTTCATGATCGCGCCGACCTGGAGCACGCCGGGCTATTATGCCGTTACCCTTTTCGCCTCGAACCTGGCGGTTGCCGGCGCGGCGACGGTGAATGTGCATGTGGTGGCCGGCGGGTTCACCAATTATGTCGCGGCCGGCGGCGCGCATATTCCGCCCTTCACCAACTGGGCCGCCGCCGCCACGAATTTGCAGGCGGCGATTGATGCCTGTTATGTCGGCGGCGTGGTCCGCGTGGCGACCGGCGCTTATGCGTTCGGCCAGACCGTTGAGCTGGCCAAACCCATTGCCGTCCTCGGGGCCGCCGATCCCGCCGATTGCCTTTTGGACGGCGCTGGATCGTATCGAGTCATCAACATCAACCATCCGCGCGCGCTGCTGGCCGGGTTCACGATCGCGAACGGCAGCGATGAAGACGCGGGCGGCGTATATATGCTGGATGGCACAGTCAGCAACTGCGTGATTGCGGACAATGAAAGCACAATCGTCGGCGGCGGGATCCGCTGCGCCGGGAGCAGTTTGTTGACGGATAGCCGGATTGCCGGCAACACTTCGCCCAACTGGCCGGGCGGTGTCTTCTGCTCCGGCCGGGCCACGTTGCGGCGCTGCCTGATTGAGAAAAACAGAGCCTACAACGCCGGCGGCGGCGTGTATTGCGATCAGAACGGATTGGTGACCGATTGCTTGATTCGCGCGAACTCCGCGATGGCCGGCGGCGGCGTATATCTGCATTACGGCGGAACGGTTACCCACTCGCTGCTGCATAGCAATGTGTCGGGCAATGGCGCGGGCGCCTTTTTCTACTGGGGCGGCGTGATTACAAACTGTGACATTACCTGGAACTGGGGACAATATGACGGCGGGGGGCTCTGGTTCGATTATGGCGGCGTTTTGGCGGACAGCCGGCTCCAACACAATTTTGCCGACGTTAACGCGGGCCATGGCGGCGGCGCGGTCATGAGCGGCGGCGGTCTGATGTTGCGCTGCGATGTCTCCACCAACACCGCCGCCTTCGGCGCCGGGATTCACGCGCAGTATTCCGCGGTGATTGATTCCACGCACATCCATCATAATGTCGTGCCTGAAGGCTGGGGTGAAGGTACCGCGGGTGGCGTCATGTTGTACCAGAATAATGAAATGCGCAATTGTTTGGTGGAGCAGAATACGAGCGCGAACATGGTCGGCGGCGTGCTGCTGCGGCAAAACGACGTCGCGTGGAACTGCACGATCGCCAATAACTCCGCCGCGGCCGCGATCGGCGGCGTGGCGGTCGGCGTCGGCAGCGAGTTGCATAACTGCATCATCTATGACAATACGGCGCCCGCCGTGACGAACTGGGATGTGGATGACGGGGCGGTCGTGGAATACTGCTGCACCGCGCCGGATTCGCCCCAGTTTGCGCACACCATTACGGCTGCGCCGGCTTTTGTCGGCGGGGGTGATTATCGGCTGCAGGCGATGTCGCCTTGTGTCAATACGGGGGCGAATGAGGATTGGATGACGAACGCCGCCGATCTGGCCGGCTTGCCGCGGATCATCGGTCCGCGCGTGGATGTGGGCGCCTTCGAGTTCCCGCTGGCGCCGGCGAACGTGCGCGCGGCGGTGACCGGCGATGTCGTGCGCGTGAGTTGGGCGCCGGCCGGCGGCGCGACCGGGGTTCGGGTTTACCGGTCGCGCGACATGGGCGCGGCGGGCAGCGAGGTGGCGGCGCTTGGGGCGGGGGTGACATCGTGGAGCGACACGGCGGTATCGTGCGGGCAGGCGTACTACTACGCGACGCGGGCGGACTATGGGGCGGGCGCCAGCGCGATGTCGGCGCAGTCGCTGGCGCGCCGGCCCAAGACCATGCTGGATTTCGACGGCGATCGTTTGGCCGATTTGGCGGTTTGCTGGCCGACGCCGGGCCGCTGGTATGTGCTGCGCAGCAGCGACACCCAGATGGTAATGATGACGGTGGGGTCGCTTGAAAGCTGGCCGGCGCCGGGCGATTACGACGGCGATTGCCGGGCGGACCTGACGGCGTACCGGCAGGACGAAGGACTGTGGTACGGCGTGCGCAGCAGCGACGCGCAGCCCTGGCAAATCCAATGGGGCTGGAGCGCGGCGATTCCGGTTCCGGCGGACTACGACGCCGACGGCCGGACCGATCTGGCGGTGTATTGGCCGGCGCAGGGCCGCTGGTATGTGCTGTTGAGCGCCACCGTGCAAATGTGGGAATCGCAATGGGGTTGGAGCGAAACCGTGCCGGTGCCGGCGGACTACGACGGCGACGGCAAGGCGGACCTGGCGGTATATTGGCCGGCGCAGGGCCGCTGGTATGTGTGGAAGAGTGCGGCGCAGCAGTTATGGGAAATGCAGTGGGGTTCGGGCGCGGCGATTCCGGTGCCGGCGGACTACGATGGCGACGGCCAGGCGGACCTGGCGGTCTATTGGGCGGAAAGCGGATCGTGGGCGATCCGACGTTCGAGCGACAACCTGTTGTGGCTGCTGAACTGGGGCTGGAGCGTCGCGCAACCGGCGCCGTTGGAATACCACCGTCCGGGCGTATGGGACACGACGGTGTACGACCCGGCGCTGGGCAATTGGTTTATGCTGGATGCAGGCGGCGGCGCCTGCGCGGCGATCAATTGGGGCTGGTATGCGACGCAACCGGTGTCGCCATTATACCAGGTGCTGAAGTGGTACGGCTTGCTGCCGGGATATTCCGGAGTGCAAAGCCGGTAGGGCGAATTCCCCGACTGCCATTGTCGGAAATTCAAAATTCAGGTTTCCCTGAATTGGGGAATTGGTCTGACCAGCTCACCCGGGAAGATGAACATGAGGGACGGGCTGCGGGAGGCGTTCAGCCGCCAGCCGCTTACTTCACCGTGCCGACGCGGATCTCGATATCCTTGCGCTGCTCCAGACGCGCCTTGCGGCCATCCTCGATCCAGAGAATCCGATCCGAGGTGGCCAGCATTTTATGGTCATGTGTGGCGGAAATTACGGTGACGCCGAGTTCCCGGCTGAGCCGGCTGAGCAGCATGATGATTTCCTCGCCCGTGTGCAGGTCGAGATTGCCGGTTGGCTCATCGGCCAGAATGATTGCCGGCTCGTTGGCCAATGCGCGGGCAATGGCCACGCGTTGCTGCTGGCCGCCGGACAGCTCATCCGGGCGGTGGGTCAGCCGATGGCCGAGCCCGACGCGCTCCAATATCTCACCCGCGCGCTTGGCTGCCTTTTCCTGATCCCAACCATTGAAGATCAGCGGCATGGCGACATTGTTGACCGCGTTGTAGGCCGGCAGGAGGTTAAACGACTGGAAAACGTATCCGATATGCTTGCCGCGAAAATAGGCCAGTTCCCGGCTGCTCAGCTTGGTCAGATTCACGTCGGCGACCTTGATGCTGCCGGAGGTGGGGCGGTCGAGCGCGCCGATCATGTTGAAGAGCGTGCTCTTGCCGGAACCGGACGGCCCCATGATCGAGAGGTATTCGCCGCGAAAGATATCGAGATCAATATCCTTCAGCGCATGCACCTTGATCTTGCCGAGATCGAAGATCTTGTTCACGCCGCGAACTTCTATGAGTATTTCAGCCACAATCGCATCCTGTACCCGGTTTTTTTCCTTTCAGAAGGGGAGCGGCACCGCTGCCTTGCTTAAGAACGTGATGCCCACCCCGACAGTGGTGATCAGCCCCATTCCGCAGGCAAAGCCGGCGCTGACCACCGGGATATACTGCCGCCACATCAGGCCCAGCCGTTTCTGGAAATAGTAGCGCCCGATCAGGGCGCCGATAAACTGCGGAATCACGTAATGCGGCATCACCTGGCCAAGGCCGCGGATCAATCCGTAAGTCAGCATTACCGGCGCGCCGAGCACGCTCATGACGGGGAATAGAACCAGTCCGAAGGCCGAGCCCAGCCCGAGATACAGCCAGTTGAAGGACTCTTCGAAGATCGAGTACTCACCCAGGGTCGCCGAGTACATAATGCAGGCGTTTTCCGCGTAAAGCCGCCACATGCGATCCGCGAAGGGGTAAACGGCGGAGGGGATTTCGTTCAAGCCCCAGATGAAATTCATGAAGAAGATGGAACTGATCAGGATGATCGGGAACAGCACGATCTGGGTTTTCCAGATGCTCCAGAACTTGGTGCCGGTCAGTTCGCATTGCTTGTAGAAAACCGCCATGCCGCCATAGTTGGCGATCGGAATCGGCAAGAACCAGCAAGCCACTCCCTGGTAGCCGCTCAAGATCAGGCTGGCCTCGCGGATGAACGGAACCTCAACCACCTGCCCGACCATGCCCTCCAGCCGCGCGGTGACGTAGCTGATGATCGGCGTATAAACGAAGCCCAACAGCAGCAGCACGAGCATGATGCCGCGGTGCCAGTCAATCAGGTAACCCGAGACGAGAATATAGGTGATCGTGATGAAGAAGTAGCAGAGGATGACGACCCAGGTCTTGATGTCGCCGCGGCCGGCGGGCGAAATTCGCGCGGCCGCCGCCTGGCCGGCGGCGTCCGGCGCCTTGCGCCGCCGGAAGCTCTGGAACACCTGGTAGAAGCCGGCGATGGCCACGGCCACCGCGATGCCGATCTGAAAGCTGAAGAAGAAATCAATCTGGTTCTTGTAGAGCGTGCTGACCGTACTGTCGCCCGGCGTCCAATTGTGCAGGATCTGGAACTTGTAGAGGATTGGCGTGGCAATGATGCAGACGACAAACCCGATGAAGCTGCCCACCATGGCGAAGAACGGGAGCACCATGCCGAAAATGATATTACCGATATCCCATGAGATGCCGGTGGCAACCGCCGGCAAATAGTTGCCGGTGCGCGGCGTGAAATCAGTGAAAGGGATCTCGAAGATCTGGATTGGCGTGCCGGTTACGGCGCCCGTCAGGGTGGGGAGCAGCAGGTAGACCGTGCCAAACACCAGCCCAATGGCGCCCCCGACCGAGAACACGCGCCAGCGCCAGCTCTTTTCGTTTTGGGCCGCCGTTTTCTCATCGGCGTCCTCGGCCAGCGCCATGACGCCTTGCGCCCCGATTGGGGCCATCGGGAAGGGGAGTCGCTCAATGTCGCTGGCGACCCGGAACAGTCCGTAGCCCAGCACCATGTTGGAGAGCTGGCCGAAGAAGGTGCCGAAGATGACCAACCCAATCACCGGCAGCCAGTCCACATGAAAAAATGAACGCATGTCATACGACGGCGAATCGGCCGGCGGCGCATACCAGATCGGCAACTGCTCGGTGATGCCGTTGGCGATGGCGGCGTCGCTGCGCGCAAAGAACTGGTTCCAGACGAGGCCGGAAAACGGCATCCCGAGCGCGGCGCCGGCCATGAAGAACAACACGAAAATTTCCGCGCGCTTGAGCGTCTTGTGCGCCCGCTTGGCCACCTCGATGAACAGGATGACGGTGACCCATTGCGAGGCGGCCCCGATGCTGTCAATGCCGGCCAACAGCCCCATGTACAATGCGCCGGGCACCATCAGCAGGGCAATAAAGATGGCGCCGATCAGCGCGGTCCAGTTGAAGCCCTCCTCGAAGGTTGAGGGGACCTCCATGACCTGCCTGAACTCCTCCAATTCCTTGTCTATGCGCGGCGCCATATTTTCACGCGGGGTTGGTTGCGCCTGCCGGCGCGGCCTCGTTCAGAGTCGCCAGGGTTCGGTGCCGGTACAATTCCATTGTCGCGCCCGGCAGCGAGCGCCACAGCAGGAACTGGGTGCGCAGGTCGTCCAGCAGCACCTTGTTCAATCGTTCCCAATCTTTCGGCTGGCCGGACAGCCGGGTCAGCCGGATGTTGACCTCGTCAATGCCCTTGATTTCGCTGGGGGCGCTCCGCAGTTCGAACAACTGGGTGACGCCGAGATCGAACGGCGCCAGGGCCAGCCGCGCGGCCAGACCGAGCGAACCGTCAGTGTGTTTTACCAGCCGCGCCTCCCGCGCCATGAATGCACCCAGTCCGGTGTCGCTGAAGTTATCGAAGTGTTCCTTCAGGAAGCTGACAACGCCGGTCAGGTCATACGCTGAAACCGTGAAGGGGAAAACCAGCGCAAAGACATCGCCTTGCGGCGCCGGCAGGCGCCAACTGCGCAACAGGCCGGGATTGGCGCTGCGCGAGGCCTTGATGGCCGGATAGATGGCGGAGACCAGCACCGTGGCCATCACAATCAGGATGGTGACGATGGCGTTGGTCGAGGAGTAGTTCATCTCCGGCACCTGCACCAGGCCGAAACTGGCGGCAACACTCAACAGCTTCAGCGTGCCTTGCGCCACCAGGTAGCCGCCCAGCCCGCCGATGACGGAGTATACCATTGCCTCGGCCAGGAACAGGCTGGCGACGTGCGGCGGCGCCAGCCCCAGCGCGCTGAACGTGTAAATCTCCTTCTCGCGGTCGGCGACGGAGCCCAGCATCGTGCCGAAAATTACCAGTCCGCCCAGCAGCAGCGGGAAGAACAGGTCGGCCGCGCCGCTGGCCGCGACAACCGTGCTTTGGATATGTCGGTAAACGCCGTCCTGCCGCGTTGCGATGATCGGCGACTTGTCGAGCAGGCGCGCCAGATCCTCGGCAATGTTGACGGCCTGCTGGGAGTCCGCCGTGTAGATCGGGATGGCATGCGGCTTGCCGCCGGCCAGCCGCGCGTTTTCAGAGGATATGATCACAATAGAGTCCACCGGCAGGCTGCTCCACGTGTCCTGCTCCTCGAGCACATTCTCGGTCTGCGGCTTGTCGCCCTTCTGCGCCGCCTTCATCGCGGCGAAATCCACCGGCAGGATGCTGCCGCCGTCCATGTCCCGCGCGGCCGAGAGCGCGCCCGAGTTAAGCAGCGGACCGACCTCGTATTGCCGGCCCTTGAGCATCACGTGATCGCCCGGCTTGACCTTCAGCAATTCCGCGACGGCTTCCGTCATCAGCACCAGCCGGTTGATGTCTTCCGGCTCCTGGATCTGGAAAAGCTCCCGCAGATCGGCGCGATGGCGCAGTTCCTCCGGCCCCACGCCGAGAATGCCTTTGAGCACGACCGGATGCGAGCCATCCGCGAGCGCCACCACGAAGTCAGGATCATCCGGATATTCGGGGCAAATCCAGTAGCGCGGGCAAATGGCGGCGGTCTGGTCCCAGCGTCCCCGCACCACGTCGAGGAACTCGCTGTTAAAGGAGTTCCAGCTCGCGATGCGGAAATTGACGCCGGTATAGGGCGGGGAAGGGGCGGCGAACAGTTTGACAATGCCTTTCTGCGTGTCAAAGGAGGCGAAACAGAGGATCGTAAAGGTCAGCAGCATGATGGTAATGGCCGTGAGCGCCGTGCGCAGCGGGCGGCGGCGCATGGTGGAGATGCCCAGGCTCATCGCCGCCATCACGGTGCTGAATCGGGAAATATCCGAGGCATGCACGCTGGTGGTCATGCCCTGCATGCGTTTCAACTCCACCTGGAACTTCTGCATGATGATGAAAATGACCAGCACCGAGAGCACCACCACCGCGAAACCCAGGAAGATGACGACCGGCGCCTTGGCGATGGCGAACGCCGGATGCGAAAGGAACAAAATGATGAACGTGATGGTAAAAAAGACCACGAACCACATGACCTGCTTGTAGATCAGGGTCGCCCCGACCAGCAGGCGCTCGAGCGCAAAGGCGAACGGCACGCACAGCGCCAGCAGGATCAGGACCGCCTTGACCAGGTCATCCATGCTGGTGCGAATCAGCGTATACACCGGTCCGGCCGTCCGGTAGGCGGCGGCCAGCAGCGCCTCGCGGACCACCATGGAATCGGATTTCGCCGCGTCCTCGATCAGATCCTCGATGCGCCCGTGCATCTCCTCCAGCGAGCTGTTCATGATGTCGCGGCTGCGAAGGATGGCCAGGCGGTCCTCATTCAACTGCCAGAGGTCGCGCGCCGCCCGGTCCGATTGCTTGACGGTCAGCCAGTCCGTATTCAGCGGATAGCCTTCGCCGTAGTTCTCCCCGGCTTCCGCGCGCCGCGCCGCATCATACACCAATCCCACGGTTGAAGCCAGGCCGAACAGTTTAATGCCCTCCAGCCGTTCCTCACAGAACCAGTAGGCGACGGCGTCCGTGGTCAGGGCGAAGGATTTCTGCGTGCCCGGCTTGGAGATTGAAGCGTTGGCCTGGGCGTTCATGACGTCCACTTCGCCGGGCCAGAACTGGGGCGGCAGCATGGCCAGCCCGCTGCGGCAGCGGAACATGTTGAGACGGGTGCGCGCGGTCTTCATGGACTCCAGATCGGAAGCCATATACACCTGGCCGCGGGCGTCGCAGGCCGCCGCAAAGCCATTGATGGGGGTGGACTCCTGGGGCAGGGAGCCGGCCTCATAGGCGCCGTTCTGATCGCTGATGACCACATAGAAGGGATCGAAGCCGTAAGCCTTGTTGTGATGCCAGAAGTTGCGATTCCATGGTTCATTCAGATACAGCATCACGGCCGCGCCGGGCACGGGGGTGTTGGGGATCGAGCTGCCCCGCTGGCGCCCCATGACCAACGCGCCCTGTGCCCGGCCGTTTTCGAAAGCGGGCACGATATATGAGACATCGGCGGCGATCGCGCGCCGGAGCGAAAGCCCCTCCTGGTCGGCCACCGCCTCCGCGGTGCGCACGTCCAGATTGCCGACGGCCGCCAGCATCCGGGCTATTTCGTCTGTGTTGGTTTCCATGATGTCCAGATCGAGACGATCCAGCGTGTCGTCCGGCGTGGCCTCGCGCGGCAGCACCTCGTGCATGGTGCCAAGGACGATATTGTAGATGCCATGCCGTCCGGCCACCTCGCCGCTGTGCACCAATTGCGGAGCCGCCCACAGCAGGCGGGTCTGCCGGAGACTGCCGTCGGCGGAGGCGATTTCAAAATGCGCCGGCGCCTGGCCCTGGGCCCGCAGCGCCTCGTAGGCGCGGATGAAACTGCGCTGGACCTTCCCGTACAATCCGGGCTGGTCCTGGTAGGAGTGCATCTCCGAGTCGCCGCCGATGATGATGCCCCAGCGCGCGGTGTTGTTGCCCAGCAGCAACGCGATATGCAGGGCGATCCAGCGGTTGCCGAGCAGTTGCTTGAGCGCGAGCGCGGCGCGCAGGCCGCGTTCGGCGGACCGCAAATCTGCCTGCCGGGATGCGATGTCGCGCCGCACATCTTCGAGCACGGTTTGGAAAAGATCGGCCGTGCGGGGCGAGACTTCGTTGCGGCCCAGTTCCCGCCGCAGATCATTCCAGCGATTCTGGATCGGCTTGAGTTCGCTTTCCGCCCGTTCCAGTTCCTGGTATGCCGCGGAATCCCGGGCGGTCTCGGCCCGCGCTTCCCGGATGTCCATCAGTTTGGCGCGCACTTCATAGGCGCGGTCGGCCGCCCGGTTGCGCAGGCGGTTGGCCAACTCGCGGCGGATTTCGCCGGCGGGGGCGGCGAAGGGATTGGACTGCCGCGCCATCTGATCCATGGCGGCCAGGAAGTCGGTTTCCTTTTGCCATGATTCCAGCCGGGACTCCACCATGGCCCGGCGATCCTTGTCCTCCAGCGCCCCGTAAAAAGCGGCGGCGCCGGCGTGCTGACGCGCCTGGGCGTCAAAGAAAGCCAGCAGGATGTGGCGGCGCGGGCGGTTCGCGCGCAGCGCCGCGGCTAGCTTCAGCAGAGCGGCGCAGTTGGCCGCCGGCCGGGCGCCCGGCGTCAGTTGCGGAATTTCCCCGAATGTGTCCAGGTTCGCGGACACCACTACAACCTCTTCCTTGCCCAGGTCAAACACCGGCTGGGTGCCTTTGATCAGCGCCAGCACGTTCCGGCCGGTTACGCGTTCCCAGACGATCTCGCTGTAGATTGTGACCGTCTGCCCGTCGGGCAGATCCGCGCGCGGACCGTCATAGAAATATCGCGGCAGGTTCGAGTTGGATCGGGAATAATGAAAATGGCGGGATTCGGCGGGTTCGTTGCGGACAAAGATGATGGCCTTGGCGCCCAGCCGGAAAATGCGCAACCACCGGGTTTCGCAGTTGTAGTCCATGACCGCGATCTTGCCCTGGGGATCTATTCCGGCCAGCTCTTCGGCCGTGCCGCGCCCGACGTAAACCAGCGGGCCGGTGATGCCCTCCGGCGGAGAGACGGGAGGAATGATGCCATCCGGGCGGGCCGGCAACAGCGGCCATTTCCGGCCATCGGGCCCGACCGCCTCACAGCGCTTCACCTGGGTCTGGGCGGTCGGGAACTCCTGCACAATCAGTTCGTCCACCCCGATTTCACCCAGCCGTTTGGCTATGTAATCGGCCGCGTCGCGGTATTCCGGCGTGCCGGCGAGCCGGTGCGGATGCCGGGTCAGCGCGGCGCAGTCGGCGCGGAATCCGTCGCTGACGGCCGCGGCCGGACGCGGCATCCCGGCCAGCGCCCACAACAAAACCAGGTATTTCAAACTGCGCGTCATACTTTCACTCTCGGCGGCCCCGCCGCGACGAAACGCGCGAACGGCGCAAAAAACCGGTTTGGCCGTTCTCCCCTTTCGCGTTTCTCATAAGTAATTCCGCTCTCATCCGATGCTTCCCAGGGAAACCTCGACTTCGTCGCGGCGGGCAATGCGCTCGATCGCGCCGTCGCGGATCCACATGAGCCGGTCGCAAACATTCATCATCCGGTGATCGTGCGTGGCGCAGATAATCGTTACGCCGCGCTCGGTGTTCAGCCGCTGGAGAATGGCGAGAATTTCATCGCCCGTGTGGTGGTCCAGGTTGGCGGTCGGCTCATCGCACAGCAGGATGCCCGGATTATTGGCCAGCGCGCGCGCGATGGCCACACGCTGCTGCTGGCCGCCGGACATCTCGATCGGACGATGGAACCACCGTTCCTTCAGGCCCACCAGGTCCAGCAGCTCCATGCCGCGTTTGCGGCTCTCGTCGCCGGTCACCCCGCCGAAAGCCATCGGCGTCGTCACATTCTCCAGCGCCGTCATGTATTGGATCAGGTTGTAGCTTTGGAAAATGTAGCCGATCTTGCGGCAGCGGAGGAAGGCCAGCTCCTCAGCGGTCAACTGCGCGACATCCACCTCGTCAATGAAAACCCGCCCCTCGCTCGGGCTGTCGAGCGCCCCGATCATATTGAAAAACGTGCTTTTGCCCGAACCGGAGGGCCCCATGACGGTGATGAACTCCCCGGTGTAAATCTCGACATCCACGCCGCGCAGAGCGGCCGTGACCTGGCCCTTGCGCAGGTAATGCTTCTTCATCCCGACGGCGCGGATAATGACCCGTTGTCCCTTCGTGCTTTCGGCTATGTTGGTGGCGTCCACGTCCCGCTCATTTCTCAGCCAATGTCCTCATTCAATCCGCATCGCCTCCATCGGCGCGAGCCGCGCCGCCCGCAGCGACGGATACACTGCCGCCACGGCCGCGAGCATGATGCCCAATCCGATCGAGATGAGCGCCGCGCCCAGCAGCAGCCCAGTGGGGAAGGCCTGCGCGAGCAGCGACTGAAACGCCGCCCACATGCGGGCCACGCCGAGCACCAGCCCGATCAGCGTGCCGATCACGCCGCCGACTAGACCCATGACACACGCTTCGATCAGGAAAACGGTCATAATAAATCCGTCCAGCGCGCCCAGGCATTTGAGCGTGGCGATTTCGCGGAAACGCTCGGTCACGGACATTAACATTGCGTTGGCGATGCCCACCACGCAGACCAGCATGGAAACGAAAGCGAGCCATGTCATGCGCCGCCCGACACCCATGAAACCGCCGCCGGCATCCACCGTCAGCATCTCCGTCTTCACCAGCAGCCGCGCCCTGGCCCGCGCCTGGGCCATGGCCGTCAAGCGCGCGGCGTCTATCCGGCCGGGCTCAACGCCGGCGGCGCGCATGGTCCCGATATACCATTCGGCTGTGTCGCGGTCGCGCAACATTTTCCAGATCATATCAATTGTGACATCGCCGGGCAGCACATCGCGCCGCGCGGCGATCGCCTGGCGAATGACGGTTTGGTTGATGGTGTCCTCGACGGCCTTGGTGTCCGAAACCAACCGGGCCTGATCCACCAGCGAAAGCGCTTCGGTGTCCGCCAGTTCAAAGCCGGCCTCCCGGATCGCCCTGCCGAACTCGCCGTTCGCATCCTCAAGCGCCTGAAGCATCGCGCGCCGATCCAGACGCTCCTGGACATGTTGCACCGCCTGCTGCTGACCGGCGCGAACCTGCTGGATAAACGCTTTCAGGTCCGGCCACCGCTGCAGGAAGGCGCGGAATTCGTCAGGCGACGCCACGAACCGGACCGCCTTCATATCCTTCAGGCCGTTGAAAAAACGCGCCTGCTCGGCCGGTTCCTGGAGCCGGTCAAAGATGGCGGTCGCGCTCGCGCTGCCGACCAGCACGCGCCGCCGGCCGTAGTTCAGGCCGGCAAAGAAATCCAGATAACGTTGGGCCTGCCGGGCCGGCTCGCTGAACTTGCCGATATGTTCCGCGGACAGGCCGCACATGACCGCGATCTCCCGCAGGGCGGGGGCGCCCGGCGCCGAATGCGCGACGACGCGGATGATCTCCTCGGCGGTCTGCGGCACGGAAAGCCGGGCGATCCAGCGATCGGTTCGGTGGAGTTCGGCGATCTGGTCCCGCGCCGCCTCCGCCACGGTTTTCTTGATCAGGCTTTCACTGAGAATGTTCATCAGAAAGGCCATGGCAACGGCGATCACGGCGACCGTGACCGCCGCGCGGAACAACCGGTAACGGACCCCGGTCAGCGCGATCCGGGCGGTGCGCGCGAATCCGAGCAACGGTTGTTGTTGAATATCAATCGTTTTCATCATCAGCCCGGCATCACCATGAAAGTCTTCGGTTGATCGCCGGTCACCAGGTAGTAAATCAGGCTTACGACCATCGGCACCAGTCCGCCCAGCATTTCGCCGGCCACCAGGCCGAACATGACCGGCTTCAATCGCTGGTAGATGTTGGCGCCGCCGTATTTCATCACCGCGGCCTTGACCAGCCAGCCCACGATGAAGGATTGCGCGAAACATTTTCCGGCGTAAGTGGACCAGACCAGGAACATGACCGGGTGCAGCGGCCAGTTGGCGAAGCGCAGGCGCAGCGCGGAGAAGACGAGTACGGCCGCGACCGCGAGGCCAAAGGCGGCCAGGCCGGCCTTGTGCGGCGCGATGTCCGCGAATCGCCGCAGACCGGTGGCCGCGCCGGCGGTTGCCAACTGGCCCTGCGCGTCGAGCCGCTGCATGGCGCCGATGACCTCGTTGAACGGCACTTTCGGCTGGTTGACGTCCCAGGCGGCCAGATCCACGCCATGGTCATATTGGAAGTACAAGGTCACGGGAATGCCGACGCCTAGGCCGACCAGGACCGCCAGCACCATGCCCGCCGCAGTCCGCCCGACTTTCACCTTGCAATCGTCCGCCAGTTTCAGCGCGTTCACCACGTAGGGCATCAACGCCTCGCGCGAATCGTAGAACAGGACGATGCAGAACATGAAGATGATCAGCAGGATCTGCGGCCCCAGCGCCTTGGCGCCAATGAAAGCCCAGAGCACAGTGGCCGGTGTGCCGGTGACTACGATGAAGAAGAGTCCGGTTTCCGCGATCAGCCGGCCCATGACCAGGTAGATGGCGACGAGCCCCAGCCCCAGCAGCAAGGCGATGGGCCAGTCCAGTTGGGCGACGCGAGCGGAATAAACCACGAACAGCAACAGGGAGATCATGAACACCCGCGCGCCCCAGACAGCCGCCGGCTCAACGGCATCCCGGGTCCGCAGACCGAACGCCCGTTTGAAGACCGCCGCATAGTATTGGCGCCCGGTGTAGAGCAGCACCAGCAGCGAGGCGAAATAGGCGCCGGTGATGACCATGCCCTCGCGCTGGATTCCGAACGGCCAGCCGCCTTGCCAGCCGGTTGTCCCGATGCCGTAGGTGGTCAAAAGCCCCGCGATGATACACCATAGGAACGGCCCGATGCCCAGGGAAAGCGACACGTCTTTCGGCAGAAAATAGGCCACCGCCAGCACCGTAAAATACAGATGGCGGAAACTGGGCCCGCCGACCAGGTCCAACCCGCCGCCTTTATCGAAGGTTGGAAACAGCTTGACCAGCGGGCTGAAGTCCACGCCCAGCGGAATCGCGCCCAGCAGGTAGTCCGGAAACCAGACCACGAGATAGTTGTAAACATGGATCAGCATCACCGGGATCAAACCGAGCCAGAAAAGCCGGTTGCCGAAGACCGGGCTCATGCTCCCGTCCGCGCCCGGCAGCAGGGCCTTGGTGAAAGTCACCAGGGGATAAGGCAAATGCTCATGGTCCATCCACTGCCGGTGGACCACCACGGCCAGGCCGATCAGCGCAATCCACAAGGAAAGCAGAATCGGCATCCAGAACAGCATCGGGCGTTTCCAAGCGCGCCATGGCACCGCGGCGGGGCTGATGTGGCGGTTGGCCTCGCCCAGGCCGCGCGCGAACCCGTTCAGGACCCGCTCCTCATCGCCCTTGACGTCGGTCAGCATGCCGTCCGGCACCAGGTCCATGACCTTCTGCTTTTCCCAGCCCGGTTCGGTCTGCGCGAAGCGGTGCGGCATCAACAGCGTCGGAGTGAACAGGCGCAGCAGGTTGGCCCCGGGGATCGCGCAGGAGGCGAGTGTCAGCGCGAGGATGACCGCCAGTTCCGCGGGGGTGAGCGCGAGCCGGCGGTTGATCCGGCGCAAGAGCGGATAGAAGAAAACGAGAAAGATCACCAACAAGCCGTAGACGGAGATGGGCATGTTGTTGCCCACGAACATCGTCTGGCGCATGACATGGTCGTTGAAGTACGTGTAGCTGCAGACGAACGCAACGAACAGCAATCCGATGATGACCGATCGTATCGTCAAACCCATGTCCCTTATTACAGGCGGCGCCGGCTCACTCCAGCGCCACGGCCAGCGCTCCGCGCTGAATCAACGACTTGATGTACTGGGTTACCGCCACCCGGCTCTCGTGGAAGGTCAACCCATGCTCCCGGGCCAAGGCATCCACAATTTGCTCGATGGTACGAGTTCCATCGCATAGCGACCAGACGGCGCTCCCCATCTCATCGAGGTAGATAATACGGAATTTTTTTGGATGCACAACCCATGAGATGGGGGGAATGGAAAAATATCGGGGCTTTCTTGTCGGGATGTTGAGCTTTACGCCGGGCGGGTCTGTTTCAGTCTCGACCTGCGCGGCGCTGTTGCGCACCGGCACGGCCGCCATCATTTTTGCCCATGATCCCGGATGCGCGGACAGGCTGATGGATTGCCGCCCCACGCCCCGGATGATTCGCGCGGTATTCTCCTCTGCGGCAATCGGGTGGCCGCCCGGCCGGCGGATTGCGCGTCCTTTGTTCACGCCAGGGCTCCCAGTGCGCGACAGCACGTGAGTACCCCGCCGGGGAGTGCTTCGACGGCCGGGCGGGGCGTCGCCTGCCGGTGACTGATCTGTTCGATCCGATACACCCGTTGATCGCCGGGGCAGATCCAGGCTGCACCGGCGTAGTGGCCGCGGCGTTGGAGCACGCTTTGGGGAACAAACCAGCCTTCCGCCAGGTGGACGACATGGCCCGCCCGCCGGGTTTCCGCCAGGCGTAATTGGCGCACCCGGTCGGGAATCTGTCGCCGGAACCATTCGGCCGGCGGTTGCTTGAGCCATTGACGGAGCAGGCCAATGCGCTGCACGGTCAACCGCTCCGGTTTCCTTTCGCCCGTGAAGGTCAAACTGACGCGCGCCGGCTCAACGGCGCAGGCGGTGAGTTCGCTGTCGTTCGGCGCCAGCCAGTCCATGCCGAACGCTTTCCAGCGCCGTCGTCCGTCGGCGCCCGGCGGCTCGGGACGGCAGGCGGCAAGCACATCGCTTTCCAAGCGCTTATCGCGGGCGCCTGGCCAGAGAAAGACCAGCTCGACCAAATGGCCCGGCGGATCGAAATAAGCGCCGAACCGCGATGATTCCCGGCCGTCGCGCCGTCCCGCCAGTCCGGGCCAGCCGCCGATCTTTAGCAGCCGGATATCATGCAGCAGATCGTTGCGCTCAAGTTCCGCGCGGTAATCGGCCAGCATCCGCTCGAAGTCGGGCGCGCCCGCGATCGCCCGCCAGCTCAGCTCGAAGCGGAACTGGCGCCGATCCGCGAAATCGCAATGGCCATTTACCGGATTACGGGAATACTGGAGCAGCTCCCAGTCTTCCGGGAGTTCGACGCGAATGTTGCGCCAGATCCAAAGTTGCATGGGCGCAAAATATAACAGGTTGGCGCATGGGATGAAAAGGGCGCCATGCGGCCGGATTGGTGGATTGTGAATTGCGCCGAGTAGGTTGCCCTGTTGCCAGACTCCTGCTACTCTTGTTCCGTATATAGAAAGGAGTTTTCTTATGCAAACTCGTTCCGTGGTCCGGATCACCTTGGCCGCGTTGAGCATCGCGTTGTTGGCCGCCTGCGCTTCAACCCGCATCATCAATCGTTGGGAAAAGCCCGGTTTCACGGGGCCGGCTTTTAAGAAGGTGCTGGTGGCGGCGGTGTTCAAGCAGGATGTAACCATGCGTTCCGTGGAGGATGCTTTCGTGCGGCAGATGGCGGCCATCGGCGTGACCGGCTTGAGTAGTTACAATTATTTGCCGAACAACAACAATCCCACCAAGGAACAGTTTCAACAGGCTCTGCAGCAGTCGGGCGCCGAGGCATTGCTCTTGATCCGGCTCGATCGGGTGGACAAGCAGACGGAATTTGTGCCGGGCTATGCGGCGCCGGGAGATTACTGGGCCTGGTCTTGGGATGACGGTTACTATGTCCCGCCGATGGCCTACCAATTTGACATTGTGGTTGTGGAGACCAAGCTCTTCGATGTCAAGACACAGGAACTCGTCTGGGGCGCGATCACGGAGACAGTTGATCCGCACGACACCAACCGCGAGATTGCGGGTTTCGCCAAGGCGATTATACAGGGGATGCGGAAAGATGGCGTGCTGTAATCGCCATCCATGACATCCGGCTCCGGATGGGCCACAAAAACCCGGCGCGCCGGCGGCCGTCAGAAATCAGCGGGGGTTGGCGGTGCTCAAGCCGCCGGGCGGGCCCGGGGACCGCGCTGGTTCCGCAGCGTGTCGGATGGCGACTCGCCATAGAGCGCTTTATATTCCACGGCGAAGCGGCCGAGGTCATGAAACCCCCATTCCCGGGCGGTCTGACGAATGGTCAGGCCGGCGGCGCGATGGTTATGGCGCAGCGCGTGACGGACGGCATGCAGCCGTCTGAGTTTCAAATAGCGTATCAGCGTCAGGTCGAAACATTCGCGAAATATGTATTCCAAAGTGCGAACGCTGATCTCCATGTCGCGGCAGAGATCGGGCACATACACCGGTTGCCCAAGCCGCTGCCGCAGGTAATCGTCAACGCGGCGCAGGATCGCCTGGTGATCGCGTTTGATCTGCGCCGATTCATAAGGAGTGTTGCTCCAGCCGGCCGAAATGGCCGAAGAGGTGCCGCGCAGCAGAGAGCGGGTCAGGCGCGCCAGGGTCGCCTCGCTTTGTAAAATCTCAGGCTCGTTTCGGGCCACCCGGATGATGCCCAGCAGGATCTGCCGGAATGCGCTGTGAATGGCCGGCGGAAGAATGATGATCCGACTGGCATCGGCCAGGTCCGGCGGGTCTGCGCCCGTCCATTGCGCCAGCATTCCCACCAATTGCTCTTCGCGCAGGCCAAACCCCGCCCATTCGACGCCCGCGCCCATGCGCAAATACAGCCGCCCCCCCGGACGGTTGATCACCACCGCGCGGTCATCCAGACGACAGCCGTTGCAGCGGCTTGCGCCGGCGCCGTTCAGCGGCAGGAAGAAAGTGACCAATTTGGGGCCGCCCAACACGCGGATTACGCAAGCCAGCGAATGCTGAACATAGTGCAAGCGGGTGATGTCGAGGTTGATGTGCAGGCTCTGGCCGCGCAATCGGCCGGGTTCGATCTGGAGCGCGTCCGCGTCGGCCAGTCGGATAATAGCGTTCGCTTCTTCCGGATCGTCGAAATCAACAGCCAGCACGCGGTCGGTCATGGTCGTATTCAATGTGCATATTCCCAGCCAAAACACAAGCCATGAATACTCGCGCATGAATCCAATTATGCGCATCTCCACGGCATAAGGTGGCTAGGCAGCCATTTTCAGTAGACTTGATTCGGTTCGGAACGTCCGATTGATATTCGCGCGCTGATGCGCTGCTTGGATGATTGTGCAATCCGCTTGAGGTTTCATCGGCGGGGGCTAGAATGATGATATGAGGTCAGTCAACCAGGCAAAACGCTGGGTCGGGTGGCGCATATGGTTTGGATGGCCGCGAGGTGGCTGCTGCATGGCGTTAGGTTGGCTGGCGCTGGCCTGGGCGTTTGCGGTTCCAGCCCTGGCGGTGGAAACAAAACCGGAAATACCCAAAAAACGCGGTTTTGTCCGGGTCATTGGGGATGATTTTGCGGTCCTGATTCCCAAACTTTCCTTGGTCTTTGAGACGGGGTCGCGCCTTCCGCTTTTTCAGCAGAACGATCATTATTTCATCGCCCTGGTGCGGGATCGCGAGGGGCGGCAGCGATTGGCGGCGTTCCCGTTGGCCGGCCATGCGGGCAAGTCCGCCTGGGTCAGCCGTGAGAACGACATGTTCTTCGCCTTTCCCACGGCCGCATGCAACGGCAAATTATACCTGCGGTTCGGCGACGAACTGCCGGTTGTCCGCGAAACCGAGCGCGAATACATTGTCATGGTCGAGCGCCTCGGCCGACGCGCGGAAGTGGCCATCTCCAAGCGCAGTGACGAGATCGAGTATGTTGAATTTCCGCCGCCACCGCCGCCCAAGCCTGCGGGGCCGGTTGTGGTCAATCTGAACAGTCCCGAGGCATACAACAGCAATGTGGTGGGCACCCTTGAGAAGGGCGGTAAAATTTACTATATCTATGGCGAAAATACGGCGGCCGAGTCCCAGGATGGAGAATCGGGCGAGAGCGGGGGTGGGGGTGTAATTTTCCGGATCAGCAGTCTTTTTTCCGGCGGACAGGGACAAGGACAAGCGCAGGGCAAGGCCCCGGCCCGGGCGGTTGCGCCCGAGCCAACTCCGGAACCGGCGCCCGCCAAGCCAAGCCCGCCAGTCAAGCCGAAACCCGGCGCCAAACCCGCGCCGCCGGCGGCAACTAACAAGCCCCCGCCAAAAAAGCCGATGCTCGCTGCCACCAATCAAGCCCCCGCCGCCAAACCGTCGCCTAAACCGGTTGCGGGCAAAAAACCGGATGCGAGCGCGGCATCCACCGGGACAACCGCGGCGACTATGGGGTCGCCGCCTTCCGCGACCCCGCCGGCCAGGGCGAAGCGAACTGATTGGGTAAAACTGATCAGCTATTCCGTGGCGGGATTGATGGGCTTGTTCGTTTTGAGTGCCGGCGCGGTGTCCGTGGCGCGCAAGATGCAACTGAAAGCCCGGACGGTGGCCAAACCCGAAGCGCCGGCGGCGGCCGTGGAACCGGTGGCCGCGGAGCCGATTGCGGCCCCGGAACTTGTGGAACCGGCGGTTCCGCCGCCGCCGTTGGATATGCCCCCGGTGCATCACACGGATGCCGAAGAGCATCACACAATCAAAATGCCATCCAAACCCAAAACCGAGACGGCTTTTTCCGGTTCGCTGGGCAATGTCTCCCTGGGGTCAGTTGCCCAGTTCCTCAATTCCGATCGCGAATCGGGCGTGCTGAATGTGAAATGCGACATCGTTCTCAATTCAGGGTCTATCACATTCGTGGATGGCGAGATTGTGGATGCGACCAGCAATGACAAACGTGGGGTGGATGCGGTTTATCAGATCATGCGCTGTCGCAGCGGGCATTTTGCTTTCAGTCGCGGAAAAAAACCGGACATCGAACGTACCGTACACGAAGGCACCATTGCGCTGTTGATGGAAGCCCACCGGCTGATTGACGAAGAAAAAGGCTGAAGCCGTCTGCGTTTCAAACGGCGCGCTTGATTCAGCCTTTGAGAATTTTACTGCAGCGCCGGCCGATGGTGTGGCCGACCCCATTGGCGACCTGGACGCTCTTGCGGCTGAATCCTTTGAGTTTGTGGACCGCCACGAAACAGATATCTTCGCATTGCACAAAGGTAAAGGCCCGCTTATCGGTGGAAACGGTCACGCTGAGCGTTTCATCCGCGCAGACACTCTTCATGTAGTGGATCACCCGCTTGGTCACTTGTGGGGCGACGGTTTCAATCGGTCGTTCCGGGTCGAGTTCCCAGCTTGAAGCCAGCACATTGCCGTCCCGGTGGATGATCACGCATCCGTCGAAGTCCGGAAGCTGCTTGAAACGCTCTGCGATTCCCTTGAAGTCCGGAATTTTCCCTTCCCAGAGCCCCAGCACGGCGGTGACGGTGCCCACCTGGCCATAAAGTTCCTCGCGCCAGGGCAGGCCGGTGATGCGCTCGAACCCTCGCTTGCCTACGCCCGGTACGCGGCCAAGATCGTATAGATCGTAAAATGGGCCGTGTTGTTGCCGGTCTTCAACGATCCGGAGCGCCATTTGTGGTCCGATTCCGCTGAGGCGGTGGGTAAGCTCATCCGCTGAAGCCGTGTTCAGATCAATACCGCCGATGACCGCGGCGGGGAACTTCTCGCCGGACGGCGGAGCTGGCGGCGCGGATGGTTCCGGCGCGGCGGCGGCAACTGCAACCGGCGTTGGGGCGACCGGTTCGGATGGCGCGATCGGGGCCGCTGCAGGCGGTGGTTCAGGAGGCGCTTCCACAGTGGGGGCCGGTGGCGCAACCGGCGAAGGTTCCGCCACGGGCGCGCGTTTGACCTCGACTTTCTCAGCCTGAACCGGTGTTGGGGCCGGTGCGGGTGGGGGAGGCGGTAGCGGCGCCGGTTCCGGCGGAGCGGCCGTCGTTGGTTCCACAGCCGCCGCAGGCGACGGGATGGTTGTTTCAACCGGTTCCGTTTTTAATTTGAGTTTGGGCTTGGCTGGTGGTTCAACCAGTGGCGCGGCCGGTTCCGGCGGGGGAGGCGTTGGGATTGGTTTTGCTGAGGCTTCTGCCGGAGGCTCAATTGGCTTGGACGCGGGCTGTGTGACAATCGGTTGCGGAGCAGACACCGGCGGACCCTTGGGCGCCGCGGCGGCGTCCTTGAGCGGAATTTCGATCGGTTGTGCCGGCTTCTTCGGCGGCGGTTCTGAGGTGGCGGTGAAAAGATTGGGCAGATGCCGGATATCGAGTTTGCGCTCCGTTGCGGTCGTGCGTGATTTGAACTCATTGGGGTTGATGGAACTGACGACCAGCGGCAGCGGCAGGGCAACGGAGAGTTTGCTGTTTTCCTCGACGCTGGGGGAGCGGTAATTGCTGGGCACCCCGGCCATGAACAGGCTCACGCGCGTTTCCACGCGCCCCCGCGCCAACTGGGCATAAAGATCCTCGATCAGGATTTCCGCCTTTTCATCCGGTTGCGCGGAGGCGGCGTCGGCCGAGAACAGCGCCGGCATGATCTGGACCATATCTTTGATCGGCATGTGGAGCGAGTTCAGTCGGACCATGGGGATGCCGGTCTGCGTGGCGTTCGCCGGGTCGTCAATCACCTCGTCAATCTGGCGGATGGCCGCGACAATGTCATCCAGGTCCATCTCTTCGGGCGGCGGAGCGGGCGCGGCCGGTTTGACCGGGGCGCCGCCGCCAGTGGTAGGCGTTGCGGCGGGCGCCGGGGGCGCCAGCGGCTTTTCCGGCATCTTGTGGCTCCGGAAGAGGAAACTGAATAAAGTCACTTACATGCCCTCCGAACCGCGAGACTATTGCAAAGCGAGTTATTTGTAAACAGTTTGCGCCATGACTCCCAGCAATTTTTTTTGTTCCCGCGAACACTTCCCGCTTTTCATCCGCGGTGGAAGGGAGTATCAATACGCTATTGTATAAGGCGGCCAAATTAGGCGCGCCGGCTGATGGAGCGCGATTAAATGTCCTTCATCAATTTCTCGCGGAAAGAGATATCGTTCAAGATTGTCTACTACGGCACCGCGCTCGGCGGCAAGACGACAAACGTCGAGCAGATTCACAAGGCCGTCGGCGAGCAGTACCGCGGCGAGTTGACGATGCTTTCCACCAAGCAGGATCGCACGTTGTTCTTTGACTTCCTGCCTCTCAAATCCGACATTATCAAGGGCTTTGTCTCCAAGTTCCAGATTTACACCGTGCCGGGCCAGGTGATGTATAATGAAACCCGCAAGCTCGTGCTGCGCAACGTGGATGGCGTGGTCTTTGTGGCCGACTCGCAATGGTCGCGGATGGAGGAAAACGCCCGCAGCTTCGAGAACCTGGAGCAGAATCTTGGTGAACAGGGCGATTCACTGGAATCCATCCCATACTTGCTCCAGTTCAACAAGCGGGACATGGAGAATATCGCGCCTGTTCATTACATGGATTTCATGCTTAACCAGAAGGCCACCCGCGTTCCATACTTCGAGGCTGTGGCGGTTAACGGGTTCGGCGTGATCGAATCGCTGAATCTCATTTCCAAGATGGTGATCAGTCATTTTATCCAGAAGAACAAGATCCAGGGCGCCGCGTTGCCCGAGGACATTGCTGCGGTATCGCACAAGGGGACTTGAAATGTTCTCCGCGCTGACAGAAGAGGCAAGCAAGCGGATTGACGCGATTATCGAGGAACTCCTCGTGCAGGTCGAGGCCGACTCCGTATTCCTGTGCGATCGCGCCGGAAATATCGTGGCGCAGAAGACCGTCAACGAGTTCCAGAATGCCGAGAACATTGGCGCGCTCGCCTCCGGCTCGTTTTTTGCGACGGTTGAGATGGCGCGCCTCGTGGGCGAACCCAAGTTCAAGTCGTTGCTGCACCAAGGCGACAAGAACAGCATTTACATGGAAGGCATCTCGTCCGGCGATCTGATCATCCTGGTCGTGTTCAGCAACGATTCCAATCCCGGCCTGGTCAAACTCTACACGCGGAATGCCTGTCACCAGCTCGAGCAGTTTCATACCAGCATCTCCGGCGAACCCGGGGTGGGCAGCCGGATCCCCGCCATGAAAATTGAGCTGGACGAAAATGCCGCCCCGTTCGTGCGCAGCGCCCCCGGCGGCGCTGATTCTTGAAATTGTTCCGCCTTCCATTGTTTTCCAAAAAGGAAAGGCCAAAGGCCATGTCCAAGCGCCCATAAACTTTTTCCCATGTTCGGGGTATTTTTGCAAACTGCCACCACGCAAACACCAAACACGCCAGCATTAAAAAATGCTGGAATCGCATATCCGCATTAGGGCGTTGATATTTTGGTGGATGCCATCCGCATAAGTGCTTGGGCGCTTAAGCTGCTTTGGTGAATGGGCGATGCATAATTAACCTAAAAAGAGCAGTTCCCTCGCGCGGTGCGCGAGCGAACTGTTCTGGTTTTG
>CAZMXS010000024.1:0-56598 GCA_964570325.1 uncultured Verrucomicrobiota bacterium | reverse complement strand
TACATGGCTGGGGGGAAGGCGCCGCGCGCGTGGCGCGCGAGGCGCCTTGGTCCGTCATATTGCTGGGCTGCTGCCTGATATTGACCTGGTGCGCGCCCAATAGTTGGGAATTGATGGGCCGTTCCGAGCACAAGATTCAAGGTGCAAAGCCGGGATCGGTTTGGGAGTGGTGTCTGGGGTCGCGCATCAAGGCGTTAGCCGCTGCGCTGGCGCTATGCGGGCTTCTGGTTTTTTGTGTTGGGGTGATCCTGGTAAACAGCAGTTCGCCATTTTTGTATTTTCAGTTTTAGTCGCGGGCTCCGGAAGTGCCGGTGCCGTTGTCCAGAGCTGGAAAACTAGTTGCATGCAAACAGGCAATGGCGCCGCATGAATAGGATATGGATTGGCTATGGATGACTATTTGATTCGGTTGAAAAGATCCGTGCGCGGACGGTGGCGGTCGTGGCGGGATGATGTTCACTGGAATTGTCCGGGCGTCTCTCCTCGCTGGATCGGTTCGCGCGCCGGCGGGGCCTGGGTGGACCTGACCCGGTTGAGCCGGGATAGCGTGGTTTATTCGTTTGGCATTGCCAATGAAATCAGTTTTGACCGGGAGATCATCCTGCGCGCCAACTGCAAAGTGGTGGGCTTTGACCCCGATCCCCGCGTGGCCGCATGGCTGAAGACCACTTGGGTGCCGCCGGCGTTTACCTTCCACCCTTGGGGTCTGGCGGCGCAGAGTGGTGAGCACGTTTTTTTTGCGGCGAGGATGTTTTTACCAGCAGCCTGCTGAACCGGCCGGATGGAAAGCGAATCATTTGTCGCTTTTTTTCTCTGCCGGACCTGATGGAGGAATTGGGGCATGCGTTTGTGGATTACGTGAAAATGGATATCGAGGGTGAGGAATTCAACATCTTGAAAGACTGGCTGGCAACCGGGTACCGTCCACCGATCGGGCAGTTATGGTTGGAAACTCACGGCGGCGCGATCGGCATGAGCGAGAAGGAAGTTGATGATTTCGTCCGCGAATTGTCCGCGATCGGTCTGGTTCCCGCCCGACGCTGCTACCGCCTGGCGCCGGAGGACTTCCTGCTGGTGAATCAGAAAATCATGGGTAGGGAAGACGTAGGCAGAGTGTAACGGCCAATTGACGCGGGTTTATGTGGATTATTCCATTGGCGGCCACATGTGAGTTCGATAGCGCCTTGGGCCGTGACATTTTGATGTTGCCCATCCGATCGAATGGATGACCAGCGTTTAGCTTCCCATCCGTGGAGGAAGGATGTTGATTCGCGGTTCTAAATCTCGCGCCATGAAGTGCGCATGATGCACGCCCTGGAAAACAATCCGATCCAATCGGCGGCGATGGGAATACGGCCTGGTCCGGCATGGGTGATTGTCGGCGTGGTCGGTCTGTTCTGGTTGTTGCTCGGAGCGGGCGACTGGTTTTTTCGTTTCCACTGGTTCCGCTGGCAGCAGTCATTTGTTTTGAATCCAGCGTTGTGGAGCGCCGGGCCAGCCGCGCCTTTGCAGCAGGTGGCGCGGCCGGCGTCAGTCGGCGGCAATTTGACCCGCATGGTGGCGATTCCCTCCTTCAACCGGCGTTATGCGCAGGCCCGTCCGGCCTATCTGGAATTGAGCGACGAATACGGATATCGAAATGTGCCGCCGACAACCAACCGGTATTATCCGGTTGTTTCGGTCGGCGACAGCTTCATGAACACCGGCGAGCCGATGACCAATATGTTTAGCGCGCGCTTGGCGGAAGTATCGGGTGTTGCGGTTTACAACCATGCGATGGACGGTCGGGGCCAGTTTCAGGGGTTGTTGCAGTTCATCAAGGGGCAGCGGTGGGCGGCGGCTGCGCCGCGGATCCTGATTTTCGGCATGGTGGAAATGGACATCTACGGGCCGGCGTATGTCGGCCTGTTGGCGCATCTGCCTTCGACTGCCGGCACTGGCGGCGAGGCGGATGCCGCTCAGGCCCGGATCAATTGGGCGCAGTTCGCGCCGGCGCGCCTTAACCAGGATCTGCCCAATAGTTCGATGATGGCCCAAGCCGCGCGCTGGCTTTGGAATCGCGCGCGTTTTGCCTGTTTCAACCGGATTACACCGGAAGTTGTGCCTTCAGCCGGCGCGATTGTCGGCCAGCCGCTGTTGTTCTACCGGTATTCGATTGATAATTTGAAGTGGTCGCCTGCCTATCGCGATATCCCAAAAGTTGTTTTCACGATGCGGCACTTGAACGAGTATTGCCGGTCCCGCGGCATCACGCTGGTGGCGTTGCTGATCCCGGACGCGGCCGATGTTTATCGCGACCTCATTCCGCCCGAGCTTAATCCTC
This sequence comes from uncultured Verrucomicrobiota bacterium, assembly GCA_964570325.1. Taxonomy (GTDB): domain Bacteria; phylum Verrucomicrobiota; class Kiritimatiellia; order CAIQIC01; family CAZMXS01; genus CAZMXS01. The sequence goes on along the minus strand of CAZMXS010000024.1, from coordinate 54,275 downwards.
CCGCCAATCCCATCCCGCCATCCAGCCTGGATTTGATCGAAGTGGAACTGACAAAAGCCGGAATTCGTACGGTTAATCTGCTGGGTTCATTTCGCGCCCGCGCGGCAGAAGGCGCGTTGCTTTACTGGCCGGATGACACGCACTGGAACGCTGAAGGCATCCATTTGGCGGCTGAAGCAACCGGGCGGGCAATACGTGACTTGTTGGAAAAGGAAGACATGCGCTACGAAAGGCGCGAATAGTATGGCTCAAGGCCGTTTGCGTTTCTTGTGTGTATTCAGTAGCCGCGGCAGCGGTTTTTCTCTTTGGCTGGGTTCCGCTTATGGAGCATGTTCCCAAAGTCCTCCACATTGTCTATAACCTGATCCGCGGTGGCACGGAGGGCCAGTGCGCGCGCGCGGCGATGGAACTGGCGCGGCGCGGGTTGATTCAGCGGGTAGCCCTTTTTCGGCGAGAGGGTTTTTTTCTCAATTCGGTTGAGCGGTGCTGTGGGCCGGTCGCGGAAATCCGGATTCGTCGGATGCTGGCTTGGGGCACGCTGACCGGCATCGCCAGCCTGGCCAGACTAATGCGGCGCGGCAATTATAATGTGGTGCACGCTTGGGACGCGGATGCGGCCGTGTTCGGAGCGGCGGCAACGCGGCTGGCCCGGCGTTCGTTGATTACCAGTCGGCGCGACCTGGGCCAGATTTATGCTCCGTGGAAGCTGCGGTTGATGGCATGGGCCGATCGTTGCGCGGGCGCGGTGATCGTCAATGCGGATGTTATTCGGAACACGCTGATTGCCGACGGGTTACGCGCCGAAAAAATAACCCGTATCCCGAATATTGTGGATCTGCCGGAGTTCATGGCTTTAGCCGGCCGGCCATTCCCGCAGCCGTTGCCGGTTGGCCGGTTGGTGGTTATGGTGACGCGTTTGTTTCCGGAAAAGGATGGGCCGCTATTCATCCGGGCCGCCGCCCGGGTTGCGCCGAATGCGGCAGATGTCCGGTTTATTGTTGCGGGTGATGGCCCGGACCGTCCGGTCATGGAACGGCTCGCGGAGGATTTGGGGATCAGCGACCGCGTGACGTTTCTCGGCGATGTGCCGGATATCCCGGCGTTGCTGGCTCGATCATCGGTGGGGGTGCTGGTGCCCAAGGCTAACGAGGGGCTGTCGAATACCATCCTGGAATACATGGCCGCCGGGTTGCCCTGCGTGGTGACGGACTGCGGCGGCAACCGCGAGCTGGTGGAGCATGCGCGGAGCGGGCTGGTGGTTCCCATTGGGGACGAGCATGCCGTGGCCCAGGCGATCCGGCAACTGCTGTCCGACCCGTCTGGCGCGGCGCGGATGGGCGCGGAAGGTCGCCGGCGAGTGGAAATGAATCATCAACCGGCAAAAGTGGCCGAGGAGTTGCTGGAGATTTATCGCCACGTGATTGAGCATGCAACAGACGGCCGGGCGTTTAGGGGCCGTGACGGTTCGAAGTGAAAGAGGCTTCCTCGGACTGATTCTGCGAGTGGTCCTCGGAAAGAAAACGGGATGCGGACTCCGTATCTTCGGGCTTGATGGCTACCCCGACAATTCGGTTTTTTTCCAATTGGGTTTGGCTTGGGCAAGCCCCATCCAGTCCGTCAGGCGTGCCATCGCGTAAAGCGAATAAAGCACAGCGAGCGCTGGGAGGTGGCGCCACTTTCCTCCGCGCCCGCAGATCACAATAGCCGGCAAGACAATCAGGGCCGGCAATGGGAGCAGAAATAGTCCCCAATATGGCGCGGCCGTAACAATCCACAGGAGCAGGCCGGCAATGAAGAGCAGCAGCGTCAGACCGAATAATCTCGTGAATAATGGCGCGTTGCCCCCGACGCGTCCGCCCGCCTGGGCAATGGTCTGATAACTGCGCCGATTGGCGTGCCAGACCTGCTGCCGGTAGAACTCTCGCAGGGTGCGCGGCTCGCCGTAATGAATGACGCGCAGGGCCGGAATGCCCAGCACCGGGATTCCCGCTTGGTAAGCGCGAAAGGCAAAGTCCGTATCCTCGCCGGTGATCAGTTCTTCGTTGAAACGGCCGACGCGCGCCAGCACAGGACGCGAAAAAAGCATGTTCCGGGTGGTGACCAGGCGAAACCCCTCCTGCCGGATCACGAATCGTCCGTTCCATTCCTCGCGTTGGCGGTTCTTGTTGAGCCAGTGAAACTGCCAGGCGGCCTGAACCCAGGTCATCGGTTCCGGCGGCTCGGCCGGCCAGCCGATGATAATGGTCGTCTCCGGTTCAAGATAAAGCCGGGCATTTTCCAACCAGTTCGGGGCCGGCTCGCAGTCGCCGTCGAGGAAGGCGATCCAATTTCCGTTCGCCTCGGCGAGTCCTCGATTACGACACAAAGGGATTGACGCGCCGGGAAGGATAAACACCTTGTCAAAACCCGCGCGGCGCGCGGCATCGGCTGTGCCGTCGGAGCTGCCGCCATCAATGAGGATGCTTTCGACAGAAACGCCCGACGGGTTGTGCAGTTGATTGATCGCCCGCTTGAGGCGCGTTATATGAGGGGCCTCATTCAGTGTCACGACGATGATCGAGAGCGTATGGCTCATGCGGCGGACATGGTAAGCGCGCAGGCGACAGGGAGACAAGCCCGGAAGATGAACGGGAACGCATGAGGCCGATTTGCTTTTTACTGCAGGACACCGGCGCCATTTACGGCGCCGAGCGGGCGACGTTGGATCTGATGGCGGGGTTGGGCGCGGCCGGACTTGAGGTGCGTGGCCTGCTGATCGAGGAGCTGCGGCTTGGGCTTTCCACCAGCCCGATTCGCGACGTGTTGACCGCGAACGGAATCCCATATGAATTGTTGCCGGTTTCCGGGGCCTTCTCGCACAGACTGGCGGCGCAAGTTCGACGGCAGGTAGTAGGGTCGGGCATCCTGCATGCCGTAGGTTACAAAGCCAATGTTCATGGGGTCATCGCCGCCGGCATGGCCCGGCGATTTCCCACGGTGGCCACAGTACACGGCTGGCTCTTTCGCCCGGACCTGAAAGAACGATTCTACAAGTGGATAGATCTGCGCGCCCTGCGTCGGATGGACCGCGTGGTGGCGCTCTCGTGTTTCTACGAGAACTTGCTGGCGCGAAGCGGTGTCCCGCGGAAACATTTGAGCCGGATTCCTTCCGGCCTGCCCCTTGCGTTCCGGCCATCCGGCGAAGCCGTATCCGCGTCCGCGCGCTCGTTGCTAACCTTTGGCATGCTCGGCCGCCTGAGCTGGGAAAAAAACCACATGCTGTGCCTGGAAGCCGCGCGGCAGTTGCTGGTCCGACAAAATGGGAAGGCGCGCTTCCTGCTGGCCGGGGAGGGACCCGAACAAAATCAGATCGTGCGTGCCATGGCTGAAATGGGATTATCCGCCCATATTGAGTTGCGCGGTTTCATGGACCGCCGCGACTTTTTCTCGGCGATTGATGCGTTGGTGATCTGCTCGCGCATCGAGAATCTGCCTTACAGCGCGCTGGAGGCGATGGCCTGGGGCAAGCCCGTGATTGCGACGCGGGTTGGCGGACTGCCAGACCTGGTCGCGGATGGAGAGAATGGCTTGCTTGTTCCCGCCAATGATGCCGGCGCGTTGGCGCAGGCGATGGAGCGGTTCGTGAGAAATCCCGAACTTGTTGCGCAGCAGGGTCGTGTCGGGCGCGCGCGTCTGGAGGCGGAGTTCACGCTGGAGCGGTGCGTGCAGGATCACGTCCGGTTATACGATACACTATCGCGTGCAGGCCGAGGACCGTGAGCAGGACCAGCACCGGTTCGATTGAGATGCGGAAGCGATGGTCGCCATACATTAAGACAGTATTGAAGGCGATCATGCCCAGCGCAGAAACGATTGGAATGTTCGTTTGCGCCAGCGGCTGCTTAAGCAGGCGCGCCAGACCCACCAGCAGGAACGGGATCATCAGGCCGTAACTTAACGCCACGGCCCAGTTGAACATCGCATTGGGCGTTCCCGGCCAGGGTTGCGCCAGTCGGATCAGCTTCCACCACGTTAGCCGCGCCATTGCGCCGGGATGTGTCCGCGCAAATTCCCATCCCAGCCGGCTGGCCGCCCGATCGCGCTCCACCTCTCCTCCCGCCGACTTGATTTCGTCCACGCGCGGCGTCATGTCCGGTATGATCCAGCGCCCCGCCAGGCGCGGATCGGCCGCCGTTACCTCGTTATTGGCGCCATAGAGGGTTGTGCCCCCTTGGGTGGAGATCAACGCGAAGCGGCCCAGGCGGGCCGCATTGCGCAGTGACCAGGGCAGGACCGTGGCCAGCATCAGTAAGATTGGGATCAAAGCCATCCAGCGGCGCGGGGAGCGGCTGGTCGGGTTAAAGATAACCAACGCCGCTTGGAAGAATGGATAGACCAGTGCGATCGGACGGGTCAGCGCGGCCAGACCCAGGACGATGCCTTGGGTGATGAAACTCAAGCGGCGCCCGCTTTCCTCCGCCCGAAAGTAGAGCAGGATCGCGAAGGTTATCATTAACGTCCACGGGGTTTCGGAAAACAAGTGCATGCTGTAATAGGCATGGGCCGGATCCAGCGCGAGGACAGCGGCGGCGGCCAGCGCCCAGTGGTCAGGGACAAAGCGCCGCGCAACAAAGAAAAGAACAAGGCAGGTCAACGCGCCCAGCAGGGAAAAGATTATGCGCACCGTTGCATAATGCTCGCCACAAACGGCGTAGATCGCGGCCAGGATAAACGGCGTGCCGGGCGGGCGTACGGCGGTGGGTGGGGCCATGGGGGACAGGCGGTAGCCGTGACCGGCCAGGAGATTGCGGGCCAACTGATCATACTCCAGATGTTCGGTGCCCATGTCGGGGTCAGGGCCGGAGGTTAGAGCTTGGAAGGCGATATTGAAAGTGAGCCGGACAGCGAAGGCGGCCAGGAGAATGACGAGCAGGGTAATGACATCACGCCGGCACATGGCGTTTGATTTAACAGAAGATAACCAAGGGAACAAAGCGGAATAAACGGTCTTTTTCATGTTGTAATGGGGATGGAAGTCAGGGATGGGATTATGCGCGGATAAAAGCCTCCAGTCTGCCAAGCTTGCTACGCCAGTGGCTGGTTCATATACTGGCCACCTCGTTTTTTTATGGAGGGATCAGATTATGCCGGATGACATCAAGACGCGATTGCAGCAGTTGAAGAACGGCCTTCAGGAGATGCGGGGGTATCTTTGACGTTCCGGGCAAAAGCCGGCAGTTGGCGGAAAACGAGGCCCTGGCCGCTACCCCCGGATTCTGGAACGACCAGCTCAAGGCCAAGAGTGTGATCGAAAAGACCAACCTCCTGAAGGCGGTGTTGGTCCCTTTCCAAGCGTTGGAAAAAAGCGTTGAGGATGCCGAGGTTTTGGCCGAATTGATCGCGGCTGAATCCAATCCCGAGGCCCATGCGAGGGAGTTGGAAGAACACGTGGCCGCAGCGGAAAAGGCCTTTCGGCGTTTTGAATTACAGTCCCTGTTGAGCGATCCGCTCGATTCACATAACGCCTATCTCAGCCTGCACGCCGGGGCGGGCGGAACCGAGTCGTGCGACTGGGCTGACATGCTTTTTCGCATGTACAGCCGGTATGCTGAGCAGCGGGGGTTCACGGTGGATGTGATGGATTGCAAGCCGGGCACCGAAGCCGGGCTGCAGAGCATTTCCTTCCTGGTGAGCGGGCCGTTTGCCTATGGCTATATGAAAGCCGAGCGCGGCGTGCATCGCCTGGTACGGATCAGCCCGTTCGACGCCAACAAGCGGCGGCATACCTCGTTTGTCGCATTGGACGTGGTGGCGGAAGTCGAGGACGATGTCGAGATCGAGATTAACGAGAACGACCTGAAAATTGACACATTTCGCGCTGGCGGGGCGGGCGGTCAGAAGGTCAACAAGACCGACTCGGCCGTGCGTATCACGCATCTGCCGACCGGCGTGGTGGTCGGTTGTCAGATCGAGCGTTCGCAGCACGCTAATCGCAACAAAGCGATGAAAATGCTGCGCGCCAAACTATACGAGATCGAGCAGGACAAGAAGCGCAAGGAACAGGAGAAGCACTACAGCGAAAAGGGCGATATCGCCTGGGGGCATCAAATACGCTCTTATGTGCTGCAACCATATACATTGTGCAAAGACCTCCGGACAGATTTTGAAGTGGGGAATGTCGCCGGTGTGCTGGACGGCGATTTGGACCCTTTCATCGAAAGTTACCTGAAATACATTCAGAAACAGAATGCCAAACCTGCTTGAACAAATTGTTGCGGATAAACGGGTTGAAGTCGCGGCCAAACGCCGGGCGCGGCCGCTGGAGCAACTTCGGGAATCGGCTGGGAAGCGCCCGCCGCCGCTGCCATTTGTGCCGAGTCTGTGCGCTGTGCCGATTGGCTTGATCGCAGAAGTAAAGCGCCGGTCGCCATCGGCCGGAGTGATCCGCGATCCGTTTGACCCCATGGCGATCGCATGCGCTTACCAGCGGTCGGGTGTGCAGGCGATTTCGGTGCTGATGGATGAAAAGTACTTTGGTGGCGGCGAGGCCCAATTCCAAGCGGTGCGTGAAGCGGTTGATTTGCCCCTGCTTTACAAAGAGTTCGTCGTAGATGAATGGCAAGTCTGGCATGCGGCGGCCTTGGGCGCATCGGCCATCCTGCTGATCGCGGCGGTATTGAGTGTGGACGAACTGCGGGCCTTGATGCGGGCCTGTCAGGAGGCGCGATTGGAGGTGCTGCTGGAGGTGCATGACGAGGCTGAAATGCGCGTGGCGGTTGGCGTGGGGGCGCTGTGCATCGGTATCAACAATCGAGATCTGAAGAATTTCAAGACCAGCCTAGATACGACCTTTCAATTGAAACCGCTGGCGCCATCAGGCTGTTCAGTGGTCAGTGAAAGCGGGATCAAGACCGCTGCTGATGTCCAGCGGCTGCGCACGGCTGGAGTGCGGGCGGTGCTGGTGGGGGAGGGTTTGTTGCGGTCTCGAGATTTAGAAACGGCTGTCCGGAGTCTAATGAGCGGTTGATTGGAATTCCACGGCCCGATTCGCCGTTGTGCAATTATTGTTTAATATATTGCAGCGCAATATGTAGTGAATACCGGTAAAGGGCGTGAAACCCGTTGGAAACGCTTTACTCGCAGAGCCTTTCCCGGTACATTTGTAATAACCGATAGTGTAGGGCGTTATCGCCGGATATATTTAATGCAGAGGGTCTGATTACCAGGGAAAGAACCTGTGAAAATTCGACGCATTTTCTTTGCTGCAATGGGGTTGTTGTTCGCTTGGGGAACTGATGCTCCGGCGCTGAATTATTACGTGAATGACCCCTTTACAAACGGGGATATTTATTGCACGGCCATTGGGGCCGCCACTAACACTGGAACAAGCGCGGCCTCGCCGTTAAACATGCTTTCACAGTTGCTGGCGGTTACCAATCTTGCGCCGGGCGATGTGGTATATGTGGACACCGGGTGGTATACCAACGACACGGCGGTAATTGGCCCAACCCATTCCGGTGTCAGTGGTAATCCGGCGGTTATAATTGGCAGCACCAATCTCGCGGCCGGCGGATCCCGATTTGTGTACTACTCCGTGTACTATGGCTTGATGTTGGACGGGGTGGACTACTTGGACCTGAAATATCTCCAGATTTATGGAGGTTATGAAACAGTCTATCTCCGGAACAGCAGTGACAACAACACCCTTGAAAGCATCCAGGTGTTTGGCTCGGGATATCACGCCTTCCGGAATGCTGGGGGAATGAGTAATAAATTTATCCGTTGCCTGGTGGCCGACAGCGAGGGCGGTTTTTATGCGGATACGCGCAACGGAGTGGTCTGGGACGGCGGGGTGATGTGGAACAACAAAACCGCGTTCAAGCAGACGTATGATATTCCCATTAGCAACAGCGTGGTTGTTGGCGGGCGAGCGTTTGATGCGAGCGGGCTTGGGGCGGGCGACTTCAATGTTTTTTGGGATACCGACATCGGGTATTCATCGCTGATTGAAATGCAGAAGGCGAGAGATGGTTGGTGGCACTGCATTGTGGCCGAGCCGGGATTTGCCGGCCCGGCAACGGGTAATTTCTGGCCGCGCAGCGTAACCGGCCGGTTCGATCCAACCACGGGCAATTGGGTAACCGATACGGTTCATTCCATTATGATTGATCTGGGCGATCCTCAAGCAGATTATACGCGCGAGCCTCAACCCAACGGTAGTAATCTCAACATCGGGATTTGGGGAAATACTTCCTGGGCCAGCTTGAGCCGAACCAATGTCTGGTTGTTGGCATTGAGTTTCAATGATGGGGGCGTATTGAGCGGTTCCAATAACCCCTTGTATTGGCGCGGGGGATACCTGACCAATGGCGCGACGGTTAGTTTACAATATTCTCTCAACCTGGGCGTCACTTGGAGCAATATTGTGCAAGGCTTGGCGGCTACCAATCAGCCTTATTATTGGGATGTCTCGAGTTTGCCGCCGACCGCAGCCTATTGGCGTGTGGTTAGCGATTCAAATACCAATGTTTGGGATGCCTGTGACCAGCGGGTTTCCATCAATGGCGCGCGGGTGCCCTATTATGTGAACGATGGCTATACCAATGGCGATGTGTATTGTTCGGCGATCGGCAATGATCTGAACCCGGGCGTGTCGCCGGCGGCGCCCAAGCTGACGCTCACCAACATGTTGGCCGCGTACAGTTTTGGCAGTGCAGATGCCGTGTTTATTGACACGGGCACCAATACCGGTTACCAGACTCTCATCTCGGGCGACGATCGCGGGAGTTCCGAAACCCAGCGCTTCATGATGGTCGGGAGCACTAATCAGGCGGCTGGCGGCACGGTGTTGGACCGGGGCGCGGCTGCCGAGAGCGCATTGAAATTAAATAATGCTGATTATGTCCTTGTAAAAGACTTGAACCTGATCGGTGGTTATCAAACCCTGGATCTGATTAACGGCAGCGACCACAATGTTTTTGAGCAGCTTGTCGTCGCCGGCGCGGTGTATATTGGCGTCCGGAATACCAGCGGCGTCAGCAATCGCTTTTTCCGTTGCCTTGTTCGGAATAATCCGTACGGCTTCACTGCCGATCAACAAAATGGATTGATTTGGGACCGATGCATTAGTTGGAGCAATTCGCGGGCTTTTTATGGATTAGGTTTCCCGATCAGCAACAGCGTGATTGTCGGCGGCTATGCGTTCGCCGGACCCGGACCGGCCGGCGGCGATCACAATGTTTTCTGGAATACGATCTTGCACGAAAACATCAGCTATCTCAATTTTTCCGATTTCCAGGAGGCTCAAGACAGTTGGTGGCATTGCATGGTCGCCGACCCCGGGATGGCGAATCCGGCTGGCGGGGATTATCACCCGAAAAGCGTCATGCGCCGTTACGATCCGGCTACCGGCAACTGGGTAACGGACAGTGTGCACTCGATCCTGATTGATTTTGGCGATCCTCTGGCAACGTATGCCAATGAGCCGGAGCCCAATGGCGCGCGCCTCAACGCGGGGATATTCGGCAATACTGGTCAGGCCAGCCAGAGCCGCACGAACGCCTGGTTGCTGGCGCTCAGCTACAATGACGGCGGTCAACTCTCGGTGCCGACCGATTATGTCTACTGGAACGCCGGCAATTTGCCGGGCGGGGCGCGCGTGCGCATTGAGTATTCCAGCGACTCGACCAGCAACTGGTTTACCCTCGCCACCGGTATTTTGGCGTCCGCCGGTTCTTACCAGTGGACGAACACGGCCTTTCAGTCTTCGCGCTACGCGCGCTGGAAAGTGGTTTACGAGGGCGATACGAATGCCTGGGACATGAACGATAATGACTTCATCTTGCGCAATGGGCCCTATACTTATTTCATCAACGATACCTCAACCAATGGCGATGTGTATTGCACGGCCGTCGGCAGCGATGCCAATCCGGGCCGTTCGGCGGCCAGTCCCGCGTATAGTCTGAACTACTTGCTGTCCAATAACGTGGTCGCCTATGGGGATATCATCTATGTGGATACCGGCTTATATCCTTATCTTGCCGATCAAGTTATTACCGCCGCCGATTCCGGGAATTCCAATGGCCATGTGAATATTCTGGGCAGCACCAATTCATTTGCCGGCGGTACGGTATTCAGCCGGGTTTACGCTGCGCCCTCGACCTGCGCCCTGCGGTTCAACGGTGCCGGTTACATCCAGGTTCGCAACATTAGTTTCCAACAGGCCGGCGAGGGTCTTGCTGCGGACGGCGCGCATAACCTCATCCTTGAACACATCGTGGCGCGTGAGAATTCGGGCAATGGCTTGCTGCTGAATAATGTTTCCACGAATGTCCGGGTCTTGAATAGCGTGTTCTGGAACAACACGAACGCCGCGATTCGGGTGGAGGCGGACTGCTGGGTGGCGGTCACCAACAGTATTCTTGTCGCCCATGGACCGGTGGCATACGGTTACTGGGCTCGGTCCAACGGCTGTATCCGCGGCGATTACAATGATTTCTTCGTGCAGAGCAACGCCGTGGTCGGGTTTGTCGAACAGTTAAATCGAAACTTGGATACCCCGGCGGCATGGGCCGGCGAGACGGGTCAGGAGCGGCACAGTCTGGATGTGGACCCGTTGTTTGCCGATCCGCGCGCCGGCAACTTTCATTTGCAGACCGCGACTCCGAATGGGCGTTTCGTTCGCTGGGGTGTTTACACCAATGACAGTGAAACCTCGGTGTTGATTGATAGCGGCGATCCGCTGTCGGACTACGTGAATGAGCCGGCGGATAACGGGCGTCGCATCAACATCGGCTTGTATGGCAATACCACGGAAGCCAGCCGCGGCCGGACAAATGCGTGGCTTCGGGTTGCCCAGCCGGGTTCCGGCGGTTGGGTGCGCGGAACAGGAACCCTGCACTGGGTGGCCGGGCAGGGAGCCACCAGCCATAACGTGCGGGTGGAGTTCTCGCCGGACGGCGGCGAGACATGGTCGGCGTTGATTACCAATACGCCGGCGGCCGCCGAATTGTTTGTCTGGAACACCTCCGTTACGAACGATACGCCGGCTGGGCTTTGGCGAGTGGCCTCCCTTGCGGACCCCTCCCTCGGGAGCACCAATGCCACATTCTTTGCGGTTCGCAACACCAATTTGAATATTTATGTCAACGATGCCGCGACCAATGGTGATGTATATACCACGGCGATCGGATCGCCCGGCAATTGGAGGGCCACGCCGGCTTGTCCGCTGGATTCGCTCGCGTCCGCTGTTAGCGCGTTTGACCTTGAACCTGGCGATCGCATTTTCATGGACACCGGGTGCTACACCGCTACCGTCAACACGGTGTTCATGCGGGCTGACGGGGGCGCGGAAGGGGCGCCCCTTCAGGTGATTGGCAGCACCAATGACGTGTATGGCGGCACGCGGCTGCGGCGCGGGGACGCCAGCCCCGGCGCGTATGCGTTGCAGTATACGGCGGTGGCGCATGTGACCGTGTCCAATCTGTGGTTGCAAGAAGCGGCCAGCGGGATTCGGGCTGACGAGGCGCGGCATCTAGTATTCGACCGTGTTCGCAGTATCAGCAACGCCAGTCATGCCGTGGATTTGGCCCAGTCGTCAAATATCATTTTCTCGCGCTCCGTGCTGGCGCGTAATACCGGGGCCGGCATCAATGGAACCGCCGCGGCTGAGGTTCAGTTGCGGCAGTCGGTAATCTGGTCAAACGGCGGCAGCGCGGTGCTGTTGAACGGTGGTTCATTGCGGGCCACCAATAGCGTGCTATCCGCCGCGGGCGCAGTCCGGTACGTGTACGAACTGTCCGGCGCCCCGTCGGTCATGTCGGATTGCAACGACATCTTGACTTACGGCGAGGCCGGGGTCGCGCGGGTGGCGGGCGTCAGCCAGGACATGTTGATTCAATGGCAGACACAGACCAGTAACGACGTGCGCAGCTTGAGCCATGAGCCATTGTTTGCTGATGCGGCTGCTTTTGATTTCCATCCGCGGAGCGAGGCGGGACGGTTCGTAACGGGGTGGCCGGCCCGGACTAATGACACGGAAACCTCGCCGTTGATTGATACGGGCAATCCGCTGGCGAGTTATGATTTGGAGCCGGAACCTAACGGGGCGCGCATTAACATCGGGCCGCATGGCAACGATTTCGAGGCTTCCTTGAGCCGCACCGGCGCCTGGTTTGTGGCCTTGACGCTTAACAGCGGCGGCTCCATTCGCGGCACGAACAGGCTGTATTGGGTGGCGGGCGGAGCGGCGACGGGGCATGCGGTCAGCGTTCAATTCTCGACCGACAATGGGTTGACCTGGACCAATCTGGCGACCAATGTGGCGGTGGGGACATCCAGTTACAATTGGAATACGCTATTACTGGATACGCCACCCGACCTGCAATGGTACTGGCGGGTAATCAGTGATGTGGATACGAACATCTGGGACGCAACGGACAAATCGTTTGTAATTAATAACGGCGCCGTGACGTATTATGTCAATGATAGTTTCTCCTATGGCGATTGCTATTGCACCGGGCCGGGGAGTTTTACCAATAACGGGGTGACCCCGGCTTCGCCGAAGGCATCCATTATGGACGTGGTGAACTCTTTTTCGCTGCGGCCGATAGACAGAATTCTGGTGGATACCGGCACGTACAATCACAACGGGGATATTTTGATTGCGGACATCGTTGGCGGGCTGACGAACCGATTCCTCATTCAGGGGAGCACCAACTGGGCTTATGGCGGGACCGTGCTGGATTTCCCCGCAGGCACAAACGGGTTTCGGATCAACGGGACCGAGGGAGTACATTTGCGCGATCTGATGATTGCGCGCGCCAACATCGGGTTGCAGATCAATCAGTCCACCAATACGCTGGTGGAGCGGGTCATGACCCGGGATGGGCCGATCGGATTCAATGTGCAATCGGCGACCAATACGGAGTTTAGGAACTGCTTGGCACGGAACCATTCGGGGGTTGGCCTTTATATTGGCGCAGGGGCTGGGGATACGACCTGGCGTAACGGCATCATCTGGTCCAACCAAATCGGTGTTTATATGCAGAACGGCGCCGGTCAAGGCGCGCTGCGTGTTGTAGATAGTGTAGTGGCCGCCTTTGGCGCGGGGCGGTCTGCGTATTACTATTCTTATTTAAGCGGAGCGTTGCAATCGGATTACAATAATATCATGGCGCGCAATGGGGCGTACGCCGGTGTGTGGCAAAGTGCGGCGGACATTCTCATTTGCCAGACATTGAGCCGTTGGGTGCGGGACGTTGGGCTGGATGCGCACAGTCTTAGTTGCGATCCGATGTTTTTCAATCCCAATAGCGATTACCATTTGCAGACCATGGCGCCGACGGGCCGGTTTGTAAGCGGCGCAGGCTATGTGGGCACGGATGCGCAGACCGCGCCCTTGATTGATGCCGGCGACCCGTCTTCCAGTTATACCAATGAGCCGCCGCCGAACGGGGGCCGAGTCAACATTGGTCTGTACGGGAATAGCACGGAAGCCAGTCGCACGCCGACCAATGCCCTGTTGACCGCCCTTTCGCTAAACGACGGCGGGCGAGTGGAGGGGGTGTTCCCGCTGCGCTGGGTGGCATTGGGCGATGCAACGGGTTACACGGTTAATGTCGAATATTCGGCGGATTCCGGATCCAATTGGGTCTGGGTGGCCACTAATCTTCCGGCGGCGGATGGGGTTTGCGTGTGGACCAGTACGTTGTGTCAATCTTCCGCGTTGGGGGTATGGCGGGTTCGGGCGATTGAGGATCCATGGGTGTGGGGCACCAATAGCGTTTATTTTGCGCTGCGCAATGAGCCGCTGAAGTTTTATGTCAACGATGGCTCCACCAATGGCGATGTTTATTGTACGGCGACGGGGCGCGTTACGAATTCCGGCGCGGTTCCGGGATCGCCCAAGGATTCGATCCAAGCCATTTTGGACGCCTATGATTTGGAAGCTGGCGACACCGTTTATGTGGATACCGGCCTTTATGGGCCGACCAATAGCATCGTGATCGGAATGTTTGACGAGGGGGATGCGGCCGACCGGATTGTTTTTCAGGGCAGCACCAATCTGGTTGCCGGCGGCACTGTGTTGACCAATTATGGATTTGAGATCAACGCGGCCGATTACATCACGCTGCGCCACTTTGAAGTGCGCCGTGCCAATACGGCTTACCAATGCGTCAGCGCGCGCGAAAGTTTGCTCGAATGGTGTGTTGCGCGGATGGGGGGTAATGGATTTGTGATGTCCAGCGTAGTCAGCGGACGCTGTGTGAACTGTCTGGCGGAAGGGTTATCCGGCATGGGATTGCAAAATATCACCGGCAACAGCCGTTGGGAAAGCGGTGTGATATGGTCCAATGCGACTGGAATTTCGGCGGAAAGCGGGGTTGTGGGGGTGGAGAACAGCGTGGTGGGTATGTATGGCGCCGGGCATTACGCATACAGCATGGGTCCTAGCGGGGTGATTCAGGCGGACTACAATGCGATTTATTTGCAGGACGGCGCGTTTGCCGGTTATCGGCAGACCACGCCGGATCCGACTTATTATGTCAATGTGTCGCGTTGGGCGCGTGATTATGGCCAGGATCGGCACAGCTTGAGCGTGGATCCGGCTTTCGGCGATGTGTTGTCCGCCGATTACCACCTGCGCACGCTGGCGCCATCCGGACGGTTTGTGACGGGATACGGATTCATTACCAATGACTGGGATACTTCGCCGTTGATTGATGCCGGCAACCCCGTTTCGGTCTGGACGAACGAACCCGCGCCAAACGGCGCCCGAATCAACATCGGCATGTATGGCAACAGCGGGGAGGCCAGCCAGACACCCACCAATGCGGCGCTGACGATTTATTCGTTGAATGACGGCGGGCGGGCCGAGGGGGTGGTCAGCTTGTATTGGGCGGCGCAGGGTGATGCCACCGGCTATACCGTAAATGTGGATTATTCGTTCGATGGCGGGGCCTCGTGGTCCAATATCGCCAGCGGGTTGGCGGCCGCGGCGGGTGGATGCGTTTGGACGAGCACGCTGTTCCAATCGTCGGCGATCGGATCCTGGCGGGTCCAGGCGGTCGAGGATGCGGCGGTTGTCGGAAGTAATCGCGTCTACTTTGCTCTGCGCAACCAACCGTTGCGGTTTTATGTTAATGATTATCTGACCAATGGGGATGTTTATTGCACGACAACGGGGCGGGTCAGCCATTCCGGCGCGTTCCCCTCGGCGCCCAAGGATTCTGTCGCCGGGATTCTCGACACGTATGACTTGGAGCCCGGCGATACGATCTATATTGACACAGGTTGGTATTATCCGACGAACACTATTCGGATTGGCTTGTTTGACGAGGGGCAGGCCACGAACCGGGTTACGTTGCAGGGCAGCACCAATTTGGCGGCTGGCGGATCTATATTCCACAACTATGGTTTAGAGATCAACGATGCTGACGGGGTCACCCTGCGGCATCTGACGATTCAGGGCGCCAGTGTCGGGATCTATCTCTATCGCGCCAACTCGTGCGCGGCCGAATTTGTTCGTTCGATGAATTGTGGCTTGGGGTTCTCCGTGTCCGACGCGGACAACTTCGAGGCCAGTCAGTGCGCGGCCGTCGCGGCGGGTACGGCGGGCTTGTATCAGGGGAGCGGGTCTTCGAATACGGTCTGGCGCAACGGCGTGTTATGGTCAAATTCCTACGCGGTTTATGCCCTCAGCGGGGTTTCCGATCCGTTGACGATTGAGAACACGGTTATCGGTGTTTTCGGTGTGGATCATTATGCATATTTCTTCCAGAGCGGCGGAGTCAACTTGCGGGCGGATTACAACGATATCTGGCTGAACCAAGGCGCGTATGCATTCTACCAGCCGGACACGGTGGTGCCCATTATCAAGCAAACTGTGTCACGGTGGGCGCGGGATTCAACCAACGACTTGCATTCGCTAACTCATGATCCGCAGTTTGCCAGCTTGGCCGGCGCCGATTATCATCCGCGCACCCAGGCGCCGGCCGGTCGGTTTGTGCCCGGCAGTGGTTATGTGACCAATGACCTCGCCACTTCCGTGTTGATGGATGCGGGCAATCCGGGTTCGGTTTGGACCAATGAGCCTGCGCCGAATGGCCAGCGGGTCAACATCGGTATCTTCGGCAACAGCACGGAAGCCAGTAAGACGCCGACCAATGCCTCATTCACTGCGGTTTCGCTGAATGATGGCGGACGGATTGAGGGGACCAACTGGATTTATTGGGTGGCGCGCGGGGCGGCGACGGGGTATATGGTGCGCCTGCAATTCTCGCCGGATGGCGGCGCAACCTGGACGAATATCGCTACGAATATCGCCGCGGCGGCCGGCGGTTACTTCTGGAACACAACTGCCTTCACCTCCACGATTCGGGGGGTCTGGAAAATATTCAGCGAGGCCAATTCCAATATCTTCGATCAAACCGACATTCCCTTTGCCGTTCGGAATGCGCCGCTATATTTTTATGTGAATGATACGGTTCTGGACGGCGATGTCTATTGCTCGGCGATCGGCGCCACGACCAACAACGGGGTCACTCCGGCATCGCCGAAACTGTCGCTGCAGGATTTGCTGGATACCTATGATTTGGAGCCGGGCGATGTCGTGCTGGTAGACACCGCGACTTTCCTGGTGACCGCGCCAGTCAAGTTCAATTGGTTTGACGCCGGCGCGACCACCAATCGGGTTACCATTCAAGGCAGCACGAACGAAAGCTATGGCGGCACGGTGTTTACCAAGTTCGGTGGCGGGTATGTTTTCGAAATTGACCGGACGCATGGCATTGCGCTGCGTAATCTGCTGGTGCGCAACGGGTCTTCTGATATTCGTGTCAATCAGTCGGATTATGCGCGCTTTGATTGGATCCGGACGGAACGCGCTCCGGTGGGATTCGATATTTATGATTCGGACCAGGCGGAGTTATGGCATTGCCTGGCGCTGGGTCATTCGGACAAGGGCGTGGGGGCGCGGATGTCGGAAAAGCTGCGATGTCAGAGCAGCGTATTGTGGTCCAACCGCTATGGCACGTATGTGGAGAACAGTTCGATTATGGTCGAGAACAGCGTGCTGGGCGCGCTGGCCGGCGGCGCATTCGGCCATGTTCTGCAATCGGGTTCGATCACGTCTGATTACAACAGCATCTATGTATCCGATGGCGGTATGGCGGCCGCGGTGTTGGGCGGTGGGGTGGGTGGGGGCACCCCCCGTTATCCCTCGGTATCCAGTTGGGCCACCGCTCGGGGCCAGGATCTGCATACGTTGGCCATCAATCCGCGCTTCTACAACCCGTTGGCCGGCGATTTCCACCTGATGAGCGTAAATGGGCGCTATCAGGTGGGCAGCGGGTTTGTCACGAATGACACCCTGACCTCATCGCTAATTGACGCCGGCCGGCCCACTGCAGCTTGGGCGCTGGAGCCCGAACCCAACGGCGAGCGCATCAATATCGGTCTCTATGGCAACACGACGGAGGAAAGCAAGACGCCGACCAATGGTATGCTGACCACGGTTTCCCTGCACGACGGCGGTTCAGTCTCCGGCCTCGTTGTGCTGACATGGATGGCGTCCGGGGTGGCGACTGGTCACACGGTGCGGATCGAATTTTCCAACGACGGCGGCTTGACCTTCAGTTCGCTGGTAGCCGGCGTTTCGGCTGCCTTGGGCAGCTATAATTGGACCTCCGCGCCCTATGGCGACACGGCGCTGGGGCTGTGGCGCATCGCTAGCGAAAACGACACTAACGTCTTCGATGTAACCGACTCCTTTTTCTATCTGCGCAATTCCGGCAGTCTGAAGTACTATGTCAATGACAGCTCCACTAATGGCGACGTGTATACGTATAACATAGGCGCCTCCACTAATCGCGGCGTGTCGCCGGCGGCGCCCAAAGCATCGGTGCAGGATGTGGTAAATACCTATGATCTGGAACCGGGAGATGTGATCTATGTTGACACGGGCAACTATGCGCTGACAGCGGAGATCAATATCGGTGACCTGGATGCGGGCACGGCGTCCAACCGCGTGGTGATCCAAGGCAGCACGAATTCCGTGGGGGGCGGCACGGTCTTCGATCGTGGTGGCAGCGGCAATGGTTACCACTTCTACCGGACGGGTGGAATTGACCTGCGTGATGTGACAGTCCAGAACGCGGTCAACGGCATTTATGTCAACGAGTCGCCCGATTGCGTCTTTGTCCGTGTCATTAGTCGAAATAACAGCGGTCATGGCTTCAGCATTCAAAAGGCGACAGCGGGCTTCGAACGCTGTCTGGCGCTGGATAACGGCGGAGCCGGTCTGTTGAGTTCCGGCGGCGAATTTATTTTTGATCGCGGGGTGAGCTGGGGCAATACGTATGCAGTTGCCGGTTCGGGCTCGATCAGCAACTCCCTGCTGAAGGCGTACGGAACGAACGGAGTTGTTTTCAGTATGATGCCGGGCGGTGTGGTATCTGACTACAACAATGTGCTAGTGGCGGATGGTGCTTTGGTGGGTATTCGCCCCAGTGGTGGTGCGGTTGGCGGCGTTGACATTTTTGATACACTGACCAGTTGGGTGCTGCAGTACGGTCAGGATGCGCACAGCCTCAGCCATGATCCCAAACTGGCGACTGCCGGGAGCGATTTCCATCTGCAGAGCCAGTCCGGCCGCTTTGTGCCGGGATTTGGCTGGACCAACGATGCGGTCACATCGCCGATGATTGACACCGGCGGGCCTGGGTCCACATGGACAAATGAGCCGGTCCCGAATGGCCGCCGGGTCAATATTGGGTCGGATGGCAACAGTAGTGAGGCTAGCAAGAGCCTATTAGATCCTTGGATCCTGGCGGTATCCTTCAATGACGGCGGCACGCTTGACGGGACTGTAACCGTCTATTGGGTTTCGGGGAACATGCTCTCCACCGGGGATACAGTGCGCCTTGACTATTCCCTGAACAGCGGCGTGGAATGGAACACCATCCTTTCCAATGTGCCGGTTTCGGCCGGTTCCTACCGATGGAATGTTTCGGCACTGCCCACGACGATCCGGGCGCGCTGGCGTGTCGTGAGCGAAACCTCGAACGCCACTGATGCGGTGGATAAGGATTTTATAATCCGAAATGAGCCGCAAACCTATTACGTCAACGATGCTTTTACCAATGGCGATATGTATTGCACGGCCCCGGGTAATCCAACCAACAGCGGTCGTTCGGCTGGGGCCCCGTTGGATAGTCCGGTTACGCTGATGCAAAATTACGTGGTTGGGGCAGGGGATGTGATCTATATCGACACGGGATACTACTCGAATACAGCGTCTTTTGCCTTTAACTCATTAAGCCGCGGTATGTCGGGTATGCCCATCCGGGTGTATGGGAGTACAAACTATCTCTACGGCGGAAGTGTTATTGACCGCGCGTCCAGCAACCCAGCCAGCGTTGGTCTGGAGTTCTATAGCACGCGTTATGTTGAGGTGGAGCACCTGCGTGTCAAGGGCGCTGGTGTGGGCGTGGCTTTGGGTGCCTGCGAGCAGATCAGCCTGAATTGGATTGAAGCGTTCAGCAATCTGACCGGCGGGTTCACGATTGGCAATGTTCAGCCCGTTGTCATGCGCCACTGCGCAGCCTGGAACAACGGCGGGCCGGGTTTGAGCATGAACGCTGGGCAGGTGACCTGGGATCAAGGGGTGTTCTGGTCGAACTGGCAGGGCGCGATATCAATCGCGGGCGGCAGCTTAACGGTGTCCAACTCGATTCTGCATGCCTACGGGGTTAGCAACCAAGTTTATACGGTGGCTCAAGGCGGCAACATCGCGGGCGATTTCAATTTGTTATGCCACACCAGTCCCGCCCGGCTTGCGTTCAACACCTATAACCAGACTGTATATTCGAAATTGATTGAATGGCAGCGCGCGCGCGGCATGGACTTCCATTCCATTGTGGGCGATCCATTGTTCAATGCCCCGGCGGCGGGCGATTTCCATGTGCGCAGCACGCAAGGGCATTGGGGGGGCACCAATTGGGTTTCGGATGCGGCCACTTCGTGGGCCATAGACGCCGGCGCGTTCGGAGCGGTGTGGACCAATGAGCCGGAGCCGAATGGCCGGCGCGTCAATATCGGCCTATACGGGAATACCGATCAGGCCAGCAAGACCCCAACCAATCCGGCCTTGCTGGCGGTGAGCATCCGCGATGGCGGCACCGTCCAGGGGACGCAGAAGCTGTACTGGGTTTCGCATGGCATGGCGACGGATCGTACCGTGTCCGTTCAGTATTCGATTGATGCGGGGGAGACTTGGACCAATATTGCCAGCGGCGTGCCGGTGAACCAGGACGGGTATATCTGGAACACCACCAACTATCAGTCCACCCCGCTCGGACGATGGCGTGTGGTTTATGATGACGACACGAACGTGATGGATGCAACAACCGCCAATTTCTTCATGCGCGTCGGTGCGGTCCAATTCTACGTGAACGATCTTAGCACCAACAATGATGTTTACACTTGGGAAGTCGGCAGCGTGTCTAATGTTGGGTTGAGCCCGCTGACTCCGATGCTTTCAATCCAGGATGTTTTCAACAGCTATGATGTGGACGGCGGCGACACGATCTTTGTGGATACGGGCTATTATCCATTAACCAATGGTATCTTGATCACCTCGCTGGACGCCGGCACATCATCCGCTTATGTGCGCTTGCTGGGCAGCACCAGTGTGGTGGCCCGGACGGTGATTGGCCGCGAGACGCCCGAGTTGATCGATAATGCCGCGTTTTCGTTCAATTCATTGCCCTTCTATGAGATGGCCCACTTCGATATTCAGTCGGCGACTAATGGGGGTCTCAACCTGCGCTACTGTCAGGGATCGCATTTCAACGATATCCATATTCGTGACGGTGGCGGGGCGGGAGTCAGCCTCTACGAGAGTTGGGATAACGAATTCAACCATTGTGTGATCACCCGTATTGCCGGTCATGGCGTGGTCAGCGTCCAGAGCGAGGCCAACCAGTTCAATAATTGCGTAATATGGTCCAACAAGAACCATGCCTTCTCCGTTGCCATCGGCAATATCAACGTCAGCAACTCGATCCTGCATGCCAGCGGGGTCAGCAATCTTTGCTTCGCGGTGGCCACCAACACCAGTGTCTATTCCGATTTTAACATTCTGCACGTGGTGGATGGAGCGCTTTATGGCGTGGACCTGGGATTGCAACCGGTGGAGGGTATTCCGCAGTGGACCTTGGCGCGCGGGCAGGACATGCATTCGTTCGATGTGGATCCGCTGTTTGCCGATCCCACCAATAACGATTTCCACGTCCGAAGCGCATCCGGCCGCTTCGATCCGGCGTTACGGGTGTATGTAACCAACGATACGGAGTGGTCATGCGCGATTGACACCGCCGACGCGACCGCTGCTTTCACCAATGAACCCGACCCGAACGGTGCGCGCCTGAACATCGGCCGGTATGGCAACACGCCGGAGGCCAGCAAGAGTCGAACCAATGCTTGGCTCTTTGCCATCACGGCCATGGCGGGCGGGCGGCTGGAGAACATTTTTTACTTGGTCTGGGCTTGGGGCGGCATGGATTCAACGAACACGGTCCGGCTGGATTACTCCTTCAATGACGGCGTGGCTTGGACCAACATCGCGTTCGGCGTGGTGGTGACGAATGGACAATATCTGTGGGATAGCGCGATTCAGGTCGGCGGGACTAACAAGTTCATTTCCAGCCCGAACGCCCGCTGGCGCATCCAACTGGATTCCGACACCAATGTCCAGTCCATGACGCGCACGTTCTTCGCGTTGCGCAACCAGCCTTTTGTCTACTACATCAATGACGCGTATACTAACAACGACGTCTATACGACCCAGATCGGCAGCGACACCAACTTCGGCTTGTTCCCGTGGTCGCCCAAGGCGACTCTCCAAGGTTTGCTGAATTCCCTGGATGTGGAAAAGGGCGATACCATTCTGGTGGACACCGGTGTGTATCCGGTCACTAACACCTGGGGGACCATAACCATTGCGGATAGTGGGCGCGACGGCCAGCATATTTATCTTGTCGGCAGCACCCATGCCGCTCGCAGTGTCTTGGATCGTGCCTCTGAAGGCTCGCGGATGTCTATTCTCTTGTTGCCCGGGAGCTATATTACGATATCCAATTTTGTGCTCCTGGGAGGGGATATCAGTCTGGCGGGGGAATCCATTTCAATGATGAACCTCGCATTCACCAACGGCGGCATCAGCGCCGCCGGCAGCGGGCCCGGGCCGACCGAGACGGACGTGCAAATCCGCGATGTGGATTGCACCGGCGGCGGCTTGATCTTGAGCGCGGTGCGTGACAGCGCGGTCCGGCGGGTCAACGTGCGGGATGCCGGCATTTCGTTGGGCAATTGCGGCGGTCTACTGCTGGAAAATGCGCTGGTATACGGCGGCACCGCTTCCGCCGTTTTTGTCAGCGGCAATTATTCGGAAGACATCACGGTGCGCAACTGCACCTTGGCCGCCGGCGACTCCCAGTTCCGCCAAAGCGGGTCGGCCTATTCGACCTTGGAGAACAGCACGCTGGTCGCCACCGGACCGGACAAGTTCTGCATTCGCTGGGAGGGCGGGACCGTCCAGTCCGACTATAATAATTTGGTGGCGCGCAGCAACGCCTGGATCGGTTTGCGCAATGGCCAGTGGGAAAAACTGGTCTATTGGCAGGAGGAGTCCGGGCAGGACGCGCACAGCGTATCCAGGGAGCCGTTGTTTGCCGATGAAGCCGGCGGCGATTATCACGAGTTCTCCACTGGCGGGCGCTGGTTCGGCGGCACATGGGTTACCGACTTGGTGGATTCTGTGGTGATTGATGCCGGCAATCCGCTCTCGATTTGGACCAATGAGCCTCCGCCCAACGGCGGGCGCGTCAACTTGGGCGCGTATGGCAATACCGATCAGGCCAGCAAGACACCGGCCGTGCCTTCGCTGGTGACGTTGACCATGAACGATGGCGGCGTTATGCGCGGGACCAACTGGTTGCGCTGGCTGGCGCGCAATATTGGCGGGAACGATTTGGTCAACCTGGAATACTCCCCCGACAAGGGCCTGACTTGGAGCACGATTGCGGCCGGGGTGGCGGCCACCAACCAAGCCTATTGGTGGGATTCCACGCCGTTCCTCTCCAGCCTCACCTCGCTGTGGCGCGTCGTCCTGCAAACCAATGTCTCGGTGTATGACGAGACGGATAATACTTTTGCCTTGCGCAACACCGCCTTGAACTTTTATGTAAACGACACCAACACAGACGGTGACTGCTACACCACGGCGCCCGGATCGCCGACCAATACCGGCTTGACTGCGGATTCGCCTCTGGATTCCGTATCCTCTGTCCTGGCGGCCTATGATGTGGTCGGGCCGGATACGATTTACGTGGATACCGGATTCTATCTGCTGACCAACAATTTGCAGGTCATTTGGTCTCGGCGCGGCGATGCCGGCTACGGTCCGTTGTTGATTCAGGGGAGCACCAATTATGCCGATCGCAGCAGTATCTTTGACCGCGGTTTCACTAATGCGGATGTTTTGGATGTGCGCGCCCGATACGTTAGTCTGCGCGACTTGACCGTGCAGGGCGGGAACCGCGGCTTCCTATTCAGCACCAATCAACACTGTACCGCTGAACGTGTTTTTGCATTAAGCAATCGGTATGGTTTTGTGGCCCAAAATTGTATTAGCCCGACCATGCGCAACGCGCGTTTCTGGGACAACAACCAGGGTGGCGTGGATATTTCAGCTTGCCAGACCGCTATTGTGGAAAACTGCACGCTGGTGGGCAACAAACCGTTCGCGTTCCGCTACTCGGTCGGGTCGGCCAACGGAATATTGCAGAATAATATCTTTGTGGTGCCCACCAATAGCGGGGCTGTGGCGCTGACCGGCCCGATCTCGGACATCTTTGTGGATTACAACGTCTATTATTTTCTGGGCGCGCCGCAGATTTACAGCGGATACGCCGACCTGCTTTCCTGGCAACTCGCGCGCCAGCACGATTACCGCAGCAATATCACCAATCCGCTGCTCGCCAGCGCGGACACCGGCGATTTCCATCTCCAGTCCACCGGCGGGCGTTGGCTCGACGGTGCCGGGTGGGTCTATGACAGTCTGGACTCCTGGGCCATTGACAAGGGCAACCCGACGTCTCCGTATGACTTGGAGCCGCCGACCAATGGCTTCCGCATCAACATTGGCGCCTACGGCAATACCGAGTATGCCAGCCGCAGCGCCACCAACACCATCGTGTTTGCCCGAACCGGAAACGAGGCCTTGAGCGTGACCAGTTCGCCTTTGCCGTTGATCTGGACCATTCGCAATGTGCCCACGGGGCTGACTTTTGCGGTGCAATACTCCGGCGATGGCGGCGATACCTGGACTAATCTCGCCACCGGCATCCCGAACGATCAGGAATACATCATCTGGAATTTGTCGCCGTTCTATAACACGTTCAAGGGCCGCTGGCGCATCATTGGCGAGGGCGATCCGAGCTACGTTGACACTAACAATATGCCGATGATGATTTTCTTCGGCGAGTTTGCGATCTCTTCCATTTTCAAGAGCCAGCGCAAGTACAATATCGTTTGGCGCGGCGCATGGGATGAGAACTATCTGATCGAATACTCAACGAACTGCTACTATTGGACGAATGCGCCATCGGGGCCGGGGCCCAATCAGACCAACGACTTCATCTCAACCTACGGCGGCGATATGCAGTATGAGGACATAGAGTCGTCCAACACCTGGCATCGTATCTACCGGGTCCGGCGCAAGGAATAGAAATCGCGTCGCAATCACTTGACAATCCCACAGATTGTGGGGTATTCGGTTCCGCAATACCAGCCCCTGTGGTATGCGCTTGGAGGTGCTATGCGCTGCCCAAAATGCGGGAACCAGGACGATAAGGTGATTGACAGCCGCGCGGTGCGCAATGGTGATGTCATCCGGCGCCGGCGTTCCTGTTTGCAATGCAGTTATCGCTTTACCACTTATGAGGAAGTCGTTAAAGCCACTTTGCGGGTGATCAAACGGGATGGGCGCCACGAGGATTTCGACCGGCGCAAGTTGTTGGGTGGCATTGAGCGAGCCTGCGAGAAGCGTCCAATCAGCGCCCCGCAGATTGAGGCGCTGGTGGATTCCATCATCGGCGAACTGGAAAGCGAATATGAACGCGAGGTCTCCAGTACGGCGATTGGCCGCAAGGTGATGGAGCGGCTGGAGAAACTTGACGAAGTGGCCTTTGTTCGCTTTGCCTCCGTTTACCGCCGGTTTCGTGATGTCAACCAGTTCCTCAGCGAAGTTGACCGCCTGATCGGCCGTCAATGATCTGGAATTCCACAACCCTCCAGGAATATCAGGAATCGCTGGCGGATCATTTGCTCGCGGAAATCTCCCGCGTCTGCGGCCCGGCCGCGCCACCCCTCGAACAGGCGGAGGAGTTGGCGCGTGGTGTGGCCGCCTATTGCGCTATCCAAGGCCCGGATCGGACGCTCCCCGCTTCCTATATCAGCATGCTGCTTGCGCGCGCGCTTCGGGGGATTGGGGCGGAAGCAGCGGCGGCATGCTTTGCGGTTGCCGATGCGAATCGAGATGGCGCCGCCCGCGCGGGAGCCGCGGGTATCTGGACTGGCGAGATCACCCCGGACTGGTGGAACGTGTTTGCATCAGGATTGGTTCGTCCGGCTCGGTGGCTTTCCGCGGATGGCGAGGCGATGTGGGTGCTGGACTTTGCGCGTCTGGCCAAGGACGGCAACGATTCGCTGGAACTGGCCCTGTGCCGTGGTGTTCGGATCATCCTTGAGCAATTGGCCGAGGCTTGGGATGAGACGGGTGGGGATGGCGTTCTGGGGTTGACTGGTTTGCGGCCGGTAGCCGATGCCTCCGATGCCGTCCGGCGCGCGGCACGGCGCCGGGCCCGTGAACTTTCGCTCTATTGCGACTCGGTATTGGAACATATGGCCCCGGCCCGCGCCTGGAAAGACCGGCCCCGCGTCTTGGTGTTGGACCTGGCTATAAATCGTTGACAAGCCTTGTTTTTTTGCTAAACATTCGCGCTCTATTTGACATCAATAGTGAGTTCAGCATAGAGGAGTAGTTGCCATGTCGATGCATTCAAGTCTGAAAGCAGGCAGCAAGATTGCCACGCGCCGCAATGTTTTGAAGCGGTTTGAACGGGTGGATATCCTGAAGGCCAAGGGCAAATGGACTGTGGGCCAGAATCGGGCGTTTGGCTTGCCGAAGACCAAGCCACCCAGTTGATCAGGACGCTTAAAAGCGGTTAAAGCCGGCCGGGATCCCCCGGCCGGTTCTGTTTTGATTCAATCCCGTTCCCGCAAACCGCGCTTGTTTGTCCCCGGCCGATTCATTAGCATGGCGGGGCTTTTCGAAAAAAGAAGGCGTTTATTTGGAGGATTACCCCGTGCGCTGGTCCCGACAACTGATTCCCACGTTGCGCGAAGTGCCGCAGGAGGCGGAAATTCCGAGCCACAAGCTGATGCTGCGGGCCGGCTTGATCCGCAAACTCAGCGCCGGGTTGTACACCTTTTTGCCGCTGGCATTCAAGGCGCTCCGGAAAGTGGAGCGTATCGTGCGCGAGGAAATGGACCGCGCCGGCGCCTTGGAAATCCTCATGCCCGCCCTGCATCCCCGCGAAATCTGGGAAAAGACCGGCCGCTATGACCTGCTCAAGGAGGTGATGTTCAACATCCAGGACCGGCAGGAGCGCCCGCTGGTTCTGGGCCCGACGCACGAGGAAATTGTCACCGACCTGGTCGCGCGCGAAATTCGTTCCTACCGCCAGCTTCCGGTCAACCTCTATCAGATCCAGACCAAGTTCCGCGATGAAATCCGCCCGCGCTTTGGTCTAATGCGCGCCAAGGAATTCATCATGAAGGACGCCTACAGTTTTGACACCGGGTGGGACGAGGCTGATGCCAGCTACAAGGCGATGTACGACGCTTACACGCGTATCTTCAAGCGTTGCGGTCTGCGCACGAAGGTGGTCGAGGCTGACACCGGCGCAATGGGCGGCAATTGGTCGCACGAGTTCATGGTGCTGGCCGATTCCGGCGAGGATGGCATTGTCGAATGCGATCGTTGTTCCTACGCGGCCAATCTCGAGCGCGCGGAGAGCAAGTTTCGCGGCACGGTGGTGTTTGAGGCTGACCCGGATCGGAAGCTCGAGGTGGTGGCGACGCCAAACCAGCGCACCGTGGCTGAGGTGGCGGCGTTCTTTCAATCGCCGCCGGCGCGGTTGATGAAGACGTTGATCTACCTGGCCGACAACAATCCGGTTGCAGTCGTGGCGCCGGGCGACCGCGAGATCAACGAGATCAAGCTAAAACGACTCCTGAAGGCCCAGACGTTGGCTCTGGCCGACGATGAAACCATTCGTCGCGTAACGGGTGCGCCGGTCGGATTCGCCGGGCCGGTTGGGTTGACCATTCCGATTTATGCCGATGAGAAGCTGAAGGGTTATCGGGGCGCCATCACCGGCGCCAACCAGCCGGATGCGCACTTGGTGCATGTGGACATCAATCGTGACGCGCAGGTAACGGGCTACGGTGATTGTACCATGGCCAAGGAGGGCGACGGTTGCCCGCGTTGCGACGGCACATTGCACGAGAAACGAGGGATTGAAGTGGGGCATGTCTTCAAACTCGGAACGAAGTACAGTGAAAAACTCGGCGCGCTGTACCTGGCGGCCGACGGCCAGCAAAAACCGGCCGTGATGGGTTGCTACGGGATTGGCGTCACCCGTACACTCCAAGCGGTGATCGAACAGAGTTTTGACGACAATGGCATCATCTGGCCGGTTTCTGTCGCCCCATATCCGGTGGAAATCCTCCCGCTCAATGTGCAGCATGCTGAAACGATGCAAATCGCTGGGAAACTGGACGCGGACTTGAGTGCGCAAGGGGTGGAATCGTTGGTGGATGACCGTGACGAACGGCCTGGTGTGAAGTTCAAAGATGCCGACCTGCTGGGCCTCCCGATTCGCGTCAATATTGGCGAAAAGTCGTTGGCCAAGGGTGGCGTGGAGATCAAACTGCGAAAAACCGGTGAGATGCGAATCGTTCCCCCGGCGGAAGCGAGCGTAATCGTGGCTCAACTGGTGAAGGACATGACAGCCGAACTGGAGAGTTGAGACTGTATTTTACGGAAGGGAACAAAGATAACGAAGATAAGCGTCAAGCACCCCGCATTCGTTTCCTTCTGTTTCAAAACATTCCGGAGACAAACATGGCCAATACGGTTTTGATCGGCGCGCAATGGGGCGATGAGGGCAAGGGCAAGGTCATTGATGTGTTGACGGAAGAAGTGGACTGGGTGGTCCGCTACCAGGGTGGCAACAACGCGGGGCACACCGTTGAGATCGGTGACAGCCGTTATATCCTGCACTTGGTCCCGTCCGGCATCTTGCGGCCCGGGAAAAAATGTGTCATTGGCAATGGCGTGGTGGTGGATCCCGTGGCGTTGGTGAAGGAATTGACGGAATTGGAGCAGCGCGGAATCAATCCGGGCGGCTGTCTTTTCGTCAGCGATCGCGCACATGTGGTTTTACCGTATCACCGGGCGCTGGACGAAAGCAGCGAGGTGCGCCGCGCGAAGAGCGAGCAGATCGGCACGACTCGGCGCGGCATCGGCCCGTGCTATGGCGACAAGGCGGCCCGACTGGGTTTACGGATGGGCGACCTGTTGGATCCCGATTTCCCGGCGTTGCTGCGGGCCCGGGTGGAGGAAAAGAACAGGATACTGGCCGCGATGTCCGCCCCACCGCTGGTTTATGCTGACGTGCTCGCGGATTATTGTGCGGCGGCCAATTATTTGAAGCCGTTCATTGTGGACACCATTCCACTTCTCCATGAGGCCGTGGTGCGCAATGAATCCATATTGTTTGAAGGCGCGCAGGGGACGATGCTTGATATTGACTACGGAACTTATCCGTATGTCACCTCGTCCAACGCGACCGCGGGCGGGGCCTGCACGGGAGCGGGCGTGCCACCGCATCGGATTGACCGCGTGATGGGGATTGTCAAAGCATACACGACACGCGTGGGGGAGGGGCCGTTCCCGACTGAGTTGCTGGATGAGACCGGCAAACGGATGCGGGAGGTCGGCCACGAGTTCGGCGCGACCACCGGTCGGCCGCGTCGTTGCGGTTGGTTTGACGCTGTTGTGGCGCGCTATTCCGTCATGGTGAACGGCATTGATCTGTGGGCCATCATGAAACTGGATGTGCTGGATGTCTTCGACACAATCCGGATTTGCGTGGCGTATGAATGTGCCGGGCGCCGATATGAAACAGTTCCGGCCAATGTGCGGTTGTTGGAGCAATGCCGGCCCGTCTATGAAGAGTTCAAAGGTTGGAAATCGTCCACCCGGGACGCGACGCGTTTTGAGGACTTGCCGGTGCGGGCGCGCGACTATATCGCACGGTTGGCGGCGCTGACCGGGGTGCCGGTGGGCCTGGTCTCCGTCGGACCCCGTCGGGCCAGCACACTGCGCGTGGATGTGCGGCCGTGAGCAAGTCAACCCACAACGAAGAATCCCGGATTCCCCGACACGTGGCCATCATCATGGATGGCAACGGACGCTGGGCGCGGCAACGGGGCTGGCCCCGGATTCGCGGGCATCGTGAGGGCGCCGAGTCCGTTCGGGCTGTGCTGCGCGCCTGCAAGCGGGCCGGGGTGAAATACCTCACGCTCTATGCGTTTAGCGTCGAAAACTGGGTTCGCCCGAAGGACGAGATCAGCGGGTTGATGAGCCTCTTGAAAACCTTCCTGCGCAAGCAGGAGTTTGAATTGCACGAAAACCAGGTGCGGCTGCGCATGATCGGACGGATGGCGGATCTGCCGCCGTCGTTGCAGAAGGAACTCCGGCGTGTGATGGATGCCACGCGCCATTACTCCGAGGGGACGCTGATCCTCGCTTTGAGTTATGGCGGCCGCGCTGAATTGGTGGACGCCATGCGCCGGATCGCCGCCCAGGTTGAATGCGGCGCGATCAAGGCGGATGCCATTGATGAGCGGACCATCCAGGACAACCTGTATGCGCCGGATATTCCCGATCCGGATTTCATGATTCGCACCAGCGGTGAAATGCGGATCAGTAATTTTCTGCTTTGGCAGCTTTCTTACGCGGAATTATACGTGACCCCCGTCCTCTGGCCTGATTTCCGCGAACCGCAGTTCCTGGAGGCGCTGGCGGAATACGCCCGGCGGCACCGCCGTTTTGGCGATATTAAATAAACCACCCGATGAATTCCGCCAATCTACCTAAGGTTCGACAGCGACTGGTGAGCGGTCTCTCCATCGCGCTGGTTACGTTGCTGGCCATTATCTTCCTACCGAACAAGGGAGTCTTGTTGGCGCTGCTCGGCATCTGCCTGTGGGGGATGCTGGAGTTCTATGCCTTTCTGGACGCCGCGCAGATTCCCAACTACCGTCTGCTGGGCGCACTGGGCGGTGTCGGACTCATCCTGGCCACCGCGTATTCGCTTCGGCGCGCGCCCGCTATGGTTTTTGAAGTCGAAGGCGCGGTGATTATGACGATGGTATTGACGCTCTGTCTGCGCCAGTTTCTCCAGAAGAACAATCCCCGGCCGATCGAAACCATCGCCGGGACATTGCTGGGTTTCCTCTATATAGCCTTCCTCCTGAATTTCATTACGAAATTGATCTTGGTCTGGGATTTTCAGACTGGCCGATTGCTCCTTTTTTATCTTGTAGCGGTGGTCAAGTTCTCGGATGCCGGTGCGTACTTTGTCGGTTGCGCCGTCGGCCGGCATAAGCTCATACCACGGATATCGCCGGCCAAGACATGGGAGGGTGTCTTGGGCGGATTGGGCGCAGGGGTCTTGGTGAGCCTGGTGTTCTGCTGGTCCAGTGATGGCCAGATGGGTGTCTTGCGGCTTGGCTGGGGAGATGCGGTCGGTTTGGGCATCGGCTTGACGGTCATGGGTCTTGCCGGGGATTTGACGGAGTCGCTTTTCAAGCGGGCGGTGGGCGTCAAAGATTCCAGCCGGGTCATCGCGGGCATGGGCGGAATCCTGGATATTATGGACAGCCTGCTGTTCACTGCGCCGCTGCTGTTTGTATATGCGCGTTGGTTCCTCGGCTGATGACATGCAATTATTACTCAGCCAATCAAGATCGGAAAGAAACCTATGTTGCTGACTATTTATACTATTCTGATGGTGTTGATTCTGTTCGGTATCACCATCTTTGTCCATGAACTGGGTCATTACCTCACTGCCCGCTGGTGCGGTATGGTGATCGAGACTTTCTCTATCGGCTTTGGCCCGGCGCTTTGGAAGCGCAAGGTGAATGGCATTGTCTACAAGATCGGCGTCATCCCGTTCGGCGGCTACGTCGCCTTGCCGCAGATGGATCCGGGCGGAACGGAGGAGAAGCGCGAGGACGGCCAGATGCTGCCGCCTGTCGCGCCCTGGAAGAAAATCATCGTGGCGGCGGCCGGCGCCATCGGCAACATGCTGCTCGCATTCCTGATCGCTTATGTCGTGTACTGGGCCGGCAAGCCGTCTGCGCCGCACGAGCGCAATTGTGTGATCGGCTATATTTCAACCAATAGCGCCGTTTTCAAGCAGGGGCTGGCGTTGGGCGATGAGATCACCGCCGTCAACGGCGAACCGGTGCGCAATTGGGAAGACTTGCTGATGAAAAGCGCGCTGGCGACACAGGTCACTCTCAATGTGCGCGCGCCGGCCGGCGTCAAGACGGCGGTGGTGGCGACCGAAAAAAATTGGATGGGTGTCCGCGCGGTGGCCGGCATTGGCTGGATGAATATCTGTTCGGTCGCCAGCGTCGTGCCCGGTTCGAGCGCGGCGGAGGCCGGGTTGAAGTCGGGCGACCGGATTTTGGAATTTAACGGGAAGAAGCTCTATAGTCGCGAACATCTGATTGAAATGGTCAATTTGGCCCGCGATCAGACGGTGCCGGCCGTTATCCGCCGCGGCAAAACCGACCTGACTGTCCAAATGCGGCCGAAGTATGACGCCAAGGCCGGCCGCGCGCTCATTGGAATAATTTTCAATACGATGGATATGGATTATGACTCGGTCGTGCATCCCAAACCAATGGCGCAGATTCGCGACCATGCCACAGTGATTGTCCGGTTCCTGCGGGCGCTGTTGACGCCCAAGGAGGCGAAGGCCGCCTCGCAGGCGGTCGGCGGTCCGATCGCGATCTTGTTCATGTTCTGGCTGACGATCCAGAACAGCTTCATCCTGGCGCTCTGGTTTACCTGTATGCTGAATGTCAACCTGGCGATTCTGAACATGTTGCCGGTTCCGGTGCTGGACGGCGGGCATATCTGCTTCTCGCTGTGGGAATTGATCACGCGCCGCCGTGTCCCCGCGCGGGTGGTCAATATCACGGTCAATGTCTTCGCTACGCTGTTGATTGGCTTGTTCCTGCTGCTGACCTATCGCGACGTGATGCGCTGGGTCGTGCCGCTTTTCCCAGGCAAGGACCGGGCCGCCCATGCGGTCGTTGCGACCAACAGTCTGCCGACGGCGACAAATGCCGCGCCGGCGGTCTCGACCAATGTGATGCCGTAGGATTGAAACCGGACTGGGAACTTGTGGCAAGGCGCTTGCATGCTCAGGATACTTGGCGCATGGCTGGTTGCCTGGTGCCGCATAGTTCCGGTGACGTGAGGTTGTTAGTCAGCGGTTGACAGCTCCAGTGTCATCCCGGCCATCCCGGCGGTTAGCATTCCGGGAAATCGGTCGGCGAGATATCGAACCGCGGCCTCGCCGGTGCAATGGCAGGGCACGAATCGCTTTGCCTGGCATTGGGCCAACTCCTGTGCGGTCGCGTCCAATCGCGCGGCGGACGCGGCTGCCAGGTGCATCCCGCCGATCACGGCATGGACGTTGGACTGACCCCGCTGCGCGCTGATGCAAGCGAGTGTGTTGATAACACCGGAATGCGCGCAGCCGAGCACAATCACCGCGCCGTTGGGGGTGTCCACCCAGAGCGCCTGGTCGTCCGGGATTGGGTCAGCTTGGCGGCCCGCCGTATCCATGAAAAAAGGTCCGCCGGTGTCTTCCAACTCATGCCGGCGCGGAATTGGACCGGTTACGTAAACACCGGGCAGAACTTCGGTCGGACCGGTTGTCCATCGGATGCGCGATTTGGCGGCCTGTAAAGCCTGTCGGCTGAAGCCGGGCATGCCGATTGGTTTGGCCACACCGTCGCGGATGCTGAACCGTGTTGCCAGTGCGTCCGGATGAAGATAAACCGGAGCCGCCCGGTTGCGCGTACAGGCGATTGGAAGGCCGCCGGTATGGTCATAATGACCATGGCTGAGGACAATGGCGCCGGCGGTTTCCAATGGGATGCCCAGTGCGCCGGCGTTGGATTCAAATGCCGCGCCCTGGCCCGTATCGAACAGGAGGTTCCCGGCATTTGTTTCCAACCAGAAGCTCAAGCCATGTTCGGCAACCAACCCCGGCCGGACCTGGTTATCCACGATAATGGTGATCTTCATGGGCGCATCATGGTCAGCAGGCGCACGCCATGTCCGCGAATTTGTTTGAAGGTGGCGGCTTGGCTGACATAACGGTACACGGCTGCGGCGTCGGTCACGCGCGTGCCGCAGATTGCGCCGATGCCGAAATCGAATAGTACCGGTGTCAGCGGTGAGCTCGGCCCTGTCAGGACCACGTAGCTGTCATGGCACAACGCCAGCAAATCCTCAATGCTGTGGTTGATGAAAGCCGTCGCGGTCAGGCACACCACTTCAGCCTTGGGCAGGATGCGGACGGCCTCGTCCGCGCCGTAATCTCCCGGACGCGTGTGTTTTTCAACTACCCAGACATTGCGGGCGGTCTCGCGTAATTTGGGAATAAACGGAAAGTGTCCGACCACGGCAATATCCCGCCCCCGCCCACGTTCCGCCAGAACCTCATAAGCGCCTTGCTCAACGCATCGAACTTCGTTTATTTCCAGCAGCGAGTTGATGGTCGCCATGCCGATGGATGCGCTGACCGTGTCATCTGAACGGACATATTCCACCAGATCGCCCGCCCTTTGCCCGATCAAGGCACCGGCATTCTTCACCATGCAGGGATGATCACTGTGCTGCAAATCCTGTTCGCGGCAGGTCGTGGCCAGACCAGTGTGCCGGGTCGTCACAGCCGTCCAGAACGCACCCGCGCACATATTCTCCACCGGCGCATCTTGTGCCGGCAGGCTGTCAATCAAGGCGTCCAAAATCCTCATGGCCCGCCATCCTGTGCCAGCGCGCACCAGCGTTCCAAGCCCAATACCCGGCAGACCCCTGCGGCGGTAACGCCGTAAAAGACCAGCCGTTTGCGGGCGGCGCGGACCCGTGTCAGGAGTTCGTCGAAGGTCCCATTGACCAGCGTGGTGCCGGTCGCCAGGATCAGGTCGCGGGTTTTGACGAGTTCAGGAGTCTGGGCGCGCGCGTCCCAGATCGTGACACCGAACTTGGTGGTCCCGATGTTTTGCGGATTCAAGTCGGTGATTCGCACCGCTTCCGTTCCGAACTCCTTCACGAGCGCCTCGGCGATGGCGGGATTGAATCCAACCAACCCGACGGTTTGCGCATCCGTGATACGCGCTGACATGGCAATGTCAAAAGCGCATTTCTCGGGATCGTTGTGCTTGCAGTGAACTGTTCCGGTCGCCAGCCGCAGATGAGCCAGCGCGGCATTGGTCGCCGCCAGAAAAACGGCCCGGTCGCGATTGTTGTCCAGCGGCATATTCAGCACATCGAGGAATGTTCCATTGTATTCCGAGGCGCAATCGGTGAACGCTTGTCCGCGCGCGCCGTTGACCGTTGCCTCGATCAGGCGTTCCTTGCCTTCCAGGATTGGGAAATCCCGCCGTGCGGGCGTGCCCATGGCCTCCTCGGGGGTGAGCGGCATTGCCCGGACCGTAACCGCCGTGTTGTTCAGTCCGTGTTTCACGGCGAGCGCGCGCACTCGATTGCGATAGTCTTCCAAAACCATACCATTCTGGCTCATAAATTAGCTCGTTTCCGTCTGGGGACGCGCCCGTCCAGCCAGCACAACGGTGTTTTCCCCTCGCGTTAGCCGCACGACGCATCCGGCCCGGCGCAACAACGCGGCAACCTGCGGCCAGCGATAAGCGAAGCGCTCATGCGGCCGGCCCTCGCGGCGATGCATGCGGTCGAATAGGCGAAACCCGTTGGCGTCCAGATCGGCCAGTACGATCCGGCCGCCGGGCCGGATAACGCGCGTGATTTCAGCCAGCACGGCCTCCAGGTCGCGCAGATGGTGCAGGCAGTTCATGGAGACCACCGTGTCAAAGGAATGGTCCGGAAAGGGCAGGGCGGCGGCATCCGCAATGACGAAACGGATACGGCCGGCTACACCGTGCAAGCTGGCATTCATGCGCGCAAAGCGTTGCTCGGCGGGATTGGAGTCAATCGTCACCACTCGGTTCGCGCGCCGCGCGAGCCGGATCAGGAAACGGCCTTTCCCAGTCCCAACATCGAGAGTCCGTCCCGACAGTCGGCCTGTGTGAGCCAGCACAAAACTGATTGCCCGACGGCTGTTGTAGCCGTTTTTTAGATAAACTTGCTCTCGGTCGGTCAATTTCCGGAAGTTATCTTTCAGGTCGCGCATTGCGAATTTCAAGCCAACCACTCCTTTCCCGTCATGGCTTTTACCTGGGCCATGACCACTTTGAGCGCCCGACAGGCCTTGCCGCCGCAAGTGGCGCGGGCGCCATGACATTTTAACCGGGGCATGGCTCGCGCGACGTCCGCCATCAAACGTTCGATACGAGACCGATCCGCGCCTTGGGCATACGCCAAGCCGGCCGCCAGCGCTGGCGCGGCCTTGGTGGCCAGACCGCAAGCGTCAGAGATGCGGTGGTGTTGTTCCGTCATGTGAATGACCGCCAGCAGAGTCAGGAGAACCGCTGGCAGGATTCGGGAACCGTATTTTCGATATAACGCATAAAATGGAACCCCCAGCATCAGGCCATGGTTGCCCGATCCCACGATAGTCATGATGGGCATGGAATCTCCACACATGCGGGCCTGAATCAGGGCTGCCATGCGCTTGGGCACTGGCCAAGACAGATTGCCGCGCGCCTGCCGCAGGATAAAATCACGCGCAATGGATTCCAGCCGGCGATTTCGTTGCGCGACCACCGCCATGATTTCGGTCAGGCCGAACGGTTGGCGCCGTGCTGGCGTGGCGCTAAAGATAATCTTTCCGTTGCGCGCAACAGACCGAATCTCGTCATGCCGCCCTTCAATTACCACGCTCACGGATTCTGTCGGCATGGTTAGCGTGGCCCTGACATGCACTCCCCGGCGCTGGCCGCTGTGCCCGGTTTTGAGCCAGTTCCGCCGCCGAAGTAGTATCCGGACCATGCGCCGGTCCAGCGTCGGAAACAGGTCAAACTGGTTGGCTTTGGAGGCCAGCCCCGCGGCTACCACCGCCCGCAATCCTCGCCTGTTCAGGAATGGCGTCACGGCTGTGGACGCATTACGCAACACTTCTGCCGAGGCTGTCAGCCGGGCCGTGACTTTTAATGGGTCGAAAGCGCTGCGCAGGTGACGCCGCGCGGTCAGGAAGGCAAAGGCCACACTGACTGGCTCGGTGCAGCCCGTGACTTGCACGATCTCTTCGCGCAGCGCCGTTTCAAAATCGTTCAAGGTCATCGGGCCCCGCATGGGCTTCGCGCAAAACATGGACCGCCGCAGCTTGCGGCTGACCATGGGGTTTTCCAGTTCATCAGATACATTGTCATTCCGCCATTTGCGTAATGCTCCAATGGATACCAATTACCGATAGGCCGGACGATTGTATTCGATCCGTTGTGCTTCTATGCGGTTTGAGACTGCATCGGCGCGGGTTCCAACGAAGGTTCCGGAGTCTTTGGGGCGTGCGGCGGGCGTTTGGCGCAAGGCGCGATAAGCGCGGCACATCGGGCAGTATTTCTCGAGATGCGCCATGACCCTGGCGAACCGGCTGCGCGGCCACATCCGGGCGCAGATGCAAACCGGACAAAGAGCGCAACCGAACGCCAGTAAGCGGTTGAATCGCGTGAGTTGCACAAGTATGCGGCCCGGCTGGCCGGGCGCCAGCCAGCCGGGCCATGGACGTTCATATTTTCGGGCACTTCTTCAAGCACATGAACCAATCCAGGCACTTTACGTCCGGATCGGTTTTTTCCACCCGGTCCTTGGCCACGCCGCAGGAACCCGGCGGCGGCACGATGACGTCGTCGCCCGGTCTCCAGTTTGCCGGCGTGGCGATGCCATTTGCGTCGGAAGTTTGCATCGCGATCAGCAGGCGCATTACTTCGTCCATATTTCGCCCGTTCGACAGCGGATAATACAGGATCGCGCGCACGACGCCTTTGGGGTCAATAATGAACACCGCGCGCACCGCCTGGGTTGAGCTGGCACCCGGCTGGAGCATGCCATAGGCGCGCGAAACCTCCATCTTGAGATCCTCGATCACGGGGAAGGTCACTTCGATGCCCTTCAGGTCCTTGTACTGGATTTTCTCCTTGATCGTCCGCAGCCAGGCGATATGCGCATAGATGCTGTCAATGGAGAGCCCCAGCAGCTTGCAGTTGCGTTTTTCAAACTCCGGCTGCATCGCGGCGAAGGTCATGAATTCCGTCGTGCAGACTGGGGTGAAATCCGCCGGGTGCGAGAAAAACACGACCCATTTACCCTCGAAACACTTCGGGAACTCAATTTCTCCCTGCGTGGTCTTGGCCTTGAACGACGGGGCCTTTTCTCCAATCAGCGGCAGACTCGGATTGGCGGGCTCGGTCATATTGAACGCTCCTTTCCTTGGTTGTTGGATTTAATGTACCTGCATTTGAGTGTTGGTCAAATTCGGGATGGTCGCGATTAATGGTCGCAAGCGTTAGCGCCGGTTTGCAGCGTGCCGGCCAGATAATCCGCGACCAGCTTCTCCGGAGTTTCCGCCGGGGCCCCGATCACCACCTTGATCTGGTTTTCGGCAAATAGCGCCTGCGCCCTTTGGCCCATACCGCCCGCGATAATGACATTGGCGCCCTGTTCGTGGAGCCAGCGAGGCAGGATTCCCGGTTCATGCGGAGGCGGGGTCAACATTTGCCGGTTCATAATTGTTTTTTTCTCTTCATCCGTTGTAATGAGGGCGAACTGCTCACAATGCCCGAAGTGGGGGCAGAGTTTGCTCGCCGCTACCGGTATCGCGATCTTCATCTTGTTCTCCTTTGGTTTGTTATTGGCAAGCGGCCGTTTTTCCGCCGTGCCGGTCTCCAACAGCGCCAGGATCGGCGCCACAATGGGTTTGAAAGCCTGGGCGGCGGCGGATGTTGAATGATGATACACGAACGGCCGGCCCGAGTCGCAGGCTTCGCCAATGCGCGGGTCAATTGGTATCCGACCGAGAAAGCGAACGCCCATCTCCGCCGCCATGTGTTCGCCGCCGCCGGTCTTGAAAATGTCCGTTGCCGCGCCGCATTTGGGGCAGATAAACCCGCTCATGTTTTCGACAACGCCCAGCACCGGGAGTCGTAAATGCCGGCAAAAATTAATGGATTTGCGGACATCCGCGGTTGCCACAGCTTGTGGCGTGGTGACCACCACTGCGCCGTCCATCGGCGCCGCCAATTGGCAGACGGAAAGCGGTTCATCCCCGGTCCCGGGCGGCGAATCCATGACCAGGTAATCCAAATCACCCCAGTCCACGTCTTTGAGAAACTGCTTGATCACGCCCATCTTCATGGGGCCGCGCCAGATGACGGCGTCATCGCGCTGTCGCAACAGGAATGCGATGGACATTACTTTCAGCCCGGCGCGCTCCGCCGGAATGATGGCGCCGTCCGCGGCGCGGATGATTTCATCCCGCATCCCCAGCATGACGGGGATGCTGGGACCGTGGATGTCTACGTCCAGCAGCCCGACGCGATAACCCTCCATCAGCAACGCTACCGCGATGTTGACCGCCACCGTGCTCTTGCCCACGCCGCCCTTGCCGGACAACACAATGATCTTGTGCCGGATACGGCTCATTCGTTCCGCCAAGGCTTTCTGTTCCATGAACTCCTCCGGGTCATGATCGTGCGGGTGGGGTGGTGGAGCATTGGTTTCAGTGCTTTTCATCCAGCGGGCTCCTGTTGTTGGTTTGAATGGACATTTCTGTGGATAGCACCTTCCAAATTGCCTCCAGATCGGCCGCGGCCGCGCCGGTCCGCGACTCCACAAAGGAACATCCTTTTAATTGGGCGTCCGTGACGGCGCGATCATAACGGATGCGTCCCGCGATGCGCGCGCCACACCCGCCGGCTGCTTTTTCAATCCGCTCGGTTTGCGCCGGATTGATATCCCATTTGTTGACGCAAATCCATGCGGGCACCCGGAAGTGACGCGCCAAACCCAGGACACGTTCCAAGTCATGCCAGCCGGAGCAGGTCGGCTCGGTCACCACCAGGATTTGGGATGCGCCGGTGATCGAGGCGATCACTGGGCATCCGATGCCGGGCGGTCCGTCCAGCAAGAGCAGCGGCAAATCCCGCGCTTGCGCCTGCTGACGCGCTTCGGCGCGGATCTGTGTAACCAGTTTCCCGGAGTTTTCTCCGCCGGGCTTCAAGTGCGCATGCAGCATGGGGCCGCAGCGAGTCTCGGAAACATACCATTCGCCGATCACTCGTTCTGGGAAATCAATGGCTTTTACCGGACAAGACCGCACACAAACCCCGCAACCTTCGCAGCCGACCGCATCCACGCGGAAGGCCATGCCCGCTTTGGTCGGCCGGATGGCATCGAACCGGCACTGGGCCTGGCAATTCCCGCAACCGATACAGGCGTCCGTTCGGATGATGGCGATGTGCCCGCTGCGAAATTCCGCGCGCTGCCGGACCTGCGGTTGCAGGATCAGGTGCAGGTCGGCCGCGTCAACATCGCCATCCACCAGCACGGACTGCCCCGCCAGCACGGCGAAAGCAGCGGTCACGCTGGTTTTACCGGTGCCGCCCTTGCCGCTGATGATGACGAGTTCTTTCACGCGGACTCAGCCCAGGTTGTGGGTTGCATTTGTGCGGAGGACTGCCGCAGGTTGTCCCAAAGCGCCTGCGCCAAGTCCGGCCAGTTGGCCAGGGCGTTCAGCGCCGGCTCGCCCCGTGAATAGGTCTCCGCAATCCGCCGGTCATCTGGAATCTCGGCCAGGACGGGGATGGCCTCGGAGCGGGCATAGGCGCGTATATCGTCGTTGCCGATATCCGCCCGATTGATCACCACTCCGCAAGGCCGTTCCAGTTGCCGCATCAACTGCGCGGCCAGGCGCAGGTCATTCAATCCGAACGGTGTTGGTTCGGCGACCAGCAGCACATAGTTGACGTCGCGGACCGTCGCGACCACCGGGCAGGATGTGCCCGGAGGGGCGTCGAGCAGCGCGAACCCGCCGGCTTGACGCATCCGTTTGACTGCGCGGATCACCGGCGGCGCCATGGGTTCGCCGAGGTTGAGGCGGCCTTGCGCGAAAGCGAGTTGGCCGGCGCGGCCGGTTTCGATCACACCGATCATGCGGGGTTGCTCCCGGATGGCGCCGGTTGGGCAGGCTGCTTGACAGCCGCCGCATCCATGACAGAGCTCGGGAAATACGAGCGCGGTTTTCAGGACTATCATTGCGTTGTAGGCGCAAACCTGCGCGCACCGGCCGCAGGCCGTGCAGCGGTCTGCGTCAA
Source organism: uncultured Verrucomicrobiota bacterium (assembly GCA_964570325.1). Taxonomy (GTDB): domain Bacteria; phylum Verrucomicrobiota; class Kiritimatiellia; order CAIQIC01; family CAZMXS01; genus CAZMXS01. The sequence goes on along the minus strand of CAZMXS010000024.1, from coordinate 13,568 downwards.
TCGCCGGCACGGGCAGCCCCACTTCTTCGATCCGGGTGATCTCAGGTTTCAGGAAGATATGCCCGTTGGGCTCTTCGACGTCGCAGTCGAGATACTGGACCGCTTCGCCCTGCGCGGCGAGGAAGCCCGCCAGCCCAACGGCTACCGTGGTTTTACCGGTGCCGCCCTTGCCGCTGGCGATGGCGATGGAGAAGGCGCTCATTTTGAATCCAGGCATTTCATCCGGCAGAAGGCGCGAGTGACTCGTTGGCGATAACCGCGGCGCAGTTCGATGCAATGCGCGTGGTTCCAGAACAGCGTCTGGTGCGAAGCGCAGATGACTTGCGCGCCGCGAGCGACGGCACGGCTAATGGCCGCGCGCAAGGCGAGGATATGATCGAAGTCCTGCCCGGACTCCGGTTCGTCGAGCAGCAGGCAGGTGCGCGGCGTGATCGTCAAGGTGGAGAAAGCGGCTTGGAGGATTTCGCCGTGGGATGAAAACAACGCGCGGGTGCGGAGGAGCATGTTTGCGTAACTGCCCGTCGGGCCGTCAGCCGACCGGGGATCCATGGTCTGGGTGTCGAAAAACACATAGTCGGTTGGGCCGGTCTCACTGCGCCGGCAGTCGGGGCAACCGGCGACAGCCCGCAGGACCGTGCTTTTGCCCGTGCCGTTGGGGCCAATCAACAGATTAAGTCCGGCGCGGAAAGCGAGGCGGCGATAGCGCGCGATACGCCGCCCATGGTTCGCGCAAAATTGGACTTGCTTTAACATGGCAGGATGGGTTCCTCGTGGGCGGGTAGCATGCCCAATGCGTTCGAGCCGGAATCCGCGCGAGTCGCCGACGCGCGTAGTGCGGCGGGACGCGCGAAAAGCGACTGACAATATAGGCGCCGCGTATGGCCGGTATTCATCAACGCCTTCTTTTCCGGATTCGGCTCAGGGCCTGGTCAAGATCCGCCAGCAGTTCCGCTATCGGTTCGATGCCGACCGATAGACGCACGGTATTGGGTTTGACTCCGAAGATGGTACGCCGCTCGGGCGGCATATAGAGCATGGTGGTTAGGAAGGGGATGCAGATCAGCGATTCCGTGGAGCCCAGGCTGACGGCGTGGCAAATCACGCGGAGCGCGGAAATAAAGCGTTTGGCGTCGGCCTGGGTCTGCCCGACCTCAAATGCCAACATGCCGCCAAAACCGTGCCGCATTTGCCGGGCCGCGAACTCGTGGCCGTCAAAGTCTCTCAGCCCGGGATAGCGCACATTACTAACGGCCGGGCATTGGACCAAGTGCTCCGCTACCGCCATGGCGTTGGCGGCCATGCGCTCGGCCCGCAGCGGGAAGGTTTTCAATCCGCGCTCAAGCAGCGAAGCGGAGTAGGCATCCAACGTGGTTCCGATCGCCTGCCGGGTGAACCACAGCTTGTCGTAGTCCTCCTTCGAGCCGGCGATGGCGCCGGCCATCAGGTCGTTATGCCCGCCGAGCGCCTTGGTCGCGCTGTGCACCACCAGGTGGGCGCCAAGTTCGAGCGGGTGCTGGTGGTAGGGGGTCGCAAAGGTGTTGTCTACCACCAACATGGCGCCCACCCGGTCTGCCATGGCGCGCACCGCGGCGATGTCAATCACCTTGCAGAGCGGATTGCTGGGCGTCTCCAGGAAGATCATTTGCGTGTTGGGTTTGAGGTGGCGCTCCACATTTCGCCATCGGGCAGCGTTCACCCACGTCACCTCCACGCCCAGGCGTTCGAGGATTAGTGAAACTTTGTAGTGCGCGCCGTAGATGTCGTGGAAAAGGATCAGATGCCCGCCGGCCCGCAGGTAGGTGAGATAGACCATGGTGCAGGCGGCCATGCCTGTGGTGCAGACGACGCAGTCGGCCGCATTCTCCAGCGCGGCGATTTTTTTCTCTACCGCGCGCACGGTCGGGTTGTCGTCGCGGTGATATGTGTACCCGTCAATTTCGCCATCGGTGATTTGCCGCAGCACCTCAAAATCGAGATACTCATAGTTAACGGCGTTCACGATGGGCGTGACCATCGGGCGGTTGCCGTAAGGGGTCAACGGGTCAGCGGGTTGACGTTGTGCATAATGGGGGCGCGCGCTATTTTTGCGGCTCATCTTGTTGCTCGCTCCAAGGTTGTTCCAGTTGCGTTGTTTGAGCGGGCGCGCCAAGGGATATCGCTGCCGTTCCACCCGGTTCGGCTGCGGCGCGCCCGCATGAATACGCTACTATACTTGGATATCTGGCTAATGCTCATCCCAAATGGCGGAGAAAATAGGCCCATGCACATGGCCAGCGTCGCGCAAGCTGCGCTAAAGGCGCCGCTCAACTTTCGCTGGTGGTCAGTTCCGTGATCCGTTTCCGGATATCCTCAAGGGCCTGTTCGCAACGCGCCGCCTGTCTCTTGAGCCACTCCAGTTTCTGTTCCGGTGTCGGGCCGGCCGCGGCGGCTGGAGCATACGGAGCGCTGCCCCGCGCCCATCCGGGGCGCCCGGTGGCATAGAAGCTATTCCGCCGGCCGCGCCCGCCGCCGTTTCCTCTCCAGCCGTCGCCAATGCGGCCGCCCCCCAGATTCAGGTGGCGCGGCACGCTATATCCCGCGCAGAATCCCGCTGCGCGCCCGGTCATCGGCCCCATACCCATCGGTCCGGTTCCGTCATGGTTTGGCATGTTTGACTCCTTTCTGATTTTAACTCCAATGGCCTTCGACATCGGCCGTTTGCTGCTGCCGTAAAGCGCCATGCTGATATTGTTCCAAGGCCGCGCGCGCGCTGCTGGTCTCCGCCAGATAGATCGCAATTCCGGCCGCCTGCAGCACCTTGAACGCCTTGGGCCCGACGTGTCCGGTGATTACGGCTGTTGCGCCCGCGTCGGCCACATTTTGCGCCGTCTGGATGCCGGCGCCCTGCGTGGCGTTCAGATTGACCGTATTGTCGCGGATGGTCGTCGCGCCGGACACGGTATCCACAACCAGGAATCGCCGGGCGCGGCCGAAGCGCGGATCAAGCGGATCGTCGAGACTGCTGCCTTGGACCGTGATGGCGATTTTCATGAGTCTTGTTCCTTGTTTCCCGCCTGATGACAACAACCCCGTCGGCGCCCCCAGCGGCCCCCGTGCTCCGCTGCCGGCGGGATCGCAACGGGGCCCCCCTCCAAACGCAGGGCCTTGCAGTTGATGAGCGCGTCGGCGACCTTTTTTCGCGCGGCCTCAACGATGCGCGCGAACGTGGGACGCGAAATCTTCATCTGTTCTGCGGCTTGTTCTTGATATAATCCCTGCAAGTCGGCGAGGCGCAGGGATTCCAGTTCGTCCAGCGTCACCACTACCTCTTCAAGATCCCGCAAAGGCACGCCGGCCGGCTTGAAGTAATTGACGCCCGGCAAGAAACCTACCCGCCGCGGGCAACAAGGTCTGGGCATGCATAATCTCCGTTATCGAATACACCGAGTTATGGACGGGTCGCCCGCGCCGCCGGTGTCCGACCCTTGCGCGTCCTTCCGCTTGTCATGGAAAGACGCGCCGCCACTCAAATATCCATAATTCACAGTATTTTTCACCTGTTGAGCTTTTTTCATAATGAACATATGCTCATAACAGGATGATGTCAAGCCCAGGCATTGATATCCAGGGATTGGGTCGGGCGCGACCGTTGGGAGCGATGGGGATGAACGGCCGGTTGTCCCGACCAAGGCCCCGCGCCTATCCCGGCGGGTGCGATGCGCGGCCGGGCGCGCCGGGTAATCAACCCATATCGTGCGCCGGCTTCGGCTACGGCGGCGAGGCCTTGGGCGCGGCTTCAATGAAGCGCGCCGCGCCGAGATCGCCAAGCCGGGCCTTCTCCAGATCCGTCCAGAGCGTGCCGGTCCCGGCGTGGAGGATGTTGATGTCAAGGTTGGTGTTCAGGGCTTGCGCCAACATCCACTGGTTGTAGGCGACCGGGTCGCCGAAGGCCTTGATCTTGAGCTGGAAGCCGTTGGCCTTTTCGCCTTCGACCATCCGCGTGACTTCGGCTTGCGCCTTTCCGAGCTTGGTTGCTTTTTCAGCGCGCACCATGGCGGTCTGTTTCTCAATCTCGGCGACGGCTTTCAAAGTCTCGCCTCGGATCTGCGCAACCTGCTTCTCCTGGTCGGCCTTGATCTCGGCTTTGATCTTCTCGGTTTCCTGCGCCACCTGCTCGCGCCTTTGCTCAATCAGGCTGATCTCGGTATTCAACTCCGCCAGTTTCTTGGCGGTGTTCTGCTTCTCCTTGTTGGTCAGATCCTGCTCGACCGCCATGCTGGCCTGTTGGATCGGATCGAGAATTTGCATCGGCACATTGACATGCCGGATCAGCGCGTTGTGGACGATGATCTTCTTTTCCTTCAGGGCTTCGCCCAGCGATTCGGTCAGGTCGTTCTGGAACTTCTCGCGGCCCTCGCCGACAATAAAATCGCGCGCGCCGTAGGCCGAGCCCTTCAAGCGCGAGATCGAGAGAATCTGCGGCATGATGATCTTGTCCACGGTGGCCGGCAGGTCGCCGTAACTGCGAAAGACCCACGCGATGTTGGCGGGCAACAGTTCAAACTCCACGGTCATGTCGAGGCTGATCTCGAATCCGTCGCGCGAGGGAAATTCAACGAATTGGTTGAGCACGAACGAAGCCGAGCTCTCCTGCCGGGCGATCGGCGGCGCGGGCGGCGGCGCGCCCGGCGCCGCCTTGTCAGCGCTGCTGTAGGATTGGAACAGATTGGAGATGTAGCTGGCCCGTTTCTCCTTCTGCTCCTGCAGCACGTTCCGCTCCAGCTCGTCCATTGCCCGATTCTGCGTTGCAATCTGTTGCTTCGTGATGACCGCGCTGCCGCCGCGTCCGAGCAGCGAGACCTGGTTCACGCCGATCTCCAGCACGTCCACCTTGTATTGGCGCGGGTTGATGTAATACAGCCCCGGCTGCAGGATATCCGCGCGCACTCCCTTTTGGTTTGCCTGTGCAAACCGGCCTTCGGGCGCCTGTTCGCCGGCAAGCGAAGTCACGACTCCCGCGAAACCGATCGGGATGCTGATCGCGTCAATGATATCCACCTTGTAGCCGATGGGATTGAGGCGGTACTTGCCGGGGCCGAGCACGTGGCGCCAGATGCCTTTCTCGCCGGGGTTAGCGAGAAACTCGCCTTCAGGCAAATCCCGGCCGACCTTGGCGGTCACAATACCGACTTTACCCGGCGGAATATACGTGACGGGCACGATCTGATGTTCGTAGAGAAACGGGTTTAGAAAATGCCGCCCCTCCCCGAGCACTTCCTCCTGCACGCCTTTTTGCCCTTTCTTGGCGAGGATTTCGCCGGGCGGCAAGTCGGAGCCAATCTTGGCGGTGATAATGGCCAGTTCGTTGGGATCCACGTAGAATCGGCAGAAACCCCACCGCCAGACGAACCAGATGCCGCCGACGATCAATAGCAAGACGACGATGAAATGAGTGAGGCTGCGGGTCACGGCGCACCCCCTTTCGCCGCGGGCAGGAAGGGGAGGAACAGGCTGCCCAAGCCTTCAGCCTGGTCGCCGGTCAGGACGGATTGAATCCGCGGGCCGACTTTCTGATAGAAAACATAACGGGCCATGTTGAGGCCGGTGCCGAAGGCCGCGATCTGGTTGGCGATCACGGCCGCCTCGGCCTCGTTATTCATCTTGATCACATCCCGTTCGGCGCCGGCACGGGAGAGGATCGCCTGGGCCTGCGCCGTCGCGGCGTCATTTTCCAGTTTGGCCACTTCCAGTTCCTTGTTCGCCGCGGTCAACTGGACGGCCATGCCCTGCTGGGCCAGGATGACGGCGCGGATGCGGGCCGTGTCGGCCTCAACCTTTTCCTTGTTCTGCTGCGCCAGCATCTCCTGCTTGGTCAATTCCGCCTTGGATTTGGCCTGTTCGATCTGCTGCTCGAACTTGCGGGCCGTCTGCACGGCCACTTCACGGTCGCGAATGATGCTGGCGATCTCGTCCGGCGGCGAAATGTTGCGGATCAGCACGGATTTGATGGCCACGCCCCACTCGGCGCACTTTTCTTGAAGATGCTTTTCGAGGTTGTCCTGAAACTTCTGGCGCGTATCGCCCATGATATAATTCTTGGCCGGGTTCTTGCTGCCCTCGATCCGGCTGAATCCGCGCGCGCGCGGCAGGATGATTTTCTTGAGGATGTCCTCCATGTCGCCGACTTTGTGCGTCAACAAGGCCGCTTTATCGGGCATCAGGGCGTATTCGATCGTGCCCTCGACATTGACGGTGAATCCGTCCAGCGTCAGAAAACTGATGGCGTCCTCGCCGCTCATTTCAAACCGCTGGCTCTGCAGCAGCACTTCAACCACGTTGAACATGTAGGGGTTCAAATAATAAGTGCCCGAATCCATCGTCTGCGGGATGACGCCCTTCTGGCCCGCGCCGACCAGGAAGACATTGCGCTCGGCCGCCGGCAGGTCGCTATTCAGCACATCCTTGCCGGTGAGCGCGGTGACGACGCCGATGTAACCGGGCCGGATCGTGATGGCGTCGAAAAGTTCGACGGCATAGGCGTATGGGTTAATGCGGTATTTTCCGGGCCGCAGCACGTCGGCCACAATGCCCTTGGTGCCTTCGCCGGCAATGATTTCGCCCGGCGGCAGATCCTTGCCATACAGCCGTGTCAGCACGCCCAGCTTGCCCGCGGGGATGTCCGTGATCCGGGAGATTTGCCACCCCCAGGTGTAGGGGTTGCGGAAGTAGCGGCCCTCCGGGAGGACTTCAAGCTGGATCCCTTTCTGGCCGGGTTGAAGCGCCAGGATCTCGCCGGATGGCAGGTTCTGGCCGGTCTTGCGCAGCAGCACGGCGATTTCACCCGGGCCCGGTTCGATCCGGCAGAAGAACCAGAACCAGATGGGGAGAAACAAAACCAATGCCACCAGCAAGAGTGCGCCCCACGACAAACCGGACAAGGCCATCCGCCGGGAGGGCGGTCGCGGCGGTGGGAAGGGCGGGGGTTCGGGTAATCCGGATCTGTTCATAAAGCCTCCTGAAATAACTGATCTCCACGCCGGGGATTTTATAGTTCAAGATTCAAACTTCAAAGATCAAAGTCGGATTGACTTTGATCGCCTAAACCTTGAACTTTGCACGTCGAACTTTGAACTCCACGTCGAGGCGGCCCATGAATAAAAAAAAACGAGGCCTATTCGTTCCGGACTGGGCCCATGACGCCATCTGGTACCAGATTTTTCCGGAGCGGTTCCGCAATGCCTGTGTTTGGAGCGATCCCCAAATCGCCGACATTTCCAATCATCCGGTGCCGGGCTGGACGGTTTGCCCCTGGGGCATGGACTGGTATAGCCGGCAGGATTGGGAAAAACCGCTCGGTGATTTTTTCAAGTCCGTCTACTTGCGCCGTTTTGGCGGCGACCTGGTCGGGGTGATCGAAAAGCTGGATTATCTCCGGGAACTGGGTGTCAACGCGCTTTATCTCAATCCGGTTTTCACCGCCCCGTCCCTGCACAAGTATGATGCCGCCTGTCTGCATCATGTGGATCCGACTCTCGGGCCGGATCGTACGGGGGACCTGGATTTACTGGCGCGCGCCGGCGAGACCGAGGCGCCCGGCACGTGGATTTGGACGGCGGCCGACCGCTGCCTGCTTCAGTTGATTGCGGAGGCGCATCAGCGCGGGATGAAGGTGATCCTGGATGGTGTGTTTAACCATACCGGCACCCAGTTCTTCGCCTTCCAGGACATCGTGAAGAACGGGCGTCGCTCGCGTTTTCTGGATTGGTATCGGATCAAGGAATGGAAGCCGGACGGGACTTTCGATTACGTGGGCTGGTTTGGCCACAAGGGGCTGCCGGAACTGGGCCGCACGAGGACCAACCTCGCACCGCCGGTGCGCGAATACATCTTTAACATAACCCGCCGCTGGATGGACCCGAACGGCGATGGCGATCCGTCCGATGGAGTGGACGGCTGGCGTTTGGATGTGGCCTTTTGCGTCCCGCATGGATTCTGGAAAAGCTGGCGGCGCGTGGTGCGCCGGATTAACCCGGAAGCTTACACGACCGGCGAAATTGTTGGCCTGGCGCGGGAGTATCTGCAAGGCGACGAATTCGACGCGGTAATGAACTACATGTGGTTATATCCCACGCTGGGCTTTTTCTCGCCGTGCGCCAACCCGTTGCCGGCCGCCGAACTGCGCCGCCGGTTGACCGCCCTGCGACGCGCCTATCCCGCGCAGGTCGCGCCGGTGTTGCAAAACCTGCTCGGCTCCCACGACACCGGTCGCATCCTGACTTTGCTGGAAAACGCCGCGCCGCCGTTTCCGGACTGGGACAGCTATTTCAATTTCCCGCGCGCGCATGGCCCGGCCCAAATCAAGACCGGCCGGCCGGGGCCGCGCGCCCGCGCGGCCCTGCGCCAGATGGTGATCTTCCAGATGACTTATGTCGGATCGCCGATGATCTATTACGGCGATGAAGTGGGGATGTGGGGGGCAAACGATCCGGATAATCGTCAGCCAATGCTGTGGGACGATATTCGTTATGAGCCCGAGCAATGCGGTCCCCATGGGCCGGTGCGGCGGGCTGCGCGCCGGCCGGACGCCGAGCTGATGGCGTTTTACCGGCGGGCCATCGGCCTGCGGCATGCGCACGCCGTTTTGCGGCGCGGTGGACTGCGCTGGCTGAATGTAGGCGATGAACGCCTGCTGGCCTTCGTGCGGAGCGACCGGTGGGAACACCTGACAATTATCTTGAACGCCAGCGATGAGGCGCGGCCGTTCCGGGCATCCCAGGCGTCTGTCGAATTGTGGTCGGGCAGGAAAACCGCGGCGGGCCGGTTGATGATTCCCCCGCGCGGTTGGGCGATTCTGCAGGCGGGCTGAAGCGCGCCTGGCCCGAGGCTTTAGCGCGTGGCCAGCACGCCGTACGAATTGGATGTCATTTTACCTGTCCACATGGGCGGCAAATCCGGATTGGTGTTCCGGGGCACATAACAGGTGGCGCTGAATTCGGTGACCCCGGTTAATTCGAAGTAGTAGGTTTTAATCCCGAACGGCTGACGGTAGCTTGCGCCCGGCTTCAGTTGGAAGATATCGTCGGGTTCGTAGTATTCCGCCTCGCGGACCTCAAAAATCAGGTTGTCATGTTCGCCATTCGGATAGATCCACAGAAACATGACCTGCGGCTGCTTGGGAAACCAGACGGCGGTTGTGCCGGTGTTGGTCACGGTCCATTCAAAACGCAACAAATCCCCGATCCGGATTGTGTCCTTGAGCGGCTGGATTGAAAACTGCAACCCCGCGACCGTTTCCGGTCGGTTGAGTGAGCCTACGGTGTTGGGTTTATATTCGTTCGGGAACGTGCCGCATCCGGCGGCGGCCAGCAGGATGGCGACGGCCGCCAGCCATACCATCGGCGCGCTGAACCAACGTATCAGAATGGTGGGCCCCGTTTGCATACAAGACTCTCTTCTGGATTCAGTATACGCCGGCGATCTGAAAAATGAAAAGCGGCGTTTCCGATTATTTCGGGGTAGTCTGCGCCGGCGCAAAAGGGAGGGACAGATCAAGGAATCCCTTCTATATAAAGCAGTCCGGACTGCTGCGCGCCGAAAAGTAATCGCGGTAGCCGTTACGACCGATGCCGGGCCGCGCTTGGCCGCGGGTTGGTGAAAAACCGCTTGCGCCCGCGGCGTCCCTGTTGCTTAATGGCCCGCGCATCATGCATCCCGAAATCGCCGAACCCATACAAGTCAGCGTTGTAATCCCGTGCCTGAATGAGGCCGAGACGCTGGCCGAGTGCATTGAAAAGGCGCAGCGCGGCCTTGCCGCGAGCCGCCTGGCGGGTGAAGTGATTGTGGCCGACAACGGCAGCGTGGATGAATCCGTTGCAATCGCTCGCCGGCTGGGCGCGCGGGTGGTGGACGTCGCCGAAAAAGGCTATGGCAACGCCCTGATGGGCGGGATCGAGGCGGCAATCGGGCCATATATTATTATGGGCGACGCCGATGCCAGCTATGATTTCGAGCAAATTCCGCTTTTTGTGGCGCAATTGGAGGCGGGCGCCGAACTGGTTCAAGGATGCCGCTTGCCCGCGGGCGGCGGAACCGTTTTGCCGGGGGCAATGCCCATTCTGCATCGCTGGCTCGGTAATCCGTTTTTTTCCTTTCTGGCGCGCCGCTGGTTCCGCGCTCCGATTCACGACGTATATTGCGGTATGCGTGGATTTCGTAAGGATTTGTATCGGCGGCTGGATCTGCGTTGCACCGGGATGGAATTCGCCACGGAGATGATCATAAAGGCCAGCTTGAACGGCGCGAAGATCGCCGAGGTGCCCATCACGCTGCATCCCGATGGCCGCCGGACTCGCCGGCCGCACCTCAAGACCTTTCACGATGGCTGGCGAACCCTGCGCTTTTTTCTGATGTCCAGCCCGCGCTGGCTGTTCCTGGTCCCGGGGGTGGTGATGATTGTGCTGGGCGCGTTGGGCTACGCGCTCTCGCTGCCGAACGTCAAATTTATGGGTATCGGTTTCGATGCCCATACTTTGTTGTTTTCGAGCCTCGCCATCATCATGGGTTACCAATCGGTCCTGTTTGCTTTCTATACAAAGATTTACGCGATCGGCGACCACCTGCTGCCCGAGGATCCCCGCATCGCGCGGATGTGCGAGATTCTCACCTTGGAGCGCGGCTTCCTGCTCGCCATGCTGGCATTCCTTACCGGCCTGGGCCTGTTGCTGTACGCCTTCAATCACTGGCGGTTGTCGGGTTTTGGCGAACTGAATTACAGCCAGACGATGAAACTGGTCATCCCGGGCTTCATGCTTACCGCGCTGGGTTTTCAGACTATCCTCTCAGGTTTTTTCATCAGTATTCTGGGTATGCGGCGGCGGTGAAGCGCGCGATCTGGCGGCGGACGGTGGCGAAAGGCCGATGAATGCGGAATCACAACCCTGGCTGTCCGTGATCATGCCGGTCTATCAGGGCGGCGCGTATTTGCGCGCGGCGCTCGACAGTGTGCTGGCGCAGCCGACGCCCGAGCTGGAAGTCATTGCGGTGGACGACGGCTCAACCGATGCAACGCCCACGATTCTGCGCGAATACGCTGGGCGGCTCCCGCTTCGGATTATCACCCGGCCGCACATCGGCAACTGGGTAAGCAATACCAATGTCGGCCTGCGGGAAGCGCGGGGCCGGTATGCCGGTTTTCTGCACCAGGATGATGTATGGCATCCAAGGCGGCTGGCGGTGCTGCGGCGGTTGACCGAGCAATTTCCGGAAGTCGGATTCTTTCTACACCCGGCGTGGTTTATGGACGAGAATGCCCAATGGTTGGGCCGATGGTCTTGTCCTTTTCCAATCATTGGAAAACCGCTGGCGCCGGGGCCGGCGCTGGAGCGCTACGCGGTCCAGAATTTTATCCCGCTGCCGACGCCGCTTTTCTCGTTGGAGTTGGCGCGGCGCGTAGGCCCGCTGGATGAATCGTTATGGTTCACGGCTGATTATGATTTTTGGGCGCGGCTGATGCGGGCCGGGCCGCTGGTTTACTGGAACGAGCCGCTGGCCGGATTCCGCTTGCATGCACAATCGCAGACCGCGGTTGCCAGCCATGATCCGGCGGACATGGATCGGCAATATCGAACGGTCTCGCATCGCATCCTGAATATGCCGGAATTCCCGGCCGCGCGGCGAGACGCGGTCCGGCGCGTGGCGGATTTCAACACGGAACTGAATGTGGCGCTCGCGCAGATGTGGCATGGGCGGAAGGTCGTTTGGGCGGGCCTGGCCTGGCGCGGCCTTTCCCTGGGGCCGGCGGGCTGGCGGCGGTTTCTGCGCGACTCGCGATTTATGCAGCGAGTGGGCGCGCGCTGGCGCCTGGGCTGGCGGAAACGATGGGGTGCGGCCGGGCGCGGGAGTGCGGCCGGATGAGGGTCTCGCTGGTCATCCCGGTGTTGAACGCCGAGGCCTTTCTCCCGACGCTGCTGGAGCGGATCGAAGCCCAGCGGCCGGAACCGCCGGATGAGATCATCCTGGTGGATTCGGGCTCGCGCGACCGGACGGGTGCGCTCGTCCGGGCATGTCCGCGGGTGAAGCTGCTGCCGATTGCCCGGTTCACGCACGGCGGCGCGCGTAATCTTGGCGCCCGCGCGGCGACGCGCGAGATCGTGGTGTTTATGACACAGGATGCCCTGCCGATGAACACAGAGTGGCTGGCGCGCCTGGTCGAGTGTTTCCGCGACCCGGCCGTGGCGGCGGTTTATTCGCGGCAGGTGCCGCGGGAGGATGCCAAGCCAATGGAGCGGTTTTACTTGGAATGTAATTTTCCGCCAGGCGCGCCGGTTCGCCGGCAGAAACAAGCGAACCGACCATTGCGCCACGCCGATGTTTTTTTCTCCAACGTCAGTTCCGCGGTTCGGCGCGATGTGCTGCTCCTGCACCCGTTCGATGAAACGTTGATCATGAGCGAGGACCAACAATTGTGTCGCGATCTGCTGACGGCGGGATACACGGTAGTTTACCAACCGGCGTCGGTGGTGATCCATTCCCACAATTACCCATTATCCACGGTGTTTCGCCGCTATTTCGACAGCATCTATGCGATCACCCGCATTGTCAGCGGACACAATGTGGCCGACACCGCCGGCGCGGGCGTGCGCTACACGTGGCGCGAAGCCGGTTTTATTGCCCGCAAGCACCCGGTTTATCTGCCTTATTACCTGGCTTATCTGGCGGCCAAAACAGCCGGAATCCTGGCCGGTCATGCGGCGCGTTTCCTCCCGCGCGCATGGGCCCGCCAGTTCAGCCTGCATCGCTATCACTGGAACCAACCGGATTGAATTGATGCGACGGTGAGGTTCCGTTACGAGCGGGGCGCAGGTGGCCAGGCTGATCCGGTGGGTTCCAACCGCGTTGCGTGACCATTGAGCGCGCCATGCAAAGAGCGAGAGAAAAAGCGCGGCGGGGTCTGTGAACGGGCCGGCCGTCCGTCCCTATCCACAACCGGCTCGGGCGCGCCACGGGATTGATGCGGTTGCCCATCTATCCTTGCAAGGTGAACGGCATCGTCGGAGTCAAGAACCCTCGTTTCAATTCGGATCATCGCGGTAGGACATGGCCGCCGGCGCTATTTCCCAAAGAACTGCTTGATCAATAGCAGGACTATAATCAAACCGCAGACGATCAGCAGAAGCGTGCGCGCCATTGTCCGCGCCTCAAAGCGCGGTTGCCGGATGGGTGTGGATGGCGTCTGTTCCAGCGGCGCAAAAACGTCCGCCGGAGCGGCGGGAGGTTGGCGGTTGGTTTTCAATTCCGGGGGCAGCGGTGGCGGCGGGGGTGGGGGATCGAATCCCGACGATCGACGAGGCGGTCGCGATCGTGCGATCGCGGAACAAACAAACGAGTCGCCCGGGCGCGTCGGCCGCGGCGCGAAACAAGGAGACACGACGAATGGAAATGGATCAGGAACAACAGGAGAAGGCCAAGGCCGACGAGATCCGCAAGGAGGCCATCACCTCCGAGCGGAAGCGGTTCGAGGCGTTGAACGCCAAGTTCAGCGACAAGGCGTTCGTGTGCGAGGCCTATGTCAAGGAGCTCGACCCGGAGGC
>CAZMXS010000023.1:0-57314 GCA_964570325.1 uncultured Verrucomicrobiota bacterium | reverse complement strand
CGCGCGACGCCTTAAAGCGGGTCAATGAATATTTGAATCTTTAGATGTGACCCCATGACTCCCGGCGGCGACACGCTGGATTGTCGATCATTGGAAAGCCAAGCGGTGAATGTGGCCGATAAGATACAAACCCTCACGTTACTGAATAGACTTTTAGCCCGCTGCCAGACTGACAAAGCCCGTGATTACGCAGCGGCTTCCTACGTCTCTACCGACCGCGCATCGCGCCGACCCCGGTCCTGTCTTCGCGCGGTTCGACAGCCCATCGGGGCCTGGCCATGTCTACTCAAAACCGTCTCGTCATCGGGTCGCTTCGTCTTCCGAGTTACTTCCGTACAATGTTAAATTCCCGAAAGGCATTGAACCAAGCGGTTCCTATGGCTTGAATGGCGGACCGGCCCGCAAATTGTCGAAATCACTGCGCGCGTTCCGCCGACTGCTCCAGGAATTGGTACATGCCGGTGACCTTGCCGCGCACCTCGCCCTCAATCCGGATCGTCTGCGCGATCACATCCAGGTCGCGCCGCAACATTGCGCCGGGCCTGACCGTCAGCGTCTGGCCGACGAAGTGGACATTGCCGACGATTTCTCCATCCAGCTCGGCGTTCTGACTGACCACCGCCAACCCGCGCTCGCTTCCTTTTTGGATGGCGACCATCTGCCCGATGAAGATGGTTGGTTCGGTAATGCGGTTGGTGACGACGATGATCTGCCCTTCCACCTTCCGGTAGCCTTCGCGCTCCATGCGCGTAATGAAAGCGTTGTATTGATGCCGCGCAAACCACAGCCCGCCGATCGCCAACAGCGTCAACAAAACCACCATGACTAGGCAGCCGATGGCGCAGCCTTTGAAGCAGCCGCCGCCGGAGCGGGCGGCCGGCGCGGGTGTCACCGGTGTTTCGTTCATGGCGGATCTCCGTTGCGGTCTGGGCGGAAAGTAAAATGAGCGCCGCCGAATGCCAAGCGCCAAATAACCGGCCAACGGTCGCTCCAGCGATGAAAAAGCCGTCTGCAAAGCCGGGGCGATGCGTTCCTGCGAGGCGGTTCATTGTCTTCCACCCAATTGAAGCGCGGACGTCTCGCCCGCTATGCGCCGCCATAATCCGATCCTGATTTCCACAGGTCACCGGCATCCCGCCGATGCCGCGTGTCTTTCTCCGTGCCATTCGCGGGCGCAATGGTTACATTATTCCGTATCGGGATGGAGGTGCCCCATGTTCGTCAACGGTTATGAATGCTTGGCTTGTGGAAACAGGCAGTCGGCGGATTTTACCGGATTCACTTGTCCGACCTGTGGCGGGAATATCGAGCTGACTTATGACTTCTACCGCCTGAAACTGGAGCAGCAGCATGGGCGGCTGGTCAATCCCGATTTGCCCGGCCTGTTCCGCTATCTGTCGTTGCTTCCGATCAATCGAATGGATTTGGCGCCGCCGCTGCGGATCGGCATGACGCCGCTCTATCCGGCCGCGCGTCTTGGGGCCGTGGCCGGGTTGCAGCAGCTTTTTCTGAAAGATGACGGGTTGAATCCCAGCGCCTCGTTCAAAGATCGCGCCGGGGCGGTCGCGCTCGTCCGCGCCCGGGAAAGCGGGGCGCGCGTGGTGGCCGGCGCCAGCACCGGCAATGCCGGCAGTTCCATGGCTTGCCTGGCCGCCAGCGTCGGCCAGCCCTGCGTGATCTTCGTTCCCGAACAGGCGCCGCCGGCCAAGATCGCTCAGTTGCTCGTCTTTGGCGCGAAGGTGCTCGCGGTGCGCGGCACCTACGATCAAGCGTTCGATTTGTGCCTGGAGGTCTGCCGCCGCCGCGGCTGGTTCAACCGCAACACCGGCTTCAATCCGTTCACTCGCGAAGGCAAGAAAACCTGCAGCTTCGAGATCTGCGAGCAGCTCAATTGGATCGCGCCTGATCGCGTGATCGTGCCGACCGGCGACGGCAATATCATCAGCGGCATCTGGAAGGGCATGCGCGACCTGCACGCCGCCGGCCTGATTGACCGGCGCCCGAAAATTGACTGCGCCCAGTCGGCGGCCAGCGACGCGATCGTTCGCGCGATCCGCGAACTGCGCGCGGCCGATCCCGCCGCGCACGCGTTTGACTGGGCGCGCGTGAAGGTGGCGGCCGTCCAGGCGACCACGGTGGCCGATTCGATTTCCGTTGATCTGCCGCGCGACGGTCTGGCGGCGGTGCGCGCGGTGATCGAGTCGGGCGGCGAGCCGGTAACCGTCGCCGACTCGGAGATTCTCGCGGCGATCCCCGAGATCGCGCGACTCGCCGGCGTCTTCGCTGAGCCGGCGGCGGCCTGCGCGTGGGCCGGGCTCAAGCAACTTGCGGCGGAAAAGAAAATCCGGGCGGACGAGCGCGTGGTCTGCCTCATCACCGGCAACGGGCTCAAGGACATTGCCAGCGCGCGCAAAGCCGCCGGCGAACCCATCATGGTCGCCGCCGACCCGGAAGCCGCCATGCGGGCGGTGGACCAACTGGGGTTGTAGCCGAGAATGCGGAATGGTGCAGGGTGAGTGCGGAGGCGCCAAAGGAAACGGAGGGCCCGGGGGAAACGCCGGCCAGCGGGCCTGTGCGCACCCGCCTCGAGCGGCGGGAGCAGGCGGCGTTGGACGCCTTGCGCACGCTGTTGCGCGATCTTTACATCCAGCAGTACGGCGTCACCCCGCCCGTGCGCGGCGAGACCGGCATCGAGCTGCGGTTGAAGGTGGATCCGGCCAATGCCTGGGCCCTGCGCTTCGATCCTTCGGCGGCCGAACAGTTCGCGCGCCAGATGGCGGATGCGCAGGCGGAATGGGACGTCTTCCAGCGCGGCGCCGCGTACTGCTTCCGCTGCGATTCCTCCGCCTGCGAACATGCCCGGCCGCCGACGCCGCTGTCTGTTTTCAAGGGCTATGGCACGACCGGCGCGGCTGAGTGGCACGACTTTGCCCAATCCCTGCTGGAAGCGCAGGATGAGCGCGTGGACCAGTTGTTCCAGCCGGCTCCGTCCATCCTGGCCCGGGTGCAGTTCGGGCGCGAGCTCAAGCAGCAGCAGTTGAGTTCGTTCGGCCGCGCTTCCAAGACCTACGCTCTGCTGGGGCAGGTGACGGCCGGCTATTACTCGATCTCGGGCCGTGAAATTCCGCAGGCGGCGCTCGCGCCGACCCGGCTGGCCATCACCTTCCAGGCGGTCGAAACGCGCGGCGCCGGCGGCCGCCTATGCCTGCATCTGAACAGCCTGGCGGCCTTGCCGGCCGGCCTGGAGCTGGCCGACCTTTTAGCCGCCGGCTGGGAACCGCCGGTGGCGCGGGCGCGGGACGTCGCGGCGCGCGAATTGGAACAACTGGAATGGCGGGCGCAAGCCGCGCATGCGAACGGCCGCAATGAGGAGGAGCGTGGCGCGTTGCGCGGCGTGCCGAACATGCTGCGGCGCCTCGCGGAATCATTGGAGCGCGGTTTCCGGCAGGAGACCCGGCGCACGCGCCATGCCGAGCAGCGCCGGCGGGACCAGCGGCCGGTCCACAAAGCGCTGGATGACACGCTGGCGGTCGCCCCGTCGGCTGTATTCTTCGACGAAAAGACCGGCGCCTTCGTAGCCTGCGGCGCGCAAGGCCGGGCCCATGTGTTCAGCGCCGAACAGGGCCGGCATGTGACCAGCTTCACGCTCAAACCCGATGGCATCGAGTTCCGCCTGCGAACCCGGCGTTGGCGCGCGGTGACGGCCGAGGAATTCGCCGTGTTTCGGGAACTGATTGCCCGCCTGGTGCCGCCGCGGGAATAACTTGGGGGAACGACGGTGGAAATCCTGCAATACAATGAACTGGACCCGGGTCCGCTTCGGGCGGTATTCGAGCGAACGGTCGCGCAATAGCGCGCGGGCGATTTTCGCGCGGCCGAGGTCAAGAAACTCCAGCCCGGCTCCTATTACCGGGCCAAGCTCAACGACCGGCTGATCAAGCTGGATCGCCGGCAAATGGAATATTTCCTGCTGAACACCATGCTGGCCTGTCTGCAGGATATCGTCCGCAGGAAAATCCAGTATCGGATTCCCGGATATGAGAGCGCGGATTTTGCTTTCGCCCTGGATGGTTTTCCCGAACAGGTGATTCCGCTGCATCGCCGCCGCGCTTATATTTCCGGCGTATTGGCCCGCAACGAGGTCTTTGGCGCGGCGCCTTACAACCGCCGGCTGTTTCTGCGCCTTGCGCGCGGTTTCTACATCCCCAACCCCAATCTGGAAATTGAGACCACCGAGGACCAGTGGGAAAATGTTTACGACTTGATCCACATTGCCGCGCTTGAGCAGGAATCGGACAACCCGCGCTTGCAGGAGCTCATTCGCATTGTCCGCCTGATCCAGCGCGACCCCACGGGCGGCCGCGCCGCTGCCGAACCCGATCTGACCGCGCGAGCCTAGGCCACCGCGAGCGGCGGCCGGGGCGCCGACGCCGCGACGGCGCGCGCGCGCCGGATCCGGCGGTCAATGGACGGATGGCTGTGCAGCAAAAACTCGATCCATGGCGCGGGGTTGCGGTCGGCCAGGTTCTGGGTCGCCATCTTTTCCAGGGCGCTGACCAGCGGCGCGGCCGAGCCCAGTTCGCGCACGGCATGGGCGTCGGCCGCATATTCCAGGCGGCGCGAACAGGCGTTGGTCAGCGGCAGCGTCACCAGCGAAAACACAAACAGGCAGAAGACAAAAATGGGAAACGCGGCGATGTCGCCCGGGCCGGCGAACCCGAATCGGGCCACCAAACTGTGGAGCGCCAGGTGCGCCAGGAACAACCCGGCCACGGCCAGCGCCGACGCGATCGCGATCATTCGCGGCAGATCGCGGTTGCGGTAGTGGCCGACCTCGTGGGCCAGCACGGCCAGGATTTCCTCGCGGGTGTAGCCGGCCAGAAGCGTGTCGCCGAGAATGATCCGGCGCGTGCGGCCCAGCCCGGCCAACGCGGCATTTGTGGTCACCGTTTTCTCGTCCAGCCCCCATTGGTAAACCCCGACCACCTGGAGCCCGGCGCGCTGGACAAATTCTTTCGCCGCCGCGGCCAACTCCATGTCCCGCAACGGTTCGAACTTGTAAAACAGCGGCATAATCAGCACCGGCGCCACCGCGGTCAGGATGATGGCAAACAACACGTATGCCGCCGCCGCCCAGACCCACCACCACCCCGGCGTCCAGCGCAGCAACGCATAAACCAGCTCAAAGAAAACAACCGCCAGGCCCAGCTCCAGCGCCAGCGCCTTCAGAAAATCCAGCAGCCAACTCTCCAGTGATTGCTTGGATAACCCGTAGCGATGTTCGAGCGTATGGTCGGTGTAAAGGCTGACCGGAAACATAAAGGCGGCAAAACCGAAGACCGTGATGAAGATATAAAAGCCGTTGACCACGGGCCACCAGGGCGCAAAACGGGATTCCAGCCCGGCCGCCAGCGCGGCCGACGCGCCGCTGAAGAGGTACACCGCCAGCGCGGCCAGCGTCATCAGGATGCGGACGAGGAAGAACCGGTTCTGTAGCGCTTCGTATTCACGGGCGCGGTCGGGCGCGGTCGGATCCGGCGGGGTGGGCGGTGGAGTGGTGGAGTGGGAATCCATGGCGAGAAGCGGCGGGCTTACAGGCTCCCGGCCACGCCGAGAATCACCAGTACGCGATCAAGGTCGTCATTATTGTAGAAGTCAATCGTGATACAGCCTTTGACCTTCTTGCCGTTGGCCAGCGTGCGGGAGGGCGTGATCCGGACGCCAGTCCCGAAATGTTGGTGCAGCTTGTCGGAGAGATCGCGCAGATGCGCTTCGGGAATATCGTCCCGCTCGGCGCGCGGTTTGCGGGCCGGACGGGTGAGCCGCTGCACGACGCGCTCCAGCGTGCGGACGCTCATTTGTTCCGCCACGCAACGCGCCGCCAGCAACTCGATCTCGCGCGGGATTTCGAGCCCGAGCAGCACCTTGGCGTGGCCGGGCGAAAGCCGGCCCTCGGCCACCAGGCTTTTAACGGGGTCCGGCAGGTTCAGCAGACGGAGCGCGTTGGCGATGGTCGCGCGGCCGCGTCCGAGCCGTTGGGCGACCTGCTCCTGGGTCATCTCGAACTTTTCCAGCAGCGCGCGATAACCTTCGGCCTCCTCAATCAGATTCAAGTCCTCGCGTTGCAGGTTTTCGATTAACGCCAGCTCCAGCGCCTCGCGATCGCCGACATCCATGACGATGGCCGGCACATCCGCCAGTTCGGCGTTGCGCGCGGCGCGCAGGCGCCGCTCGCCCGCGATCAATTCAAAATGGTCGCCGGCGCGCCGAAGCAGCAGCGGCTGGAGCACGCCGTGCTCGCGCACGGAATGGGTCAATTCTTCGATCGCGTCCGCCGCAAACTCATGGCGCGGCTGCCAGGGGCTCTTGTGAATCTTCTCGACCGGAATACGCACGACCCCCGGCCCCGCGGCCGGCGGCTGGCCGGCCGGCGGCGCGGCCGGGACGGGCGGCGCCGGGGCGACTTCGGCGCCGTCGGAAATCAGGGAACTCAAACCGCGCCCGAGACCTTTGTGCTTGGCTGCCATAGTGGCTGCAAGCCTTACCGCAAAACGGACCGGAAAACAATATCTTGCTTGATTTTTTACGCGGCCGCGGCCGCCATCCGCCCATTCCTGGTTTCACCGCCGGATCCGGAACGATATTTCCGGCATGAAAATCCATTTTGCCCGCGCCTGTATTTGCGGTATGAATACCGGCGTTTTTAATGAAAGAGGTTCCATGATGAGCACAGACGAATCTGCGCCGGCGCTGCATTTTATCCGCCAGATTATCGCAGACGACAACCGAACCGGCCGATATGGCGGCCGGGTGGTCACCCGTTTTCCGCCCGAGCCCAACGGCTACCTGCACATCGGCCACGCCAAGGCCATCTGCCTTGATTTCGGCATGGCGCTTGAAAATGGCGGCGAATGCCACCTGCGCATGGATGACACCAATCCGACCAAGGAAGAGGTCGAATACATGGAGTCCATCACCACGGATGTTCACTGGCTGGGCTTCGACTGGGGGCCTCATTTTTACTTTGCGTCCGACTACTTCGGCCGGATGTACGACGCCTGCGCGCAGTTGATTGAAAAAGGCCTGGCCTATGTCTGTCAACTTAGCCAGGAGGAATGGAAAGAGTACCGCGGCGCGCCGGATAAGCCGGGGCGCGAAAGCCCTTACCGCAACCGCCCGCCCGCCGAAAGTCTGGACCTGTTCCGGCGCATGCGCGCAGGCGAATTCCCGGATGGTTCGCGCTGCGTCCGCGCCAAGATTGACATGGCTTCACCCAATCTGCACCTGCGCGACCCGGTGCTCTATCGCATCCTGCACGCGGAGCATCCGCACACCGGCAACACGTGGTGTGTTTATCCGACCTACGATTTTGCCCACCCGCTCGAAGATGCCTTCGAGGGCATTACCCATTCGCTCTGCACGCTCGAGTTCGAGGTTCACCGCCCGCTCTACGACTGGGTCATCGAACACGTGGCGGGCCTGCCCTCGCGCCCGCGCCAATATGAGTTTGCCCGCCTCAATCTCAGCTATACGGTCATGAGCAAGCGCCGTCTGCTGGAATTGGTGCAAGAGCAACGGGTGCGCGGCTGGGACGACCCGCGCCTGCCGACCATTTGCGGGCTGCGGCGGCGCGGATACACGCCCGAGGCCATCCGCGAGTTCTGCGAGAAGATCGGCGTTACCAAATACGAAAGCCTGACCGACGTTGCCCTGCTCGAACACTGTGTGCGGGATGACCTCAACCGCCGCGCGCCGCGCGCGATGGCCGTGCTGCGGCCGTTGAAGGTGACGATTGAGAACACGGACGTATTGCCGGCGACGGTCGCGGCGGTGAACAATCCCGAGGATCCGGCGGCCGGAACGCGCGAGGTGCCGTTCGCCGGCGAGCTGTATATCGAACACGACGATTTTATGGAGAACCCGCCAAAGAAATACTTCCGGTTGTCGCCCGGCGGTTCGGTCCGGATTCGTTACGCAGGTTTCCTGACCTGCGTCCGGGTTGAAAAAAACGCCGCTGGCGAGGTTGTCAACCTGATCTGTCGCTGGTCGCCGCCGGAGGCCGAATTGAAAGTCAAGGGCACGATCCACTGGGTCTCCGCCCGGCACGCGGCGCCGGCCGAGGTGCGGCTCTATGACCGGTTATTTACCGTCGAGGATCCGATGGCCGAGGAAGCCAAGGGTCGGGATTTCCGCGAGTTCCTGAATCCCCGCTCGGTCGAGATCGTCACGGCGCAGGTCGAACCCGGACTGGCGGCGGCAACGCCGCTCTCACGGTTCCAATTCGAGCGCTTGGGCTATTTCTGCGCCGACCCGGACACCAAACCCGGCGCGCCGGTTTTCAACCGCACGGTCACGCTGAAAGATACCTGGGCCAAGATCGAGCAGAAGAGTGGGTAGCGGGCCGGGCGGTGCCGTCAATTGAGTCGGGGATTCCGGTTCGATACCTGCCGCTGCCGGGGTCAGCCAGGCGCGGCGGACTGCCCGGACACGCCCATAGCCGCCCGCGCCAGCGCCAACAGCGCGATGCAGGCGACATCCGTGCGCAAAAGGCGCGGGCCCAAGCTGACGCGGTGAAACCCGTGCGTCTCCAGCAAGCGTAATTCATAATCGGTCCAGCCGCCTTCCGGACCGACGGCCAGCAGCACGCGCGCATTCGACGCGCGCGCGTGCTCATGGTTGGCCGCGGCCTCCAGTATGGAAACGGAACCCGACGGGTCCGCCACCAGTCGCAGGCCGGCCGGGCAGAACGGATCCAGTTGGTCTTCCACCAGCACCTTGAACTGGCGGTGGATGCTGACTTCCGGCAGGCGCGTGTCGCCGGCCTGCTCCAGCCCCTCGATCAGCAACGGGCGGTAGGTTCCCGGCGCCAACACATGCGTGTCGAAATAGTTGCGTTCGACTTTCCAGGCATTGGTCAGCATGATGCGGCCCACCCCCATGCCGGCCAATGGCGCCCACAGCCGCCGCATAACCTTCGGGCGCGGCAACGCCAGCAACAGGTCCAGCGGCGGACGTTCCGGCGTATCGGATTCGAATTCGCAATGGAGCACCACCTCGCCTCCGCCGACCGTCTCCACCCGGCCCCGCCCCAGCGGCCCGTCCAACAGGCCGACGCGGATCGCCGCGCCGCATGGCGGCTGGAGCACATTTACGATGTGCCCCGCCCGTCGGTCAGCCAGGCGAACCCGGCCCGCGTCGTCCACTTCATGCCGCTCGATCAAGATCAGATTCATATTGTTGAAATTTCCGATGATCGCCGCGGCGCGCCGCGGTCTTCATTCGATTTGGGCGTTCACTTGATATATCCGAGTGGGGCTGACGGCGGGCGGTGTGGTGTAAACATTCAGCGGTGGCGTGGCGGGCAGATTGGTCGCCAGCATACTGCATGAAACGGCGGCCGGGTTGGTGCGAAATGAAATCGAATAGATCCGTCCGGTTGTCCCCGGCCATTGGATGTACTGTCGAAAAGGGCCGCCGGTGACGCGCGCCACGGTTAGCACGTGGAAGAACGACAGCGGATTGGTCGGGTTGCTGTTGCCGATATATTCCTGCCAGGTGAATTGCCGGTCGGCGTCCGGGTCGGCCAGCGCGGCGGCGTCAAAATCATTGGTCCAGCCGTATTCGGCCAGCCACCATTCCGGCGTGCCGTAGATGGCGAGATTCTCAGCAAAATGCGCGGTCAGCGCGGCCGGACCGGTAAAATCCCATTCCAGCGGGTTGGCGTATTCCTGACCGGGCGGGACGGTTCCAGTCCAGTTGGTAAAATGATAATACGCAACCGGCCGGCCGGTAACGGAGAGGATTCCGCTCGGGCGCCAGCCGTTAAACTCGCCGGCCGGCGCGCCGTGGGCGGCGTTGCTGACACTCAACCAGAAATTGGTTGACCACCACCAGTTCAGCACCGTGTCGTTGGTGACCACCAATGTGAAATTCGTGGCCGAGCCTGAGGATGGGGAATGGTTCAACAGGCTCCAGCCGTAACACAGGAACTGGGTGGTCAGCCGGGTGAGCGGGGTGGCGACGGTGTTGGTAATGACGTCGCGGTCCCAAACCGTGTAGACCCCGGCCGGCGGTTCGGTGCTCAAATGGGCGGAGTGAACGACGAATGTGCGTTGCGGCCAGGCCTCGCCGGCCAGGTTGATGAAAAACGGCGAATTGGTCAGGTTGTGGAAGATGCGCAACTGAGCGACATATCCGCCGCTGCTGGCGGCGGAAAACACCACCGCCAGGTTGCTGACGCCGCCCGCTGGGATATTGGTCGGGATATCCGGCAGCCGGTATTGGGCGGCGCCGGCGCCGTTGGTCAGGATGCCTTCGATGACCAGGCGGACCAGGCTGCCGTTGGAGATCGCCAGCATGTTGGTTACCGCCCGCGCCAGCGGCACGCGGCCGAAATCCGTGCCGAGCGCCGCGGAGGCCGGCGCCGCATGGGCGATTTCTCCGCCATTGACGCCGCGCGCGGCGAGGCGCAGGTCGCCCAGGTAATAAACGGCCGCGCGGCTTCGGGCCATATCGGTCACCGCGAGGCGGCGGTTGACGGGGTCGAAATCCGTGATCGTGCGCATCACGTCCGTGGTGGCCAGAACCAGTTCCCAGGCGGGCGCGTAATCCGCGCCTTGCAGGCAGACCAGGTATTCTTGCCCGTCATGGTCGCAGCGCTGGCCATAGAGCAAGCCCGGCTCGTCGCCGACAACGCGGTCCACCGCGACAGTGCCGAGCAGGCTCAGGGTGGCGGGGTGACGGATCTCGCGGCCGATGAACAGCCGGTTCGCATTGGTGCTGAAGTAAGCGATGTTGTCGTCATAGGGCGTGTTGGTTTTGGCGTAGCAGGCGACTGAATCCTCGACCTGCGTCCAGCCGGTTGCGGCGGAAAAAGCGACCAGCCGATTGGTTTCCCCAATGTAAACATAGACGCGCTGGTGCAGCGGATCCACCGCGCCCGAAAAGCGGCCTGGGCCGCCGTCATGATTGATTGACGCCAACCGGTTGGTGGCCAGCGCCACGCGGCCGGTGGGGTCAACGATTGCGAGCTGGCCCTGCTCGCACATCAAGGCGGCCAGGCAGTTTCCGCCCGATCCGCGCGCGAAGTATGAAATCATATCGCCATACGACTCCGGAAGCCCGAGCCCGATTGTGGCCTTGCGGGTCAGGCTGGTGGCGTCCAGCACATCCACGGAGGAAAGGAAATGACTTAACACATATAGTTCCCCGGCTTTTTCATTGGCGGCGATACCCACCGGCCAGGGAGTGGCGTCCAGCGCCCGGTTGGTCACGCCGAATCGGCATTCGACCAGTTGACTCCCGCCGAGGCGGTTGAGCACGATCAACCGGTTGCCGTCCGATGTCAGCCGCGATTCCTCCGCGGAAGAACCCACCTTGATGTGCGCGGTGGCGCCGGTGAGGCTGACCAGGCTCACGCTGGCGTCGCCGCCGTTGCCGGCGATGAACAGGTTCCGTTCCGGCCACGCCGCCAGGTGGTCGGCCGAGTAGCGCACAAACTGGTTGGTCAGCCAGGTCCCGTCCACGGGCGAGTGGATGGCCACATAGGATTGGTAATTATTCGTGACCGGCTGACCCCGCTGGTAGAGCAGGCCGAGGTAATTGCTGGAAACGGCTAATTCGGTTGCCGGCAGGATATTGGTTCGCCAGAGCACGGTTCCCGCGCCGTCCATGCAGAAAAGATTGGTATTGCCCATCAAATAAAAGCGGTTGGTGCCGCAGGCGTAAAACTCGGTGGGCTTGGCGCCCAGGTTGGGAATCCAGAGTTCGCTGGCGTCGTTGGTTTGGCCCTGGGGCAGGATGAGCAGGCAGTTGGTGGCGGACAATTGGGGGCTGGCCAGCACCAGCAGGCGGTCCTCGGAACCCTGCCATTGAAGCCGCAGGCAGGCGCGGTTGGACAGGAGATCGGCGGATTTCTGCAGGTATTGGTCATAGACAAAGACGCTGTCGTGGTCGCGGCGGCTGATAAAAAAATGTTTGCGGATCGGGTCCACGGCGTGGTCGGCGACGAGGTAGGTGACGCCCGGCAGCGGCACCAGCTCGGCGGAGATGTTGCGGGTAGCGACGACTGTTCGGGAATCGGCGTCCAGAATCCACAAACGCGAGAGCTGATGGTTGGCCGCCCACAACCAGCGGTTGGCCGGATCCCAGGACAGATACTTCATGGAAAATTCATCCGTTGAAAAGTGCAGATTGCCTTGGAAGGCCCGGTTGGTCAGGCCGACAATTCCGAGATTGCCGCTGACAATTCCACCAACATAAACCACGCCCTGGCTGGCATCCACGGCCAGGGTCATGCCTTTAAGGACGTTGGAATAGCCGGGGCCGACGACGGCGGCATTGATATTCAAATCCTGGAGCCGGTCCACACTGGCGGCGCGGGCGGGCGAGCCGAGCAAGAGCCAGCCGACAATCCCGGCGAGCGCTGCCCGAAAAGCCGGCCCGATGGCCGGCCATGTGCCGGCGGATTTCATAATCCTTTTTTTGCATGCTGCCGATGGGCGGCATCCAGAATAGGCTGGGTATCAATCTGATCCATGGGCGCGGTGAATGGCCGCATCCGCACGCGCGTGGTGGTTTCGCGCGAGACCACGGCGAATGCCCGGCATTCGGCGCATCTGGCGGTATGCCGGCGCACCAAGCAGCGATCGAGCCAGGAACCCTCGCCGGTCTGGAGCAGCAGGATGAGTTTTTGGGCCTTGTTACATGTCATAACAACTCATCGGCACTCTAAAATAGTACCAACAAAAAAGCATGGCTGTTAATCCTTAAAAAAGACACGGGGTGAACCCATCGGAACGCCCCACGGAGCGGGGGCCGCTTGCCCGTCGTTCCCGCAATTCGTTCCTTGTTCCAACGCCGTGTCCCAAACGAGATCCCTCGGCTGTCGGCGGGGCCGTTAGCCCTGAAAATAGTAGTGTTGCAATAAACGGTGTTGGGCCGTCGGTCGGGCTTATTGCCGGAATGCGGCAAACGGCGCGACATCGTTGGGCGACAGGACTTTAACTTCCCAGCGGTCGTCGAAACGGGTAACGACCCCGTTGGTAATGATAACGGGTTGACCCACGAGTGCGCGCGTCCGGGTTTCGGCGTCCACCGAACGCGGCATCAGCACGAACGTGGGTTCCCCGCGCGGCCGGCTCAAGACCATCACCAATAAATCGTGTTTTGCTTCCACGCGAACAACATCGCCCTTGATCCCGCGTGGCGGCATGGCGGCCGGCACGCCGATCGGCGGCGGCGGGGGGTAGGGGGTTGGGGGGCGGTGTGGCCGAATTGGTCCTTCGGGCGCCTGTGGGCGGGCGGGCGCGGGTTGGGCCAGATTGACGGGTTCCGGCGCAGGTTCACGGAATAGCGCAAGGCCCCACCAGCCCAAGGCCACGATGATCGCGCCCAGCAGGGCCAGCAGCAACAGCCGCTTGCCGCCGCGTGAGAACCCCGGGGCCGTCATGGCCGTCGTGTAGGGGCGGGTGGCGAATTGGGCCTCGGAATCGGCGGCGGCGAATTTCTCCGCCAGATAGGTCTGGGTGCGGCGGGTCAGCTTGTCCGGCACCAGCGTTTCGCCGCTGGCCAGTTGCCTGCACAGGCGGACGAACTGCTCGAGCGCAATGGCGGCGGAGAGCGGGCGATCTTCGGGTTTCCGGCTGAATAACCGCATGACCCAGTTGCATATTTCAGGCGGCAGATCCTGGCGCAACGCGGCCAGCGGCGTCACGGTGTGCGCCAGGTGGGCGTTGATCACGGCCGTCACATTATTGCCATTGAAGGGCATTTGATGAGTCAGCACGTAGTAGTATGCGCAGCCCAGCGCATACAGGTCCGTGCGGCCGTCAAGCGGTTGCCGGGAAAACTGCTCCGGCGCCAGGTAATGCGCCGTGCCGCAGATGGCCTCGTTTTTGTCCATGGTCTGCGGCAGCGCCTGCGAGGAAATCCGCGCCAGGCCGAAATCCAGGATTTTGTACTGGCGTTGTCCGGTCGGCAGGCGGGTCACCATGATATTTTGCGGTTTGAGGTCGCGGTGCAGGACATTGACATGATGGGCCGCGGCCAGTGCGCCCAGTGTTTGCGTGACCAGCTCGGCGAATTGTTTGAGGTCAAACCATTCCCGCTCAGCGACC
Organism: uncultured Verrucomicrobiota bacterium; assembly: GCA_964570325.1. GTDB lineage: Bacteria > Verrucomicrobiota > Kiritimatiellia > CAIQIC01 > CAZMXS01 > CAZMXS01. The sequence continues at coordinate 43,197 of CAZMXS010000023.1, read as the reverse complement.
GCGGCCAGCGTTTCGCCATCCACAAACTCCATGGCGACGAACGGTCCGTCCTGATCGCATCCGAAATCGTAAATGGTTACAATGTTCGGATGCTGCGTGGAGGCCATGGCCATCGCCTCGCGCCGGATTCGTTCCAGGGAATCCGCGCTGTTGTCCGGGTCGCCGGTGCGCAGTCGCTTGAGGGCGATGTAACGCTGCAGGTGCGTGTCCCAAGCCTTGAATACGTGTCCGGTTCCGCCTGAACCCAGACGGGACTTGATCTCGTATCGCGGCGCGCTGTCCATGACCACGGCGTTATCCTAATCGAACGGAGTGGGGGAGGCAATCCGGACGTTGACAGGAGAAATTGGAATAAATTGTCTGAATAAGCGGACCGGATGCCCGCGGTCGGTCATTCCGACAGAGTCTCATTCTGCCGGGCCGATTTCCACGGGCGGATACCACAAACCGCCGGCGCCGCGTTGATCGAACACATGGATGGCGACAACATTGCGTCCCGCATGCAGGATATTCAACGGCACTTCGTAGCGTCGCGGCGCGCGGTATACCTCCACGTCGGGCCGGCTTTCGCCGACCTTGAAGCCGTTGACGTAGGAAATCTCGCAGTCGTCCGCGCCCCCGAAGCGCAGCGTGATCGGCTGGTTCGATTTCGACCAGGCGTCCAGTCGCGCGGCGTTCAGCTCAAAGGCGCAACGATACCAGGCGGCGCCGTCGAAGTTGGCGCAACTTTCGCCGTAATGCTCCCACATATCCGGCACGGGAACGATCGCCCAAAGCGCGTCGTCCAGCGCCGGGGCGGAATAGTCGTCGTTGCCGGTCTTGAAACGCCAGATGCCTTGGCGCGCCAGGTCGAGCGGTCCGCCGGGGTCGGACGGCAGGCGCCGGGTTTTCCAGCCGATCTGCTGGCTGGTTTTCCGAATCCACGGATTGCGCATGAACAGTTTCCAGATCAGGCCGGAGCGGTAGTTCTCAATGGCCAGCAAAATGGTTCCCTGGTCAAGCCCGATGCAGTCGCGCGCGATGAAGCCGGTGGTTGGATTGATGGCGTCCGTGAAGCCGTACTTGCCCCAGGCGGCGTGATGCTCATCATACAATTTGCGCAGGCAGGGCAAAGTGTGCTGGGGCAGAAAATTGATGGAGCCGGCGGAAGCGTAGGGGATGACCGTGCCGTCCACCGGTGAATAGGGGTCGCCCGGCGGGAAGCCATAAATCATATATTGGTCGCCCGGCCCGTCCGCCGCGCCCAGGCCCCAGAGTTGCGGCCCGTAGGATGCCGGGTATTCGGCGGCCTTGCGGATGCAGTACAGCCGCATCGCCAGGGTCGCGATCGTCGCATTTTCAAAGTAATCCAGGTTGGTGCGGTCGGTGCGGCCGCGGAAGTCGTACCAGAGTGCCGGGTATTGGTAGCGGAAAATGGACTGGAAGCCGTACTCGGCCACGAACTTGTAGCCCTCGTATTCGCCCGTGTGCCGGTCAATGGCGAACCAGGCGGCCGGCGGCAGCGGGTGGGTCGGGCTGCCCAACGCCAGCAGGTAGATCAGCAGGCCCTCGGTCGCGGTGCCCCAGCGCGCGTCCAGGAACGCGCCATCGCTGCGCGTGCCGTGGGTGACGAAGTGGGGGTGGCCGTTGCGCGCCCAGGCCCAGTCCACTCGCTCAAAGATACGGCGCGCGCGGTCCCGGAGTTCGGGGTCGTCGAAGTATTCCAGCGCCGTGATCATGCCGGCGAGAAACAAAGCGGTGTCAATGGTTGAAATCTCGGTGTTCAGCGCCTCTTTTGCGGTGAACATATCCACGAAATGCGGGAAGAAACCGCGCAGGTTCCGGATCGGCCCGGCGTCGAAGGTGCGCAGCGTGATCCGGCTCCGCTCCAGCGCCGCGGCGCGGTCAATCCAGCCGCGCTCGGCGCCGATGACGTAGGCGGAGAGGGCGTAGCCGACCGCCGCGACGGAGGCGACGTTGCAATCTTCGCTCGAACCGAACGCGCGCCCGCGATCGCGCGTCAGGCCGTTGGTCGGGTTGGTTTCATACCAGAAATAATCAAAGGCGCGCCGGGCGATCAGGTTGAGGAAGGCGTCGTCGCTGAGTCCAACTGCGGTGGGCGGGTCGGTCTTGGCGGCGGCGAGCAGGCGTTGCGCTGTGGCGCGCTCGGTTTTCTGAAGTTCGCTAGGTTCCACCTCAAAGCCCAGCAGGCTGTTGGTCGGGGGCGGGCCTTCGGCCAGGCCGAACGCCTTGATCTCGAAGATCGAACTGCCCCAGGCGGTTGCCCGCCGGTCGCATTCGACGCGAATGGCCAGCGCCGGCAACGGCACGGAGAAGTCCACGTCGTCCAGCGGCCCGACCGCGTCGCGCCGCTGAGCGATGCGCACCCAGTCGCCCTTGCGGTTGCGGATGGAGAGGGCGAAATCGGCGGCGCGAGCTTTTTCCCAGTGCACCTCGATGCGCGCGACCTGCACGGTGCGGTCGAACCAGCCCTCGATCCATTCGCCGTCGCGGAACTCGCTGCTCCAGCGCGTGGCGGGGTTGCCGTCGAACGCCAGTTGAGGGACGGACTGCGGATTCTGGCTGGACGAAGCGCGGGCGCTGACGATGTAGCCGGCCAGGTTGGTGGGGCCAGCCGGCGCGGCCATCGGCGCGGCTTCCGGCGCGGCGGCCGGGGGCGCTTCCGGCGCGGCGGACAGGGGCTCGACGCGGGGAATGTCGGGTAGCGGACGCTTGTAGCGCGGGCGGTATTCGCAAGCGCACAATATCAACAGCAAAAGCAGCCCGAGCAGCCAGTTTCTTTTGCCCCACCGGCCATTGCATTCGTTCATTTTCACTATTACTCTTCACTCTTGCTCATACTCTTACGCTCACGCCATGCCTTCATTACCAAAGCGAGCGGCCAACCGCCAACCCCGAACCTTGAACTTTGAACCTTGAACTTCCCACCTGCGCGGGGTAAACACGCTGTAGGCCATGGCGGAATCGCACGACATATACGCGCACGAGAATGTTCCGTTCCTGTCGAAACGGCGCAAGCGTCCACACAAATCGCAACGGCTGCATTTTCTGCGCGACGGCGAGAATGCGGCGGCGCCGGCCGCCGCCGGCTCGGCGACTGCCGCCCCCGCGCCGGCGCCGTATGTGCCGGAGGCGAGCGTTGCCATTCCAGCGTATTACCGGCATCACCGCCACAGCCGGCGCCGGCATCATTATTCCAGCAGCCTGCCCAACAAGTTGCTGTGGATGTTTCTGGCAGCCGTGGTGCTGGTTTACGTGGCGTTTCTGGCGGTGGCTGTCTTCAAGAAAAAAGCGTCGCCCGCGCGGTCCGCGACGCCGCCTGTGGTGGAGACGCGGCCTGCGCCGGCGACGCCCGATGCCCAGTCGCTGGCGCAGGTGGCGGAACAGGTTCGGGAGAACATCCGCAATTGGCGCAAGACGCCGGGAGTGATCCGTGACGCCCGGCAAGCGGCCGCCGCCGGCCGGATGGACCCGGCCGTGGAAGCACTGGAACTGGCGCTCAACGCCACGCCGCGCAATGTCGCCGTACAGGTGGAGTTGGCGCGGCTGATGTTCGCGCGCAAAGATTATGCGCGGACGCAGGAATTGGCGCTGGCGGCATTGGAATCCGATCCGTTCAACGAAGAAGCGCGCATGCTGCTGGCCACGGTGCTGTCCGTCCAGGGCAACCATACTGCCGCGCTGGCGGTTGCCGATTGGATTCTGGAAACGGCGCCGGACTCGGTCCGGGCCAACGAGGTCGCTGCCGCCGGCCACTTGGCCATGGACCATGCCAACCTGGCGATCCCCTATCTGCGCAAGTTGGCGATCCAGGAGCGCGGCAATACCCGGGTCCGGAACAACCTGGGGCTCGCATACATGAAAAACCGGCAGTTTGACCGGGCGGTGGACATCTTCAATGCGTTGGTGGATGAGAACATCGGCACCACCGTCACCTATTACAACCTGGCCGTTGCGCATGTAAAGCAGGGGCGGCCGGAGAGCGCGGTGCGGGTGCTGGAGCAGGCCGCCGGCCTTTATGGACGCGGCCAGGTCAAGGGCTGGATCGTCGCGGAGGAGTTCGATTCGGTGCGGGCCAATGCGGCATTCAAACAATTGACCGATTCCATGGAGAGCATTGAGCCGGGGAAGGGGCCTTCGCCCTCCGAGTATCTGCCGTTGATTGATCTGGACCTGGCGGGTGACGCAATCAAGCCATCTGAAACCGCCGTCCGTGATCTGCTGTCGGGCCGGAAATAGGCCGCACGCGGGAGATTTATTCTTTCTTTCCCTGGCGGTCGCTTTCCGCCGCGCCCGGTTGATCCGAATGCTCCGGCGTTTCGCCTTCCTCGCGGCCTTTCTTGAACTCGCCGAGGCTGCGTCCCAGCGCGCGCGCGATATCCGGAATCCGTTTCGCGCCGAAAAGAATGACAATGATGACGATGATTAAAACTATTTCCCATGGTCCCAGATTCATTGACTCATCCCCTTTCGCGCATTTCGCGATTTGTTTCGCTTCAAGGCTTCTCCTCGATCACCCGGTCGCCCGGCCATGCTTCGCCCTCCAGAATGGCGGCCGTGAAGAACGGCGGCTGTCCGGGGCCTTCAATCCGCGCGCGCCCGACCGGGTGGTCATCGCGGGTGATAATCACCGCTTGGCCGACGGAAGGCAAGACCGCACAGCGGACAACCGCATATCCGTATTCCCGGTTCACATGCCGAATCACGCCGTAGTCGAGGGCGAAGTCAGCCGGTTGTTGGGCAGTGGGCGGCGGCGCGGCCGGCGCCGGTTGCGGCGCACGGCAGCCGGACAGCAATCCGATGGCGGAGAGTATCAAGGCCAGGGCAGCAGCGCGGCCGGCGTCCATTTGACGGTTGATGCCGGCAAGCGGCCCGCGCTCCGGTTGGGAGCGCAGGCGACTTGCCGGCGGAGCAACAGAGAAAGGTCGTGGGGTGAGCGGAAAAGCCGACCGCGCTCCCTGGTGACCGGGAGCGGAGGTCGAACAAGAGGATAAGGCAAGCGGTGGCATTTTATGTGTCATACTTTTTTTCTTTGCCTTGGAATTAACGTGAACCGGCCCGCCGGGGAAAGCTAAAAAAATTCAGATAAACTATTGACCGCTCGAAAAACTTTTTATAAGTGTGACCGGTAATTTGTTAAACAAGGTCCATTTGTCCTTTGGACCATCCCGCCGCGGGGAATGTAGACACGGGAATAGCGGTTGTTTTCAGGCAGAAAACGGCTGTTTATTAACCGAAGGAAAAAAACGGAGGAGAACGGTGATGAGTAAGTACGTGGGTGCGTTGTGCTGCGTGTTCTTCGCGTTGGTTGCGAGCGCATCGGCGCTGCCGACGACCAACCTGTTGTTGAATCCGAGTTTTGATAATCCGACCAATGCTTCGGATTGGACCAGTACTTACTGGACCGCCGGCGGGACAACGCCGCCAAACCGCGAAACCTGGGCCGCCCGTATGGGGTATCGAGGCGGTGCGATGCCGACGTGGACGGCGGCGAATCGTTATGGCAATGTTTCGCAAACGGTCAGTGTGACCGGTGCGACAGTTTATACGTTTTCCCTCTGGCAACGCGCGGAGCCGAACTGCGACCAGCGGTATGCCACCATGAAGCTGGAATGGCTGAATGCCGGCGGTTCCGTGATCCAGGAGGCAACGGTCAACGTTTACACGAATACCGCTGGGTTGCCGATTGACAATCAGTGGCATCAGCTTGCGGTCACCGGTACCTGCACGAGCCAGGAACTGGCCAAGGTCAGGGTGAGTTATGAAGCCGGGTGGGCTAATACGGGTTCCGCCGTCTTTTTCGATGACGCCCAGCTTTATCCGGGCGAGCGACAGCCGGGCCTGTTGGGCAATAACAGCTTCGAGATCCCGATGGTTTGGGATGACGAAGGCTGGCGGCATTCGCTGTGGATGTCTTCCGTGGATCGCGGCGGCGCGGACGTTACTTCAGTGTCATGGGAAACGTGGGCCAAGCGCTCCGGCAATTGGGGCATTGCGTTTCGCGGCTGGCAATATGTTTCCAATCGGTATCAAGCTGCCATCTGGCAGAATGTTTATCCGCTGACGGGAACCTGCACCTTCGCCGTTTGGCTGCAGAGCGATCCGAATGCGCATATCTCGAACTTTGTCATGAGGGTGGAATGGTTCGATGAATCCTTCACCAACAAGGTACAGACGGATTCGCAGACCAATGTCGCGGCGTCAATCGTGCTCGACAATTTGTGGCACGAGTATTACCTGACCACGGCCACCACCAGTCCGGCGGCCAAGGAAGCGCGATTGACCCTGTGGGCGGATTGGACGCCGGGCGACAACGCGACGCTGAAGATGGATGATGCGCGCTTCTTCTCCGGCGCCTATCGGGATAGCGTGCTGATAGACTGGGGCTATCACAGCGGCGGCAGCCAGAGTCCCGCGCTGGAAATGATTCCCGGCACGAATCTGGGCACCTTCCTCCAGGTCAATTACGCGGCGACCACGACCACCTTCTATGCGCTGGCCAATTATCCGGTGCTCAGCACGATTCCGGAGGAAAATGGCGAGGTTTGGGTGCGCACGTCGTGGCAACGCCCGCCCGCGACCGGCATCTGGGTGGATCACTACACCAACATGGTCTTTGTGGGCACGGTGACCGTCTCGCAGGATAGCCAGTTTCATGGTTCGCCGGCGGCCGGCACCAATACGCTGGGATTGTGGAAGTGCGATTGGCCGCAACCGGCGACGAATGGTGTGCCCTACACCAATGCCATCATCGTTTATTATGCGCCTTACATCAAATCCATGTACGGCCCGGTGATGGAGAGCCAGGCGCGGTTCCTCGTGGAGCGCAACGGCCGGTACACCAACAACTATGCGACCGAGCCGCAGTTGTTCGACAGCACGCCGATGGATAAGGATTACGCTTATATCAATTTCAAGCCGACCCCGATGGCGGCCTTGACCAATGGCGGGTTTGAGAGTCCGGCAACCAACGGCTTCGCGAATACCGGCTGGTTCAATGAGGGCAGCCAGTACGGCCGCGAGAAGTACTGGCCGGCGCACACCGGCGAATATGGCGGGTTCTTCTCGTCCTGGGCCTCGGGCTATGGCCAGGTGTGGCAATTCCTGACCGCCACCAGCGGCGCGACCAAGACGTTCTCGCTGTGGATCTACCAGGAGCCGAACTTCAATCCAGTGGCGACGCAGCTCAGACTGGAATGGTACAATACGGATTACCAGTTGGTTCAAGTGGATGTGCGCGATATCACGACGATTCAGCCCAAGGATCGCGGCTGGCATCAGGCGTATGTCACCGGTACCTGCACGAATAATAATATCTACTATGTTAAGCCGGTGTTTATTTCGACCTTCAACGGCGGTGGCGATGCCGCCGCGGTATTCTTTGATGATGCCGAATTCTATGAAGGACCGTTTGTTGGGACTGAAATCCTCGGCAACGGCAGCTTTGAGGCCGGCTGGAAATCGGACGGCAATCCGGTGGCCGGGCTGCGCGGTTCCCAGTGGTGGACCACGCCGGAGGAATTGGACGATGAGTGGGACGGCGGCTGCCGCCGCGACTGGGCTTATCGGTCCGGTCAATATGGGATGGCTCTGATATCTTTCACCAACGGGAATCTACCGACCCTGACCAATTATTACACAACGCTGTCCCAGTCGCTGACCCCGGGGACCGGCACCTACACGTTCTCGGTGTATGTGGTCAAGGAAGATGCCAGCGATCTGACCAACATGGTCCTCAGTATCAATGCTTATGACCGGGACTTCACGCTGCTCTCCAGCACGAACCGCAATATCACGGCGGAGCTGGCCAACTATTGGAAGCGTTTTGACCTGGTGGGGGTTATTAACGATCCGGACACGTTCGAAGTGCGCGTGAATATCTTCGCCCAGTGGAACACCACGTCGGCGGAAGGATTCAAGACCTGCAAGATTGACGACGCGCGCTTTGTCCGCGGCGAGTATCCGACGCTGCTGACCAGCCGCGACTGGTGCTATTACAACAACAACAGCTTCAACCCGTTGACGGAGCAGGTGCCGGGCACCAATGTCGGCGCGTTCATGCAGATTGATTATATGCAGACCGCGACGACGTTCTACGTGCTCTCGGATACGAACATTGCCCTGCGCAGCGATGAGACGGGCGGGGTCAGCTTCCGGATCGCGTATCAGAATCCCATCACGCTGGCCAATCACGAGGATTGGTATCCGATGACGCTGGTTGGCACGGTGAACTTGGATTCTGAGTTCCACGGCCTGAGCGGGCATACTCTCAACCTCTGGAAGTATGTGTGGAAGCAACCGGTGACCAATGACGCGCCGATCACGAATGCATTCACAGTTTATTACACGCCGATGCTGCGCTCCTATTACGGCGTGATCGTGACGGATACGCGCTGGTATGCCGACCGCAACGGTGAATACACTAATAACTACACGGTTGCGCCGCAGATATTTGCGGACTGGTATTATGACAAGGATTGGAGTTACGTGAATCAGACGACCAATTCCGGCGGCGGTGGCATCACGGATGGCATCCCGAACTGGTGGTGGAATACATATGGGATCGTTGAACGGATTGCCACGAACAATCCGGATGCCGACCCGGCCGACAATATGGAAGAGTTCTGCGCGGACACCAATCCGACCAATCCGGCATCGTTCTATAACAACCGGATTACCACCAATGTGAATGGCTACGCGATTATCAATATCATCGTGGGGCCGCCGACCACGAACAGCCGCGTGTATGACGTGTTCTGGAAGACCAACCTGGTGCTCGGCGGTGTGCCGTGGGTGCCGATGGGCTACAATGTTCCCGGCGCGGCGGATGGTGGCGCGTTGACCTTGAGCGTGACCAATGATGTGCCGAACCGGTACTACCGGTCGGGCGTCCGGGTTCCGTAAATTCAGCGTCAGCCTGTAAATAGCGAAAGGCCCCGGTGTCGCAACCGGGGCCTTTCGTTTGGCCTGATTTCCTCAAGCCGCGCGGGCATCCAGCCCGCTCACACCAACAACTTATTCCGCATTTCCGACCTTACAACCCCACCGCTTTGAATGTTCGGTTCACATCGCGGAAATGCTGTTTCAAATCGAAGGCCGCCGCGATATCCGCGGCTTTAATCCGACGCATGATTTCCGAATCCGCCAGCAGCAGTTCCCGCAGCGGCCGGCCGGTCTGCCAGCATTGCATCGCGTTGCGCTGGACCAGCTTGTACGCCGCCTCACGGCTGAATCCATGCTCGGTCAGCAGCAGCAGCACCTGTTGGGAGTGAATCAGCCCACCGGTGAGGTTTAGATTTTTTTCCATTTGTTTTGGATAAACCGTCAATGTCGCAACCAGCCGCGTCAGTTTGTGGAGCATGTAATCCAGCGCGATCGTCGCGTCTGGAATGATGACGCGCTCGGCGGACGAGTGCGAGATATCCCGCTCGTGCCAGAGGGCCACGTTTTCCAATGCCGTCACCGCATAGCCGCGCAGCAGGCGCGCCAGGCCGCAGAGCCGTTCGCCGATGATCGGGTTTTTCTTGTGCGGCATGGCGGAGGAGCCCTTCTGGTCCTTGCCGAAAAATTCTTCCACTTCGTGCACCTCGGTCCGTTGCAGGTGCCGGAACTCCTGTGCCCAGCGCTCGATGGATGCCCCGGCCAGCGCCAGTGCCGCCAGGTATTCCGCATGACGGTCGCGTTGCAGAATCTGGGTGGAAATGGCGGCGGGTTTGAGGCGGAGTTTGCGGCAAACATATTGCTCCACGTAAGGGTCCAGGTGCGCATGCGTGCCGACGGCGCCGGAGAGCTGGCCGACTCGCACTGCCTCGCGCGCCGCCTCGAGCCGGCGCAGTACGCGGCCGAACTCGTCGTACATCAGCGCCATTTTCAGTCCGAAGGTGATGGGTTCCGCGTGGACTCCGTGGGTCCGCCCGATCATGGGGGTAAATTTGTATTTTCGCGCCTTATCCCGGGCGGCCGCGCGGACGGCCCGGACGCCATCGAGCAGGATGTCCGCCGCCTGGACCATGAGCATGGAGAGCGACGTGTCGAGGATGTCCGAACTGGTCAGCCCTTTGTGGATGTAGCGGGCGGCCGGTCCGACATGTTCGGCCACATTGGTGAGAAAGGCGATGACATCGTGGTTGACCCGGGCCTCGATGCGCTCAATGCGCCGGACGTTGAAGTCGGCGCGCGCCTTGATTTGGCGGAGCGCCGCGGCGGGCACCACGCCAAGCTGGTGCATGGCTTCGCAGGCCAGCAGTTCGATCTGCAGCCAGGTGCGGAATTTGTTTTCTTCGGTCCAGACTGCGCCCATTTCGGGCCGGGTATAGCGGGTGATCATGACGCTTCCTCTTTGGGTTCCGGGACACAATTACCGGAGCGGCGAAAAACCGCAAATCAAATCACGCGCATTGTCTTTTTTCGCGGGACTGTCATAATCCAAATGATTTCCGTCACATCCTGACCAAGCGGGAGGTTGCAGGTGAAAACGCGGGTAATGAACCACCGGGGCCGGACCTCGGCAATCTGGGCTTTGAGCGGCGTCCTGCTGGCCGTATCCAGCCTGTGGGGGTGGTTGCCGGCCGGGGCGCAGAGCACCTTTTCCTTTGTGAAGATCGGCCTCCTGGCCACGGGCGAGGGCGAGCAATACCGCCAGATTCTGGAATCCACCGTTCAGTATCTGCGCGAACAATTACCCAACGTGCGCTGCGAGATTGTGCCGTTGGATCCGCGGGAGGTGACCCGCGAAGTGGAGAAAGGGGCGCTCGATTTTGTCTTTGTGGACCCCGCGCTATATGTGCCGTTGGAGGACCGTTTTGCGGTCAAGCGCCTGGCGACCGCCCAGGTTTACAGCGGCGGCAAACCGGTGCCGGTCTTTGGCGGCACGCTGTTCTGCCGCGCCGACAATGCGGCGGTCAAGGGCCCGGAGAGCGTGGCGGGCCGGACGCTGATGTCCGTCCAGGGCGATCCGCTCGGCGCCTGGCTTTCCGTGCTGCGCGAGTTCAAAAAATGGCGGGTGAACCCGGAGCGGGCCTGCAAGGAACTGTTATTTGTTCCATCCGAGCAGGCGGTGGTGAGCGCGGTGATCAAGGGTGAGGCCGACGTGGGTGCGGTGCGCGCGGGAACACTGGAACGAATGGCCGCTGAAGGGGCGTTGGATATCAAGCAGGTGCGCGTCATCCCATTTCCCGGCGCCTACACGCGCAACGTTTCGGCCGGCTATCCTTTCCAAGTCAGCACGCGGCTTTACCCGGAATGGGTTTTCGCCTCCGGCCCGCGCGCCCCGGAAATGGTGGCCCGCCAGGTTGCGGCCGCGCTGCTGACCATGCCGCATGTCGCGGCCGGCCGGCCGGTCCCGGACAGCAGCGCCTGGTCCATTCCTGATTCCTATGTCTCTGTTCATGATTTGCTCCAGGATTTGCGCCGCCCGCCCTATCAGGATTACGGCCGGATCCATTTCGTGGATGTGCTGCGCCAATATATGTACTGGTTCATTATCGCGGCCGTATTCGTGATCCTGCTGATGCTGACGCTTTCTTACGTCACTCGCCTGAACCGCGAATTGGTCGGAGAAATCGAGGGGCGAAAAAAAGCGGAAGTGTCCTTGCGCGAAAGCGTCGAGCGCTTTCAGCACATTGTCTCCTGCTCGGGTGATTGGATCTGGGAAACAGACGAGCAGGGCCGCTATACCTATTCCAGCGCGATCGTCAAGAATATGCTGGGATATGAGGTGGCCGACGTGCTGGGCAAGCAACTGTACGACCTTTGCGCGGCCTCGGAGCGGCAGCGGATCGGCGAGCGGGCCAACGTGCTTTCCGCGCGCATGGACCGCCTGTTTCGCGAAAAGTACCGCATGCTGACGAAGGAGGGCCGCGTTGTCATCCATGAGCTGACCGCCGCCCCGATTGTCAATGCCAAGGGCAAACTTATCGGCTATCGCGGCGTCAGCCGTGATGTCACGAGCCAGGTGCGCTTCGTCACCCTCTAGCGTGATGTTGGTGATTCGTGAATCGCCAGTGGAGATCAGTGCCGGATTGGAATCAGGAAGGGAGAACAAGGGGCCGCTCTTGGCGGCCGCCTCCCGCTTATTGACTACGGATTGCTGATGGCTAACCATGACCGCCCCCGCGCCAGCGCCTGTCCGGATTCTTGTGGTGGAGGATGAACCGCTGGTTGCCCGCCTGATCATGCGGCGCCTCGAGGATCTAGGCTTTGCGGTGGCGGAGGCGCCCGATGGACGCATCGCGCTGGATCTGGCCGGGAAGGAGCACTGGGATGTGATCCTGCTCGACCATGGCATCCCGGAGGTGTCCGGATTGGAGGTCATCCTGGCGCTCAAAAAGGCGGGCCGCCTACCGCCGACCATCATGATTTCCGGCCTGGGACGCGAGGATGTCGCCGTCGCCGCCCTCCAGCAGGGCGCGATGGATTATGTGGTCAAGGATCCGCATAACAAATACCTCGACGAGCTGCCGCAGCGCATCGCCCAGGTGCTGGAGCGCCACCGCACCGCGCGCCGCCTGCTGGAGCAGGAGGAGGATCGCCAGGTCCATCTGGCCAGTCTGCAGCATCGCGTCTCCGAACTCGGCTGCCTCTATGGGATCGAGAAATTGATTTCCAGCGAGGGCGAATCGGCCGACATGGTCTGGCGCAGCGCGACCAACATCATCCCGCACGCCACGTTCCATTCGGACGCCTGTTGCGCCCGGATTCGCGTGCACGGCCGCGAATATGTTTCCGATAATTTCCAGGCGGCGGGCCAGCGCGAAATTTTCCCGATTCGCGAGCGGGAGGAAGTAGTCGGCGAACTGGAAATCATTCTCCATCCGGCGCCCGAGGCGGAACCCGCCGGCTTCCTGACGGACCCCGAGCGCGAGCTGTTGACGGCGATCGCTGACCGGCTGGGGCGCTACAGCCTGCAATGTCATGCCGATGAACTCCAGACGGCGGAGTTGAAACGTTTCCGCGTCTTTTATGATCTGGCATTGGCGTTGGCGGAATCCCATTGCCTGGAAGACAACTTGCAGACCATCGTCGGCCAGACCCGCAGCCTGCTGGCGGCGGATGCCGCATTCATTGGCTTGCAGGAGGAACGGACCGGCGTGGGAACCGTCGCGGTCCATTCCGGGTTGCGCGGCGAAACCTTTCGCGCCATGGCGTTTCCGCCCGGAGTCGGTTTGGGCGGCGAGGTGATTCGCACGCGGCGCGGCCTGATCGTGGACGATTATCTTCAACGCTATGATTTCCCGCCGCCCGTCCGCGCCGCGGTCGCGGAGGAGGGGTTTTTGAGCGGCATGGGGGCGCCCGTGCAGATTGGAGAGAACATCCTGGGCGTGATGTTGGTTTTCCGGCGCCGCAAGGAAGGGTGGCGGGAGGCGGACCTGGAAACCCTTTCGCTGATCGGCAACCTGGCGGCGATTGAGATCACCCAGCAGCGGGCCAAGGCGCGCCTGCGCGCCAGCGAGGAAAAGCTGCGCGCCCAGTTCAAGGGTTTTCCGATTCCCACCTTCACCTGGCAGCATCAGGACGGAGACTTCACGCTGGCGGATTACAACGATGCCGCCGCGGAAATCACCGCAGGCGATGCCCGGCAATTGCTTGGCATAAAACTGGCGGACTATGCCGCCGGTTATCCGGAAGTAGCGGCGGATGTGACCCAATGCCACCGGGAAAAGAAAATGGTCCGGCGGGAAACGGCCTTTCGATTTCATGCGGGCGCGCCGGAAAAATATCTCGCGGTTTCCTGTGTTCATATTCCGCCGGACTTGGTGATGATGCATGCCGAGGACATCAGCGAACGGCGCCAGACGGAGGAGCTGCGCGCGGCCGTGCTCACGCTTTCAGCCATGATCGCGGGATGCCAGACGGAGGACGAGATCTGTCGCGTGGTGGTTGAGGGCATCCGCGGCCGCATGGGCGTGGACCGCTGCGGCCTCTTTCTCTCCGATGCCGCCGGCGGCCCGCTGCGCGGCACCTACGGCACCGATATGCAGGGCCGGACCACCATCGAGCGCGACGCGCTCTGGGATATCAGCAAAGAACGCGATGTCGAGGAGTTGTTTCGGCGCCTGCCGTTCCGCACCGGCTATCCGCTGGGTAACCCGGACCCACTGCCGGATGAAGCCGGCCTTTCGACGACGTTGATTGCCTTGCGCCAGGGCGGGCGGGTGTTCGGCATCATCAGCGTGGACAACCGCATTTCCCGGCGCCCGTTGTCGGAGCTGGCAATGCACCATATCTCGCTGCTGGCCGAAGTGCTGGGCAACGCCCTGCAGGTGGCGCGGACGCGCGCCGAGTTGCGCGACTCGATGGAGAAAGTGCGCCGGGCCAATGAGGAGCTGGAGGCGTTCAATCGCGCGATGGTCGGCCGTGAAAACCGTGTGATCGAGCTGAAGGAGGAGGTTAACGCCCTGCTGATCGAGCGCGGCCGGCCGGAGCGTTACCCGCCGGTCTGGCGCCGGTCGGCCGGAGACGGCGCCTAGCGCCCGGTGGCGAGGATGAAATACGATTTTACAAGGCATGTTGAGCTGGCGTGGGTGTCCCCCTTCCGGCGCTATGCGCCGGTTCTCCTCATTTTCCTGGTTGCCATCCTGATAGCGGTCACCATTCTCCTGCCGCTTCACACGCGGGAGGGCCAGCCGTGGTCCGCCTGGACCTGGACCGGCGTCGTGGTGACCTACCTCGCGCTGGCGGCGCTCGGCTTTTCGCTGTTTCTCTTTCTCAAAAGCATGGATCGCGTCGCGCGTGACGCCAATGAGGACATCGCCAACCTTTTCCTCGCCAATGAGCAGTTAAACACGATCCTGCGCAGCATTGACGACGGCGTTATTTCCACCAATGTCAACGGCGCGGTCACGCTGGTCAATGACGTGGCGGCCCACCTCACTGGCTGGACCAAGGAAACCGCCCTTGGGCAGCGGCTGGATAAGGTCTTTCATATCATTGACGAGCAGACCCGCGCGGAAAAGAAAAGTCCTTTCGAGCACGTGATCAAAGCCGGGATGCGCATCCACGGCGATTTCCATTCGCTGCTTGTCGCGCGCGACGGCGCCGAACGCGCCATTTCCCATAGCGCGGCCCCGTTGCTGGACTACGACGGATGGCTGATCGGCGCCGTCGTCGTCTTCCGCGACGCCACCGCGCTGCGCGAAGCTCAGCGCCAGCGTGAGGTGCTGATCCAGGAGCTGTCCGCCGCCAACGACCGTCTGCGCCGGGAGATCGCCAAGAGCGAGGAATCGCGCCGGGCCGCCTTGAGCCTGATGCAGGACACTGAAATGGCCAAGCAGGCGCTGCAGGAAAGCGAGCAGCGCTTGCGGATCTTGTTCGAGGGAATTGACGACGCGCTGTTTGTGCTCGACCGCGGCGGCCGCATTCTCGACTGCAACCGCGCGGCCTGTGAGCGCCTGGGTTATACCCGCAACCACCTGCTCGCCCTGAACATCGCCGACATCAACGCCGACCGCCTGAATTACCCGGTCGCCGAGTGGCATGTTACCAGCGACGGCCGCCGTGTGCCGGTGGATGTGCACACTTCGACGATTCATTACGCCGGCCAGGAGGCGACGCTTGCCGTCGCGCGCGATATCACGGAACTGCGCAAGGCGCAGGACGAATTGCGCGCGATCAACACCCAGTTGCGCGAGAGCAACGCCGCGCTGGAGGAATACGCGCGCGTCGCCTCGCATGACCTGCAGGAGCCGCTGCGCAAAATCGAAAGTTTTTCCCAGATTCTGCTTGAAGACTACGGCCGCCGGCTTGACGACCAGGGCCGGATGTATCTGGATGTGCTGGTCCGGGCGGCCGGCCGCATGCGCCGGTTGATTAAGGCCGTCCTGGCTTATTCGCGCGCCGGCGTGATTGAAGCGCCGCTCCAGCCGCTGGATCTGAACAAAGTGCTGGCGGCCGTGCGCGAAAACCTCTCCGAAGTGATTGAACGGCGTTCGGCCGTGATTGAGGCCGGCCCCCTGCCGACCGTGGATGGGGACGAAATCCAGATGATCCAGTTGCTGCAAAATCTAATCGCCAACGGCCTGAAATTCAACGAAAGCCATCCGCCGCGCGTCAGTGTGACGGCCAACGACCGTGGCGCGGAGTGGGAGATTCGCGTCGCGGACAACGGCATCGGCATGACGCCGCAGGAACGCGCCAAGCTGTTCATGCCGTTCAAGCGCCTGCACCCACGCGAGAAGTATGACGGCACCGGCATCGGGCTGGCCGTTTGCCGCAAAATCGTGCTTCGGCATGGCGGGCGGATTGATGTAGAATCGGAGCCCAACCGGGGCAGTGTCTTCTGGTTTACCCTGCCCAAACCGGCGGAACCGGTGACGGCAGAGGCCGCTCCGGACGCGGAAACGGAGAAAGGAAGCGAGCCATGAGCAACGTAACGGTGGATGCCGTGCGGATTCTGTTGATTGAGGATGACGAGGAGGATGTGCTCCTGACCCAGCGCGCCGTTTCCAAGGCCAACATCTGGAACAAGATCGAGGTCGCGCGCAACGGACAGGAGGCGCTTGATTATCTGGGGAACCGGGCGCAATTTGCCGATACGGCCAAATTCCCGCGGCCCGGATTGATCCTGCTCGATCTCAATCTGCCGGGCATTGACGGGCGCGAAGTGCTCGACACGCTCACGCGCGACCCGAAGTTAAAGGATATTCCCGTGGTTATTGTCAGCACTTCCGACTATGAGAAGGATATCGAGTTCGGGCGTTCCCACGGGGTCCATCATTACATCATCAAGCCCGTTCAGGCCGATAACATTCTGGCCACGGTGGCCTCCATCGCTCAATTCCGGGTCATCCTGGGCAACCCGAAGCAGACGGGGTGAACACCGGCCGCATCACGGTCACCTGCCCGCGCGGCCTGCCGCCATTTCTGGCGCAGGAACTGCGCGCGCTGGGCTTCACTCCGCGCGCGGCGGGCGCCGCGGCCGTGGAAACCGACGGTTCGCTGGAAGATACCCAGCGGTTGAACCTTTTTCTCCGCACCGGCCACCGCGTGTTGTTTCGGCTGGACGAGTTTCGGGCGGAACGGCCGGATACGCTTTATCGGCGGGCCGCCGCCCTCCCGTGGGAAGATTGGATCGCGCCCGACGGCTACGTTTGTGTCACGGCCGCCGTCGAAACCCCCGCCATCCGCGACTCCCGCTATCCGGCACTGTTGTGTAAAGATGCCATCGTGGACCGAATCAGGCAGAAGCGCGGCCGCCGGCCGGATTCGGGCCCTAATACCGATCGCGCCTGCGTGTTTGTTCATTGGCGCGATGACCGGTGCGCGATTCATTTGGACACCACCGGCGAACCGCTGGCGCGTCGCGGCTACCGGCATCATCCCTTCAAGGCGCCGATGCAAGAAACGCTGGCCGCGGCCGTGCTGATGGCTGCCGGCTGGCCCCCGGCCGCCGGGGCGCCGCTGGCCAACCCCATGTGTGGCAGCGGCACGCTGGCCATTGAAGCGGCGCTCGCCGGGCTGGGCCGGCCGGCCGGTGATCAGCGGGCGAACTTTGCCTTCATGCATTTGAAGCCGTTTCGGCGCGACCGCTGGATCGCGCTGAAACGCGGGGCCGCGCGCGAATCACTCAGTCGGTTGGAATATCCGATTGTCGCATCGGATCGGGATCCGGCGGCGGTCAGCGCCGCGCGCCGGAACGCCGCCGCCGCCCAGGTGGACCACGTCATCGAGTTTGAAGTCTGCGACTTTCGCGAATCTCCACTGCCGGCCGCGCCGGGCATTGTGATCCTGAATCCGGAATACGGCGAGCGGCTGGGCGACGAAACCCAGTTGGCGCCGGTATATGAGGGGATTGGCGATTTCTTGAAACGGCGCTGCGCCGGCTGGCGGGGGTTTGTTTTCACGGGGAGCCCCGCCCTGGCCCGGCGCATCGGCCTGCGCACCGCGAAACGAACCGTCTTCTTCAACGGCCCCATCGAATGCCGCCTGCTGGAGTTCGATCTATACGCGGGCAGCCGGAAACCAGGCGGCCACTCCGCGGAGTGATTGGACGTTGGAGTTGAACCATGGCGCAGAAAAAATAAAAAATTATTCGATTTGTTGTTGACCGGTATCAGAACTATGTATAAAAGCCTGCGCGCAAGCTGTGGCCGGTTGGCGGCGGGGCTTGGTACTGGCTGGGAAGCCGGCGGTACAAGTAAAACAGATTATTTTTTATGAGCTTGGGGGGGCGGCGCGCGCTTTAGCACTGCAAAGGACGCAGGGTCCGGTGATTCGCCGGGCACTTGGTTAACCGAAAGAATAGCGCACGATGACAGAAACGCTATTTTTTTGACACCCTGAAATAGCGTTTCGTCCTCGGCGCGAAATTAGTCGCCGTCAACGTAAACCGCGCCGCCCCCCCCATATTATTCACGTTTTCTCCCGAGGCTGAAATTGGAACCCGCGTATGACGATTCCCGCCACTGACAATCCCTATCTGGCTTTGCGGAACCTGAATCTGATCCAGCGGCAGGCCGGCGTGGATCCGGAAATTGCCGAATTGGTCGGGGCCTACGGACGGCTGCTGATTGACCGCGGCCGGCCGTTGGAATTCCATGATTCGGATCCGGCCGGCACGGATCCTGTGTTTCTGTCGCTGCGCAAAAAAAATCCGGAACTCGATCCCCGGATTGCGGATTTTCTGGCGCGCTACAGTCGTTTCATGGCGGCCCGCCGCTTGCCGGCGCTCTTCAATGTAGCCCACCTGGCCCGGCGGTGGAATGTGAGCGAGCGTTATCTGCAGTGGGTGGCTCATAATCCACGCGGCTTTTACCGGGAGTTCCGGATTCCAAAGAAAAACGGCGCGCAACGGGTAATTCTGGCGCCGACGGGGTTTTTGCGCGCGCGGCAGGATTGGATCCTGGAGAAGATCCTGAACCGGCAGCGTTCGCATGCCGCCGCGCGGGGGTTTGTGCGGGGTTGCTCGATCCTGGACAATGCGCGGCCGCATGCCGGGCGGCGGGTGGTGGTGGGGATTGACCTGCAGGATTTCTTTCCGTCCATCACCCACCGGCAGGTGCGCCGGGTCTTTGAGCGTATCGGCTACCCCTATCGCGTGGCCAATCTGCTGGCGAACCTGTGCACGGTGGATGGCCGCCTGCCGCAGGGCGCGCCGACCAGCCCCGCGCTTTCTAACTTGGTGGCCCTGAATCTGGATCGGCGGCTGGATGGGTTGCGCCGGAAGATGAAGTTCCGGTACACGCGCTACGCGGACGACCTGACGTTTTCATCCAACCATCCGCGCTTGCCGGCGCTATTGCCGTTCTTTAAGCAGATCATCCGCGAAGAGGGGTTTGCCGTGAATGAGCGCAAGGTGCGCGTGATGCGCGCCGGCGCGCGCCAGGAAGTGACCGGCGTGGTGGTGAACGAACAACCCAACCTGCCGCGTGAACAGCGGCGACGGCTGCGCGCGGCGGTGCATCGCTTGAAAACGCAGGGCGAGCAATTCGTCAACCTGAAATCGGCCTGCCGGCCCGAGGCCGATCCGGTGAATGTCCTGCGCGGGCATCTGAGCTATCTGCAGATGATCCGGCCGGAGCGCCAAATCCGGGATGCGCTTGATTTGCTAACCGCGTAGCCGCGCCGCCGCCGTGAAGGTCAGGCCGTCGCCGCCGCGCTATTTGCGTTTTGTGCGATACTTTCTTGGGGGACCTGTGGGCACATCGGGGGCCTCGCCCGCGCGTTGGATCAGGCGGCCGACGTTGTCAATAAATTGGTTGGTTTGCTTCTGCGCCACCATGATCATGGACCGGTCCTTGTAGTAGTACCATTCGGTGCCCACCATCAACACGGCTGCGGCGAAGATGCCGCGAATCCAGAGCAGCTCCATGCGGGAAAAGACATAATAGATGATGTAAAACGGCAGCAGAAGGCAGAGAATGCCCTGCAGGTAGGAATCTTCAAACGCGGCCATTAGAACCAACAGCAGGGCGACCCCGAGTAACGCATATCGCGCGTAGACATAGAGACTGTAGAGTTGCTTGTCGAACATCCCGTAATACTGGAAGGCCCACATCAAGCCTCCGAGGCCGAAGAAGAGCAGGGCGCCCCAGATGGCGCGCTGGCGCTTGACCTTGCCCCGCACCTTGTGCACCTGACTGATCAGCCCGGTTGGCTGTTTGTCCGGCTCGTCGCTGATGCCGGGCAGCGTCGCCGCCATGCCGACCCGTTCCCCGGTCAGCGCGGACTCGGTTTGGGCGACTGCCTTGCGGACCTTGAGCTTGATGGAGGTTTCCGTGGCCGGCCGTCGCAATTTGCGCGCGCAAGCCGGGCAGATCAGCGTTTCCTCGGCGGCGAATTCGGAAACCCGGCACTCGCGGCCGCAGGAGGGACACTTGAGATTGATGTCTGCCATGATCTTGCAACCCGCACTAGCCGGGCGGGCCGGATTCCGTATCCATACCGGCCGGAACCGCCTGACCTTCACCATTTAATACCTTGACTTCACGCACACGTAAAACGGTTTTATGCCGGTTTTGTGTATTTTGTATTTCCAAGTCCTGGACCATCCAGACGTTTTTTACTTTCTTGAAACTCTTGATTTGGATGGTCTTGAGCGTTTCCCCCGCGCGGTCATATGCGGCGGCCTGCAACAGCGCGCGCACCTGCGGATCAATCCAAACCCGCACCCCGCTGTATCCGGCGGTCCCGCCGCCTGGCGCCGGGATATCCACCACCCAGCAGAACCGGCCCTTGATCTTTTCCGCGCCCACAGTCTGGCCGCCGGGCCACCAGAGGAAGGCCAGGCACAAGTCCGTCCAGCTCACGTCAAGATCTTGGATTGGCGCGTAGAGGTCGGGCAGCGGCGCCCCGGCCAGCGGGTCGCCCCGATAAAACAATTGTTCCAACCGGCCGTCCGGCTGGCGGATGAGCGTCATGGCCTCCAGGCTGGCGCCGAAGGCGTCACGCAACGTGTAGCGCGCCAGCGGTTCCGCGGCGCCCCAGTTGAGCGCCATCTCCAGCTTGACGGTTTTCTCCGTGCTGCCGCCCGCGGCGCGCGATTGCAGGTCGGCGCTGACGCGAACCGGTTCGCCGGGCAGGTTGGCGATCACCGCCGCCAGCAGCGCCGGCGCCGCCGGCGGTTCGACGGCCGTTTCCGCCCCGTCATCCTGCCGGTATGGCCCGGCCGGGCGCGCCGGCTTTTCCAATGCGCCACCGGGCTGCGTCGCCCACCAGCCGGCCAATATGATCAGCCCGATATATTGCCGCCGCATGGCCGGCCTCATCGGTTTCGGCCCCGGCCGGTTGCGGCAGCCCGAGCGCCCGTTGCGAACCGGATAGCCTCATCCACGGTGGCGACAAATTTGAAACGCACCTTGTCGCGGACCTCGGGAGGGATTTCCTCCAGGTCGCGGCGGTTGCGCTCCGGCAGAATGATCCGCCGGATACCGGCGCGGGTGGCCGCCAGCACCTTCTCCTTGACGCCGCCAATCGGCATCACCTTGCCCCGCAGGGTGATTTCGCCGGTCATCGCAATGTCCGGCGGCACCGGTTTCTTCAGCAACAGGGAATAAAGCGCCAGCATGATGGCGATGCCGGCGGACGGACCGTCCTTCGGAATCGCGCCGGCGGGCACATGGATGTGAATATCCGTTTTGTCGTCTCCCCGGATAACCAGGCCGAAACGGGCGGCGTTGGCGCGCATATAGCTGAGCGCGGCGCGCGCGGATTCCTTCATTACATCGCCGAGGGAGCCGGTCAGGATCAATTGGCCCCGGCCCGGCATCTGCGTGGCTTCGACGAAGAGGATGTCGCCACCGGCCGGGGTCCAGGCCAGGCCGGTGACGACGCCCGGTTCCGCCAGCTTCTCCGCGGTCTCCGCCTCGTATTTTTTCGGGCCCAGCAGGCTGTGCAACAGCTCGGGCCGGATCGTGTGCTTTTGCCGTTTGCCTTCGGCCACGTCCCGGGCGACTTTCCGGCAGGCGTTGGCGATCTCGCGTTCCAAATTGCGGACGCCGGCCTCGCGCGTGTAGTCGGAGATGATGTTCTCCAGCGCCGCGTCGGGAAAGGCGATCAGTGATTTGGTGAGGCCATGATTTCGGATTTGCTTGGGCACCAGGTATTTTCGGGCGATGTGCAGCTTTTCCGTCAAGGTGTAGCCGGGCAGTTCGAGCACCTCCATGCGGTCGCGCAGGGCCGGCGGCATCGGGTCGAGCAGATTGCCGGTGGTGATGAACAGCACGCCGGACAGGTCGAACGGCACGTTCAGGTAGTGGTCGGAGAACGTGCTGTTCTGCTCCGGATCGAGCACCTCGAGCAGGGCGGAAGAAGGGTCGCCGCGGAAATCCATGCCCAGCTTGTCAATCTCGTCGAGCATGAAGACCGGGTTGCGACTGCCGGCCTTGCGCAGGCCTTGGATGATCCGGCCGGGCAGGGCCCCGATGTATGTCCTCCGGTGGCCGCGGATTTCGGCTTCGTCGCGGACACCGCCGAGCGACATCCGGATGAACTTGCGGCCAAGCGCGCGCGCGATGGACTGCCCGAGGGACGTTTTACCGACGCCGGGCGGGCCGACGAAGCACAAGATCGGGCCCTTCAGATCCCGCTTGAGCTTCAACACGGCCAGATATTCCAGGATCCGATCCTTCACCTTCTTAAGGTCATAATGGTCCGCGTCGAGAATCTCGCGGGCCTTGGCGATATCCAGCATGTCCTGGGTGCTGACCGCCCATGGCAGTTCGGTCAGCCAGTCGAGGTAAGTCCGGATCACGGCATATTCGGGCGAGGCCGCCGGAATGGCCGCCAGGCGCTCCTTTTCCTTGTTTGCGGCCTCCAGCACCTCCTTCGGCATCCGGGCCTTGGCGATCTTTTCTGTAAGTTCCTTCTGGTCAAGCCCCTGCGGGTCGTCCTCGCCCAGCTCCTTCCGGATGGTCTTGATCTGCTCGCGCAGGAAGAAATCGCGCTGGCTCTTGGCGAAGGTCTCGCTGACTTTGTGTTGGATTTCCGTGCCTAGCCGCAGCACCTCGAGCTCACGGTTGAGCAGGGTTGTCAGCCGCATCAGGCGGCTCTTGGGCCGGTAGTCCTCCAGCAGCACCTGCCGCTCCTCGATGGACATGTTCAGGTGCGAGGCGATCAAGTCCGACAGCTTGCCCGGCTCCTCGATATTAAAGACAGCGATTTTCAGCTCCTCGGGCAGGGTCGGCGAAAGCGTGATGACCTCCTGGAAACGTTGCGAAGCGTTGCGCGCGAGCGCGGTGATTTCGATCGAGCTTTCGGTGTCGTCTTTGACAATCGCGAAGTCGGCCATCAAGAAGCTGTCATGGGCCTGCTTCTGGGTGATCCGGCAACGCTCCAGCCCTTGGACGAGGATGCGGATGGTTTCATCCGGAAACTTGAGCATCTTGACCAGGCGGGTGACACAGCCGAACTCAAAAAGGTCCGGCAGATCCACCTGGTCGTCCGCGGCGACGCGGTTGCGCTGCAGGACGGTGATGAACAGCCGGTTGCCGGAAACGACGTCGTCAATCAGCTTGATCGAGCGCGGCGTGCTGACGATCAGCGGCGCGACCATCGCGGGGAAAAGGACCACGTCGCTCAGGGGCAGCACCGGCAGGCTGCGCGGCAGGGCATTTTCGCCGCCGTTGGCGTCGGCGGGTTTGGGCGCCGGTATTTCGGCGGCTTCGGCGGGTTCCTGTTCGCTGGCCATTGTCTCAACTCTCCCCATCCACGTTGATGGTGGTCTGTTTGCCGGGCCGCGCGCGCGGCACGGTAATCTTCAGAATCCCGTTTTCAAAGACGGCCTTGGCGCGCGCGCCGTCCACCGGGAAGGGCGCTTGGACCACGCGGCGGAAGGGGCCGTATTCGATCTCCATCTGGCGGAACCGGTAGTCGGCGGTGCTCGCGCGGCCGTAGGGATCGCGGCGGACGCCTTCCACCAGCAGGGCCTGGTTTTCCAGGTTGATATGGATACTGTCCTGGGCCACGCCGGCCAGCTCCATCTTGACGATCATGTCGTCCGGCCCCTCGCAAATGTCGGTGTTCGGAACCCAGCCGCCGGTCTGGTGCTGCTCCAGCAGGTGGTCCGTGAGACCGACGATCTTGCGTTGTATCTGGCTCCAGTGGATGAATACGGTTCGAGTCATACGAATAGCCGCTCCCGCGTTAAACCAAGACAACCGGCACGCGGATTGAAATTACTCTTTTTTGCCGTCAGCTCAAGACGGAAGAAAAAAAGTATTTTATCAGGCGTGAAATCCGATATGTTTCCTCCGGCCAAGGGCCGGGGCGGGACGGACCGCCGGAGTAATTCGCACAAGACGATGAAAAAAATGGAAACAACCTCCGCTTACGCGCGCGCGGGTGTGAATATTGATGTCAAAATGAACGCCCTCCGCCGCGCCAGAAAAATGATCGAAAAAACGCTGACCCCCGCGGTTCTGGGCGACTGGGGCGCCTTCGGCGGCCAGTATCGCGCGCCGGGGCGGGACACCATCCTGGTCAGCAGCATTGACGGCGTTGGCACCAAGCTGAAAGTCGCCCAACTGGCCGGCCGCCACGATACCATCGGCCAGGACATTGTGAACCATTGTGTGAACGACATTCTGGTACAGGGCGCCGAACCGCTGTTTTTCCTCGATTATATCGGCACCTCCAAGCTCAACCCGCGCGTGTTCGCGCAGATTATCGAGGGCCTCTGCCGCGCCTGCCGCGAAAACGGCTGCGCGCTGATCGGAGGCGAGACGGCCGAAATTCCGGGGCTTTATCCGGAAGGCCAATATGTCCTGGTCGGCACGATCGTGGGCGCGGTCCGCCGAAACCGGGTGATCACCGGACGCGGCATCCGGCCGGGCGATGTCGTGATCGGCCTGCCGTCCTCCGGCCTGCACACCAACGGCTACTCGCTGGCCCGCCAGGTGCTCTTCACCAACGCGCAGCTCGATGTGCAGGACCGGTTCCCCGGCTTGAAAAAAACCGTTGCCGAGGTGCTGCTCGCGGTCCACCGCAGCTACCTCAAGCCGGTGCGCGCGCTGCGGGAGCGGTTGCCGATCCAAGGCCTGGCGCATATCACCGGCGGCGGCTTCTGGGACAACATCCCGCGCGTGTTGCCGCGAAAGGTCACGGTTGTGGTGGACCGCTCGACTTGGAAACTGCCGGTTTTGTTCCAGTACCTGCAGGAGGAGGGGCGGATTGACAGCGACGAGATGTACCGGGTCTTTAACATGGGCATCGGCATGGTGGTGATCGTGCGCGAGGAGGTCACCGTCGAGGCGCTGGAAATTCTGCGGGCAACCGGGGAGCGGCCGGTTGTTATCGGTTGGGTGGAAAAGGGCCGCGAGCCGGTCCGGCTGGTTAATTGAAGAGGTGCGTATGAAAATCCAGCGGGCATTGATTAGTGTTTCGGACAAGAAGGGCGTCGTGGCTTTCGCCCGGACGCTGGCGGAAATGGGCGTGGAACTGCTTTCGACCGGCGGCACGGCCAAGGCGCTGCGGGCGGGCGGCCTGGCCGTCAAGGATGTCTCGGATTTTACCGGCTTTCCCGAAATGCTGGACGGACGGGTCAAGACCCTGCACCCCAAGGTCCATGCCGGTCTGCTGCACTTGCGCGACAATGCCGAGCACACGGCCACCATGAAGCAGCATGGCCTGGAGGCGATTGACCTGGTGTGCGTCAACCTTTATCCCTTCGAGGCCACTGTCGCGAAACCCGGTGTCGCGTTCGAGGAAGCGATCGAGAACATTGATATCGGCGGGCCTTCGATGCTGCGGTCGGCGGCCAAGAATCACCGGTCGGTGACGGTGGTGTGCGACCCGGCCGACTATGATCGCGTGCTGGCCTGCCTGCGGGAGAACGGCGGCGACACCACCGCGGAGCTGCGCCGTGAGCTGGCCCAGAAGGTGTATGCGCGAACAGCGCAATATGATGCGGCGATCGCGGCATACCTCGGCGGGCAGTTGAACGGGATCAAGGCCGTCGTGCCGTTTGTCGCATCCTGGTCGAACGGCGCGCGCCTGCGTTACGGCGAGAACCCGCATCAGGAGGCGGTGTTTTACCGCGACGCCGCGGCCAGCGAGGCTTGCATCGCTTTTGCCGAAGTGCTGCACGGCAAGGAGATGTCTTACAACAACTATCTGGATGGCGATGCCGCGCTGGAGACCGCGCGCGAATTTTCCGCCGTGCCGGCGGCGGTGGTGATCAAACACACCAATCCCTGCGGCTGCGCCACGGGCGTCACGCTGTCCGAGGCGTTGTCCGAGGCCTGGGCGGGCGACACCACGTCTGCGTTCGGCAGCATCATCGCCGTGACGCGGGCGGTGGATCTGACGACGGCGCAAGTGCTGAAGGGCCGGTTCGTCGAGGCGCTGGTGGCGCCCGACTTCGCGCCGGATGCGCTGGAATTCCTGAAAAACAAAAGTAAGGACATCCGCCTGTTGAAACTGCACAAGCCGCTGACGCCCGCGGCCAAGGTCAAGACTATACGACAGATCAATGGCGGGCTGCTGGTGCAGGACAAGGATGTCGGCTACGCGGAGCAATGGGCCGTGCCGACCTCCCAGGTTTTCCCGGAGGAAAAATACGCGCTCGCCGAGTTTGGGATCAAGGTCTGCAAGCACGTCAAGTCCAACGCGATCGTAATTGTGCGCGAATACAAGCCGGGTTGCTTTGCGTTGCTGGGCATGGGCGCCGGCCAGCCGAACCGCGTGGATTCCACGCGCAAGTTGGCGCTGGTCAAGGCGCGCGAAAACATCGCCGAGAAGAGCAGGAGTTCATCGCAGTACGGGCAATTGCCGAAAGATGTGGAGTACGCCATCCTGAGCCAGAGCGTGCTGGTTTCGGACGCGTTTTTCCCGTTTGAAGACAACGTCGAATTCGCGGCCGAAGCCGGCATCCGCTATATTGTTCAGCCCGGCGGCTCGAAGAAAGACGAGGAGGTCGTCGCCGCCTGCGACAAGTATGGCATTGCGATGGCCTTTACCGGCGTGCGGCACTTCCTGCACTGACCCGTGCGCGCGGACTGATTGCCGGCCGGGCGCCACTCGCTCACGCGCGTGGGTGCGGTGCGGTATCGGACACGACCGCTGCGCGCGCCGCAACCGGCCGGCGGTCAGAAAGCCGGGATGTAATTGCCCGTGATGCGCGGCAGAAACAGCGACAACGCGGGCAGGAGCGAGATCAGGATCAGCACGAGCACCGCGGCGATGATGAACGGGATGGCCTCCCGCGCGATGCCGTCGAGCGGGCGGCCCGCCAGGTTGGCGGCCGTGAACAGGTTGACGCCTACCGGCGGCGTGGCTTGGCCGATCGCCAGCGCCGCGACAAAGATTACGCCGAACCAGACCGGATCCACCCGAAAGTGCGCTAGCACCGGCGCGAGGATGGGGAGCAGCAGGTAGGAGATCGAAATCGCGTCGAGGAACATCCCGAGCGCCAACAGCAGGCCGTTGACGAGCAGGATCATCAGCAGCGGATTGCGGCTGGTCCGGATGATCCAGGACGCTACGGTGTCAATCAACCCCGTTGTGGAGGCCGCCCACGAAAAGAGGCCGGCAAACACAACGATGAACATGATCACCGCCGTGGTCACCGCCGCTTCGACGAGGATGGTCAGCAGAGCGGACCATTTGAGCGTGCGATAGATGACCCCCGCCACCAGGAGGCTGTAAAACACCGCCACGACCGCGGCCTCCGTCGGGGTGAATACGCCGGCGTAAATTCCGCCGAGAATGATGATCGGCGACAACAACGCCCAGATCGAATCGCGCAGCGCCCGCCCGATTTCGCGGAGCGAGCCGCGTTCGGCCGTTGCGTGGTAACCGCGCCGCCGGGAGATGAGCCAGGCGGTGATTATCAGGGCGCCCCCGGTGAGCGCGCCCGGAATGATGCCGGCCATGAAGAGGGCGCTGACCGGCGCATTGATGACGCTGCCGTAAATGATGAAGGCAATGCTGGGCGGAATCAGGATGGAGAGATCGGCCGCGTTGGCGATGGTTGCCGCGGCGAAATCCCGGCCGTAGCCCTGCCGAACCATTGGCCCGATCAGGATCAGTCCGACGGCCGCGGTGGTGGCCGGGCCTGACCCCGAGATGGCGCCCCAGAACATGCAGGTCAGCACCGCCACGATGGCCATGCCGCCGATCCGCCGGCCCACCAGCAGTTCAAAAAAACGGGCGATGCGCGCGGCCAGGCCGGCCTGGCTTAACACCTCGCCGGCCAGGACGAAAAAAGGGATGGCCAGCAAGGGGAACGAGGCAATGCCCGCGACAAAGTTCACCCCCGTCATTTGCCAGCCCAGGTCGAACACCAGCAGGGCGGTGATGCCGGCCGCGCCCAATGCCGTGCCGATCGGCACGCCCAACAGCATGAGCACAACGAAAATCCCCAATATCGTCAGGCCTTGCATGGTGCGCTGGGGTCATTCATCAGTAATTCGATTCGCGTTGCGGATTATGGGTCGCCGATTGCGCGCCGCGCCAAATCCCACGAAATACGAAAACAGAAAGCGCGGGCACGCCGGCGTAGTAAATCCAAAGAGGAATACCCAAGGCGGGCGAGCGGGCGTGAAAAACCGTGATTTCCATGTAAATGCTGCGTACCAGCAGAATGTCCACGGCGATAAAAAGCAGCGCGCTCACGCCGGCGGAAAAAAAACGCAAGCCGGTTTGCGCGGCGGCCGGGAGGCGCCGAAAGAGCGTGACCATGCCGAGTTGGCCCCCGCGTTCGAAGGCGATTCCGCTGCCCACGATAGTGACCCAGACAAACAGGTGGATGGTGATTTCCTCGGTAAACGAAAGAGAATAATGAAAGAGATAACGGCCCAGGATATTGACGAACGCGATCAGCGCCATGGCCCCCATGAACAGCGCGGCCAGCAGATAATCCAGACGGAGCGCGGCTTTCATCGGCCAAGATCTTTTTGAGCGGCTTGGTACACGGCTCGGCCGACTTTATCGGCCCACTTTTCCTCGACCGTGCGTGCGGCCGCCATAAACCGCCGGTGCTCGTCATCGGTTAGCGTGACGATTTCCATGCCGTGTTCGCGCAAGTAGCGGAGCGGGTCGGGAATCTCAGGCGCGGTGTGAAAGCGATTCTTCAGGATTTCCAGGGAAACTCCACCATCCAATCCGACACGGCTGAGCGCTTTCTGGAACAGGCCGGCCTCCGTTGCCGCGTCCGATAACGCCCGCCGGATATCCGGTGGAAAACGATCCCAGTCCTTACGGCACCAGTAGATGATCAGAGGATCGGCCATGTAGTTCCAGAGAGTGAGGTGTTTCTGGTACTGGAATATCTGGACCGCAACGAGAATGTTGACCGGATTTTCCTGCCCGTCCACCGTGCCCTGCTGGAAGGCGGTGACGGCGTCGGCCCAATTCATGTTGATCGGATCCGCGCCGAACTGACGGAAAGTTTCGATGAACAGCGGGCTGCCCACTACGCGGATTTTCAAACCCGGCAAGTCCGCCGGCGCGCGGATGGGCCGTTTGCTGTTGGTGAGCTGGCGAAAACCGTTCTCGCCCCAAGCCAGCGGTTCCAGCCCCTTTTTGCGCATGGCCGCGAAAAGCAATTGGCCCGCTTCGCCGTTCTCAACCCGGTCGAGTTCAGCATGGGATTGAATGAAGAACGGGATGGAAAACAGATTCAGCTCCGCGATGACCGGCGCGGTGTTGATGGTGGATTCAAAAGCCAGGTCAATGGCGCCGTCGGCCACCATCTGGGCCGCGTTGAGCTGGGCGCCCTTGAGCAACTGGCTGCCGAAATAGGGCTTGATGCGGATGCGGCCGCCGGTTTTTTCCGCGGCCAGTTCGGCGAACTTTGCCGCGCCCTGGCCCCAGGCGGTTTGCGGGCCGACCGTGACCTGCATTCGGTATTCCGGCTTGAACGCCGCCGGCCCGGCGGGGGGCGAGCAAGCGGCAAGCATGGCCGTTGCCGGCAATAGGAACATCATCCATGGTTGGAATCGTTGAATTGGCATGCAGGTTGATTTTGCCGGGATGATGCGGAAAGGGAAGAGAAAAGAACGGATTCACGCGGCTTATGTCGGCGGATGGCGCGAACAATGCGCGGAACCCCGACCGAACGGGGCGATGGCGCCCGCCACGGGCGGGGTGGAAATCTGCCTGATTAACGCTGGACTTGGATCCGATAATAACCGTTGGCGACGCCATCAATGGCATTGGTGACCGTGTTTTCCGGCGCGGTCGCGACGAGATTGCTGCCCAGCGCGGTCCAAGCCTGATTGAGGTTGGTGGCGAACCATAGCGCGTACGCCTTCCCCTCCACGCTGGACCAGCGCACGCGGACGTCGGTTTTGGTGGGCGAGAAGATGTCTGTAAAGTGCAGCAGCGAGGTTGAGTTATTCAAATCTGTGCCCGCGATGTATTCCTCCCAGTTCAGGAAACGGTCTTGGTCCAGGTCGCCCAGCCCGTCGGCGCGAAGCCCGGGATTGAGCCCGGCTCCGACTTCAAACTCATTGGGCATCTGGTCGCCATCGTCATCCCGATCCGGATCCGTGCTGGCGGAGGCCGCTATGCCGGTCGAATAATACGTATAATTCTCCGTGTACAACCGGTAGCTGAACACCGTGTCCGGCGTCCGGCCGGTATTGACAAAAGCGCTGACGTCGCCGCGGTACACGCATTCGCCCTGGCCGGCGTTGCTCGCGCCGACATAATAGGCTGTGCCATCCGCCGGCGGGGTAAACTCCGGCTCGGCTCCGGCCTTGCGGAAGATCGAAACCCAGTGCGCGCCGTCCGGGCTGAAATAGACATCCACCCGATTGGTGGTCACATACCGCGCGTAAACATTGCTCGGGGGAGGCAGCGCCAGCACGATCCACGTGTTGGTGGTCCAGAGCGCCGTGGACCAGTCGCCCCACGCGTTCCAGCCGGAGCCGGCCGGCGGATAGTAGACATGCGCGCCCTTAATGAACTTGGCGGCCACATAATACGTATTGGCCGAGGCGCGGCTGAGCCGTCCGGTAAACTCGTAGTTGCCGCTCACGAGGCCGGCGCGGCGAATCATGCCGGTCCAGGCCCAGGTGCCGTCGTCCAGGTTCGGCGTCAACCCGCGGCCGATGAAGGCGAAATCCGGCTCGCCCGCGTCAGTGTTGTGCTGCACGTACATGTTCGCGAGGTTTTCATCGCCGGCCAGCGTCGCGCCCATGCCGCCGCCGTCAATCCAGGTGATCGCGCACCACGCGGTCGCGCCGTCGTTGGTGTCCAGTTCCAGCCGGAACAGCGTGCCGTGGTTGCTGACCCCGCCGCGCAGGGTCGTGCCGTAAACGTAATCGCCGGCGGAGACCAGCCCGCCGATCGGCTCGCCGCCACCGCCCCAGACGTATTGGTTGGTCTTCCAGGCGCCAAGCGAATAGACCACGCCGGACGAATTGGTGCCGCCGAAACGCGTCACTCCATAAAGCTTGGTGTCGTGCGCGACTACCGGACTGTAGGGTTCGCCGCCGTCCATGGCCCGCCCGCTGAAATACCACATGAAGTTGGCCGAACCGCCGTTGGTGTGCACGCTGAACACTCCGCCGGCGGTGTCCGAACCGCCGTGGACCGTGCCCAAGAGATAAGCGCCTTTCCGGATCAAACCGGCCGATGGATTTTGCCCGTTGCCTGTTCCTCCGGTGAACTCATACAGGTTGGTGTAGCCGGAACCGTCGGGGTTGATGGCGAAGACCACGCCGGCATTGTCGGCGCCGCCCTCGCTGGTGGTGCCATATAGTTTGCCGCCATCCGCCAGCAAGCCTGCCTTGGGATGCTTGCCGTCGCCCGCGCCGCCGATAAACCGGTGCAGGTTGGTATAGCCGGAACCATCGGGGTTGATGGCAAAGACCACGCCGCGGTTGAGATAACCGCCGTTGTATGCGGCGCCATACAGCACTCCGCCGGTCTCCACCAGCGCGCCCCACGGAGTCGCGCCGTCGTTAAGGTTGCCGGCGTCGAAATGATGCAGCACCGTGAAGCCTGCGCCATTGGTCCCGATGCGAAACAATACTCCGGCATCATTGGCGCCGCCCAGGCTGGTCAGCCCGTACAAGTTGCCCCCGTACAGCAGGGGCGAACCCAGCGGCGTCTTCCCGTTCGCGCCGGTGAACGAGTGAAGCAGGCTGAAGTTGGTCGTCGCCATGTCCACCTTGTAGATCACCCCGAAGTTGCTCGAACCGCCAAAAGGGGTCAAGCCGTAGAGCCAGTTGCCGGCAATTGTCGGCGGCGCCAGCGGCCGGCCGCCGTGCGTCGGCGCGGAGGTGAACTCGACCAGCGTCTGGTAATCGCCGGGGGCGGCGTGCGCCGGGCGGGCGGGCATCGCCGCCAACATCAGAGCCGCGCCGATCATGGAGCAGGTGAGTGCGTTCTTCATGGCGGCTCCCTCAGTGGACGTAGTTTCCCGTGCAGGGTCGGAAGTCATCCAGAATGATGTCGAACGGCGTCGCGCCGTTCTGTTTCGGCCCGTAGTAAATGTAGACACGATCCACCTGATCCCAGGCGCCGGTATAAGTGACCAGGGCGGCCGGGTCGTTGGTGTCGGCCGTTTCGAGAGTGAAGAAATTATCCTTGGAGAAGATGATGTAATCTCCCCATTGGCCGGCGTCCACCGGATACCAGCGCGTCTTGGCGACCTCGGTCGTGTTGGTGACGATGCTCAGTCGAATGCGCGCGTTTGTGGCGCCGCTGGCCGCATAGTCCGGCGGTCGCCGGCCTTTGATGGCGAGGCCGCTCCAAGCCGTGAAGTTGGTCAGTGTCTGGCCCTCGCCGAAGCGGGGCACATACATGCCCGCGACCCAGTCGGTATTGGTGGTGTCCAGATGCGCGGCCCGTTCGCCCTCCGCGCGGTTGGTGGTGTAGGTCACGGCAAACCCGCTGATCCAGTCCGTGTACCACTGGTTATCCGGCTGTTGTGTGCCGGAGATCGCGGCATCGTGCACCTTGGTGTTGCCGGCGGTCACACTCGCGGAACGGACCTGCAGCCAGACCTTGGCCGCGTTTGTCGGCGACGTAACCCAGCCGGTGTTGTGCGACGAGTACGGCCAGTCGGCGGTCGTGATGTCCGGCGCGATGTCGTCCGTGGCGTTGGTCGAGATTATTGCGTCCGCGGCGGTCAGCCAGATCATCTCCATGTATATGGATCCGGCGAAGTCCGCCGATTTGGTCATCTCCGCGCTGAATCGGTAAGCGGCGCCCGGACGGATGTTGGTAACCGCCTGATAGATGGCGCCCACGCCGCCGTTCCACCACTCGAAGACCGCGTCGCCGCCATTGGCACCCCAGTCCTCGCCGCGCACATTGCCGGAAAGTGTCCAGCCGTGGATGGCGGTTGCGCTGCCGCCGGCGTTCGTGAATGAAGGATTGACCAGCGCCATCCCCGCATAACCCTCCATGCTGATCGTGTTTTCCTTGTGGTAGATCACGTTGGACGAATACGCGATCTGTCCGCCGATCAACGCCAGTTCGTCAATGAATACCTCGTTGGTCTCGTTGTTGATCTTCGAGGCAAACTTGAATTGGACCGCATTGACCAGCTTGAGCGCCGTATCCCGTTCGACCGCCTGGCTGCCCCAGCCTTCCTGGCGGAAGTCGGTGAACAGCAGGTGGTACTTCCGCCAGCCGTTCGAGGGCGTGTAGTCAATGGTGTAGAGATAGTCGTCGTAGTTGGTGATCGCGAATGAGCGCAGGACAACCGCCAGCTTGTTGCCGTTGCCTTTGAGCCAGAAGCTCACGCCGCGCGCGCCGGTTGGACTGGATAGATCGCAGACGGCGTTGGTTGTTTCATCGGTTCGCCGCGTCAGTTTCGTGGCGAACCCGGCAAAAAGCTGGTCCACCGAGCCGGTCGGGCCGAGCCGCAGGACGCCCGCGCCGCGCATGGACTGCGACGAGCCGGCATAGCAGCCGACATTGGAGACGGCCACGCTGACCATGCTGGTATTGTGATTATAGTTATCCGTATAGGTATACCAGGTGCCCTCGAATGTGTTGAAGGCGTTGTCGCCCTGTTCGACATGGTCCACGATTTTTTCGTAGCCATAGGTCTGTGCGCCGACGGTGACGTCAGCCGCGACGCCGGCATTGCTGACCGTCAGCCCCGTGCCCTCGGCGGCGCCGATGATCTCGTTGAGCGCGTCGCTGAATGCGCCAATCCGGAAATGTCCGGTGAAAACCTGGGTGTCGGCGCCGGTTTCTTCCAGCACGATGTCAATCGGATTGACGTGGTTGTGCAGTTCAGGCGTCCAGGTGTCCGTGGTGGTGACCCGCGCCAGCGTGAAATCAATCTCGTTCGGATTGCCCCCGGCGGAGCAGACCAGCTTCACATACGTGTCCAGGCAGTTGGTCGCCACGCCGCTCACGACACGGGTCAGCGCGGCGTCGCGATAGAGTGTCAGGCTTTGCCCGACGAGGGTGGGGATGACCTTGATAACCGCCTGCGCGGGGTTGCGGCTTTTCAGACCGGCTGCGCTGGTAACGGTGAGATTGAAAGTGTAGGTGCCGGGTCCGGGCGGCGTGAAGATCGGGCTGGCGACATTGCTGGCGGAGAGGCCGGCTGCGGGCGACCAGGTATAGGCGGCGATCGCGTCGCCTTCGCAGTAGCTGTTCGTGGCGGTCAATAGGACCGTGGCGTTCGTGCCGATCAACAACTGGTCCTGGTTGACAACGGCCACCGGGTAATGATCACCGGCGGCGTTCACGGTCTCGATTCGCAGGTTGTCGAGCCAGATCGTGCCGCGTTTGTCCTCCTGGCCGACCCACGGGCAGAACTCGATTTGGCGAATCTGCGCGAAGTCCAGCGTGGCCAGGCTGCCGTCCTGCCCGCCGGGATATTTCCAGTTGTAGAACGGTCCGCCCAGCGGAATGGCGACCGTCTGCCAGCCGCCGTCGTCCAGTTCCATCGTCTCGCGGAAGTCGCTGATGCCGACGGCCGGCTTGCCCTGATTGAAGAGGTTGTCGGTGATGACGACCAGAAGCCTGGTTTTGGTGAAGCCGGTGCCGTCGGTTTTGGTTTTGACGTCGAACTTGAAAACGTAGTTGCTCGGGCTGGCATTGGTGGGCACCCAGACTGCGGTCGGGCCGAGCGTGGCGCCGGAGACATGCCCGTAGGTGCCGAACGCGGTGTAAAGCCGGCCGGCGGAGTTGTCGCCGTTGGCGCGGTCGAAGTCCACCCGCAGCGAAGCCACGCCGCCCAGCGGGGAGCGCTCGGCGTAGTCCATTGCGAAATCGTAAATATAGGGGCGGTTGCGGTCCTCGGTGTTTCCGTGGCCGTCGTAGAAGCCGACCGAGTAGGGCTCGGTGACGGTCCAGACGTGTGCCAGCGAGTGCGTCTCGGCGTCGAAAATCCGCGTCTCGCCGTTGGTTCGGCCGGGAATAACCTCCATGGTCACGGGAATTAGCGCGAGGCCCTCGGAGGTGGTCACGGTTACGAGCCCGGTGTAGACGCCGACCGCATAGGCGGACTTGTTTGTGACCTGCAGGTAAATCACGTCGGTCACGGTTGCGGTGCCGGACGGACCGCCGATGATCTGCAGCCACGGACAAGCGGTGGCGACCGTCCACGTGGTGTTGCTGCGGCGATTGTTGGTGATCTTGACCGCCGCCGTGTAATTGGTGGTAATGCCGATGACTTCCCCCGTGTGCTCATCCGTTTCTTCAAGCAGTTCAATGCCGGTCTCGTACGGGCCGAAATCCACGCGCGTCGGATTGACGTGCAGGTAGGTGGCGGGCGCGGTTTCCGGCGGCGGGTTGTTTGAGCCGTGGAACGTGAAGAGGTAGATGGCGAGCGGCTGGAAACTATAGGTGAAGGCATTGCCGCTGAAGCTGACGGTGCCGGTGGCCAGCGGCACGATGTAGGGATCGAACCGGCCGAATCGTTGCACGCGCTGCACGCCGGTGATGGTGAAGTTGCTGATGACCATCGTCGCATTGGAGGCCGCCTGGCCTTCGATGAAGCCGCCGGGGTTATGCGCGTCCCACCACGGGTAATAGGCGCCCTTGTAATGCGCGACGACCGTGAGCTGGGTATGGGCGGTGTCGAGCCCGGCGAAAACGCTGAAGAAGTCGCTCTCGGACGAGTGGGCGGCGACGGATTGGTCCCGAAAGTTTTCACTCATCAGGCGCAGCGCCCAGTATTTCGGATTGGCCGCGCCGGTCTCGGTGAAGAGCGCCTGCTTGGCGGAATCGGCCGCGTGGTGATAGCCGCCGCCGGACTGGTCCGGCTCCCCGATGTACCAGTTGCAGGCGAGTTGCACGCCGTGCCGCGCAAATGTGCCGAGGTAGTCTATTTGCCCGAGCGCGGCGATCTGCGGCTCGGCCGGATGGCCCTGCCAGTA
Organism: uncultured Verrucomicrobiota bacterium; assembly: GCA_964570325.1. GTDB lineage: Bacteria > Verrucomicrobiota > Kiritimatiellia > CAIQIC01 > CAZMXS01 > CAZMXS01. The sequence goes on along the minus strand of CAZMXS010000023.1, from coordinate 6,964 downwards.
AAAGTAGTCGTACTCGGAGAGCGACAGCGCCATGTTCGTGTTGTAGTGGTCGAGTATCCGCTGGAAGCGCGTGAGAATTTCCGTCTTGGTGCCGCTGCCGCCGGTCTCCTTGTCGTAGCTGGCGTAGTCGGGATCCCACAGGTCGCGCACCTCCTGCACGGCCACGGCGTCCTGGTCGCAGTTCATATAACGGTGAAAATCCAGGTAGTCCACCACCTGCGTGCCGCCGTGGGTGGCGGCGTATTCGGCGGCGCGCTGCGCGAACCGGCACATGTTGCGCGCGTCGTTGAACCGCAGGGTGTTGGTGTTCATCTCCCAGCCGACCAGGCTGGGATTGCCGCCGCGGTCGGGGAACACGTTGGGATCCCATTGGTTGGCGGCCGCGGCCATCAGGTACCAGCCGTTGGCGTTGGTGTGCGCTCCCGGGTTCGCGCGCGTCGCGGGGCAGAATGGGGAATAGTCCGTGGACCAGTAGAGCCACCAGTTGGCGGGGGTCGGGCCAAGGATTTTGGCGGCGGGGTTGGCGTTGCGAATTGCCTCGGCGACGCGGATGAACTGCGGGTAGTAGCGGTCGGCGGCAATGTCCTCGTTGTAGATCTGGTCGCCATGCGCGCCGTCATTGTAGGCGAACGACTCGTCGTTTGAGCCGCGGCGCCCCTGGTACTCGTAGAGCTTCCAGGCGATGAAGGGCTCATTGCCGACGCCCCAGATCGGCACATTCGTGCCGGCGGCCGCGACCCATGCGGCGACGTCGGCGGGGGTTTGATTGGTGTTGTAGTCGGCCGCGCCGTAATCGCTGGCGACATGGCCAAAGACCGATGCCTGCAGGAACGGCTCGGCGCCGAGGTCGGCGCGCACCCAGTTCACGAACGATTCCCAGCTCAACGGCACGAACTGATTGGTCAGCGAGATGACGTTGTACATGCGATTATTGCGCCAATTGTAGCGCTCGATGTTCGTCGCGCCGTAGCGCACGACCGCGACCTTCGCGCTGACCAGCAACGGGGCGCACAGGTCCAGGTAGTAAGCCTGGCACCAATTGGCGATGTTGACGCCGTAAATGCGCGGGTTGATCGCGCGGCGGTGCGCGGGGGCGGCGTCTATGGACAGCGTGGCGCCGCGCGCGGCCGTGCCGGCGAGCAGGAGCAGCGCAAGTGGGCCGGACAGGCGTGACGGGGTCATGAATCTCCTCAAAATTCGAAATTGGCCCAGGGGTTGTTGTTGGTGAACGTGCTGGACACAGTGGCGATGGCGCCGACCGCGTTGTTGACGGAGATGACGTAGTTGGTGAGACTGCAGCGGGACGTGTTGCGCACGATGTGGCTGAAGTTGCCCTGCGCGTTCAACCCCTTGCCGTAGCCGGTCATGTGGTTGTCTTCAATCTGGTTATATCCGCTGCTGGTGTAAATGCACCAGTTTGTCGTATCGCCGCTGTCCGAGCCGACGAGATGGTTGTGAGCCACGCGCGCGTAAGCGCTGACGCTGATGCCGTAGCCGACGTTGTCCACCACCTGGCATTCGGTGATGGTACATTTGCCGCCGGCAATGCCCCGGCCCGCGTTATCGTAGACCCAGCAGCGGTTGACGGTGGATCCGTCGCCCACGGCGATGCCGTCCGCCAGGCTGCTCCGCACCCAGCAGTCGCGCACGAAAGCGGAAGCCGCCGCGCAGATGCCCGTCCGGTTGTTGTCCGCCACGCATTTCGTGAACTGGCAGCCCGCCCCGCCGGAAAATCCCGCCCCGCCCGAGTTGTGCGCGGCGATGCACGACCGCGCCTGGCTGGCCGCGCCCAGGGTAAAGCCGGTGCGATTGGTCCAGGCGATGCAATCCTGCGCGACGGACTGCGGGCCGGAAATGATCCCATGGGTGTTCGAGATGACGCTTACGTTGAAAAACCGGTTGCCCTCGCCGGCGGCGCTGATCGCCGCGGCGGCCGTCCCCCGCCAGTCGCGCAGCCAGCCGTTCTCCACCCGCAGGTTCCGATACGTGTCCGCCTGGTAAATCCCGTGCCCGCTGCCGGCGCCGGGGCCGACCAGGCCGTGCCCCCGCAGGTCCAGGCGAACATCGTTCGCGGCGATGGTGATGCCTGACGTTATCGTGCTTCCGCAGGTCAGTGTGCCGGCCAGTTGCAGCGCGGCCGGGGCCCGGATGGTTTCGGGCAGTTCGCAGATGAGCAGCTCCAGTTGGTTACCGGCGGCCAGATCGTAGTTCTGCGTGTTGCCGGCCACGATGTTGGCGGCGGCCGTGTTGTTGGTCCCGGTGATCTTCAGCCCAACCTGGTTGGCGAACACTTGGTTGTCCGTGATCCGGTTGCCGCAGCCGGTCGCCACCAGCCCGGCGCCCGTCCCCCCGCGCGCGTTGCGCATGAGGCGGTTGCCGGTCACCAGGCACTGGTCGCCGACCACCACGCCGTTGCTGCTGTTCTCGCTGACGAGGCAGTCGGTGATCAGGCCGTTGCCATCCAACCGCACCCCGTGGCCGCCATTGCGGGAGATGACGCAATCCCGCACCGCGCCGGCCGCATCGAAACGAACGCCCTCCGCGCCGTTGCGCGTGATCGTGCAGTCCGCCAGGTCGCCGCCGTTGATGACCCAGATGCCGAACAGATGGTTGCTGAAGATCATCAGCCGCTCCGCGCGAATCGCGCCCCCGACCGCCCCGCCGATGCCGCTTTGCCCCCAGTTCCGGATCGTGCCGTTGCGGACAACGACGCGTTCGCACCCGGCCTGGACCCAGACGCCGCTGTTGGCGTTCGTCAGGCCGGTGAGCGCGAATCCGTTCAGGTCCAGGGTCACATCGCTGGCGGCGATTGTGACGCCGTGCTGGGCGGGCGCGCCGGTCAGGTTCCCGGCAAGGTAGAACGAGCCGGAAAAACCGATGGTCACAGGCAGGCTCGTGATGGCCTGCCGCGGCTGGAGTTGCTGGAGAGTTTTCATCACCGGCCCCGGCGCGCCAGCCGGCTGCAGGGCGCCCTGCGCCCGGGCCGGGGTGGGGGACAGGCCGCAAAACGTGCCCGCGACAACCAGACCCGCGACGAGGCGGGAAGCGAAGAGGATGTTAAAAGTCGTTTTCATGCGCGCGCCTTTCTCACAAGCCCACATCAATGTTGGCCCAGGGGTTGTTGTTGGAGTAGGTTGTGTGGCTGACGGACTCGATGCGCCCCACCGCGTTACCACCCACGATACTGTAGTTGGTTACCTCGCAGCGGGACACGTTGCGGAAGATGATGTTGTAGGCGTTACCCACATAAAGACCTCTGCCGTATCCATACATCGTGTTCTCGTCCGCCCGGATGCCGAACACATCCAAGTACACACACCAGTTCGTGTACTCGGCCGAGGAGCCGTAGACCGTGTTACCCAGCACCCAGCTCAACGACGTCACATCTATGCCGTAGCCGACGTTGTCCACCACGGTGCAGTCCTTGATGAAGTCGCTGCTGCCACCCATGATGCCCATGCCTCCGTTCCCTATGCTGGTGCATTTCGACACCAGACAGTCGGAGGACGGCTCGAGTCCGGCGCCGCGATTGTCCTTGGCGTCGCAGTCCAGGAGCAACCCTGCTAGCAATTGGAAGCCCGAATTATTGCGCTCCGCCACGTTGTCGCTGATGACCCCTGAGGCCGCAATGCCGTCGTATCGGTTTTCGCGGGCCGCGCACCCGCGGACGATGCTGGCATCGGCCCCTTCGATGCCACTGCTGCTGTTGGTGGCTATCTGGCAGTCGCTGATGATGGCCATGTCGCCGCATTTGATCCCGTCGTAGTTGGAATAGCAGTTCATTCCGGATATCATGTTAAACCTCCCGGGGGCGTAAAGGCCCGCATTTATGCTGGTCCACTGGCGCACGGTTCCGTTCATGATCCGCAGGAAGCAGTTGCTGGAGCGCTGGTTGATGCCATACCCCCCCGCGCCGGCGGTACCGACTAACGCGTGACCGTTCAGGTCGATCAGCACGTGGTTGGCGGTGATCACGATGCCGGTGGTGGCCGGCCCGAGGGTGCCCGCCAGCCGGATCGAGGCGGGAAAATCAATGCGTTCGGGAATCTCGCATAGCAGCAGGTTGACCTGGTTGCCCGCGGCAAACTCGTAGTTGTCCCCGTTGCCGCGAACGATGTTGTCGGCCACCAGGTTGTTGGTGCCGGTGACCCGCAGGCCAATGTCGTTGCCGCTGACCAGATTGCCCATGACGCAGGCGCCCGTGCCGGTGGCCAGAATGCCCGCCGCCACGCCGCCGCCCGCGTTGGTCAGGCAGGAGTTGTTCCGAACCTGGCAGCCGCTGCCGACGATGACGCCGCCGCCGGCGTTGTTCTGGATGACACAACCCCGTACCAGGCCGCCATCCTCCACGACCGCCCCGGCCTGCGCGTTGCCGGAAATGCGGCAGTCCCGGAGGGTGCTGCCGGCGCCGAGCCACGCCCCGCCGAAGCCGTTTTGCGCGAACGAACAGGCGCGCGCCTGCACGGCGCCGCCCGCCCGAACACCCCATTCCGAATTACTGCAAAGTGTCAGGTTCTCGAGGATGACATTGCCCCCGAGGCAGCCGATGCCGCTTTGCCCCCAGTTCCGGATCACACCATTGCGGATGACAATGTTCTCGCGCCCGGCCTGGATGAGGATGCCGTCAAGCGCGTTGCTCAATCCGGTTAGTACAAAGCCGTTGAGATCCAGGAAGACATCGCTGGCCCCGACGATGATGCCGCGGAAAGTCGGCAAGCCGTTCAGATTCCCCGTCAAATAATAAGATCCGGCCGCGCTGATGGTGTACGGTAGGTTGGTGATGACGGTCCGCGGCTCGACCTGCTCCAGGGTCTTCATGCTCGGCGCCGGGGCGCCGGGCGGTCCCAGCGGACCCTGGGCACGACAGATAACGATCGGCGAGCACAGGACAGCGATCAGAAAAAGCGCGACGCCATGTGGGTTTGCTGGCTTGTTCATGTAGCCCTCCCTGTTCAACTTAACCTTCCGGCAGCATGGGGTGCCCCATGCATATCGGTGCTTATATCAAAATTCCGACCATGATGGAATAGCAAATCCATACCGCCGCCGAATGACCGCAGGGCGGTGTCAGGCTGCTTTTTGACTACCGGCCGCAGCCGGAATCCAGCCTCCAGCCGATTAACCGGTTGGGAGGCGGCAACCAGGCCAGGTTCGTGACACAGTCGGCGCAGGACCGCTTGACAGCGTGTGTTAGTTGATATATGTTACCGTTATCAATTTGGTCAACCCAACAGGATAAAAAGGATATTGTAAAAAATATGGAAACGACAATGCTTCCGAAAATGCGCGAGGGAAACATGCTGCAGCCCCAGGCCGCCCACCGCGTCCGCTTGGTCAGCCCGCCGTGCACGGTGGGCATCACCGACGGCTCGGAGCGCGGCGATTATGTGCCGCAGGCGCACCTGCTCCAAGTTCTGCGCCGCCCGCATCATGTCGTCAACCTGATGTTTCAGTACTACCCGGACTTGGCGGGCTGGCCGACGCAGGGCGTCAAGTGGCACGGCTTTTTCCGCAACAACCAGCTTAACCAGGGCGACGGCTATTTTCCGCTGGTGCTTGAGGATGGCGGGCCGTGGGGGCGGTTGTACCTCAAGCAGATTGAGGATGTCCGCGCCCATGGCCAGGAACCGCAGCTTACCCTGACGCTGCACTGCGACACCGCTGACGAAGTGCTGGTCCGCATTGCCCAGTCGTTGGCGCCGTTCGGCCCGATGCGCATCCGGATCAACCACGAGTGCAACGGCGTCTGGTTCTATTTCAACCAGCGCTGGTCCTATAAGCAGGTCAGCGACTTTTTCATTCGCTTCCACCATATTCTCCACGAGCACGCGCCGCTGGTGAAAACGGTCGCCTGCTTCAATGGACCCGGCGACGCCTACAAGCAGCCCGACCCCGAGGCCAATCGCGGCCGCTTGCGCGAGGATGAGTTGCTGCCCATGTTCCGCGTCGCGGATATCGTTTCGTTTGACCAGTATGCGTCGCTTCACTACGGCTGGCCCGACCCAACCTTCGACCCGGCAAATCCGAAGGATTACTTCACCCTGCCGTTTGAAATCTGGTGGGAATTGTTGCACAAGTTTCATGCGCAGATCGGCGCGGCGCTCGGGCGTCCGGTGGATGTGGAGATTCACGAGATCAACGAGGACGCCGAACTCATCGGGTACGACGCGCAGGCGGCTTGGGTGACGCGTTTCTATAACGAAGCCCTGCGCCAACGTCTCCCGTGGCTGACCAACATCACCTACTATATGTTCCGCGATCGGGGCGGTCTGGGATTGGAGCAGGAGGACGTGGACGATCCGAACCGGTTCCGCGAGTTGCCCGCGCTGGCGGCCTACCGCGAGGCCATTGCCGATCCCTACTTCGGCATGCGCACGGCGCGCGGACTGCCGGTTCGGGACGCGGAGCCGGTGATTTCCCGCTGGCGCGGTCCGACCGACGCCGAAGGCGCGGAATACGAGTTTCAACTCCCACCGGGCGCAACCCGGTTCAACCTGCGCCTGCCGGCTGTGCCCGTTTATTTGGTCGGCACTGCCGGTCGGTGGGTGGTTAAGGAATCCGGCAGCGAGCGGGTGCTGTTAACTATTCAGGACTTCAAGGGCGGGCCCGCCCGCATCCACCTGTTCGCGCTGCCGCGTGACGGCCGGAATAATTTGTCATCGGCCTATGTGGAGACAATCGCGAAGCCGCCAGCCCTGGAACCAGCCGGTTAAATCATGGCGCCCCGCTCCGCCGGGGTGCAGGCGCGGACGACGATCCGGCTTGGTTCCGAAAGCGTCCAATGGGCTTGGGCGCCGCTGGCGAGGGCCTTGGCGCTCCGGCTACCCGCCTCGGCCGTCTGGTTGTTGCCCAGCGGACCCAATCGTCAGCGCGGCCGCCGCCGGCGGCCGCGCGCTCAGCCGGCTCGCCCCCCAGCCGCCGATGCATGCGGGGAAGAATGCTCCCGGGAAAAAGTATAGCCAGG
>CAZMXS010000022.1:46541-58313 GCA_964570325.1 uncultured Verrucomicrobiota bacterium | reverse complement strand
CCCGATCCGCGCCCCTTCCGGGTCGGGGGGGGGGGCCAACCGCCGCGCCACGCCGGAAAAGATGCCGAGGCCGCGTGCGCCTGGCGATTCCTCGCTGCCCTCGTACAGCATCTGCAAGCCGAGGCAGATGCCGAGGAACGGCCGCCCGGCCCGGATCCACGCCTGAACCGGAGCGACGAAACCAGCCTGTTCCAGGTTGCGCACACAGTCGCCAAAGGCGCCGACGCCCGGCAGAATCATGGCGGCGCAACCGTCAAGTTCCTCCGGCTGGTGAACCACCCGGGCTGGCAGCCGCAGGTAACGCCAGGCGGTGTGGACGCACCCAAGGTTCCCCATCCCGTAATCAATAATCCCAATCATGACGACTCACTCTATCCATGTCGTGCCGACTGTCCGCCGGCCCTGCCGCCTCGCGCTGTTCGTCCGGCGTACGCCTCCCTGCATGGTCAAATCCGACCTTTGCTGGACGGCAATCCGCGCTCGCGCGGGTCGTATGCCGCGGCCATGCGCAAGGCGCGGGCCACACCCTTGAAGACGGCCTCGTAGGCATGGTGCGGATCGTCGCCGTAAAACTGGCGGACGTGTAAATTCAGGCGGGCCTGGACGGTGAACGCCCGAAAAAACTCGCGGATCAGTCCGAGGTCGAAATCCAGTATTTTCCGGCGCTTGTTGGCCATTTCAAACACCAGGTACGGCCGGCCGCCCAGATCAATTGCCGCACGGCAGAGTGCATCGTCCATCGGCATCAAACACCAACCATAGCGGCTGATGCCCTTGCGGTCGCCCAGCGCGCGATTGAGCGCGTCGCCCAGCACCAGTCCGATGTCCTCGACCGTGTGATGATAGTCCACCTGCAAATCGCCCCGGGCGCGCAGTTCCAAGTCCAGCAGGCCATGTCGGGCCAGCAATTCCAGCATGTGGTCCAGGAATGGCAGGCCGGTCTGAACCCGGCTGACGCCGGCGCCGTCCAGGTTCAGGCGGACGGTAATATCCGTCTCACGGGTCTTGCGGGATACGATGGCAGTTCTTTTTTTCATCGGCGGTAAAATAGCCGCTGACTTGCCGCCGTTCAATAAATCATTACGGATTGAATCAATCCGGCCGCCACGCTAAACTATTTTTCACGGGGGCATTTGATCATGACCATCCGCCGCAAGGCTGTTGGGATTATCGCCGGGGTATTGGGGCTGGTTTTTGTCGTGGCGATGACGCTGGGTGGCGCACTCATTCTCCGACGCGCGTTATTCAATGAGACCAGCCAGGTTCAACGCCAAATCCGGCGCGCGCAACTGGCGCTGCTGGCTGAAATCTCCGCGCTCGACCGAGTGGCCGGCGACTACGCCGGCTGGGATGACACCTATCGCTTCGTGGTGGAGCGTAATCCCGATTACATCCAAGACAACCTCGGCGCGGCGACATTCATTAAAAACGGGTTCAGCTATGTAGTGCTGGCTGACGCCGCCGGGCAGATTGTTCACGCCCAAGGCGTTGATCCAGCCACCGGCAATACAATACCTGTGCCTGCCGGTCTGTTACGGGAAGCGGCGCCCGGCAGCAGGCTCTTGCAGCATTCGGATCCGAAGAGCTCGATCCATGGCATTCTGGTGACGGAAGACACGCCGTTGTTGATCGCCTCGCGTCCGGTGCTAACCAGCCAATATGAAGGCCCTATCCGCGGGACATTGATTTTCGGCAAACCATTGGATGCGCCGGCACTCCGTGCCCTGGCTAAACAGACGCTGCTGGAATTACGCCTGGACTCTCTTGACAGTGCCGAACTTCCGTCCGCCCTTAGCGCCGTCTTCCGCGCTCCCGATGAGTGGGAACCGATGACGGTGCGCGCACGCGATCGTCATGTCGTCGAAGGTTGGATGCTGCTGCGAGATATATTCGGACGGCCCGCGACCGTGCTGGGCGTCATCAGCCCGCGCTCGTTTCTGCGCGACGCCGAAGCCGATCTGGCGTTGCTGTGGGCGCTGCTCGCGATCTTGGGGCTGGCCGCCGCCCTGACCGCGCTGTGGCTGCTGGACCATCTCGTGCTGGTGCCCACCGCGCGCCTGGCTGAATTTGCCGGCCGAATCAGCGCCGGCGGCAGCCATCAGGATCGCATGTCCGTATCCGGCAACGATGAGTTGGCGGGACTCAGCCAGGCGTTCAACCGTATGCTGGATGCCATCCAGGCAGGCCAGACGGAGCGCGAGCAGTCCCGCCACGCCTTGCTGGAAAGCGAGGAACGGCTCGCCAGTATCTTCCGCGGTTCCGCGATTCCCGCCTTTGTCCTGGATCATACGCACCGGGTCATTCTGTGGAACATGGCATTGGAAAAATTGACCGGCTTCAGCGCTGCCAGCATGATCGGCACCGACCGGCATTGGGAGGCTTTCTACAACGAGAAGCGCCCTTGCATGGCGGACCTGCTGCTGGATGGCCATTTGGACCGCTTGGCTGATTGGTATGGCAACAAGTGGCAAAAATCCAAACTGCTGGATGAAGCCTACGAGGCCACCGATTTTTTCCGGCGGCTCGCTCCGCACGGCCGATGGGTTCGGTTCACCACCGCGGCGGTGCGCGACCCGCGTGGCAAGCTGATTGGGGCCATCGAAACCCTGGAAGATATAACGCCGCAGCGGCAGGCGGAGGAGTTGCTGAAGCTGGAGCACGAATTGAGCCAACAACTGGCTGTGCTCAGCGATTCCCAGGAAGCGCTGCGGCGCATCCTGGACATCGCGCTGGGGATCGAGGGCCTGGACTGCGGCGGCATCTATCTGGTCAATCCCGACGGCAGCCTGGAGATGACCGTGCACCAAGGATTGTCGCCGGAGTTTGTCAGTCGCGTGGCGCGCCTGCCGGCGGATAGTCCGCAGGCGCAGGTGGTGGCTGGCGGCAAACCGGTATATGGCCGGCACGCCGAACTGGTCAACTCGCAGGACGAGATCCGCAACCGGGAGGGACTGCGGGCGCTGGCAGTCATCCCGGTCCTGCACCAGGAACACGCGATCGCGGTCATCAACGCGGCCTCCCACGTCTGCGACACCATCCCGGACCTCGCCCGCGAGATTTTGGAAACCCTGGCGCTGCAGCTCGGCGACGCCATCGCGCGCATCCGCGCGGAAGAGGAACTGCGCGCCGAGCGGCGGCTGTTCATGGCCGGGCCGGTGATCGTCATCAAATGGAAGAACCAGCCCGACTGGCCGGTGGAGTATGTCTCGCCCAATATCGCCGCGCAGTTTGGACACAACGCGCGCGACCTGCGCTCGGGCGCCGTTCGCTACCTGGATTTGTTGCACCCCGACGACACCCCTCGCATCCTGGCCGAAGTGACGGCGCACGTGGACAGCGGAAAAATCTGGTATGAACAGGAATACCGGCTGCGGCGCAAGGACGGCGAATACCGCTGGGTCCATGATTTCACAGCCGTGATTCGCAACGCCGCCGGCCAGATCACCCATTTTCACGGATATATCCAGGACATCACTGACCGACGCCGCAATGAAGAGCGGCACCGGCAATTGGAAATGCAGATTCAGCAGACGCAGAAACTCGAAAGCCTGGGCGTGCTGGCCGGCGGCATCGCGCACGATTTCAACAACCTGCTAATGACCATCCTCGGCAACGCCGACCTGGCCCTCTCGGCCCTGCCACCGGATACGCCGGTACGTGACACCATCCAGGACATCATCCAGGGCTCGCACCGCGCGGCGGAACTCTGCCGGCAGATGCTGGCCTACTCCGGCCGCGGCCGCTTGATCGTGGAGCCGGTTGATCTCTCGCGGCTGGTCCGCGAGATGACGCACATGCTCGAAGTGGCGATCGCCAAAAATGTCGTCCTGCGCTGCAACCTGTCCGATGATCTGCCGGCGATTGAGGGCGATGCCACCCAGTTGCGGCAGGTAGTGATGAATCTGATTATCAACGCTTCTGAAGCCATTGGCAAGCGCAGCGGCTACGTAGCGGTGACCACGGCGCTCAAACAATGCGATGAATCCTTCCTGCATAGTTGTTTCCTTGGCGAACACCTGCCGCCGGGACGTTACGTCATCCTGCAGGTGGAGGACACCGGCTGCGGCATGGATGACGAAACCCGGGCGCGCATCTTCGATCCCTTCTTCAGCACCAAGTTCACCGGCCGCGGGCTGGGCCTATCCGCCGTGCTCGGCATTGTCCGCGGACATCAGGGCGCAATCAGCGTGGAGAGTCAGCCCGGCGAGGGCACCAAGTTCACGATGCTTTTCCCGGCTTCGAGCAAGCCGGTCACCGCCGCGCCGGCGCCGGCGGAAAGCGAATGGCGGCGCTGTGGCACCGTGCTGATCGTGGATGACGAAGACGCGGTGCGACTGCTGGCGAGGAAAATGGTCAAAATGTGCGGCCTGAAAACCCTGCTGGCCCGCGACGGCCGTGAAGCCGTGGCCGTTTTCAAGGAGAAAGCGGCGGAGATAGACTGCGTCTTGCTCGATCTGACGATGCCGCATATGGACGGCGAGGAGGCCTTCAAAGCCATGCGCGCGATTCGGCCGGATGCCCGGATCATCGTATCCAGCGGCTACAGCGAGCAGGATATATCCGAACGCTTCACGCTGGATGCCAAGGTCACGTTCATCCAGAAACCCTACGCGCGCGGCCCCCTCGTGGCCGCGTTGAAGAAAGTGCTGGGCGAAAAACCACCGCCGGCCGGATAAAGCGGAAGGCCGCCAGGCTGACCTTTTGGCGTCTGCCATTTCGAGGCGCATGTTTTGGCAGTGAAAGCGCAAGCGACGCGCATCTCCGAGTTTGGCATTTGATCAATGACCATCTGAAAGCTTGTGCGCAACCAAGCTAATTGATATAGAAGCAATTAATGCCATCGTTCGCAAGGGCTGGCGCTTAAACAAGCCGCACGCCATTCATTAACGCGGCCGATTTGAAAGCCCCGCGGGCCGAAAGGGGAAATATGCGCATGGAATTCTTGCCGGTTTGGGCGCGAACCGGGCTGTGCGCCGCAGTGGGCGCCGCGTTGTGCGCCGCCTGTTCCAATCTGTCGGGGCCCGCCTATCAGCGACCCGCGGCGCCCGAACAAACCGACTGGGCTTTTGGCTCGAACGCCGTCTCCGGCGCGGCGGTTGTGACGACCAACTGATGGCGGCAGTTTCACTCGCCCACTTTGGATGGGCTGGTGGAAGAAGCGGTCGCCGGCAACCCCGCGCTGGACATCCTCGCCGTCCGGATCGAGGAAGCCGAGGCCATGACCAGCCGAGCCCGCGCCGACCGGTTACCGACAGTAGGCGCGGCCGCAACGGGGCCCGGCATCACCTATGGCCCGCCTGCGAGCGGGATGGCTCCCAAGGGCGAAACCTACTATTCCGCCGGCATGAAAGTGAGCTGGGAATTGGATATTTGGGGCAAGCTCAAGAAACAGCAAATGTCACGCGAGGCACAGCGTGGCGCCTCGCAAGCCGAATGGCGGGCCGGCTATCTCAAACTTGTCGCGGACGTGGCCGAAACCTTCTTCCTCATCGGCATGTACGACGAACAGACGGATCTGCAGCGGCGGTCGCTGGAAAAATCGCGCGATATCCTTCAAATCTTTGAAAAGCGCTATCAGGAAGGCCTGGCGTCTGAGGAAGAGGTGTTGACCCAGCGCGGCGAAGTGCATGGCATGGAGGCCAGTCTGGAAGAACTGCAACGTCAACGCCAGGTGGCGGAGAACCGCCTGGCCGGCCTGCGGGGACAACCGGGCGGCAAGGTCAGTCTTCCTGCCCAGCCGCTCACCACAGGCGTGGCCCTGTTGGACGTGCCGCCGGGATTGCCATCCGATCTATTGGCGCGTCGGCCGGATATCACTGCCACCGAATATGAGGTACTCAGCGCCTACCACCTGGTCGGCGCGGCGCGCCTGGCCAAACTGCCATCGGTCAGTCTGACCGGCAGCGGCGGTTACGCCAGTTCGGCCCTCTCGTCGCTGCTCAAGCAGTGGACGCTTGGTTGGGCGCCCACCGTTGACATCCCGATCTTCGACCGCGGCAAGGACGCGGACATTCGAGCCAGCGAGGCGCGCTACAAGGCGGTGGAGGCCGCCTACCGCCAGACGGTGATCAACGCCTTTCAGGAAGTGGAGGAAGCGTTGATCAACCTGGCATCGCACCGGACGCAGAAACAAACCCGCGAAAAGCAGATCGCCGCGCTCGACGCCGCGGACGCGCGACAGCGCGCGCGGTTGCGGGAAGGCTTGGCATCGCAACTTGAAATCCTCGAGTCGGAGCGCAGTTCGCTGCAGGCCCGGCAGACTTTTTTACAAGTGTATGCACAAATTTTGATGGATACAGTCAGCTTGTACAAGGCCATGGGCGGTGGGTGGCCGCCGGAGCAAGTCGGGGCCGCGACACCGTGAATGCGCGCCGCCCGGCGGCCGAACTCGGGTTTGAAATATGAGCATGATGCTGGAAATTTCAACTGCGGCCGGCCCCGTGCGGATACCGCTTGAATCACTTCCCTGCGTCATCGGCCGGGATTGTCCGCTCTTCACCGAGCGCGCGGCCGTTTTGCCGGGCGTGGACTTTTCGGGCATTTCCCGCCGACATGTCGAAATTGCCGTCTCGGATGGCCAACCCAGCCTCCGGGATTTGGGCAGCCTGAACGGCACCGCCTGCAATGGCCGGTTGGTTGGCGCCGATTGGATCGTGCTCCATGACGGCGACCAGATCGCACTGGGTGACGGGTTCACTTTCCGCGTCATCCTGGAACCGGCCGCGCTGCCGGAGGCCCAAACCGCGCCCTCCGCCGCCCCCACCACCCGCGGATCCGATGCGCTCACCTTGCCGCCGGAGGCGCTGACCCTGGGGGCTGATGCGCCCACCCTGCCGCCGGGCACGCCGCAGATTCTGGACCTGATTCCACTCGGGCGCGCCGCGGAAACCACTCCGATCCGGGTCACATCGTTCCCGTTTTTGTTCGGCCGTGAACAGCCCTGCTTCGCCGCCGCGCGCGCGTTGGACCCGCAATTGATCAAGAACATCTCGCGCCAGCACGCCGAGATCGCCACTCGTCGGGCTGTTTTCTACTGCGTGATCTGGGCAGCCGCAATGGGACCCGGGTCAACGACCAGCCGTTGAGCGCGGAGGCCGTCGCCTTGCATGACGGCGATACCATTGCTTTCGACAAGGAGTTGATTTACCGGGTCCGGCTGACGCCGGTCCAAGCGGCAGCGGCGCAAACCATGGACGACTGGCCCGCGGCTCCGGACGATTCCCGCCCATCGGCAAACCCCTCCTCCTTGAGTCCGGTCGAAGGCAAAACGATGTATCTTTCCAAGGCGTCAGCCTTTATCCGGATGTGGCAGGCCCGCGTGGCTACACCGACGGATGGGCCGCGCCCCAACCAGCCGCCCGCCCCCGTCGGCGCTTTGCTGGCCGAGGCGGCGCTCAAGCAAACCGTGCCCGGGTGGTTGGCCGGTCTCGAGACCGGCGATTTTGCGTCGTCCCGCGCGGCGGTGGCGGCCGGGCGCCCGCTTGCTGCGTCGTCCCGTGAAACCGATCAACTATTGAGCCAACTGGACTGGATCACGACCGTGGTGGAATTTCGGCAGCAATGGGAAACGCGGGGCGCCCTGACCCTGTTCCAGGATGAGGAACAACTCGGCGCGCTCCTGACGGAATGGCGCGCCGCCGGTGACAAACACCGGCGGCTGCTCAACCGCATCGAAGAATTGGCGCCCGGATTCGGTCCGGCCAAGCGGCGCGCTTTTTCCTATATCGCGCTCCTCCAGAATGAGCCGGCAGCGGCGCTCAAGGCAGCCGCGGAACTGCGCTCCATGTTGGACCGCGAGTTACCAGGCAACCAGCCGGAAGAGCTGTCTGATATGTTGCGCACTTTCCGGGAAAAGCATCCCGAGCTACACGGCGTCGCGGATTTGGAAAGCGACCTGGCCGCCTACTTGCAGATTCAGATCGCCATTCGCGAGCAGGATTCGCTGCGCGCGGCCCGCTGGCTGGCGGGAAGCCAGAACCTCGGCCGCTGCGAATTTATCAACACCCGGCTCTTGCGCACCCGCGAAGTAAGACCGCTATGCTTGTCGGTCAGAACTGGCAGGAGTATTCCACCTACTGGGCCGATATCAGGCGATGACTTGCAAAATCCAGGAAACAGATTCACCGCAAAGCTCGCGCTCAAGGGGCCAACTTTGGGCCGGAACGCAATTCGCGCAGAAATTGACGCTGCGCCGCGTCAAGTTCGCGGAAGTACCCCGTTTCATCGCGGAGACAGGCAAACAGCAGATCAATGCAGGGCAGGCTGGCGCCCTCGGTCGTCACCTCCCCCTTCACCAGCACAACCGCCACGTCCGCCGATCCCAAGGCGGCATTGGCGCGCTTCGCGACCGGTTCCAGCCGCTGCAGGCAGCGTGTGTACTCTTCTTGATTTCGCGGCACGATGCCCACGCGTCGTTCGCGGGCGACTACGGCGCCGGGTTTGCCCCGATGCCCCTCGCAGCTTGAATAGGTGATGCAATCGAGGTCGGCAATGAGCGCGCCGACCAGTTCCCGCACACCGTCCTCGATGCAATCCAGGAAGGCGGGATGGCGACAGGTTACGGCCGGGCCAGCGTTGCATTCGGGTGTGCCGGCAAGGTTAAGATTGCCCTGGGCGCTGCGTTTGACCGGTGGCATCAGCTTATTGTCCCCAAGCTCCGGCGCGTCCCACGCCCGCATAAAATCCAGCAAGTTAGAGACATGATTCCGGCTCATATTCCCCTGCCCCCTGCGGCTCGCCGCCTGACCGCTGCAGAGTGCGTCATCCGGGCAGCATATGTCAATCCAAGCTTCAGCCGGTCGAATTAGTCCGCCTTGTTTGGCCCAAACGGTGACTTAACCCTGGCCCGGAGCCGGACTGGGATGTGTCGTTTGGCGATGCGGCCGCATCAACAAACGACACAGATGACAGACATCGCGGAAGTTGCTCGGGAGCGTGGGCTGCTCAATACCAACGGCCGGCGGTCAAGTCGTAGAATACCAGCCATTGCCACGGATTGGCGGTGTCCACCTGCAGATGGTAAAGACCGCGGGAGATAAATTGCGGCAGACTGTAATTCCATGCCCAGCTTGTCAGATCAACCGTCACCGGCCAGAGGGTGTGCCCCATCGTTGTGGGAATGCCGACTGTCTCGCGCGGGCGGCCGATCGCGCCGTCCGCCGGAGTAGCGCGGATATGGCCGATAAACCGACCATGGTCGGGAGTGTCAATCCGCCCGAACCATTCGTTGTGCGCCCAGTCCGCGGCGCTATAGGCCCAGATGCCAACCCAATAATATCGGTTGGCTTGAAGGTTGGGCACACTGACCAGTTGCGGCGCGGTCAAGTTGCCGCTGCCGGGGTAGTTCAACCATTCGGCTGCGGTGTTATCCCAAACATAAACGCAAACGGTTTGGCCGGGAAAAGAGACCGGCAACACGTGCGCCGGCGTCACGACCGCTTGCAGGCGGGCGTGGAATTCATTGACCTCCTCCAACCCCGTGGTCCGGTCCAGATACTGGGCAGGCGCTTGCGGATCAATCGCGCAGATCAGCGGCAATGTATACGCGCCCAAGCCGGCGGCATAAGGATACCACTCCGTCGAGGTGTCCACGTTGCAATACCACAGGACGAATGAAGTGGAGAGCAAGCCTTTGACATTCGGCGATGTCGTCGCGCAAACCGTGTTACGCATGTAACTGGTGTTCGCACAGGTGTCCCGCCCGGCGACCAGGAGCACCGGCTTGCCTTCATTATTACCCCGGCTCATGGCGGCGGATCGGGTGGTTTCCCAGGTCAGGCTGCCGGAACCACAGGGCGGCGACCCGGCCAGGCGGCCAAAATCCTGGGTCCAATACCGCACATACGCGCTGGCGGGATTGGTTGCATACCCCACGCCCAGGTCGCAGCAGGCGGTGGTCAGGATATTGGCGCGATGTCCCGGGCTGTTCATCCAAGTATTCATCACCGCCGCCGCCGTCGCTTGTCCGGCGGCGATGTTCTCCGCGCATACACTCCAGTTATAGCCGTTCATGGTGATGCGCTCGCTGAACGTCGTGGGGTTCGGCGGCGGGCTGTCGTGCGCGAAATAATTCCGATATGCCATGTCCTGCGAATGCGCCCGCGCCGCGGTGACCAAGCGCTCGTCCACCGCTAGCGTGTAAAGGCCGGCCGCCGCTCGTTCCACATTGACCAGGTTGAATACCTCCTGCTCCAGGGCGGTCATGGTCGAAGCGCGGGCCGCGCCGACCGGGCACAGCCCCAATTGCCGAATTGTGTGCAACGGTCCGCCCGCATTGCGAATCTGAAAATCCCCGGCGGCGCACGCGACGCTGCCGCAAAGCGTGCGGCCGTTTGACACCAGGGAAACAAAACTGGCCGGCTCGCCCACCACGCGCCCGGCCCAGGCCACCTGTCCGTCCGGTGTCGGCGCGCAGGTCTCCAATTCCGCCGCGATCGAAACATCATCAAACAAATCCAGCGCCAGCCGGCGCGGTGCGGCGGCCAGGTTCCAAGCCGATGCATCGAGCACCACCACGCGCGTTCGCCGGACACACTGCGCGGCGGCATCGCCGCCCGCCATCCAGACCATCACGGACGACCCGAGGAGCACTCGAACAACCGTTTTCATACGCACCTCCGTCCGCATCAATACGTCAGCAGTTCCACCCCCCCGATCAATCCCGTATCCAGCAAACCTGCGCCGGAGGGCCCGATTTCAGCCGTCAAATTCGCCGATGAGCCAACCACCTCGATTTCAAGGTCGTTGCGTCCGCCGCGAATCCACTCGGTGATCTCGCATACCCAGGGTCTTGCGGCCAGGATTCCGGCAGACTGCCCGTTCAGCCGCACCTTGAACAAAAAGCCCGCCGGCTTGATCAGGCGCACGGCCGCGCGCAACCCGCTCACGAGCCGGCCCGGCAACCCGAAATCCGTTTTGTACACAATGGCGCCGGCATAGAACGGAAAGCCTTGCCGCACCCATGAACCGCTCGCTAACTGAATCGGCCGGGGACCGATAACGATTTGCGCCGGATCTCGAAAAAAGCCGCCAAAGGGGCCGACAATGTAAATCGGTTCGATTTCACTCTGCGCTTGCCAGGGGAAGGTGAAATCAACCGTGTTTCGTCCCCGGCGCAACAGACCGTCTATTTCTTTTTTTCCAAAGCCGGTATCCCAATGCCAGCCGGCCTTGTCCGTATGCACGGTTTGGCCGTTGATCGCCAGGCTGCCGCCGGTGAGGTTCTCAATCACGACCGCCGCGCCGGGCACGGTGTCAAGCTCGGATTCCAACTCATACCGCAAGCGCACCGGCGCGCCAAGCGCCAGCCGCGCCGCCAGCTTCAATCGCACTTGGGCGCAGGTCTCCGGCTCCGAAAAGGTCTGTCCATCATCCAGGGAATAGGCCACCTGATCCATGCGCAGCGCGTTTTCCGCCCGGCATTCAATCGCCCACGGGCGCGCCAGCCAGCGGGCCCGCGCGCGCGTAACGGTAAAATACGGATGCGGAACCGACGCACTCTGGGGCGTCAGCACCAGCAGCGCCGACCCGGCGGGTTCGAGTTGGATATCACACTCCAGATCCCGGCCTTCGCGACCGGCGGAACGGCCGCGTAACAAACGGCGTTCGCCCGCCAGCGCATCCCACAATTCAATGTGCCATTCATGCTTTTCATGAAATCGCAGCGTGAAAGCCTGTCCGGCGGTGGCGACATCGTTCACGATGAAAACGAATATGCGGTCCTCTTTGATCCGCCGCTGGATGCGCACGCCCGCCCGCCGCCGCCCCCCCCGG
>CAZMXS010000022.1:38100-46531 GCA_964570325.1 uncultured Verrucomicrobiota bacterium | reverse complement strand
CCCCAGAATGTCACTGTCTGGCTGCCGACCCTGCGCCACCACCCCACCCCCCTGGTCAATGATCTGCCCGGGCTCCGGCAACTGATCTATTGCGCAACTCAACGCATCATCGTTCCGCGCCAGCAAGCGGACCGACGGCCGGCCGACGATATCCTGCCAGTCCCGATTCATTTCCCCCACGAGCCAAACACTTCCGCCGGCTTGCGCGAAAGCCCGCACTCGCTCGACCACCGCGGCGCCCGGAGCGGCCGCGCCCGACATCACAACGGTATGGTATGTCGCCGCGCCCAAGGTGAATTGCCGTTCCTTCACGGCCCCCATTTTTTCGACGCGCTGATCATCGGCCATGTCCGCCGGGCAGCCGAGGCCGCGGATCAGATCGGCCAATTCGGCGTCTTCTCCCAGCACCAGTAAACCGCAATCCGGTTTACCGGATTCCAGGATAAAGGCCATCCGGGCCAGGTAAGCGGAGATAAAACGGGCTTCGTCCCACCAAGCTTGCTGGTAATTGCAGTTCAAGCCGGGCTGACGCTTGCGATCGCCGCGCCAGGAATAGGCCGCCGCGGCAGGCACAATAAAAGTTTCGCCGCGCGCCAGCAGGCGGTCCATCCCGGCGCGCAGTTCGGCAAGCGACGCGCCAGGCCGGCCGGCCATGAATACCGGCGGCCGGCGGCCGGAAACTCTCTCGCCGACAACCAGGGTAAAGTTGATGTCGCGCACCGCCTCGCGCGTCGCGTCGAGCGCCTCGCGCCACGGCGGACCGCCCGGATCGGCCGCCAGGCCCAGCGCTTCGTGGCACAACGCGCCCCCAAAGCCCAGGCGGTGCATATCGCGCGCCTGGCGGCCAAGTTTGCGCGGATTGAGCCGCTCATTCAAATCCCACCGCAACCAGGGGCGGAACTCGACCGGAGGATTCAGAAACTGATCGAAGAGCGCATCGGCCGGCGCCGGCGGCGGAGGTCCGACCGGTGGCGGGACGGGCGGGGATGACGGGAGCGGCGCGGGCGGCGCGGCATGCGTGAAACGGGAGCGGTGCGGACGGTTCCATTTATTGGGCGGCATCGCAGTATGTCCTTGTTTTCGACGCGACGCTCGGGGTAAATACGCCGAACGTTTCATGCGAACGATGCCAGTTTAATACAGTTCGACATCCGGACAAAGGAGAATCATGCCGCACATTGTGGTGCCCGAAGCCGAAGCGTTGCTCGACCAGGAAATCAGGGTTCTGGACCGCGGTTTTGTCCGCTTGGTGGATTACATGGGCGGTGATCGCCGGATTGTCGAGGCAGCACGGGTCTCATACGGCGAAGGCACGAAAGCCGTTCGCCGCGATGCCGCGCTGATTGATTACCTGCTGGCGCACCAGCACACCTCGCCGTTTGAGCATGTCGTGGTCGAATTACATTGCAAACTGCCGATCTTCGTGGCGCGGCAGTGGATTCGCCACCGAACGGCGCGGATCAACGAAATCTCGGGCCGTTACAGCGTAATGAAGGATGAGTTCTACCTGCCGCCGGAAACACAAATCAAGCGGCAGAGCCGGGACAACAAGCAGGGGCGCGACCCGGCTGAGGTTCCAGTCGAACTGCGGCATAAAGTGCTGGAAATCTTGCGACGCGACCAAGGCTCCGCTTATGCGTCCTACCGACAGTTGATTGATGACGGCATTGCCAAAGAGCTGGCGCGGGTTAATTTGCCGCTTTCGCTTTATACCGAATGGTACTGGCAGATGGATTTGCACAATCTGTTTCATTTTCTCGAATTGCGGATGGATCCTCACGCTCAATGGGAAATCCAGGAATACGCGCGGGCCATCGCCACGCTCGCCAAAGCTGTCGCACCGCTGGCCTATGCCGCCTTTGAACGGCATCAACTCAACGGCCGGCGCTTCTCCGCCGAGGAAATGGAAGTGCTCCGCGGTCTGCTCAAGGGACAACCCAACCCGCTTACCGGCATTCAGAAATTGGATTTCGAGCAGAAGCTGTTCGGGGCGCAATAACGGAGCGCCGCTCGGGCTCAGGATTTCCGCGAACGCGAAACCGGACCATCCTGCCAAGCCAGCAGCCGGCGGCGCACGGCTTCGGCATCGTCGGCCAGATAATAGTCATGGAGCGCCGTCGCGTATTCCACATAGAGGCGGGTGGTCTCCGGCATACGCCGAACATCAAACCGCGCCTGCTTCAATCGGGTGGGGCCGGCGTTGTAGGCGGCCAGCAGGAGGGAACGCTCATCCGCGCGCCACTGGGAACGATGCTCGAGCAGGAAGGCTTGAAGTTGCGCAAGGTAAGCCTTGCCGACCCGGCGGTTCTGCTCGGGATCGAAGGCGGCGCTGAAGGGCAATGGCCGGCCGTAGAGCGCGCGGGTAACGTCGCGCCAGGTCTCGCGCTTGATTTGCATCAGTCCGCGCTCGCCCGCCCGGCCGACGCACTGTGGATTACCGCGCGACTCAACCTGGATGATCGCATCCACCAACAACTCGGCATTCTGGCGCATGTCCAGCGGCTCGTTCTCGATTGCCGCCTGCTCGGACGTATCCGCGACCACCGCCGGGACGGGCAAAGCCCCAGCGTCCGCGCGTTGGACCACCATGGAGCCCTGCCCCAGCAGGACGCCCAATAGCGCCAATGCGGCTATCGAGAATAAGATGGAATCGCGTTTGATCGAGCCCATCGCGTCAGCCTCAATTGCTTGTTACTTGGTTACCCCGGACAAATCAGCCAGGAAACAGCCCAATAGGAACTATCCGAAAAAGGGAGTGTAAATATAGCCCGCTCCGAGCGCTTGTAAATCATGATCGTTCATTTTTTTGTCAAGCATTATCCGTGATATTCGGAGGCGTATGGCGCGCGGTTCCCGTCGCGTGAGGAGGGCGGAGCGGCGAACGGCCCGTTAAAGGCGCGACCGCTGGGCGCATCGTGACAGCCAAGTCCGTTGGGCGCAACGAAACTCCCCATGCTGGTGTGCTTTTGGATTTCATTGCTTGCTCTCCAGTTGACTATCCCCTTCCCATACACCATTATCCGCCGCCTGATAGCCGCACGCATGAAACGGAGGGAACAGAAGTCCAACGTGTCCAAGCACCCAGTGAGCCGCGCGCTCGTCAAGCTGGATGCAGCGCCAATCCGCAAAAAACTCCGCCAACAATATGACCGGGCGCAAGCGGACTTGCGGAAAAAGCAGGCAGTCCTTGAGCGCTATCAGCAGCATGACGTTCCGCTTTTCCAGCAGTGGGTACATGCGACTTTCGGCGCACTGCTCAGCCAAATCCGCGAACAACAGCAATTGTTGCACCGACTACGCCAGGAATGGTTGGAGATCACGGACGCGGCCAAAGCCTGGCAATGCGCGACTTGGGAAGCGGCGGCGCGGCTCAAAGCCGGAGAAAAACCCCCGGAACCTTGGGAACTCGATCAGGATGACGATCCGCTGGACCCGGACGATCCCCATGCCGCCCACCCGGACGCCGCGCCCTCCGACCCAACTCGGCCTGACTTTGACGAGATGGACGAGGCGGATGACGCCGATGTGGATGAAATGCTGGGGTTCTTCGTCCGAACGCTGCTTGGCGACGAAGCGGCCAATGAACTCGGCATCCCTCCCGCCAGGGCCACGCGCCAATCCCGGGAGGATCCGCACACGCGGCGGCTGTACCGCGAGATCGTCCGCCGCCTGCATCCCGACCGGCATGGCGAAATGAGCGCCGCCCATGCCGCCATCTGGCACGAGGCGCAGCGCGCGTATGCCGCCCGCGATCGTTCCACGCTCGAGATTCTACAGCAACGTTTGAATATAGAATCTGGGAAAGACCTGGCAACGGACTCAGTATCGTTGTTGAGCAAGATGATTCGGCATGTACGGCTGTCCATCCGCCGCCTGACACAGGAAATCAAACGCTGCCGCCGTGATATCGCGTGGGATTTCAGCCGATTGGAGAACCATAACGCCCTGCGCCATCAAATGGAATGCGAACTGCGATGGGAAGCCGAACAAGTGACCTGGGAAGTCAATCGAGCGCAAGCCGAGTTGGACAGCGCGAAGTACCGCCCGGTAGCGCGTCCTGAACCCGTCCGCCCGCGCCGCCCACGCGCGCGGCGTCCGCTACACGATTATCCGGAGCAGATGCCGTTGTTTTAGCCAACGATATCCAGCGTAAAGGAAACAAACGCCCCGCGAAATATCGCGGGGCGTTTGCATCACCGATTCAGCAAATCCGCTTACTCGTACACAATATTATCGAGATAGAAAACCACCGGTTCCTTCTTGCCGGCTGTAACCCAGCAGAAGCCGGTGACGATCCGGCTCAAATCCTTGCCGGTCAACGGAATGATATACTGCTTCCACTCTTTCGTCAGCTTGACCTTGCCCAGACCACCCTTGGCGGTGTCATAGAAGGGCTTGTTCTTCGCAACCAGGCCCATCTTGAACTCAACCATCTCGCCGCCGTTTTCGCCGCGCGCCCAGAAGCTCAACTGCTTCGCGCCGGTCAGGTCCACACCACCCTCATCATCGCCCCAGTTGTTCGCCGGATTCTGCCACACCACACCACCCCAGCCCTTGGGATCGCTGAAAGAGGCCTTGATGCAAGAACTGCCGCTCTGCGGATTTTCTTTCCAGGCATCGTCCATCTCGATCGCCTCGGTTGCGCCCATGTAACCGGACGGGATGAACGGAGTCTCGCCTTCCGTGTCCACATCCGCATAAATGACGCACGGGATCGCCACTTTCTCGCCCTTTGCCACCGCTCCGACCGTCGTCGTCTGCTGCTCGCCGGGCGCCGCCGGCGCCGCCATTTCTTGCGCCATCGCCGGCACACACGCCAGCGCCAAAGCCGCCAATATCAACACCGAAATGAACTTGCTCATCTGATATTTCTCCCTTGCTAGTTGTTGCTGCATCGAATTAGTCAATCATTACCGACCCATTACCACTGATCTTCGCCCGGTCGCGAGCGAAGAGAAGAACCGCTTGTATCAATTGGCTATCACTGTTCTTCCGTCGCCACCGCCTCCTTTCCCTCGGCCCCCACTACCGTCGCCTGATTCGTTGTTGAGCTTGCAACTTGTTCCGCGATCCAAGCCTTTTGCAGATCATAATACAATTTACGCGGTACACGCTGGAACGGGCTGTGGTTGCCGGCTCCCTGGCTCATCACGCCAAACCACTCCTCCTGTGCCTGACCATCCGGGAACGGCATGGGGAATACCGCCCGCGCGGTCTGGCGGTTCACCGGATCCTCAAAGTAGTTCAGTGAATCCTTCCACCACTCATCCAGCCACTCGAAAACAAAACCGCCGATCGCGTTGCCGGCGCCCGGATGTCCAGCGCTGTTGTAAACGATATCCTCCCAGTTCTTCATTACATAGCGGGACTGCTCGTCCTCGTTCGGGCCCTCGCCGGTATGGTAGGCATCACAGCCAAACTCGGTAATGACCACCGGGCGGTTCATCTTCTGGCGCACCTTCTGCCAGGTCGCGCCAAAGCCGTCCTCACCGATGTAACTATTGATCCCCAGCCAGTCAATGTTCGGGCTGAGGCGCCCATAGTACTCCACCATGCCCGTCAGCAGGTTACCAATACCGACCGGGTGATGCGGATCGAGCCCGTGGATCATCAGCGCCACCTCGTCCAGGAATCGCGCGAAAGTCTCCGGATACTCGGAGGCGTTGGTGCGCGTGGCGTTGACGTCGCCGGACTTCTCCATGTTGTTCTCATTGCCCAGCACCCAGGCCAGCACCCATGGCTCGCCGCGCAGCTTCATGACCAGGTTGCTGACCGAGGCGCGCATGTTCTCCTTCTGCCGCTTGTTCGTGTAATCCGTGCCCCGATCCCAATCCGCGCCCGAATCGTTGCAGTAAGCGCCGAGGAAATTGCCGACAATGACGCGGATCCCGTAATCATGGAACATCTTCCGCATCAACAGGTAATTGAAATTCACCAATTCCGCCGGCGTAATATAGAGCTTGATTGTGTTACAGCCCATTTCCTTGAGCAACTGATAGTCGGGCAGCGTCGGTTCATCCGGATCCTGCGCGCCATTTTTGTTGGCGTCCACCCAGACTTCATAAGAGTCCACGACACCGTTAGTATTCTCATCCGACCACAGCCAGTTCCACTCCCACGGCTTCACCCCGACCATGGTCGGCGCGTAGCACATGCCGCGAATGAAATACGGTTCCCCTGCAACCAACATGCGCCAATCGCCATTGCCGTACTGAACCAACTGAACCGTGCCGGTTCCGCGCTGCGCAATCACCTCGTCCACCCGCCCGGTGAACACCGGGCCGCTGACGCCAAAATTGGTGGCGGCGATCTCGGCCTCGATCGCCAGAGTCCGGGCCGTCACCCGCTCGAAGTGGCCGGGAGTCACCATGATGGCCAGCCCGGCCGGTTCGACCTTGGTGACTACGTCGGCGCCGACCAGCCGCAGCCCCAACTCCGGATGTTTCCGCAACAAGTTCAGGATGGCGTTCCAAGCGGAGGTGGCCACATCCCATTGAAACTCGGCGCCGCTGCTCCAGCAGGCGGAATCGGCATACAAGATCATCGCCGCCCGGTAGGCTTTCAGCGCGTGGGTCAGATGCCCGGCCTTCTCCAACGCCTTGCCGACAAACAGCAGCCGCACGCCAGGATCTTCCGGCGCCGCCGCCCAGACGAAGTAATCCTGTTGCGGATCCTTGGTATTGACGTACTTCCACCAGTCGCCCTTAAGTTTGCCGGCATCCCGGGCCTTGCGGAATTCCGGATTGTTCGTGATGCTCAAACAAGGATCTATCCCCTCGCCGGAGGCCTTGACCAACCCCGCGAAGTTCGTGATGACATAACCAAATGTGCGCAGCCCGATGTTCCGGTATTCGCCATAGCGTTCATAATCCACGATCTCTTCGGTCCCGGGATCGTAGAGCTTGAACAATGGCGCGGGTTGCTGGGCGCAAGCCGCTGAAACGATCAAGACCACCACGCTAACCCAGCCAACCAGACGGATGGCGATGGCCGGGCGATGCTGGGAGATCGGCTGCCATTGTTGGCGCGGCCCGTGGGCGAAGCCTTGCCCCGCCTCGTCGCCGGGGGGGCGAACCAGCCCGGTAAACCGTATCAATGCCGCGCCTGACTTCATGCTGGGCTCCAAAGCTTATGGCTGATTGGTAGTGGCCGTGATCCTGTAATAGTATGCAACTACCCCGCTCGGGGGCGCATCGGTATATACATTTTCCGGGACCGTCGCCGCAATGTAATTCGCGACCGGCGTCACTGTGCTGGAGACGATATTGGTAACCCGCCACAGGTGATAGTAACGGCCGGCGGCGGAAGGCCAGCGAATGATATACCGGCCGCGATCCGCGGCGGCCGTGCCGGCGGAAAGCGCCAGGTAGGAATTGACGTTGGTCGGCTGCGTGCCGGCAATGAACTCGCACCAGTTGACGTAGCCATCGTCGTCGTAATCCTCCTGCATCCCCGTGCGCGGACCGGTCGTAGATCCAAAGTTGGCGATCTGCCACGCCTCGAACGGGGTTTGGCCACCCAGTTCGGTGACGGACAGGTGGTCGAAGTAGATCACGCCGCCCAGGTCGAAATCGGAGCCCGGATCAGCCGACGCAATCGTGCAGGTCACCCGCGCAGTCACGGCGAAGGCGTTCGGTGCTATGCCGGTGACGGAGAAGTAGATCCAGGTATTAGCCGGCGGATTGGCATCGAACGGCGCCGAAATCCGCGTAAAGCCGGCAGCCGCCTCCACGCTGCCGTTGGTGAAAAACGCCATCTCCAATTGGCCGTGCGAGGTGCCGTCGGTTGTGAACTTTGACGCCGCAGGCGTGAAGAGATAACCCTCGAAACGGTATGACTTGCCGGCGCCGACCGCAAGATCCTGGCTGATGCCATTCTGCGGATATGTGATCACCAGCGCCTGCTCGCCGTCGAGCTTGTAGTCGGAGGCAATGTAGCCCGCGTTGTCCCCGCCGTTCCACACCCAGTTCGGCAGGTCATTGGTCTGACCCAGGTAGTAGGCGTTGCCGCCGGGACCGTCATCAAATCCGGGATTCCACAGCAAGCCCGACACCGTGCCGCCGGTCGCCACCACGCGCTGCGTAACGTCATCTATCCAGACCGTCCCGCCGAAACCGGCGTTGGTGCCCAGCAGACCCACCACCGTGCGCCCATACACCGCTCCCGCCGGCGCCACGCCAATAGCCATCAGGTTGGTCCAGATACCCGCCGGATTGTTCGTCGTGAACCACCCGCTTTCATACGTGCGTAAAATGTTGGTGCCGGTCGCATCCATGAATTGCAGCAACACCACCGCATGCAGACTGGATGCACCCTGGAGGCGATCCGCGCCGTTGGGCGTGAAGAGGTAGGCCGACGATGAATACTTGTAACCATGCGTCGCCGGCCAGGTCTGCGCCACCAGGTTCTCCGGATAGAAAATCTTCAGCGC
>CAZMXS010000022.1:0-38000 GCA_964570325.1 uncultured Verrucomicrobiota bacterium | reverse complement strand
GCAGCGTCCCGCTCTGGTCCAGCTCGTATGCGTTCCCCGTCGGCCCATCCTCGAATCCCGGATTGTGCAGCAACCCCGACACCGTGCCGCCGGTCGAAACCAGGCTCTGCGAAATGTCGTCAAACCAGATCGAACCGCCGAAACCCGCGTTGGTGCCCAACAGGCCGGCCACCGTGCGGCCATACACCGTGCCCGCCGGCGCCACGCCCGAGGCGTACAGGTTGGTCCAAACATCCGCCGGATTGTTCGTTGTAAACCAATGGCTCTCATAAGTCGCCAGGATGTTCGTCCCCGTCGCATCCAAATACTGGTGCAGGATCACCCCATGCAGCTCCGGCGCGCCGCGCAACCGGTCCGCCGACGGCGTGAACGCCCAGCCGGCGCTCGCGTAGCGATAGCCCGGCGTCGCCGGCCAGGTCTGCGCCACCAGGTTCTCCGGATAGAAAATCTTCAGCGCGTTCTCGCCGCTGTGCGCGTAGTCGTTGGCCACATTCCCCGCCGACCCCAGCGCCGTCCAGTTGTCAATCGCCGCCAGAATCGTCCCCGGCGCCGAGTACTCGAAACCCGGGTTCCAGATCGCGCCCGCGTTTGTATTCGCCCGCGGGCTGTCCGCCCCCGTCAGCGTGAACCCGTCAAAGTACACCTGCCCCGTGTAGCCCGTTGTCTGCCCCATGATCGCGCACGACACCCGCACCGTCACCCCGGCCGTCCATGGCGCCCGATTGGTCACCGTGAACTTCTGCCAGACCCCATCCCCGCCGCCGGTCGTGAAATGCGCGCTCTCCGCCACCGACACCGCCGTCGTCCCGTTCTGATACGCCCCGCTGAAGAACTCCATCAGGAACACCCCGTACGCCCCATTCGTCAGCCGCGCCCCCATCGGCGACATCATATAGCCTTCCAGCGTGTACACCCGCCCCGTCACCCCCGCCACCCGCTGCGCCGCCATGTTCCCCGGATACACGATCGTCAGCGACTGGTTCCCCTCCTGCGCCGCGCTGTCCACCACAAACCCCGCGTTCGTTCCACCCAGCCACTGCCAGTTCGGCAGCGTCCCGCTCTGGTCCAGCTCGTATGCGTTCCCCGTCGGCCCATCCTCGAACCCCGGATTGTGCAGCAACCCCGACACCGTGCCGGTCGTGCCAACCACAGCCTGCGTGGTGTCGTCGAAGTAAATCGCGCCGCCAAACCCCGCGTTGGTGCCCGAAACCGCGCACATGGTGCGCGCCCAATAAGTATTGGCGGGCGCCACACCGGAAGCAGACAGATTGGTCCAGACGCCGGCGGGCGTATTGGTCGTGAAGTACGCGCTTTCAAAAGTGGCCAGCACGTTGGTCCCGGAGGAATCGAGATATTGTAGCAGGACGGCCGCATGGTGATCATTATAGGTGGAAGTGAAACGTTCTTCATTGGTCGGGGTGAAAACCCAGCCGGCCGTCGCGTAGCGCACGCTCTGCGTTGCGCGCCAATACTGGCCGAGCAGCGTCTCGGTGTAACCGATCTTCTGCGCGAACCGGCCGCCATGCGCAAAGTTGGTGGTTACCAGACCATTGACGGCGGTGCCGAAGCCAACCCAATAAGGCACATTGGTGAGCACATCCGCGGGTTGGATTTCAAACCCAGGATTGAGGAGCGCCCCCGCCTGGTCAACCGTCGTGGTGCAGGCATGCAGGTCATCATAATAAACCAAGCCTTCCGTTGTGGCATCGCCCCCGCCGGCATAGATGCAAATCACGCGGCACGTGGCGGCATTGCCCGGAGTCAACAACGCGCCGGTGGTATATCGGGTCCAGTTTGTCGGACCATTGGCCGCGAAACGCGGCGAATAGGAGTTGGCGTTCACCCGGGTGCCGCTGGCATTATAGAATTGCACCAGCAGCGCACAGTAACCGTTCGTCGGCTGAAAGCGGGCGGGTCCGGCGGGGGTGCGCAGCCAGCCGTCCACCTCGAAAAGCTGGCCGGGGGTTACGGCAAAACGTTGTTCGAGCAAGCGGTTGCCGGACCCATAAGCGAACATCGCCATCACATTCGTCCCTTGATGAGCGTCATTGGTCGTCAGGAAACCGCCGGTGTAAGCGCCGGGATTCCAGTTGGCGATGCCCGCCCAGCCTAAGGTGGTGTCTCCTGTTTCAAAACTCGGGTTGAGCAATTGATTGGACTGGGCGCTGACCGAGCCTGCGCCCCAAGTTAACGCGGCGCCGAGCAACACGGTGCCGACGCGGAATTTGCATGTATTCTTCATCGAGAGCCCCTCACCACATTTATGTTTAGTTTGGCTGGAACCAATGTTCATACTAGATGCATACTAGATGCTGAACAACGATGCAAGAAAAAAGTTAGAATTTTTTAATCGTGGACCCGGTCCCGCGGATTACAATCCGCGAACGCAGCGGAGGCCGAACTGGCCGCCGGCCGTGACGGGCGGCTGGCTGAAGCGGTTGGCGGCGCGCAGCGCGCCGGCGTTGCGGCTGTCCCAGGAACCGCCGCGCAGTACTCGAGCGGTGCCGGTGTCCGGACCGGTTGGATTGAGCGGCCAGGCGTCCGCGGGAAAGGCGCTGTAATAATTGGTGCCATACCAATCCCAGCACCATTCGGCGACGTTGCCGGCCAGGTCATAGAGTCCGTAACGGTTGGTCATATTGACGCCCTGCTCCACGCCGCGGATCACTTGGTGACCATTGTAGTATCCAACGGGCGTGGTCTCGATGTCGCCGGTGGTGTTGGTGGTTTCGAACGGATCGCCGCTGTCGAAGAAGTTCGCTTTGGCGCCGTCGAGATCGTTGGTCGAGAAATAGGCGGGCTGGGCGCAAAGCCAGGGGAAGGATTGCGCCGCCAGACCGCCGCGCGCGGCCCTTTCCCACTCGGCTTCCGTCGGCAGCCGCCAACCGTTGGCGGTCCAATCCACGCAGTCCGCACCCAGGTCTGTCACGCCGACGCGGTACAGGCTGGTGTGCGCGGCGTCCGTGAAATAAGCCGGGCGCAGGCCGTCGTGTTGCGCGCGCGCGTTGCACCATTTGACGCAATCATACCAGGTAACGGATTGCACCGGGTGGTTAGTGTCCGTGGCCGCGCCGGATGGAATATCCGGGTAACCATTGGTCAGGCCCCAGGCGCGCACCGCCGCCCAAAGCGTAATGTCAACCTCGCAGGCATCCATGTAGACAGCGCCCACCGGCACAGTGTGAACCGGGGTTTCCGTCGGCCGCGTAAGATTGGTTTCCGCGCTCCCCATGTGGAACATCCCTTGCGGAATTAACCCGGCCGCCGCGCGCGCCGGACGCGGGGTGCTCGGTCGCGGAGCGGCCACGGTCACCGTCGCCCCGGTCACCGCGCCGCAGGCCACCGTCTCGGCGGCATCATTCAGGCTGGTTACGGCGAAGCTCCACAGCAGTTCGTATTCGCCCGTTGTCGCACCGCTGGAAAACCACAGCTTGCCGTTGCCGCCATAGGCCGTCACCAGCGGGTTGGTCGCCGCGCGCACCCGGTAAAACACCGTCGCCGGCTCAACCCCCATCGCCCCAGACCAACCGCCGGCCAGCGCGCCGGCCACCACCGCGCAAGTCATCAGCCGCTTCAACATTTCCGCCCCTTTCAAAAAAACTGAAAAAAATGTTGCAATCCAGTATGCGATCTAGTATGCATATAGTTGCATATTGGAGTCAATGATGAAAAAGAACGAAAATTCGAAGCTAAAAAAAGGCGGTATTTCGCGGGAAAAGCGGGACCGCGAATTCCTGTACCACCAGTTGGCGGGCATTATCCGCCAGGACATCGAAACGGGCAAGTTCAAACCGGGCGACCGGCTGCCTTCGATGGATGACCTGTCCGAGGAGCATTCCGTCAACAAGGTAACGGTCCGGCGGGCGCTGGCGGAACTGAACGCCGCGGGTCTGATCTACTCGGTTCCCGCGCAGGGCACCTATGTGGCCGAACCGGCGGCGGCGGCGCGGCTCGCGCCCCGGAATCGGACGATGACCGTCGGGCTGGTCTCGCAATTGATGGTGCCCGGCAACACGGGACTCTACCACCTGGAGATCATCAACGGCATTCGCGAGGAGTTGAGCAAGCACAACGCGAACCTGGTGATACCCACCGCGCGGCCGGTGGATTCACAAATCAAGAGCCTCGACCATGTCGCGGCAACCGGTCTGGATGCGATCATCTATCTGGGCGTGTTCGAGCCGCAAGCGCTGCGCCGGATGGTGGAAAACGGACCGCCGGCCGTGCTGGTGGATTATTCCATTCGCGGCCTGCAGATTGATTCGATCCTGCTCGACAATCGCGGCGGAGGCTGCCAGGCCATGGAGCATCTGTTATCGCTGGGCCACCGCAAGCTGGCGGTGATTGTCGGCGCGGAGGATCAGACGGCAACCAAAGAGCGCATGGAAGGCGCGCTGGATGCCTTGGACCAGGCGGGAGTTCCCCGCTCGATCCTGCGGAAGTATGTCGGCAACTTCCAGCGCGAGAGCGGCTACCAGGCGATGGCCGAGATTCTCAAGTCGGGTGACATTCCCACCGGCGTATTCTGCTTTAACGATGAAATGGCGGCGGGCGCGCTGCAAGCGCTGTATTCGTTTTCCAGTCTGCAGGTGCCGCGCGACATTTCGATTGTCGGCTTTGACGATACCTCCTGGGCGACCGCGACCCAGCCCCCGCTGACAACCATTGCGGTGGCCAAATCGCTGATGGGCCGGATCGCGGTTCAGCGGATCATGGCGCGCATCAAGCATGCGGACCAGTCCACCGTCACGATCCTGCCGACGGATATTGTGGTGCGCAATTCCACAGCCCCCGCGCCCTGCACGATGTTCAATGCGAATGAGCCGGCTGCCGGCACGGTGCAAGCCGGCATTTGAGCGCGGCCGGTTTCGCCCTGCCTGAGCAATTCATTATTAAAAACAGGACTATACGCGCGGATTTTGTTGCGCTAGAGTGCGCGCTGTTTTCAATTTGCTGGCGCTTTGAAAAGACTGTTGAAAAAGATTGGCGATCGCTTGCGGCGCTTGACTGGCCGCCAATCCGGCGCGGCTTCCACCGCCTCGGGCATCCGCAAAGCGGCTGCGCCCGCCGCTCCAAAGTCGGAGGCAAGAACGACGCATAAAGCGCATCCGGCGTCATCCCGCGCCGCCCCGCATGCGCGCCATACCGAGCCGTCTGCCGCTTGGCATCCCGCCGCCTTTTCAGTCCCGCCGAAAGCGGGCATGACGCGCTTCCATGACCTGAACCTGCCCATGGAGGTTCTGCATGGAATCGCCGACCTGAAGTTCCAGTATTGCACGCCCATCCAGGCGGCCATCCTGCCGCAGACATTGGCCGGCGCCGACGCCGCCGGCCGCGCGCAAACCGGCACGGGCAAAACGGCGGCGTTCCTGATTACAATTTTCACCCACCTGCTCCGGCATCCACCCGCCGGTCGGCGCCCACCGGGCGCGCCGCGCGCCCTGGTGCTTGCGCCCACTCGCGAACTCGTGCTCCAGATCCGCGATGAGGCGGAGGCAATCGGCCGCCACTGCGGGCTGCGCACGCTGGCCGTGTTCGGCGGGATGGACTACGACAAACAGCGCCGCGTCCTGCGCGAGCACCCGGTGGAGATTGTCGTGGCTACGCCCGGCCGCCTGCTGGACTACCAGCAGCAACGCTGCCTGCGGCTGGACCAGGTCGAGATTCTGGTCATTGACGAGGCTGATCGAATGCTCGATATGGGATTCATCCCGGATGTCCGCCGGATCGTGCATAGCACACCGCCCAAGGATCGCCGGCAGACCATGCTCTTCAGCGCCACGCTGACGCCGGAGGTCACCCGCCTCTGCGCAC
This sequence comes from uncultured Verrucomicrobiota bacterium, assembly GCA_964570325.1. Lineage (GTDB taxonomy): Bacteria > Verrucomicrobiota > Kiritimatiellia > CAIQIC01 > CAZMXS01 > CAZMXS01. The sequence goes on along the minus strand of CAZMXS010000022.1, from coordinate 32,186 downwards.
AATGGACACGACACCCGGTTGTCGTGGAAATTGAACCCGAACAAGTCGCCGCCGAATCGGTTCGGCAGATCGTCTATATCACAACCGTTGCCGACAAATTCACGCTGCTCTACAACATCCTGAAACAGCACAGCGACCGGCCGGTCCTGATTTTTTCAAATCGCCGCGATCAAACGCGGGATTTGACCGACAAGCTGCGCGCTTACGGCGTTCCCTGCGCCTTGCTCTCCGGAGAGGTGCCGCAGGAAAAACGCATCCGGGTGCTGGAAGATTTCCGCGCCGGCCGCCTGAAGGTGGTGGTAGCTACCGATGTCGCGGGGCGCGGCCTGCATGTGGAAGGCATCAGCCACGTGATCAATTACAACCTGCCACAGGACGCCGAGGATTACGTCCACCGCATCGGCCGCACCGGACGGGCCGGCGCGACCGGCACCTCCGTCAGTTTTGCCTGCGAGGAAGACGCATTCTTCATTCCGGATATCGAACGGTATATTGGCGAACCGCTCAAATGCATCCATCCGCCGGAAGAACTGCTGCAACCGCCCCCACCCCCTGCTCACGCGCATTCGCCCGCCCGCGCGCACCAGCCCCATCCCGGCCGCGGGCGGCGGCGGTCCAATCGTCCGGCGCGCCGACATTGAAAACATCCCGGATTACACGCCATCCGGTCGCCCCAGAACGCCGGCCGCGTATCCACAAGCGCGAGCCAGCGGCAACAGGCTTTTCGAACACAAACACGAGTTGGCGGAGCGAGTACAAGCAAGATCGGAAATCAACTGCGCCGGGGCTTGCCTGTCCGCCCTCGTTCCGACTATAAAGCCATGCGATTGAGGTGATACACAAATCAACGATGGAGGATCGGCAGCATGTCAACTGCGCAGAATCTGAAGGATGCGTTTGCGGGTGAAAGCCAGGCGAATCGGATGTATCTCGCGTTCGCCAAGAAAGCGGAGGCCGATGGATTCAAGCAGGTCGCCAAAATATTCCGCGCCGCGGCGGAGGCGGAAACCGTTCATGCCCACGCGCATTTCCGGGTGATGGGCGGCGTGAAGAGCACGTTGGAAAACGCTCAGACCGCGCAGGCCGGCGAGGGCTACGAGTTCAAGGAGATGTATCCCAAGTTCGTGGCCGAGGCCCAGGCGGAAGGCAATAAGGCGGCGCTCCAGTCGTTCCAGTTCGCCATGGCGGTCGAAAAAATTCATCACGACCTCTATGGCCAGGCCATCGCATCACTCAAAGGCGGCCAGGATTTGCCCGCCGCGGCTATCTACGTCTGCCCAGTCTGCGGCAATACCGTCGTGGGCAGCATCCCCGACAAATGCCCAATATGCAATGTGCCCAAAGACAAGTTTGTTGAAGTGAAATAGCAGGACGGTACACGCGCGCCATCATGGCCTAACCCTGTTATGTCTGCTGCGTCATCCACCGCCTGGCGTTGCGTGGTCTGCGGCTATATCCACCATGGCGACGCGCCGCCCGACCTTTGTCCGGTCTGCGGCGCGCCGGCCGCCGACTTTGAAGCGTTTACGGAAAATCCAGAGCCGGCGCCATTCAGTGTCGCCCGCCGTTGGCGTTGCACCGTCTGCGGCTATGAACACGCCGGCGTGCAACCTCCGGACGTCTGCCCGCTATGCGGCGCCGGGCGGGATAGTTTCGAGGCCATCTTTGAATCAGAACCCGTCACGACTGTTGCCGGACAGACGCGCCATATCGTGATCGTCGGCGGCGGCGTGGCCGCCATCTCCGCGGCTGAAGCCGCGCGGCGCGCCAGCCCGGAAGCCCGGATTACCCTGCTTTCGCGGGAACCCCACCCGCCCTACTATCGGCTTAACCTGACCCGCCTGTTGGCCGGTGAAATCGGCGCGGAGGAACTGGTGATCCATCCGCCGAATTGGTATGCGGAGCAGCGCATTGACTTACGAATTGGAACTGAAGTCACCGCGCTGACGCCCGATAACCGGTCCGTCCGGCTCGCTGACAACGCAACGCTGAATTACGATCAACTGGTGCTGGCCACGGGTGCGGAGGCTTTCATCCCACCCCTGCCAGGCGTCGAAACAACCGGCGTGATGGCGATTCGTACGCGGGATGACGTGGCGGCGCTGGCGCGCGCGCTGCAGCCGGGCGTCCGCTGTGTTTGCCTTGGCGGCGGCATCCTTGGCTTGGAGACTGCCGGGGCGCTGGCGCGCCGCGGCGCGGATGTGACCCTGCTTGAAAGCCATACCTATCTCATGCCGCGCCAGCTTCCGGCGCCGGCCGGGGAAACGCTGAAAAACTTTATCGCGGGGCTCGGCATTCGGCTGCGCACTGGGGCGCGCACGCACGCAATCATCGGCGCCGGTCGTGTCACCGGTGTCCGGCTCGACGATGGAACCGTTGTGCCCGCTGACCTGGTCACCGTCACGACCGGTGTTCGGCCGAACATCCGCCTGGCGCAGACCGCCGGCTTGCGCGTCAGCACGGGCGTGCTCGTGGATGCCCGCCTGCAGACTTCCGAACCCGGAATCTACGCGGCCGGCGATGTCTGCGAACATGGCGGGGTCTTATACGGCTCCTGGTCGGCCGCCCAGTTTCAAGGCCGAATCGCCGGAGCCAATGCGGCAGGGGACCGGCTCGAGTTTGGCGGCCTGCCGCGCGCGCACACATTGAAAGTGCTGGGACTGGGGCTGACCAGCATCGGGCGCTTTGAGCCGGAAGACGGCCGTGACCATGTCGTGGAGGCAGCATCCGGCCACGATTATCGCCGGTTCGTTTTTCATGAAGGGCGGCTGATTGGCGCGGTTCTGCTGGGCGATACGCGGCCGGCCGCCGCGGCGACACAGGCGATCGAAAAAAAGACGGATTTTTCAAAACTGCTGTCCGGCATGCCAAGCGCCGCCGATGTGGCAACGGCGTTGCAGTCCGCCTAAACGACGCCGGCCGCTATGGTTCGCGCGCGCGGTAAAAAGAGACCGGCGTGGAATTGGTGACCGTCATGACACAGGCATCGCCCGAACTGGAGTTCGTGGCAAGGTCGGACCAGCCAGATGCCAGGTTAGCGGCGCCTTGCAAAACATAAGTTCCACCGGGCGCGCCCCAGATCGTCACCTGCCGGCCATCCCCCGGCGCCGGCTGGATTGCCGCCGCCACCGGCCAGCCGAAAAGCGCCAGTCGGCTGGCGGCTGCGCCGCCCGCCGCGCCAAACCCGCCGCCCGCATATACGTGCGGGCCGTTCACCGCCAGCGCTTTGACCTGGCCATCCGTGCCATTGGTGAAAGCCGCATCCACAGCGCCATCGGAGAAGCTCAATCGAGCCAGGCCGCCGCGCGCGACGCCACCGATATTGGTGTAATTGCCGGCGATATAAAGACCCGCGGCATCCAGAACCAATGCATGGACCGCCGCGTTGGCGCCATTGGTGAAATCGGTCAAGACTGCGCCGTGTTGCTTGTTCAACTTGGCCAGGCACCTGCGGCTCAACATATTGGTGCCGACCAAGGTGAAATCGCCGCCCAGAAACAGATACTCGCCGGAAGTCGCCAGCGCATAAACCGAGCCGTTCGCCGCGCCGTTGAAATTGCTGTTGTGGGCGCCATCGTATGCGCTCAACCGGGCCACGCGCTCCCTGGCAGCGCCGCCAATCACCGAGAAATCGCCACCCACAAACAAATTCGTTCCAGACAAAGCCAGCGCATACACATTGCTGTTCGCCGTGGCAAACGACGTCACCGCGGCGCCGTCATTCAGACTGAACTTACCGATATACCCGCTGAACAAACCGCCCGCATAGAGGTGGTTGTCATCCGCCGCCAGCGCATAAACCGCATTGTTTACACCGTTGGTAAAGGCCGTATCAGCGGCGCCGTCCGTTGTTCGCAGCTTGGCCAGATAACGCCGCGCGGCACCGCCAACAGCGGTAAAATCACCGCCAGCGTACAGATGGGTTCCATTCCACACGAGGGCGCGCACAGCGGCATTGACCCCGTTAGTGAAAACCGGGTCAACCATCCCGTCCGCTCCAAGCAAAGCCAGATTGCGCCTGCTGACGCCATCCACAAATCGAAAGTTGCCGCCAACCGCCACGCGGCCGTCCGACCCAAGCGCCAGGGCGCGAACCACGGCGGCGCCGAGGGCCGTCGTGCGTCCCCGCCAGGTGGGATCGGCCGCGCCGGTTTCCCGATCACAGCGCGCTACGCCAAAGGCTTCCACCCCGCCGATGTCATCAAATGCCCCGCCGACCAACAGGCCGGTTGCCTCCAAAGCCAAGGCGCGCACGGCGCCATTGACGCCATTCGTAAAGCCGGCTTGTGGCGCGCCGTTGCCAGGGTTCAAGCGGGCCAGCCGCTCCCGCGTCTGTCCGGCCAGATTAGTGAACAAGCCGCCGATATAAAGGTTGGTACCATCATGCAGAATGGCATAAACCGTGCCAGTCCCATTCACATTGCCGTTGAAGGCGGGATCAGCCAGACCATCGCCGGCATTGAGCCGCGCCAGGTGCCGGCGCGATTGACCGCCGATGGTCAAGAACTCGCCGCCGACGTACAAGTCGGAGCCATCCAGCGCCAGCGCATAAACGAAACTGCTGGCGCCATTGGTGAATACCGGATCCAGCGTGTTGTTCAAGAGGTTAAGTTTGGCCAACCGGCTCCGATTCTGCCCGTTAAACGTAGCAAACTTGCCGCCAATGAACAAATTGGTTCCGTCCGACTGCAACACGGTGACGGTCCCGTTAGCCGAATTGGTGAAGCCCGAGTCCACGGCGCCATCGGCGATGCCGAGCCGGGTAATCCGGCGGCCCGTGCCGTTGAATAGCGTAGCCTCGCCGGCCACATAAAGATTGGAGCCAACCGCCAGGAGCGCATAGATGGTGTTGACCGCGGCATTGGTGAATCCCGGATCGGGGGCGCCGTCGCTCATTCTCAAACGGGCGATGCGATTAGCGGATCGCCCGCCGATGGTCGTAAAATCGCCGGCCACATAAATGTTCGTGGCGTGGACCGCAATGGCAAAAACATTGGAACCGAAATTGATGTCGCTGCGAAAGCCGTAGTCCAGGCTGCCATCTGTGTTCAAACGCGCCAGCCCGATCCGCGGTTCACCGTTGACCATCGTGAAGCCGCCACCGCCGATCAACAACTTACCGTCCGGCTGGCGGGCCAATGCATGGATCGTACCCCCGGCGTCCTCGAGTTTGAATCCGATCACCGATTGCCCGCGCGCCGTTGCGGCCGTCAATCCCACAATTGCCGCCAGCCGCATAAATCGCCGCACAATTTTTTGCATGGCTTCCCCTGCTTTTTGGGCCCGGTCGGAGCTGGGCGCCAAAGTAGGACGCAACCGTTGGGCGTTCTTTCGGACAACCCCGGCGCCGGTCCAGCGCTTGCACCCAGTCGAAGCGGGACCGGCACGGCCGATGCCGCGCGCCTTTGGCGCTGGCGCCGCGCCTACACCAGCGCCGCGGCAATCACGTTTTTATCGCTCATATTGCGGCTCAACTGGCGCGCCATATTCTCAATCCGGCGGATGTTGGCCAGGGCGCCGGCATAATCCAAAGCGGCGGCCTGGCGGCGCAACACTTCGATGTCTTCTTTGAAGTGCAGCTCGGCGGCGGGCAAACCAAGACACAGCCAGAGCACATCCCGCTGCCACTGGAGCGCCTGTTTCAGGATGGCTTCGCGGGTTTCGATCACCCGCGCCTTGACCCGCGCGTCAAAAACCTCGTTGTCCAGCTCTTGTTCATCCTCCCAGGCGGGCAGCATCGCGCGAACCTCCTCCTCCGCCCGCGCCTTGACGTCTTCCAGAATGGTCATCAGCATGTCCGCCCGAACGAGGGCCTCCAGTCCGCCCACCGACAAGCCGGCGCGCAACCATTCATGCAGGGCCGGGTACCAGGCCTCGCCGGACACATCGCGGTCGGTCGGCAGCGCGATGCGCTGGCAGCGCGAAATAATCGTGGGGCCCAACGCTTGCGGCGCGTCGGTCAGCAGCAGGATGAGGCTGCCCGCGGGCGGCTCCTCCAGCGTCTTGAGGAATGCGTTTCGCGCCGCGTCGTTCATGCAGTCGGCATACAGCAGCACCCCGGCTTTCCACGCGCCCGTCAGCGGCGTGAGGTTGATGAACCGGATCATTTGGCGGATGCCTTCCGAATCGTCCTCGCCGACAAGAATCTGGCGGGATTTGCTCTCCGGCTCCATCCAGAAAATATCCGGATGCGCATGCCGGGCAACGCGCCGACAGCCGTCGCACCGGTTGCATGGCGGGTTCTGCGGCGCCTCGCATAAAACCAGTTTCAGCATCGCCTCGGCCAGTTCCAGTGCGTTGCCGCGCGGCGCGCCGGCAATGATGTAGGCGTGGGCCATCCGGCCGGCCGCGAAGCTCTGCCGCACGGCCTCCAGCGCGACCGCGAGACTAGCGGGCGAGGACATCGCCAACAATCCTCCATACGTCCGCCTCAATCGCATCCGCGCCCCGGCGGGCGTCCACCATGCGGAACCGTTCCGGCCAGCGCCGCGCCAGCTCCAGGTATCCGTTGCGGACGCGCTCATGGAACGCGCGCTCCTCGCGCTCGATGCGATCGAGCTGGCGCATGATCCCCTCGCGATGCGCCAGCCGTTCGAACCCAATGTCCAGATCCAGATCCAGCAGGATCGTCGCATCCGGAATCGCGCCGTCAATCGCGAACTGGTTGATGGCGATCATCTGGTCAATCGGAAAGCCGCGGCCATAACCCTGATAGGCGGTCGTGGAATCCGCGAAACGGTCGCAGACCACGCAGGTTCCCCGTTCCAGCGCGGGGACGATCACGTTGCGGACCAGTTGGGCGCGGCTGGCGGCGAAGAGCAGCACCTCGGTTTCCGGGCAGACCGGTTCGCCGGCCTTGTCATACTGCAGGATTTCGCGGATGGCCTCGCCGGTCGGGGTGCCGCCCGGCTCGCGCGTGTAGAGCACCGCGCGTCCGGTTTGTTCCAGCCGCTTGATCAGCCGCTTCGCCTGGGTGGTCTTGCCCGCGCCCTCCGGGCCCTCAAAAGTAATCAACTTGCCTCGGTTCAAAATGGTCTTCCTGATTATGGGTGCGTGACAAAGGTCCAATCTTCCGCGCGCGCCGTCAAATCCTTTTGAGCTCGGGCCCCTGCGGCGTATCCTTGACCGCAAAACCCATTCGGGTCAGTTCATCGCGAATCCGGTCCGACTCGGCCCAATTCTTCGCCTGGCGCGCCTGTTGCCGGCGCGCGACCAGATCCTGCACAGCCGGCGGGATGGCGGCGGCTTCCGGTTGAAGCAAGCCCAGCACCCGGTCGAGATCGTGCAACAAGGTAATCGTCGCGGCCGCCGCCGGCGGCGCCACCTGGCCGGCATCCAGCGCCTTGTTCCCGGCATGAATCAGGTCGAACAAGGCGCCAAGCGCCCCCGCGATATTCAAATCATCATCCAACGCGGCGCAGAATGCGGCGCGACCTTCGGCCGCCCATTCCGGCGCTTGCGCCGCCGCGGCGGCGGTCGCCGCGCAATGGCGCAGCCGGGCCGTAAACTCGTCAATCCGTCCCAACGCGGACCGGGCGGCATCGAGGGCGGGGAAAGTGAAATCCAGCCACTGCCGGTAATGCGTGGCCATCAGCTCGTAGCGAATCTCGCGGCCGGTATAGCCGCGATCGAGCACGTCGCGCAGCGTGTAGAAATTGCCCAGCTTCTTGGACATCTTCCGGCCGTCCACAATCAGGTGCGCGCAGTGCATCCAGTACTTGACGAACGGCCGGCCGGTCGCGGCCTCGCTCTGCGCGATCTCGTCCTCGTGATGCGGGAAGATATTGTCCACGCCGCCGGTGTGCAGGTCAAAGGTTGGCCCGAGATATTTCATGCTCATGGCCGAGCACTCAATGTGCCAGCCCGGCCGGCCACGGCCCCACGGCGAGTCCCAGGCAACTTCGCCATCCTGCTCGTCCCACGCTTTCCAAAGCGCGAAATCCGCCGCGCTTTCCTTTTCGTATTCGTCCTGCGCCACGCGCGCGCCGGCTTTGAGGCCGGCGCGGTCCAGGTGCGCCAGCTTGCCGTAGTCCGCGAACTTGGCGATGCTGAAATAGATCGAACGGTCGTCCGATGCGTAAGCGAATCCCCGTTCCATGAGCCGCTGGATCAGCGCGATCATTTCAGGCACGCACTCCGTCGCGGCCGGGTAATGCTCGGCCGGCTCGACCCCCAGTGTTTGCAGATCCTGGAAAAACGCGTCCTTGTAGACCTGCGTGAACTCGCGCAGGCTCTTCCCCTGTTCGCGCGCGCCCTTGATCGTCTTGTCATCCACATCGGTCAGGTTCATGACTTGAACGACCGTATAACCCAGGAATTTCAGATAACGCCGCAACAGATCTTCAAAGATATAGGCGCGGAAATTACCGATGTGCGCGTAGTTATAGACCGTCGGTCCGCAGGTATACAGCCGGACGGTCCGCCCCTCCAGGGGGACGAACTCCTCCAGCCGACGGGTTAACGTGTTGTGAATTTTGAAGCTCATGGTCTCTCCCAGTGACCGCGCGATTATACGGAGCGACTTCCCCGAAGCAAGATTTCAAGGCGGCCGGCCGCCGGGTTATGCTGATGGGCGCCGCCGACGGGGGCGAAGCGGGCTATATCCGCAGACTGCGCAGGCCGCCCTGCAGCACGGCGGCTTGGTAGCCGCGTTGCGTCAGCAGGAAAGCCGCTGTGGCGCTGCGCCGGCCGCGCTCGTCGTAGCAAATATACAATGTGTCGGTTTTCAACTCCTCCAACCGGTCCCGAATCTGGCTCAACGGAATGGTCAGCGAGCCTTGCAACTGTCCCGGATATTCCCGGGTTTCGAGCGGCTCGCGCACATCCACCCAGACAGCGCCTTTGGCAATGCGACGCAGCGCTTCCGCGTGGGAATACCAGGTTACCAGCGCGGATTGGATATATTGAACGAAGATGTCGTCCGGCAAGCGGGCAAGGCGCCCCGGGCTGTTCATCGTAATTGTGGCGTTGCGCACGCCCATCGAAATAATGGCCTCCTCGCCGAATCCGCTGCCGGGCCCCAGTTCAGCCAGGACGATGGGCTCATCCGCGGCCGGCGACTGCCGGGTGACCCGCACAGAACCCTCCAACAGTAAATAGAAGAAGTCCGCTTCATCGCCTTCACGAATGATCACCTGGTCCTGGGCGGCCTGGATCAGTTCCACATGCTGGAAAACCATGTCAAAATGTTCCGGTTTCAAGCGGGCAAGGAAGGTGTCCCGGCGCAATTCCGCCTTCAATTGTTCACGGGCCGCGCGGCCACGGCCGAAGCATTTACGGAACCATCCGCCCAAGCTGCTGTTATCCGCGCCACTCCCGGCTGCGCTCATAGGCCTATCCTCACTGCCGGGCTTTCGGCCGCACCCGCGTCAGATGCCGCGTGAATCGGCCGCCGGCGGCAACTCATTGATTCCGGCGCACGCACCGAAAGCCCAAGGTATCATCACCACCGCCCGGACCGCCCAGGTAAAAATTGCGGTCCGCCACCCGGGCGTATGGCGCATGAATATACCATGTTCCGCCGCGCCAGCAACGATAGGTTCCAGTGGCCGGCCCGCGCGGATCGTTCGTCGGCGAAACCGCATAGTAGCCGGCATCGTACCAGTCCCATATCCATTCGCCGACGTTGCCGGCCATGTCGCGCAATCCATAGGCATTCGCGGCAAACGAACCGACCGGCGCGGTGCAGGGGAAGCCGCCGTTGGTGAAAGCCGGGTTGAAACCGCGCGTGGCGCTGATGTCGTAGGCATAGGCGTTCGTGGAGTTATAGTTGGCCTGCGTATGGGTGATCGTATCGCCGCCCCACGGAAACAGGCGGCCCGCCACCCCGCCGCGCGCGGCCTTTTCCCATTCCGCCTCCGTTGGCAACCGATAGCCGTCCGCATCCCAACTGACCCACTCGTTGCTGAGATTGAGGTGGCCGCTCCGATACACCGCGCCGGTCGTGAACCCGCTGTTGGTGTAGTAGCACGGCGTGCGCCCGCTCATTTCACTACGCGCGTTGGCCCATTTGACGACGTTATACCAATCCACCGATTGCACGGGGTGGTTGGTTGCCTTGCCGTTACCGGCGTTCTCGAACGTGTAGCCATGGGCGGTGCCCCAAACCCGGACTTCATCCCACTGTGCCTTGGTCACCTCCTTCGCATCCATCCAGAAAGCGCTGAGGTAATTGGTATGCACCGGTGTGGCAATGCCCGCCGCCCCCATGACAAACGCGCCGGCGGGAATCAGGACCATGTCATCGGCTGGGTAAACCGGCGCGACCAGAAGCGGTCGCGCCACCGCCCGGTAAAATCGAGGCGACGCGGCATTCGCGTTTGTCACGCTGAGCCGCTCGGCGCCCGGCATGCTATTGGGCAGGTTATTGGTCTGCCAGCCCCCTTGCCCATTCAAATTAGTGCTCGCCGCGAAATCAAATTGGCAGTCCCAAGCCCCCTGCCAGGCCACCACATCACCGGCCGCGCCGCGCTCAACAGCAACAGCCGTCGGCGCGTAATTCGGTTCATACATACTCACCCCAGGATGATACCGCATGGGACCGAAAGGAACATCCTGTCCGTCGAAACCGGCGCGACTGGCATAAAAGGACACGGCGATCCGGCGGCCCAAAACGTGGCAGCGCCCCTCCTGCGCGTCATTAGAGATGCTGCCCCAGATGCGGGTCCAACAGCCGCTGCCGGCGGGGTCAAACGCGCACAGGAACAGGTTGTTAAACCCGCCGGGAGCATTGGTCCAGCCATTGAACGGCGCGTTGGCAACCCCGCTGACATAAATGTCGCCGGCATCCCCCAGCCCGGCGCCGCAGGCAGACGACGCATTAGTGGGGCCAAAGATACGGGACCAGCAACGTGTCGGTCCATTGGTCCAGTAGCTTACGCACGCGGCTCCGTTGGCGCAGGGATTCGTCTGGCCGTCGTACGCGCCCAAAGTTACGCCGGCCACCGCAATTGCGTTGGAAGCAACCGCCAGGCCGCCGTATGAATTCTCAAACTGGGTGCTACCCCAAATACGCGTCCAGACATGCGAGCCGCCATGGCGCGCAGACCACAAACTCAAACATAGATCACCGCCGCCGATCTCCGGCTGCCCCAAAATGGGCCCGGCCGCCAACCCCGCCACATAGATGGATCGGTCATTGTCATCCAGCAGGCCGACACCGTTGGCGTCATCAGCGCCAGGCGAGCCCCAGATTTTTGACCAAGCCGCGACGCCGTTGGTATTAAACTCGGTCAGGAAAAGATCCGTTTCGCCGTTGTTGGTCTGTCCGCCAAACATGCCGGCGGTATAACCACACACGACGACGTCCTTGAAAGCGTTAACCGCTACATCTTTGGCCTCATCCGCATTGGTCGAGCCCCAGATGCGCGTCCATTCCTTGGTCCCATCCCAGCGCCACTTGGTCATGAAAGCATCCCAGTCGCCATTATTAGTCTGGCCGTCGAAGGCCCCGTACGTGCCGCCGACCACATACGCAAACGACGTGCCCTCGAGCGCCACGCTATAAACATACTCGTCCTCATTGGTGCTGCCCCAAATCCGGGTCCACTGTCGGTTGCCGGCGGCATCCCACTTGATCAGGAAGGCATCATAGCCGGCGGCGGTGGAGTTGGTCTGCCCGTCGAATGGCCCGTCCGTACAACCGGCAACATATACATTGCTGTGGCGGTCCTGGACCGTGTCATACGCTAGAGTCTCTTCCGCCCCCGGTCGAATCCGCGTCCAGATACGGCCGGGCAACGGCGTCGCGGCCACGGCCGGCACAATCAGCAACAGGCTGGCCAGTATCAAATACCCAAACAGCTTGCCCACGATACGCATGTTGTGCCCTCCCCAATGCCCCCCAATGAGCCCTCATTAGCATTTCGCGGCGGCAGCGTCAATTCCTGTATCAACCCGGTCAACTCGGTCAATCGTGGGCGCATGGCCGTGCCGCGCCGCGTTTTCTCTGGTAGATAGCGCATCTTTTAGTTATCGTCCGAATTACCAAAAGGGAGGTTTGCCATGAACCGTCACCGGCTTTTGCTGCTGGTTGTCCTGGCCGTCGGTGTTGTCGCTTCCGCTGCATCGGCCGCGGTCTGGATCAATTACACGACGCCGAAATATGCTTCGATTCAAAGCGCGGTCAACGCCGCCGCGAATGGCGATGTCATCGGCATCTCCACCAATGTGTTCACCGAAAATGTGGTAATCAGCAACAAGCACTTGACCTTGATCGGCGGCTTTGACGAATTGACGCCGACCGATATCGGCGGAACGGCTGTCATCAACGGCAACAACACCGGCAGCGCCCTCGTTTTCATTAAATCCACCAGCACCGTCACCCGGCTCAATCTGGTCAACGGCAATAATCCTTCCACCGGCGGCGGCGGGGCTAATCTGGGCGCATCCTCGGTGACGTTCCAACAGTGTAACATCTGCTCCAATCGCGGCATGCTCGGCGGCGGGCTGTATCTGGATCCCGCGTCGCTCGCCGTGGCCACCAACGGCACGCGCATTTTCACCAACACCGCATCGGTGGCCGGCGGCGGCGTATATGTCGCGGGCCGGCTGGATTTGATGGGCAATGGCAGTGACGTCTTCGCCAATGATTCACCCGATTATGGCGGCGGGGTGTGTGTCTGGTACGGCAAACTATATTGCAACGACGCGGAAATCCGCGGCAACCGATTGACCGGGGCGCTGCGCCGCGGCGGCGGTGTTTATGCGCGCAACGGATATGTGTCCCTGGTCAATAACACCCTGATTGACCAGCACACGGACATCACTTGTGGCGGCGGTGTTTTTGCTGAATTTTCAACCGTAATTACATTTCGCGCCAACTGGCAACCCGGCCCGAATTACAACACGGCCGTATTCGGCGGCGGATTATATGCCTCTAATTCCTGGCTCCAATTGGATGGCGCCTATTTCTACGGCAATACAGCCCGGACAAACGGCGGCGGACTATACGCCATCGGCAGCCGGATCGAGAACGACGCGTCGGCCTGGCAATACCTGAAGTTTGATAATAATCAAGCCGGGGCTAACGGCGGCGGAATCTATCTCGAATCGTCCACGGGGGTGTTGCGGAACATCGAAATGGGAACGACCAGCGGCAACCGCTGCGGCGCGGACGGCGGCGGGTTGTTTGCCTGGGGTTCACTCCTGCGCATTGAGGGGGGGCGGTTCGAAGCCAACGCGAGCACCAATAGCAACGGGAGCGGCGCCGGGATGGCCTGCCGCTATACCAGCCTCATGATCACCAACGGCACGGTCCATACCAACACTTTGTTCTTGGGCAACCAGGCCCATACCAACGGCTCGGGCGGCGGCGGACTGTTTCTGCGCGACATGACCTGGCAAACCTATTTGTATGACGTCCAACTGGTCGGGAATCGCGCCACGCGTGGCGGCGGGCTTTACAATTACAACACCCCGCTGGCTGTCTGGCGGCTTACCGCCGATGGCAACCGAGCCGAATTGGATGGCGGCGGGATTTACGGCGGGAACTGCCCGATAGCTATCGAGAATCTGGTTCTGCGCACCAACCGGGCCGGACGATCCGGCGGCGGAGCCTTTTTCAACCAGGTCTCCAATCTGATCATCACGTCGGCTCATCCATTTGAGACCAATGTCATTCAAAGTGTTCTCCTCGAAAACCGGGCTACGAATGATGGCGGCGGATTATGCCTCAACCTCTGTTACGCCCAACTCAATGGCTTGCATGTGATCAGCAACTCCGCCAACAGCGGCGGCGGCATCCTGGTCTATTCGATCCTCGAATCCGTCAGCGCCGAGAACGCGCTTTTTCGCAATAATTTTGCCGACGCCAGCGGCGGCGCGGCGTATTTGGACTCCACGCGGGTCAACCTGCGCGACGTGTTCTTTTTTGACAACGTCTGCCGCACCAACGACGGCGGCGCCATTTGCCTCCGCGGCGCCAGCGAGTTGAATTACGAGGCATTCGACCGGGACTGCCAAATATCCGGCAACCGCGCCGGCCGCGATGGCGGCTGGCTCGGTCGGGTCGGCTATCCGGATCTGGTCCCCATCAGTTTGACCGGCTACAACGACCGCCAGATTCAGATCGCCAACAACTCCGCCGGGGCCGACGGCGGCGCGGTGCTTGCGTCCAACGCCTGGGTTGAGCTGAACGGCAGGATCGTGTTCGCGGACAACACCAGCGGCACCAATGGCGGCGCGCTGGCGGTGGTCGGGCAGCTCGGCCGGAGCGGCCTGCATATCCTGGACTCCGCCGTTGGTTATCCGTGTTTCCAATGGAACCGCGCCGGCAACAATGGCGGCGCCATTTACCTGAAACATCCCGGTACCAATTTTGTGGAGTGCGGGGTGTTTAATGGCAACGAGGCGGGGCAGAACGGCGGCGGCATTTATCATGGCGGCAACCGATTCCTGCTTGATCACGCCCAGTTTCTGGGTAACGAGGCCCAGAATTTCGGCGGCGGGTTCGCGGCCTCCAATTCCAGTCTGATCATTATGAGCCAGCAGAATCCGCCGCTTGTCACCGCCCTGAACCTGTGGCCGTTCTACTTTATGAACAATTACGCTTACAATTCGGGGGGCGGCGCGGCTTTCATCAACTGCGCGGATGTGCGCGTAAACTATGCCGTTTTTGAATCCAACCGTTGCGAGCTCGGGTTGGGCGGCGCGGTGAGTTGCGTTCGTTCCAAGTTCGATACCCACACCGCGCTGGTTGTGGGCAACCGCGCCGACCCGGACGAGGCGGCGGACGGCATCGGCTTCAACAACAGCACCGGTTTTGTGCGCAGTTGCACCGTGGTGAACAACCGCGAGACCGGCATCCAGGCGGTGAATAATTCACGCCTGACGGTGCTGGACAGCATTGTCTGGGGCCACACCACCAGCCAGATCTGGGCCGCTATCAGCTTCGCCACAGCCGACTATTGCTGCGTCCAGGGCGGCTTCGCGCCCGGCGCGCATATCATCACCAACAATCCGGCGCTCGCGCGCCAGACCTACCACCTGCAGTTCGGCTCGCCGTGCATCAACGCCGGCGAAAACTCCGCGCTCAACGAAGACATTGATCGCGAAACGCGCAGCATCCCGGCGGATATTGGATTCGACGAGTTCGTGGATACCGACGGCGACCGGCTGCCGGACTTTGTTGAAACCATGACGGCGGTCTATGTGGATGAGAACAACACCGGGTCGGACCCGAATGTGATGTACTCCGACGGCGACGCGATTCCGGACGGGGACGAGATATTGGCGGACACCGATCCCAACGATAGCGACAGCTATCTGCATTTCCTGGGCATCGGCAAAGCTTTTGGCACTAATGCCCTTTCATGGACCGGCGGCACCCAGGCCTGGCAAATCCTGGAATTCACGCCGCGCCTGGGATCGGCCAACTGGATTTCGGTCATGACCAACAAGCCGCCCACCCTGGGAACCACGCTGTTCTTCTTCCCCGCCAGCACCAATGCGGCAGCTTGGCGCGTGCGGGCCCATCGGTAGGCGGCGCAAACGGCCTGGCGCCATGCCCCGCGCGCATTGTCTTTACGGAGCGCGGGCGTCTTGCCTCATTTTTTTACCCTTAAATGCGGGATAGAAGCCTTGCGCCACCGACGGGCGCGACCGCTGGGCGCGCCACAGTGGGCCATGCCAATGGGGACACTGATTATTCCATCATTTGGCCAATATCCTCTTCGCCGTGTTGATATTCCTTGACAGCAACGAAAACAAATATTGATGGATAAATTCCCCAAGGCCGTTATGCTATACGGCTCATTTTTTGGGTTATCTTGAAATGCATACTACATTTGAATATATCCTGTTGCTCGCCTATTGCATTCCGGCCTTGATCCTGATGCTTTTCGGTCTGAATTTATATTTCACTCTTTTTTTAAGCACAATCCGGCGGCGGAGCGCGGCCCGCGAACTGAATTGCATTATGAATGAATTCCAAGCCACGGCAGCCGATCGGAAGCTGCCGCGAGTGGTGACGCAAATTCCGGTTTACAATGAATTTAACGTCATCGAGCGAGTTGTGCGCGCGGCCGCGGCAATGGATTATCCGGCCGGCCGGCACACCGTGCAGATTCTGGATGACTCCAATGACCGGACGCGCGAGCGCATTGATCGGGTGGCGGCTGAATTGCGCGCCCAAGGCCGGGATGTTCAGGTCTTGCGACGCGGCGAGCGCGTCGGTTACAAAGCCGGCGCGCTGGCGCATGGCATGCGGCAGACGGATGCGGATTTCTTTGCCATCTTTGACGCTGATTTCGTCCCCCCCGCCGACTTTCTCATGCGGACCATTCCGGTGCTGCTGGCCCGCCCTAAAGTTGGCGTGGTACAGGCCCGCTGGGGCCATTTGAACGAAAAGGCTTCTTTGCTCACCATTGCCCAGGGAATTGGGATTGACGCTCATTTCGCGGTTGAGCAGCCCGCCCGAGCATGGAACAACCTGTTCATGAACTTCAACGGCACCGCCGGCGTCTGGCGGCGCCAGGCGATCGAGGCGGCCGGCGGCTGGCAGCACGACACGCGGACCGCAGCCATGGATTTGTCTTATCGCGCCCAGTTGGCCGGTTGGAAACCGTTTTACATTCCAGACCTGGTAGTTGAGGGGGAGATCCCGGAGAATATCAATGCATATAAGACCCAGCAATTCCGGTGGGCCAAAGGCTCCATCCAGACGGCCATCAAGCTGCTGCCGCGCATTTTCCGCTCCGACCGCTCCTGGGTGGCCAAGTTGGAGGCCGTCTTCCACATGACTTACTACGGCGTTTATCCGCTGATGGTCACGGTCATTCTGCTGGCCCTGCCGGTGTACCGGATGGTGGATATACCGATCACCTCAATCACATTCGCCCTGCTGTCGGCGCTGCTGGTGGTGACCACGCTGGCGCCGCCGCTCATTTGCGCGATCTCGCAAACCATCCTCCATCGGCAGGGAATCCGCAAGCTGCGCTATTTCCCCGTCCTGTTGACCCTCGGCATCGGTCTGGCCATTTGCAACAGCCGGGCTGTGTTGGAAGCGCTAATGGGCATCAAGTCCGGGTTTATCCGGACGCCAAAAAAAGGCGACCTGCTTGCGCGCGTTTATCGGGCCCGCCTGTCATGGGATACATTGCTGGAACTGGCGCTTGCCGGTTACTGCCTGTTCATGCTTGTCGTTTTCCTGGCGGCCCACAAGTATCTGGCCATTCCGTGGGTGCTGGTCAATGCGGCGGGCTTTATGATGGTGGCGATGCTATCCATCTGGCATTTCGTCATTGAGCGGCGCTGGGCGGCGCAAGGAATTGGCCGGCCGCCCGCGAGTTGAGCGGGTCGGCGCAGGTATGACGCGGAGGTTGCACGATGCATAAGATTGTCCATAAAACGGTACTGTCGCCGAATGTCACGCGACTGGATGTCATGGCGCAGCGAATTGCGCAAATTCGTCAGCCGGGGCAGTTTGTTATTGTCCGCAAAGGGCCGGGCAGCGAGCGCATTCCCCTGACCATCGCCGATGCGGATCCGGGGCGCGGCACCATCTCGCTGGTAATTCAGGCGCTGGGGCGCAGCACCCAGGAACTGGTCGCCTTGCCAGTCGGCGAAAGCATCCGCGATATCGCCGGTCCACTGGGTCGCGCCACGGAACTGATCACGACAGGCAAGGCGGTGTGCGTCGGCGGCGGCGTCGGCACCGCCGTGGTATTTCCAATCGCCCAGGGCCTCAAGGCCCGCGGGGTTTCCGTGGTCAGCATCATCGGCGGACGCTCGAAGGAATGGGTGATTTTCGAGCAGGAACTCCGGCAGCAAGGCGATGTTATCGTTTGCACCGATGATGGCAGCTATGGACGGAAAGGCTTCGTCACTGAGGCGCTGGCCGATGTGCTCAAGACCGGCGGTATTGCGGCCGTTTATGCGGTTGGCCCGGTCCCGATGATGCGGGCGGTGGCGGAGCTGACGCGGCCGGCCGGCGTCCATACCATTGTTTCGCTCAATCCGGTGATGGTGGACGGCCCCGGAATGTGCGGCGGATGCCGGGTGTCCGTCGGCGGCGAAATCAAATTCGCCTGTGTGGATGGCCCTGAGTTCGATGGACACCAGGTGGATTTCAATGAACTTCAGGAACGGCTGGGCACCTACAAGGTGTTTGAGCAAAGCGCCTTGGAACGTCATGCGGAAAACTGCAAAATCGGGCTTTCAAATTAAGTTTCAGCAACCTTTCCCGCCAAAGGAAAAGCCATGTCTACCCATCCCCGAAATCTGACACCCAAAGAACGTCTGGCACTCGCGCGCCAGAAAATGCGTGAACAGGAACCCGCCGAACGCGCCCGCAATTTTCGCGAGGTGAATCTGGGCCTGACCGAGGAGTTGGCGATGCTGGAGGCGCATCGCTGTATTCAGTGCAAGGTGGCCAAATGCGTCGAGGGTTGCCCCGTCATGGTCAACATCCCCGAGTTCATTCGGCATGTGGCCGAAGGCAATCTGGAGGCCGCCGCCCGCAGCATGTTCCGCGATAATTGCCTGCCGGCCGTGACCGGGCGGGTGTGTCCGCAGGAAACGCAGTGCGAGGTGAAATGCGTCCGCGGCCTCAAAGGCGCGCCCGTGGCCATCGGCTATCTGGAACGCTTTGTCGCCGATTGGGCCGCCCAGCACCAAGCAGAAGCCTCACCAACCCCGGTCACCCCCACCAACCGGAAAGTGGCTGTTGTCGGATCCGGCCCGGCCGGTCTCACCGCTGCCGGCGAGTTGGCCAAGCGCGGGCATGCCGTGACGATCTACGAGGCGTTTCACACCCCCGGCGGCGTGCTGGTTTACGGCATTCCCGAGTTCCGCCTGCCCAAGGAAATCGTCCGGCGCGAGGTGGATCGGCTGGTGGCGATGGGCGTACGGATCGAATGTAATGTGATCATCGGCAAGACCTACACCCTCAAGGAACTGCGCGAAATGTTTGACGCCGTGTTCATCGCCAATGGCGCGGGCCTGCCGGTCTTCATGGAAGTGCCGGGCGAAAACCTCAAGGGCGTCTATTCCGCCAACGAATACCTCACACGCGTCAATCTGATGGCGGCCTACATGCCGGATGCGGCCACGCCGGTGCTCAAGGGGCAGCGGGTCGCGGTGGTCGGCGGCGGCAATGTGGCCATGGATGCCGTGCGCACCGCCAGGCGCCTGGGCGCGGATCCGGCCACCATCGTCTACCGACGCAGCAAGGTCGAAATGCCGGCGCGTGTCGAGGAGGTTCACCATGCCGAGGAGGAGGGCATCGTTTTTGAACTGCTGGTGGCGCCCGTCGAGGTGCTGGGCAACGCGGAAAAATGGGTGACCGGCCTGAAGTGCATTCGGATGCAATTGGGTGAACCGGACGCATCCGGCCGCCGGCGCCCGGTCCCGATCCCGGGCTCGGAATTCATAATCCCGTGCGACGTGGTCGTGGTGGCCATCGGTACGCGCGCCAACCCCCTCCTGACCAATTCCAGTCCCGACCTCAAACTTAATAAGTGGGGCTATATCGAGACGGACGAAAACGGCATGACCAATCTGCCGGGCGTGTTCGCCGGCGGCGACATCGTGCGCGGCGCGGCCACGGTGATCCTGGCCATGGGCGACGGCAAACGCGCCGCCGTGGCAATTGATAAGTACTTAAAGGAGTGAGCGCGCGGGAAACCCCAAATGCGCAAGCCCGCCCGAATCTGGATCCCCTCGCTGATACTGGTGCTGTTGTTGGGTATCGCGGCGTTGGTCCTTCGCCGGCAGGGAATCAGCTTGTCCCATGCCAATGTGCTGGAATTCCAAGCGGCAGTCGTTGAGCTTGGATTCTGGGGACCCCTGCTCTACATCGGATTTTGCGTCGTGGCCACCCTGCTGCTGGTCCCCGCCACGCCGGTCCTGCTGGTCGCCGGTGTTTTCGGCGTTTTTCTGGGCTCGGTTTACGCGACCATCGGCTTACTGCTGGGCGCCGGCGCTAGTTTTTTACTGGCCCGGCACCTCGGCCGACCGTTCATGCAACGCTGGCTGCACGGTAATCCGGCGCTGCGTCGCTTGGACGACGGCGTGCGCCAGGAGGGTTGGCACATGGTGTTGATCACCCGGCTGGTTCCCGCCATCCCATTTTGTTTCCAGAATTATCTTTATGGGCTGACCGGCATTGGCTTTTTTACTTACACGGCGGTGACGGCGGCCTGTCTGATCCCGCCGGTGATCGCCTATGTTTTTATCGGTGGATCGCTGATGAGCGGCACAGGGGAAATCCGAAAAGTCGCTCTCTATCTGGCAATCGCCGGCAGCGTGCTGGCCTTGCTGAGTCTGACACCGCGTCTGTTCCGCAAGAAATGGCATCTGGAAGAAGCGGCTGACCAACCGGAAGACACCAAGCCGGCTGTCCCGCCGGCGTAGCCGCGGCGACCGCCTCAAGAACCGCCAGCCCCGCCGATCAGCTAATAAAAAAACGATCCGAGCGCGCAATCGCGCTCGAACCGTTCTTCAGATTCAAAATTGCCGCCGGCAGGTCGCGGATCAGCTCCTAACCTTGCCCGCCGTATTCTTCTCGGCCACCAGCTTGTACAGACCAAATCCCGTCTTTTTGAACCGCTTGTCCTTGAGCAGGGTCTGGTTGACGATCAGCCGGAAGTTGGCGGCATTGCTCTTGTAGCCGGCCTTCTTGGCGCCGTCCACAATCTCGGCAATCGTCATGGCCTTGTCCGCTTGCAACACGCCGGCCAACACATCGGCCAGGGTTCGGGCATTCTTGGCCCGCGGGCGGCGTCCGCCGCTTTGCGCCAGACGGCCCACCGCGCTCGGCACGGCGACGCTACCTTCCAATCGGGCAATCCGGGCATCCAACTTGGCCAACGCCGCCGACATTTTCTGTCGCTTCGCCTGCAACAGCTTGACCTCCCGCTTGCGCTGCGCCAAGGCGCGCTCCAACTCCGCCACGGATAAATTAGCCGATATGCTCATGCTCAACCTACTCCCTTTATCGTTATCCCATCTTGGGTGATGGCGATGGTGGCCAGAGTCGGAATCGAACCGACGACACACGGATTTTCAGTCCGTTGCTCTACCAACTGAGCTATCTGGCCGTTGTGTAGCGTGCGGACGATATTGAAAATACAGGCTCGGTGTCAACCGCTATTCTAACTAATAAGAAGATAGGTTGTCCCGTGATGAGATCACTTGCCGCGCATAATATCTTGCCGCATTCCTTTTTCTATTTGGGTTGCGGACGCAACCCATCTGGGATTGCGGTCCGCCGCGCTCCATCGAAACTCTTCCATCGCAGCCCGCTGGCGGCCGCTTACTCGAGGAAACGGCCGCCGCGCGCGCCGGTCGCACGGCCGTCGCGGATGGTCCACGCGCCGTTAACCAGCACGTGGCAAATGCCGCGGGCCGTCTGATGCGGCTGCTCGAACGTAGCGCAATCCGTCACGGTGCGCGGGTCATACACCACGAGATCCGCCGCCAGGCCCGGCTTGATCAATCCCCGGTCACGCAGCCGGAAATGCGCGGCCGGCAGAGCCGTCATCTTGCGCACAGCCTCGGTCAGCGGGACCGTCCGACCATCCAGCGCCGCTCGCAGAAAACGGGGAAATGTGCCATAGGCGCGCGGATGCGGATGATCCGCGCTCAATGGGCCGGTGGTTGCCCGCAAGGAGGCGTCACTGCCCAGCATGACCCACGGCCGCGCCAGAATCCGCCACATATTATCCTCGCTCATCCCAAAAAAGATCGCGCCAGTGTGCAACTCATCGCGGTCCATCAAATACAGCGCGGCGTCCACCGGCGCCAGGTTCAACTCCGCCGCGACCGCTGTCAGCGGCATTCCCTGCCATCGCCGGTGTTCCGGACGCCAGGTCGTGCCGACGCGAACTATGTTCCAGTATTCCGGATCGCGTTCGCGCGCGATTTCCGCGCGCAGGCGCTCCCGCACAGCGGGATCGCGCAGGCGCTGCAATACCGCCTCACGTCCTCCGCCGGCTGCCCAGTCCGGCAAAATCACGTCCAGGTCCGTGCAGGCCGCCGTATACGGATAGCGATCCGCCGCGACCTCGATACCATCGGCGCGCGCAGCTTCAAGCTTGTCGAGCGCGGCCTCAAGCCGGCCCCAGTTTGGGCGGCCCGAAGTCTTGAGGTGCGATACTTCCAGCCGCACGCCAGCCTGCCGGCCAACCGCCAACACTTCGTCCAGCGCCTCCAGGATACGGGCGCCCTCGCTGCGCATGTGCGAGGTGTAAATCCGCTGGCGTTGGGCCGCCACCCGCGCTAATTCCGTGACCTCCTCGGCTCCGGCAAACATGCCGGGCGAATAGATCAGACCGGTGCTGAGGCCGGCCGCCCCCTCCTCCAGCGCCTGCTCGAGATTGGCGCACATGGCCCGAATTTCATCCGGCCGGGCTGCCCGCGCTTCGTAGCCCATGACCCCGGCGCGCAGCGTATTGTGGCCGACAAGCAGTGCCAGGTTGACCGCGGGCCGAACCTGTTCCAACAGGCGACGGTATTCGGCCACCGTTCGCCACGCGCCCGGATAAGCCTGCTCGCGCCAATCTGACGGCATCTGCGCGGCGCCCAATCGCGGCGCGGCGGAGGCGCCGCAATTTCCAGCCACTTCGGTCGTGACCCCCTGGGTGATCTTGCTTTCCGCGCCGGGCTCCAGCAGCAGGTAGGTATCGGAATGAGAATGGACATCAATGAACCCGGGGCAAAGATGCAGGCCCGCCGCGGGCAGCCACGCGCGCGCTTCGGCCGCCTCCAGCGCGCCGACCGCCGCGATCCGCTCGTCTCGCACGCCAACATCCGCCACCATCGGCGCCGCGCCCGTGCCATCCAACACGGTCGCGCCCTGGATGATCAAATCGTACATACCCGCATGACCGTATTCACTCGGCCGATCCGGGACTCTCGGGCGCCGGCGCCGCGACAGCCGCGGGCGCATCGCCCGACCGCTGGCCCAGCCGCTCCAGCACCTCCGCCTGCACCGCCGTCAATTCACGCAGCTTGAGTTCCGGATCTGGGATCAGGAACGTCTCGCCGGACTGTTTATGTTCATAAACGCGGATTTTGACGCCATCCGCGCGGGTTTGCACATCACGCTCAGCCAGGATGCGCCGCCGCTCCAGCATCACCGCCAGGATGTAGATCACATTGCGATTCTGC
Source organism: uncultured Verrucomicrobiota bacterium (assembly GCA_964570325.1). GTDB lineage: Bacteria > Verrucomicrobiota > Kiritimatiellia > CAIQIC01 > CAZMXS01 > CAZMXS01. The sequence goes on along the minus strand of CAZMXS010000022.1, from coordinate 9,077 downwards.
GGATCGTCGCTCTCCATCAACTGGCGCAACAGGGACTCGGCGGTTTCCTTTTTCAAAGGCTCCGCGCGCGGCGGCGGCGGCTTTTTATAGACCGTCCGCCAGACGCTCAAACCGCCCTCACCGGAGCGTGGCGCCCAACAGGCGGCACAGAAATCGTCACGCCGATATCCTTCCGGATCGAAAACAAGTCGCGATACAAAAGTCTCATTATCCGCAAAGGGCTGGCCGCATTGGCCGCATTGTTCGCCCCGCGCGCGTATGTTCCATTCCTGGTTCATGGGACTTTCTCAAATCAAAGCGGTGACAATATCTAATATCCGCCCCACACGCAATTCGCGTTTATTAAAACGATTCGCTTGACTATCTGGCGTCAGCGGGCAATATCAAACGCAACTCGGTAACGCGCTTATTATATGAAAAAAGACCTTGGCACGCCCCGTTATCTGTCGGTACCTGATGCCGCGGCTTATTGCGGTGTCAGCCGCAACACGGTCTTCACCTGGGTTAAAAAGGGGGAACTCAAGGCCTATCAGACGCCCGGGCGGGTCAACATGATCCGGCCGATTGACCTTGTTGAGTTCATGAAAAAAAGTGGGTTGTTTGTCCCGGGCGAACTGAGCGAAATGGCGCATGAGGATGAAAAGCGTTCGACCCCGGTCGAGGCCGCCGATGGTTCCACCGCGGGGCGCAAAATCCTGATCGTGGACGACGAACCGGCGGTGCGGACCATTATGGTCCGCGCCTTGCGCCCGGTGGCCTCGATTTACCAGGCGGAGACCGGATTTGAAGCCTTGCACCTGCTCACCCTGCAGCGGGACATCGCGGTGGCGATTCTTGACCTGCACATGCCCGGGCAGCATGGCTTGAAGACCCTGATGGAAATCAAGAATCTGCGGCCGGATGTGCTGATCGTCATCGTCACCGGTTACGAAAATGAGATCCCACCGGAATTGATCCGTAACGGCACCGTGGCGGCGGTGATGAAAAAGCCTTTTGAACTCGAAGATCTGCGCCGCAAGGCTGCCGAATTGATGGGCCTGCCGACCTAACGCGCCGGCGCGCCCTTCATGCCGGAGCCGGCCGCAAAATCCAAAACCGGATCGCCATTACGGCGCTGATTTGATTTCGTCCCAAATTTTAACGTATTTTGCCTGGTCAGCGCCCAGGTCCAGATTGACTTCGCCTTTGGCTTTAATTTCGGGCGGGAGCATGATCGCCGGGTTGTTGCGAATGGCCGCGTCCAAGAGCGGATAGCTATCCTGGTTGGGGCACAAATACTGGGTAAAACCGGTATTCTCGGCCGCCACTTTGGGATCCAGCATGAAGTTGATGTATTGGTGCGCCAGTTCGATCTGCTGGGCGCCTTTCGGAATGACCATGCAATCGCAGGTCATCACAAATCCTTCCCGCGGGAAAAAGATGCCAATGTCCGGATTCTCCGCCTGGATCTGGAGCAGGTCACCCACGTACCCATGCACGAGCAGGAATTCGCCGCCGGCCAGGCCCGGTTTGTACTGCTCATTCTCGAACTTGGCGAGGTTCTTCTTCCAGCGGATGATGACGTCGCGCGCGGCGGCCAGCTCCTGCTCATCGCGGGTATTGGAACTAAAGCCCAGAAAGCGCAGGCCGGCGGCAATGGTCTCGCGCATATCGTTGAGCATCGTCATCCGGCCCGCCAAGTCCGCCCGATCGAACATCGCCCAGGATTCGACTACGTTGGTGACCCGGCTCTTGAGATAGCCCACGCCGGTGTACGAAACCGTGTACGGCACGACATAGCGCACCTCGGGATCCAGCGAAACTTTGAAGGCGGACGGATCCAGATGCTTGAGGTTGGGCAACCAGGCATGGTTCAGCGGCAAAATCATATCCTGCTCGCGCATGATCTGGACCATGTAGCTGCTGGGAAACGCCAGATCATAGCCCGTGGCGCCGGCCTTCAGCTTGGCGTACATGTTCTCGTTGGAATCATAGGTGTCGAGCACCACCTTGCACTTATATTCCCGCTCAAACTGGGTCACCAGCTCCGGCTTGACATAATCCGCCCAATTGTAGACATGCAGCACGGGCTGCGGTTTGCGGCAACCGGCCATGACCAACACCATCGCAAAAACCAAAGCACCCAGCGTCCAATCCCGGATTCGACCCTTTTGCATTTTTCTCGTCTCCCATCAGAGCGGCGGTTTGGCCGCCCGGTTGTTCCCTCATAAAATGAAGTCGGCAAACATGACAAGCGTAAATCAATAACGAATGGTAAAATGGCTGAACTCACCGGTAGCCGGCGCCCATTCCGTGCGCTCTCTCATAATATAACTGCGCAGCCCGGAACCGCGCACGGCCGACAGCAGTCCGGCGATCGCCGCCGGTTCGCCCTCAACCACCAGTTGGACGCTGCCGTCGGACTCGTTTCGAACAAAGCCGGTAACGGGATAGCGTTCCGCCAGGCGCAGCGTGGTATAGCGGAACCCAACCCCCTGCACTTCGCCTTCATACCGGACCGTTGCCCGCTGCAAACCCGCCTGCCCATCCATGTTTTCGCTCCGTGACACACCGCTGCTCACAACTGCTGGATCACTTCCTCCTCTGCCCGGATGATAATTTCGCGCATCTCGTCCGCCACTTGCGCCTCCCGCAGTTCAAGCACCAGGCTGGTGTGGTGGCACAACATACAGATCCGCGCCAGCACATGGAGGTGAATGCTGTCGTCCTGGCAGCAGACGAGGAAAAACAGGTCGGTCGTGGATCCGTCCGGGGAACCAAATGGAATAGGCTGAATCGTCTTCCCCAGGATGATGAAGGAATCTTCAAACATGAACGGTTCATGGTGCCGCGGATGCACCAGCGCGATGCCGCCGGGCAGCGCGGTCGAACACATGCGCTCGCGCTCCTCCAGGCTTTCCAACAAATCCTTGCTGGAACAAAGCAATCCCGTCTGGTCCGCCAGCTTGACCAGGTCGCGCAGCACCGAGGCCTTGGTCTTGGACCCCATGGCCGGGGCGATGCAATTGGCACGCATCAGCTCGGGCATGATGGCATGTTGCTGCGAAAGGTCGTGCGCCTTGGCCGATGTCGTGCGGTGGTATGCCGCCAGTTTATCGCGTTTCAGGCTGAGAATGCGATGTGACGCCCAGGCGTCAATGTCCTTTTTACGGAATTGCAGACGCGTTCCCTGTTCGTGGAACGGAATCTCGCGCCGATGCACCAACTGGCGGACATCGGCCGCCGGCAGGTGCAGATATACCGCTACTTCCTCCAAATTGAAAACTCGATAGGGCAATTGTTCCGCTCCTCAACCATTCAGCGCCATGTGCGATTAGGCGTAAAATTGCCATATTGCCCACCCCAAAGGCAATAGCGCTCACTCGCTTGACTTTTGCCTCCGGCTCCCTATATTCACTCGCGTTTCAATTCGGCGCCAACGTAGCTCAGCTGGCAGAGCAGGTCATTCGTAATGATCAGGTCGGTGGTTCGAATCCACTCGTTGGCTCCATCATAATCCAATGCCCGCCAAGTAGTTATCGATATTCACCGTTTCCCCGCCGGTTCATCTTGTACTTTTTCTGCCCGTTTTTCTGACCACGTTTGTTTGACGGCGGCTATTTCTTACATTAAGGCCACCGTGGATACAGCCGGAAACATCCGTCGTTCAAAGCCATGGCAACCGTTTACAAGGACAAGTAAAGCCCCTATTGGTTCGTCCGTTTCATGTGCGATGGCCGCGTCATCCGGGAGTCGACGAAGTGCACGCGGCGCAAGGAGGCGGAGGCCTATCTCGCCCGTCGAGTCGCCTCGGCCCGCGGCGAACATACGCTGGACGAGCAGTTCGCCACCGTCTTACGTATGCTCGATGAACTGCCGCCAAAGGAGCAGGATGCAAAACGGCACGGTCTGGCCGAACAACTCATGTCCAAGCTGAAAAGTCAGCTTGAAATCGACGCGGCATGGGCCACCTGGTTGAAAAATCCGAAGCGGGGCGATCCCGGGCCGACAACGCTAAAACATTACTCCACACGCTGGACCGCCTTCACAACGTGGCTGAGGCAACAGCACCAAGACCTACGCTATTTGCACCAAGTGGATTTGAAAATCGCCGAGGAATATGCCGCTGACCTTTGGGCGGCGCATGTGTCGCCCAGCACTTTCAATCTTCATATCCAGCTCTTGCGAAATGTGTTCCGGGTATTGGCCCGCCAGGCCGGACTCGGCACCAATGTATGGGCGGAAATCCCCCACAAACAGCTCCGCCCCGAGAGCCGACGCGATCTGAAACCGGATGAATTGACCAGCGTTGTTCAGTCGGCCAAAGGAAGCCTGCGCGGCATGTTCGCCGTCGGCTTGTATGCCGGGATGCGGCTTGGCGATGTCTGCCTGCTCGGGTGGAACGACATTGATTTCGGTCAGGGCCACATCCGGCACACCCCCCTCAAGACCAAGCGTCTGGGGAAGGTCGTGACCATCCCGCTCCACCCCGTGCTTGAGGCCATCCTCCGTGAACTGCAAAACATACAGGCCAAACAGGATGAATATGTGTTCCCGCACGAGGCGGATCTTTACCGGCGGGATTCAGCCGCCGTGACCAAAATGATCCAGCGTCATTTTGAAGCGTGCGGGATACAGACCACGGAGCCGCCGGCCGGCGCCCATCGAAAGACATCCATCGTCCGTGTCGGGTTTCACAGCCTGCGCCATGAGCACCCAGCCCTCTCCAGGTCGTGGAGGAATTGATTGTCGTCTTCACACAGGCATGCCAGTCTCACGCAGTATCGAAGTGTGAACCGCTGCAAGGCGCAGGCCAATTTTTCTTTCCCACCTATATCCCGCTTCATGCCAACGTTATTGATAATCGTCGAGATGCACTCTGCCCCCGGCGACAAATCCCGCAAGGCCTGCCCCAGGCGCAGATAATTATCCAAGGTAATTACGGCCCTGCCAGCTCTGTTGATTCGCTCCGCCAGCCTCGAAATGCTCGCCTTCAGTTTTTTTGTGCGATGAACCATTTCGCGTTTCATAGGCCCCTCCACCGCCGGGCAGACACTCGCCGCCCGGCGATCACCTCATGAAATCCAAGGCGACCGCCGAGGGCAGCGGTCTGGAGATACCGCTGTGCGGTGGAATTGTTGTCGTGCAGGCTGCTGCTGTGGGTGACTACAGCTCAGACCCAGTCCCCGTTCCAGCCAGCCGTGTTACACACTGCTGCCAGCCGGGGGTGGTTGGATCAATAGCTTCAAATGACGCTATTGATCGTCAGGCGCGGCTGGGCGGCCTCTCCGTGGGATCGCGGCATTCCAGGCGACGTTCCACGGTCTGGCCGGCGAACGTCTCGGTCATAAGCACGTACTCCTCACCCTCGGCCCGGACGGTCAGCCGATCCACGCCCACCCCCTTGGCCAAGGGCCTGAGCGCCTCGTGGTCGATGAGCAGTGGTCGGCCGGGGGTGACGGCCGTGGCCTCGCAGTGGCAGGCCAGATGCTGATCGAGGTCGGTGGCCGTCAGCAGATGCTCGCGGCCCTCCGGTTGACCCGGATGTGGTGCAGGATAGGCAACGCGCTCTTGGTGGGCACGACCTTGCCCAGGCCGGCCAGTGCGTCTTTGAGCGTGTGCTTGGGGATGGTGAACTGCATGAGTCTCCTTTGGCTATGGGGTTGAAGTTGAGCAGGCGAGGTGGGTGGCGGGGGGACGGTTGAACTACTGGCAATCCGTCCCCCACCCCCAGCATACTGATCAGAGGTTCATCAGAAACGTCACAATCGCGATTAGTGTCAGGATGATCATCGTACGCTCCTTTCGTTGGATATGCGCCCCGCACGCGGCGGGTAGCGGGGAGCGGGCGGTTTTTCGTGTTAATGTGAAGGCCAGCGGGTTTTTATTTAAAGCGTTAAATTTTTTAACGCGTTAAAAGATATTGGTCCGCTCGTCCGCCAGTGATTGCAGGCACCGTCAGCGGAACTCGATCTCGGCACCGACCCGCCGGGACAGCCGGGCGGCTTCCTGGTTAAGCTGGCGCATGATCTTCGCCCGGGTCGGCAGCAGGCCGCGGTCGCGAAAGTACGCCAGGATGCTGTCCTTGAGCTGCGCGCGGAGTTCGGCCTGAATGTCCCGGCCGGTAGCGTGATCCCATAGGATCTGCCGGCCGCTGCGCTTGCCCAGGAAGCGCATGCCTGCGAGATCGACAGAGTAATCCAGCGCACGGGGCTCGGGCAGGCGGACAATAACCTTGCCGCCCTCTCGGCGGATGGCCTCTGGGCCGATGGAATTGACATCGAGGCCGTGATACATCGAGACCGGCGCACTCAAACAGCCTTCACGCCGACCAAGCAGCCAGTTGCCGGTGTCCGCGCGAACGGACACCTCGCCGCACAGCTTGGCCATGACCAGGAACGACATGTCCTCGCTCCGCAACAAGCTCAGGGTAGCGGCACGGACTTCGTCCCAGCACACGTACGGACGCAGATAGCGCCAGCCGGGGATAACGAGCCGCACGATGGCAGCGATCAGCACGACAAGCGTAACGAGCCGGAATCGGAAGAATATCTGGTTCATGGTTGTCTCCCGGTCAGCACGAGCACAGCCGCAGCAAAACCAGGAAGACAACGATCAGGCCGACGATTTGCATGGAGAACTCCTTGATGGGTGCGCCCTCCGTGTGGCCGGCGGGAAGACGGGAGGGCGCGGGGATAGTCAGGGGTAGCCAGCCACAATGGATACTGCCCTGAAATCAGTCTTCTTTTAACCTATAGGGGGCGCACATGCCCCAACGTCCCATCCCCAGCGTCCCATCCTTGACCCATCCGGTCGAAATGGACACACTGACACCTGTTCCGAAGGCAAGTAAACTTCAACGGTTATGGATCCACGGCTCCAACGCTACGACGGGCTGACCGAGGGCGAGTTGCTCGCTCGCATCCTGGAGGGCGACGATTGGGCGGCCCTCCACCTGCTCGCCGTGCGCTGCGGGCCCGGCCTCAAGTACCTCGTCCAGTTCAAGTACCGGACGCTGCGCCTGGAGCTCGACGAGTTGGTCAATGAGCTGTTCATCCGCCTGCGCGCGGACGGCTGGCGGGCCCTGCGCGATTTCAGGGGCGCCAACCTCTCCGGCCGGTCTTGCGGGCTGATCCGCTATATCCAGTGCATCGCCGCGCGCCTGCTGTGGAAGAAAATGGACCGGGCGGTGAAAGAAACCGCCTGGCTCCAGCCTCTGGATGAATTGGAGGACGTCCGCCTGCCCGACGACGCGGCGGAACGGCGGCGGCTGGCCGCGGACGTCATCGAGGCGATTATGGCGCTGGACAACCCATTGGACCGGCAGGCCATCCTGCTTTACAAGATCGAGGGCCGCGAGGTCGCGGAGGCGGCCCGCCTGCTCAAGACCACGCCCGGCAACATCCATACCCGGTGCAGCCGGGCGCTCCGGAAACTCCGCGCCCTGCTCGCCGAAGGAGGCGCCCGTGTCTGAATGTCCGTCCGAGCTGGATCTGGCCCGCTTGGTTGATGGCCGGCTGAACGCAGCCGAGGCCGAGGCGCTGTTCGACCATGCGGCCGACTGCCCGGCCTGCTCAATGGCGCTGGCGGATCTCCTGGAAATCCGGGATCTCGAAACCGAAGACCTGCTCCCCCAGCCGACCGACGCTGAGGTGGACGCCGCGGCCCACCATCTGGCGGACCTGCCCGCGCCGGCCTTGGATGGGGCCGATACCCTGGACAGGCCCGAATCCGGCCGCATGCCCCAGATACTGGATCTGTTCTTCGGCACGGCCGCCGCCGCCGGGATTGCCGGCGTGGTCGGCGCGGCAGCCACGGATGACTCCCCGGCTGTAAGTAATGCGCCCCTCGCCGACTCTGTATCCATGGGCAGCCGCGGCGATACCGACCAGCCCCTGGCCGCGAAGGAGGCGGAGATCATGGATAAGAACGATATGCAGCCGGCCATGGACGAGTTCTTCGGCCCGGACGCCCAGCCGACGAGCTCGGCCCCGCAACATATCGGCGCACAGGGCGATCCGGGCGAGATCTCGGGCGACGTCTACCAGATCTACACCGACACCTGCGCCATCCGCAGCCAGCAACTGGTCATGCGGGACTTCGGAATCAACATCAGCCAGGAACAGCTAATGCAGGAAGCCCTGAACAACGACTGGTATGTGCCGGGCGCGGGGACGATGCCGGACGACCTGGGCAAGTTACTCGAGGCGCACGGCGTGAAGGTCACGCGCACCGAGCACGCCAACATCTTCAACCTGGTCAGCGAGCTGGCCCAGGGGCACCGCGTGATCATCTCCGTGGATTCCGGCGAACTCTGGGAGTCCAACCCGGTGGCCCAGACGGTGGCGGGCGCGAACGCTGAAACCTGGGAGGACTGGCGGCCCGACCACGTCGTGATCGTGTCCGGCGTGGACATCTCCGACCCGAACAATCCGCTGGTCATCGTCACCGACCCGGGGACGGGCGAGGTGGCCGCGACCTACTCCCTGCCCGACTTCCTGGAGGCGTGGGAGGATTCGGGGTTCAGCATGGTCGCCACGGCCGACGCGCCGCCCAGCTTCGACGCCGAGCACGTGGCGAACATCGGCGCGCTGGCCTATGCGGATTTCGAGCGCTGGTACCCGTCGGTGGCGGAGCTGAACGGCCACGAACCCGGCTTCGCCGGCCTGTGCGCCGGCTTCGACGGGCTGATGCGGGAGCCAGGCATCAACGCCCCGCAGAGCCTGAACGAACTGCTCACAGTCAACAGTATTGCGCCCATCCAGCCCCCGGACGCGGACTGGATGTCAACGATCGAACACGATCTGGGGCATGATCTGGGTCACGATCTGCACCATGACATGGGCCTGAATACGGTGGACCAGCCGGATTCGCCGGACTCGGATGGTGATGACGGGTCGGGGGATTGACTCATCTCATAACGGCCAAAAGCCTGGCGATTGCGCCGTGTATCATGTCCACCGGCGACCCTCAAGGAATGAGAAGAACCGGCGGACGCCACGGGAACATTCGCGATAATTCGCGTAATTCGCGGTTCCAATCGGCGCCACGCGCAAACCATAGCGCCCCCTGATCCGCGTGATCCGCGCTATCCGCGG
>CAZMXS010000021.1:18309-58589 GCA_964570325.1 uncultured Verrucomicrobiota bacterium | reverse complement strand
CGCGCGCCGCGCGCGGCGGCGCCTCCGGCACGGGCTTGGCCGCGGCCGGTTCGGGCGGGGGCGTCGGCTGGGGTTTGGAGCAGCCCGCCAGGATTCCGATCATCATCACCATGATCAGCAAAACGGTAACAGTTTTCATCGTTCCTCCAGTTTATACGATATTGGGGTAAACATACTTCCTTTCCGCGACCAATCAAGATTCTCTTTCCCGGACCCCGCACCGGCTAAAACGCATAAACATGTATAAGTTCGTATCGCCTGAACGGCGGGGCGCCAAATGGGTTCCCCCAGATTCAGGTGTTGGGTGGAACGGCTTCAGCCGACTCAATGCCATTGGCCACGGTCGCGAACAAGCAGGCGTATTCGCAACCATCCTGACATCGAGCTTGCCTTGCCCCGATAAGTCGGACATATTGACCGCGTTGAGGGAGGGTACGATTGAAATCCAAGCGGTGGGCGCCCCCGGGCTGGCCTTGGGAACTTGAGTTGGTGGCATTGATCTTTGTGATCATCGCCATTGCTGTGCCTTCTTATCTGGAATACACCCAGGTCCAGGAGGTTGAAGAGGTCACGCCGGTTTGTCTCGGGGACCAGGCCAAGATCGCTCAGCAGTAGGAAATGATGACTTGGAAGGAACTCCAGGGATTCTTCTGGGCGCTGGGTATTGTCGGCCTTTACATCGGACACCTGATTATCGCCGGCACGTCCATTGATTTCATCTCCACGCCGTTCACGCACCTGTTCTCGCCCCTGATCTTCTCGATGATCACCTACTATCGGCTCTATCATTTAAGGCAGACTTCGAGCCTGACCTTGAGCATCGTCAGCGGCAACCCCATCGAAATCGTCCTCTGGATCATCGGCGTCATGGTGATCACGCTGCTGGTAGCCCGGATGCGCATGGCGCGGCACATGTTGAACTTCCGCAGCGTGGACTGGGAAATCATCACGCCTACGCTTTTCGACAGCACCTACTTTGAATTGCTGGCGCATTTTCAGCCGCTGGTCTATCCGCCGCGCCAGTACCGGGCCTGCGCGGATGGCATCCTGATCATGGGCTGGTTCTATGTCATGCCGCTGCCCTTCGACACTGTCAAAGTGATTGACGCCACCAAGGGCGCCGCCGTGACCGAGTCCGGTATCTATTTGGCCACTTCGGCTAAGGCGCTGATTCATATGCAAGTGGTGGATATGCCGGAACCCATTTATATCTCGCCCAAGGACCATGCCGCCTTCCTCCAGTATTGCGCCGGCCGGGTCGCCTCCACCCGGCAGACCGCGCACGGCGTCCCCACCGTCAAGGGCTGAAGCGCCGGCGCCCATGACGGCCCGCACGTCCGATCCCCAGTCTGTTGCCGCCCGCGATCGCCGGGATCGCGCGCTCGAGGTGCTGCGCCGCCTGCGCGCCGCGGGACATACCGCCTACTGGGTCGGCGGCTGCGTGCGCGACTTGTTGATGGGGCGCGAGCCCAAGGATTACGATATCGCCACCGATGCCCGGCCGGAGGCCGTGCAGGCGCTTTTCCCGCGCCATGTCGAGATCGGCAAATCGTTCGCGGTGGTGAATGTCATCATCGGCGGCAGCCCGCTCGAAGTCGCGACCTTTCGCGAGGATGGCGAATACCGGGATGGAAGGCGTCCGGAGACCATCCGTTTCGCCGCACCAGAAGCGGACGCCCGGCGGCGCGACTTCACCATCAACGGCCTTTTCTATGACCCCGAGAACGGACAGGTGTTGGATTACGTCGGCGGCCAGGCGGACATCCAGGCCCGACTGATTCGCGCGATCGGCGACCCGGCCGCGCGCTTTGCGGAGGACCGCCTGCGCATGCTCCGGGCCATCCGTTTCGCAACGGTGCTGGATTTTAAGATCGAGCCCGCGACATTCGCCGCGATCCAGGCGGCGGCCGCCGCCGTTCAAGAGGTCAGCGCCGAACGTATTCAAGTGGAACTGGCCCGCATCCTGGTGGAAGCGCCTCGGCCGGGTGACGCGCTGCGGCTCCTGCAAAGTTCCAACCTGCTCGATGTCATTCTGCCGGAGGTGGCGGCGATGGCCGGCGTGGAGCAGCCGCCGGAGTTCCATCCGGAAGGCGATGTCTTCGAACACACTGTGCTGATGCTCAATGCCATGCCGCCGGAGCGCGATGTCGCCCTGGCGTTCGCCGTATTGCTGCACGATGTCGGCAAGCCCGTTACCTGCCAAATGCGGCGGGAACCCGACGGCCGCGAACGGCTCTGTTTCCACACCCATGACAAGGCGGGCGCCCGAATCGCCGAGGACATCATGCGGCGCCTGAAATTCTCAAACCAGGACATTGAGCGGGTTGTGCATGGCGTCAGCCACCACATGAAGTTCATCAATGTCCGCGGCATGCGCCGCGCGACGTTGCGCCGGATCGTCGGCGATCCCGCGTTCGCGCTGGACATGGAATTGCACCGGCTGGACTGTCTTGCCAGCCACGGCAGCCTGGAAAACTACGATTTCCTTATGGATTTCAAACGCCAGTTGGACAACGAACCGGTGCTGCCCGCCCCGTGGCTCAAGGGCGAAGACATCATGGAACTGGGCGTACCCCAAGGCCGGCGGGTCGGCGACTGGCTGCAGGTCGCCTACGAGGCGCAACTGGAAAACCGTTTTCCAGACCGCAATTCCCTGCGCGACTGGATCGGCGCGCAAATCCGGCAAGGCGTCACGCCGCCGGCGCGCAAGCCGCCGGCCGCGCCGGAAACGGAATCCACCGCGGAGTAACGGTTTGAATTCGCGCACCCGCGCTTCCGTCCCGCGCCGCGCCGCGCTATATTGACCTTATGTCTCTGCCCGACCAGGTGCAGCGGAAGCTGCAGGATTTGCCCGACAAACCCGGCGTGTATTTCATGCGCGACCGCCAGGGCAAAATCATCTACGTCGGCAAGGCGGCCTCGCTCCGTAAAAGGGTCCAATCATATTTCCGTTCCGGGACGCTGCGCCGCGCCGAACCCAAGCTGCGGGGACTCATCCACAGTATCGCCGACTTTGACTTCCTGGTCGTCCGCACGGAGGCGGAGGCGGTGTTGACCGAGGGCCGGCTGATCAAGGAATACCGGCCCCGCTATAATGTCTCCTTCAAGGACGACAAGCGTTTCCTGCTCCTGCGCGTGAACCTGGCCGATCCCCTGCCCCGCTTCGAGGCGGTTCGCCTGCGCCGGGAGGATGGCGCGACCTACTTTGGCCCGTATGCCTCCTCGCACGCAGCCTGGGCCGCGTTGGACTTCATCCAGAAACGCTTCGGCATCCGGCCCTGCCGGCCGCGCGAACCCGGGCCGGATGACCACAAGCATTGCCTAAACGATATCGTGCGCTTCTGCGCCGCGCCTTGCGTCGCACGCATAACGCCGACGGCCTATCGCGAACGCGTCGCGGAGGCCGTTGCCTTTTTGCGCGGCGAGCGCCGCGATGTGCTGGCGGAAGTCCGGCAGGCAATGGAACGGGAGGCGCAAGCGCAGCGTTTTGAAAAAGCCGCTGCCCTGCGCGACACATATCTGCTGCTCAACCGCGCCGTGCGCGAGCGCTACCGCGCGGAAAAATCACTGGCCTTGAAGGAAGCAGACGCCCGCGCGGGCGTATCCGAATTACAAACCGCGCTGGGCCTGGCACGACGCCCGACGGTGATCGAAGCCTATGACATTTCCAACATCTCCGGTACCTTCGCCGTGGCCAGCCTCGTCTGCGCCGTTGAGGGCCGGCCGCATAAACCACGCTACCGAATGTTCCGGATCAAAACCGTCACCGGCAGCGATGACCCCGCCATGATGGCCGAGGTGATCCGACGCCGCTTCGGCGGCTCCCTGCGGGCGCAATTGCCGGAGCCGGACCTGGTGCTGGTGGACGGCGGGATCACGCAACTGCGCGCGGCGCGCGCGGAACTGGACCGGCTCGGACTGACTGCGCTGCCGGCCGCCGGGCTGGCCAAGCAATTCGAGGAAATCCATTACGAACGGCCCGACCGCGCATCTCCGCTCCGCCTGCCGACAGATTCCCATGCGCTGCAGGTGCTCCAACGCATCCGCGATGAGGCCCACCGTTTTGCGCTGACCTATCATCGGCGGCTGCGCCAGCGGCGCATCCGCGAATCAGTCCTGGATGAAGTCGCCGGGATCGGCGCGCATCGCAAGGAAACGCTGCTCCGACATTTTGGCTCGCTGGCGCGCCTGCGTAAAGCCACCGAGGTTGAAATCGCAGCCGCGCCGGGCATCGGACCGGAACTGGCGCGGGAAATCAACCGAATACTGAAAAGCGAAAACCAAAGGGTTGCAGAAGAATAAGGCCGTCCCCTTTGCCGTTTACCCTTCGCTTTTCGCAACCAGGCGCCGCGCTTCCATGCCGACGATGCAAACATCGTCCTCGAATTGCGTCGTCCCGGAAAATTGTTGGACGTCCGCGACCAGCTTCTTCAACAATTGTTCGGGAGGGGCTGCAATGTTCTGGCACAACACCTCCAGCAGGCGCGTCGTTTCGTAGTCTTCAACATTCGATCCCTTGGCTTCGGTGAGGCCATCCGTGTAAAGAATCAGCCGGTCGCCGGGATCCAGCCAGCATTCGTCGTTTTTGAATGTGGACTGCTCGAACAGCCCGATCGCCGGCCCCTTGGCCCCGGGCGCGAATTCGAGCGGTTCGACCGTGCCAAGCGCGGGGCGTAAACGAAACGGAAATGGATGGCCGGCATTGCTGTAGAGCATCCGACCGGAAGTCACATCCACGACGACATAAACCGCCGTCGCGAACATCAACTCGGTGGTCTGCTTGAAAATCACGGAGTATGCGTCATTGAGCGCGGTCAGGAAAGCGCCGGGATCATGGTTGATCGGCGTGAGTTGTTCGATCAACCCCCGCAGGGTCGCCACCACCAGGGCGGCGCGCGTGCCGTGGCCCATGACATCGCAGATAAAGATGCCGGCCTGCGTCGGGGAAACCGTCAGGATGTCGAAGAAATCGCCGCCGACCATCCCGCTGGGCAGGTACAGGCTGCTGAACACCAGCGCGCTTTCCTCCGGCGGCACGCCAACGGGAAAGATCGGAAACGTGCGCGGGATGAACGCTTGCTGAACCTCGCCGGCCATCCGCAGGTCGTCCTCCATCTGCTGGTTGCGCTCGCTCAACTGCTGGGCGTACGCCGCCAGTTCCTGCTGGGCGCGCTTTTGGGGCGTGATGTCCACCATCGAGAACACCATGCCGGCCAGTTCTCCGTCCGGGTTGGTATTCGGGGCAATGGAAATCTGCGCAAAAAAGGTCGTGCCGTCGCGGCGCTTCATCTCCAGTTCATTGGCCCATGTTTCGCCGGCGCTGACGCTGCGGACGATCTCGTCCGCGCGGCTTTCATCCACCAGGAAGGTGCGAATGTTCAAGCCGCGGATATCGTCGCTCTCCGGGAACCCCCAGAGCCGCAGGATCGCCGGATTGACGTACGTAACCGTCATATCGCCATCCGCGATGGCGATGCCATTGGCGGCGTTCTGAATGGCGTTATATCCGGTGCGCAGGCGCTCCTCGGCTTCCTTGCGCAGCGTGATGTCGCGGATGAAAAAAATGAGATAGTCGAGGGTCGAAAGATGCAGCCGGTTGACGGAAATCTCGGCCGGGAAGCTCGTCCCGTCCTTGCGGTTACAGAAAGCCTGGATCAGAACGAAGCGATCGTTCTTGAGCGTTTCGCGAATGGTGTTGAGCAAGGTCGGCGTCGCGCCGGAAACCAGACCGAGAATGCTGCCCCGGGTAACTTCATGCCGCGTACCGCGGAAAAACTGCACCGCGCGCACATTCACCACCACGATCTCGCCGGTCAACGTGGTAATGACCGCGGCGTCGTATATATTCTGAAGCAATTCCGTGAAATCCGGCCCGCCAATCGGCGTGGAATCGGATTTACTGCGGGGAATGCGAATCGGCGATGGTCCGGTGGTTGCGGCGACCGGATCCTTGAACCCTTTCGGTTTGGGCGCCGCGACTGCCGGCTTCTTGTCCGGCGCCACACTGATCCGCATCGTAGTGGACTGAAAATGGTCATCGTTCGCCATGGCTAAATCCTTCTCCGGCCACCAGGCAAAGATAAGGACGCGGCCGGAACTTGTTTATAGCATTTCTCCCGCCGGGACATAACGGAAAAAAGAAAACGATCGCGGCCGGAGCTGGGCGCCGCGAAGCATGCCCCACCGATTCGCGGCATCCGTTGATGAATCAGTCCCAGGCTCGCCCGCCCGTGTGGTCGCGGTGTTTTTTTCGCTCGTCTTTTGCGCTTCAGCCGCTAATGTCCGGCGCCAGCATGCGCAACATCGGCCAGTTGAATGACGAACAGGAGGCGCGGACATTCGGCGATCTGCTGTACGTCCGCGGCATTGAGAACACAGTTGAGCCGGCGCGCGACAAGGGCTGGGCCGTCTGGGTGCATTCCGAGGACCAGGTCGAGACGGGCCGGGAGTTGCTGGCACAATTCGCGGCCAATCCCACCGACCCGGAATTCAAGCGCGAGGCGGCCGGGGCCTGGTTCAAGCGGCGGCAGGAGATCCGCGCGGAGGAAGCCGCGGCCCGGCGTTATTTTGATCGGCGGCGGCTCTGGCCGAGATCGGGCACGGGCCTGCCATACGTGACGCTAACCCTCATCGTCATCAGCGCGCTGGTCGGCGTGGTCTCCCTGTTGGGCCACAATGTGGGCGCCATCCGCGGGCTGTTTTTCTCCGAGTACCAGGCCGCCGCAGGCAACCCCTGGTGGTATGGGCTGCCCGAGATCAAGCACGGCCAGGTCTGGCGGCTGGTCACGCCCATTTTTATCCATTTTGGCATTCTGCACTTGCTCTTCAACCTGATGTGGTTGCGCGATCTGGGGTCGGCCCTGGAACATCGGCATGGTCCATTATTCCTCACGCTCATGGTATTGGCCATCGCGATCCCGTCCAACCTCGCCCAATACGCCGTCAGTGGTCCGACTTTTGGCGGCATGTCCGGCGTGGTCTACGGCCTGCTCGGCTATATCTGGATCCGCGGCAAATTCGATCCGGGGGCGGGACTGCGGCTGCATCCCTCGACGGTCACCATGATGATCGCGTGGTACTTCCTGTGCTGGACCGGCTGGGTCGGCCCGGTGGCCAACACCATCCACACGGTCGGACTTCTCATCGGCATGGGCTGGGGCTGGCTTGCGGCGCGCGCGGCCAACCGGCGGGTGTGAAGCGGCCCGCACTCGTACTCGCCCCTCCTACTCGCACTCCTACTCCTACTCGTACTCCTACTCCTACTCGTACTCGAAAGAACAATTCGAGTAGGAGTACGAGTACGAATCACGAGTACGAGGATGATCTCAGTACCACGCCCCGGCGTTGAGATCGTAGAACACCAGCCAGCTCCACGGACTCCATGTCTTGACCTGATACGTGTATGTCCCGTCAGATAAAAATTGCGGCAGCGTGTAGTCCCATGCCCAAGTCGTCAGGTCCACCGTCACCGGCCATAGGGTGTGACCCGCCGAGCTGGCGATTTCCACCACATCCACCGGCAGGCCCACGTACGGCGAACCGCCCGTTGACAGCACATGCCCAATGAACCGCCCGCTCGGGCTGGTATCAATCCGGGCGAACCACTGGCCGTGCGCCCAGCTCCCGGTCGCATAGTCAAAGATACCGAGCCAGTAATACTGGTTTTTTTGGACGTTCGGGACCACGATCTGCGTCGGCGCGTTCAACTGCCCGCCGCCGGTAAAGTTCACCCACTGCGCCTGGGTATTGTCATAGAGATAGGCATGCACCATTCCCGGGAAGAACACCGGCAGGGTCAGCGAAGGCGTCGGCACGGTCACGCACGCGGCGTAGATGTCCGAATTGCCGTTACGCTGGTCCACCCAAACCACATAGTCGCCATAGACCACCGGATCGAACTGTGGGCTGGCGTTCGTGCAGACGGCAACCTCGCGCCGGGTCTGGATGTCATACAGGTAAATGTCCGGGTTGCCGTTGCGGTAATCCACCCAGACTACCCGTTTGCCCTGAACATCCGGATTGGACTGCTCCGCGGAGCTGGTCGTCAGGCGCCGTTCCTCGTTTGCGGAAAGATCGTAGAGGTAAATGTCCGCCTGGCCGTTGCGGCCGTCCTCCCAGACGATGTAATCGCCGTCAATCGCGGGCGCGTTGAAGCCGTCAGAACTGCACGGGGCGATCTGCCGCTCGACGTTCGCGGCCAGGTCGCGCATGTAGATCGTGTAGTCGCCCTGGCGTACGTCGGTCCAGACCACGCGCGTTCCCGAGATGTCCGGCGCCAGTTGCGCCGCCGTGTTCGTGGTCAGTTGGTACTCCTGCCCCGTGCCGAGGTCATACAGGAATATATCCGCGTTGTCGGTCTCGCCGGTGCTGTTGCGGGCGTCCTCCCACACGATGCGGTTGCCGGCGAACGCGAGGTCGGACTCGCCGAAGTTCGTGACCGCCCAGAGGAACGACTCCGCGCCGTCGTTGAAGCGCCAGATCGCCGGCGTCATGTAACGCGTATCCCGCCAGACAATGCCGTTGGCGCCAATCGCCGGCCCCACTTGCCCGACCAGAGCTTCGAATTCCCCGCTGTTGAAGTTGGTCGGGCTCACGGGCGCCTCCACGCCGGTGGCAATGTCGTAATATCGCAGCAGGCGGTGTGGCGCATTGCGTTGATCAACCCAAACGATCCGGCCGTTGTAGATCTGCGGACTTGCCTGCGCCGCCGCGTTGGTGGTCACCAGGAATTCGCTGACCGTGTAGTTGGTGGGCAGAGATGCGGTCGCGGCAGTGTCCAGGGCCTTGCGGCTGCGCGATTCCGAGAACGTGTAGGTGTAGACATCCCAGGATGATTTTTCATTGCCGTTGTTGATCATTGAGCGACTGAACTGCTGGACGAACTCGCCATCTTTATAGATTTTCACCGTGGCGATCGTGGCGATGTCCTGCTCGGAATTGTGGTCGCTGTAATACACCACGCGCACGGTGTAGGAACCGGCCTTGGGCCGGCGCAGAATCATGGTCTCCGGGCCGTAGCCGGTCGTGTTGTCAATGTCCAGCGCCGGGTCGTCCTCCGCCGTGCCCGGGTCGCCCCAGTTCGGCGTCTTGTTGTTGTACATGCACTCGCTGCCGCCGTTGGAATCCACCAGGTGCAGGTCCACGTCCGTGTTGTTCACGTCCCAACTCAACACCGCCTTGATGGCTGGATTCGTGAAACCGCCGGTGAAGGTGACCGCGGCGTTGCCGCTCTTGCCGCAGCGGTTGACGGCGTAGGCCGTGATCTTGTTCGCGCCGGCCTTGATATCCACCTCCTTGCTGAAGGAGGCGCCGGTGTTGTATTCCTTGCTGATCCAAACCTCGACTCCGTTCACATCGAGCTTGCAGGTGCACTGCGGGTCGTTGATCTCGCCCTGGACCGTCACCTTCATGCTCGTGTTGGTACTGCCTTCGGCCGGGGCGGTGATGCGCACAACCGGCGGAATCTTCGTGACCGCCTCCACCGCGCCATCCTCGGTCTGCGCCAGGTCCGGCTGATCGTCATACCCGCCGGTTAGTTGAACCTTGATCTCGGGGCAGCCGGGCACCGAGCCGCCGACCTCCCAGAAAACAGGGTCGGAGGCGTCGTTCGCCGCAATGTCGGGGATTTCCTGCGTGTCGGCCGCCGGACTGACCAGGTTCAACCCGGCGGGAAGGATAATTTTCACGCGCACATTGCGGGCAGCGGCAAGGCGCGCATGGTTGCGAACGACCGCGGAAACCTTGAACGTCCCGGGATTCCCGCTGCCCAGCACATTAAGCTGAAGTTGCATCGCGCTGAATGA
Source organism: uncultured Verrucomicrobiota bacterium (assembly GCA_964570325.1). Lineage (GTDB taxonomy): Bacteria > Verrucomicrobiota > Kiritimatiellia > CAIQIC01 > CAZMXS01 > CAZMXS01. The sequence continues at coordinate 48,786 of CAZMXS010000021.1, read as the reverse complement.
ATCGCGCCAGACCGTATAGATACCGGCGGCCGCGTTGCCCATGGCCGTGGCCGGATTGTCCACCAGGGTCTGGAAATCAGTCGCGGTCCGGCCGGCCACGGCCGCGACGAATGTGTCAATTCGCGTATCCTTCGGGTTCGTCCCCACCCACAACGGATCAACGGCTGTCGGCTGGGCAACGGAGTCCGGATGATTCCAGCCCTCCCACCAGAGGTGCGTGCAGCGCGCCTGGGTGGTGTAGTGATCCCAGTATGACGGATCGTACCAATTGTAAGCTGTGGGATTGTTGGATGCCAGGGCGAGAAAATCTTCCACATCGTCGTTCCAGTTCGTGAAAATCGCGTCGAGCGCGGCTTCCGACTGGCCGGTAAAGCGGACACCCAGCGTGTGATACGGAACATATTGGTCGCTGACAAAATGCGCGGTCCAAGCCGCATAGCGCAGGCGCTCACTGGAGCGAGCCTTCAGCCCGTCAACCAGTTTGTTGTAATAGAATTGGGCCGAAATATGACCGTCCCCATAATGCCACGAAAAGATCGTCACCGGCCCGTCCCCCTGGGTAACATCCTCGTAATCCGGGCTGGTGCTGCCCGGCAAGTGGCCGGACGTGTTGGCCCGCAGCACGTCATAGCGCGCAATGCCCGTGATGGAAGGGAAAGTGCCCAGCCGCACGATATTCACCCGGGCATTGATTGCATCCCAGGCCGCGGCATCGAGTAACACGTGGGTATTACGGTTGCCCGCGATGCTGCCTTCCTGCAGACTGCCCCAGCCGAAAGCGCGCGGGGCCAGAATCGGCCCAACAATCGTGATCGTCATCGCCAGCCCGACAAGCGGAACCAGCCAGGGAACCCGACGAAAGCAGTATGACTTCATGACCCACTCCTGTATTAGGACAGAACCCGCGGGGACGCATGCGCTCGTCGTAAATAAAATACCCCGAACCCGGGCTGAAAGATACAACAAAGACGAGATATTTGACCGGCCGTTCAACAACCGGATGGTCCGTGCGCTTACTTCACATCCAGGCTGAACGCGCCGTCCCAGTCAGATGGCGGCCGATTGTCAAAGCGCGCCATCTGCGCCAGCAGAAATTGTTTGGGCCCATCATCATCCGGCACTTTCGCCAACTGCGCCCGCGCCGCATCCCATTGCCCGGCCAGGACGGCATCCAGCGCGGTCTCATAGTGCGCGATTACCGTCGCGGGGAGCGAACCGCCATCGTCCGCCGCCGGCAGGAGTTCATGCACCAGCACCGGTGTATCCATGCCCTTGGGTCGGACGCGGGCCAAACGACGGCAACGCCCCTCCGCGGCGGGGAGCATCCGGCGAACGAAATCGGCCGTGGTCTCGTCCATGCAGATACTGACGCCAAACTGCCGGGTCAACCCCTCAATCCGCGCGCCCTGATTGACCACCGGACCGAACACGCCAATCTTGGCTTGCTGCGGGGTGCCGATCTGCCCGGCAATCGCCCGGCCGTGCGCAATGCCCACGCCGCAGGTAAACCCGGCCAGCAAGCCCTGCTCGGCGGCCGGCCGGTTGAAAGCGCGCATGATGGTCAGCGCGGCGCGGCAGGCCGAAATCGGGCCGTCGGGCAGCGGAGTCGGCCAGCCCCAGAAACCCAGCGCGGCGTCGCCCTGGAAATCGGCGATCGCGCCGTCGAACGCCAGGATGCCGCCGGTCATTGCGCCCAGCGCGGCCTTCATACACTCCAGCAACTGGTGCAGATTGTCCTGTAATTGCTCGGATTTGCGCGAGAACCCGCGCACGTCGCAGAACAGCACGGTGATGTCCCGTTCGGACGGGGCGAGGACATCCCGCGCGCCTTCTTTTCGCGTAAGGTTGGCGATGACCTTGGGAGAAAAAAACGATGATAGTTGCGTGGCTTGTTCCTGCAGCGTCCGCACGGTCCGGATCGAACCGATGAGTTGAGCAACCAGTTGCGTGAAACGCAGGTCGCCCTTCAACGATTCGCGAGTCGCCAGGCCGCGGTTGTCGCGGCCGCCGGAACCCGACACATACAGACACCAACCGGCGCACGATTCCGCGGTGATGGGCGCGCAAAAAGCCCAGTCCAACGACATCGCCATCGTAAACTGGGTGGCATTCCCCTCGCCGACAATGTGCATCACGCTTTCCCCCTGCCGCAGAGCCAGGCGCAACAGGCGCCGGCTCGGCGTGAACCGGCCCGTGTAATTCTCGCGCGTCTGCACGCGCAGCAGCTTCGGCTTGGGGATGGGCGCATTGGGATCCAGCTCGTTCAACATCGCGGCAACGTCATCCTCGTCGAACATAGTGACGGCGACCGCGCTGGCCGGCGGGATCGCCTCCAGCAGCAGGCCGCACAGCATGACCGCCAGGTCCACATCGGTCTGGGAAGCGGCGATCAGTCGTGGCAGATTGGAGAGCGCCTCCATCTGCCGCTCAGTATCGCCGAAGGCCACGCGCTCGAGTTCACTGGATTTGTACGCGTATTCCTTGATGAAGTCGCTCTCGTCAAGCGTGAGAAACTCCTCGTCGTCATCCGGGACTTCCCCCGCGGACGCCGACGGGGCCGGAGCCGCTTCCGTGACTGCAATCTGAAAACGGGTCTGTCCAATCTCAAATGTATCCAGCGGACCAACCGTAACCGCGCGCACGGTTTTGCCGCGCCACTGGATGGAATTGGCCGCGCTGGGCAGACAAGTGACGGAAAGCCGGCCATCCGCCCAACAGACATCGGCATGCTCGCGCGAGATCGAGCGGTCTCCGACGATAGCCCAGCCGTCAACCGGCGCACGGCCGATCCGCACAGGCTGTCCCTCCGTCAGTAATCGCCGGAACTCCTGTCCCGTCGGCACTTGAACCACCAGTTCCACGCGCAGTCGCTGCGGGTCCACCATGGCGCTTTCCCCCGCAGCCAGCATGCCGCATGCCGGGCGATCTGGCAATTCATTCTTCCCCTTTTCCAAGGCGCCCGCATCCGCTATGCTGCCCGACATGAAGATCATTGATTTCCATACCCACGCCTTCCCAGATGCGCTGGCCGAACGCGCCGTGCCGGCGCTAGCGCAGGCCAGCGGCGTGACCCCGGCGCTTGACGGCAAGGTATCCTCGCTGCTGCGCTCGATGGACCGGGCGGGGATCGCGGCGTCGGTCATCTGCTCGATCGCGACCAAGCCGGCGCAGTTTCAAAGAATCTACGACTGGTCGCTGGCCATCCGCTCCGATCGCATCATCCCCTTCCCTTCGGTTCATCCGGCCGACCCCGACGCCCCGGCGCAAGTCCGAGCCATCGCCGCGGCAGGCTTCAAAGGTGTGAAACTGCATCCCTACTATCAGGAGTTTGACCTGGATGAGCCGCGCGTCTTCCCAATTTATGAGGCCGTGCGCGAATGCGGCCTGATCCTGGTCAGCCACACGGGCTATGACATCGCCTATCCCCGAACCGACCGGTGCGGACCCGCGCGGGTGCTGAACGTAATCGAATTGTTCCCGGACATGAAGTTCGTCGCCACGCACATGGGCGCATGGGAAGACTGGACCAACGTCGAGGCACACATCACCGGCCGGCCGGTTTACATGGAAATGTCATTTTCGATGGCCTATCTGGGCGATGAAAAAACCGCGCAACTCCTGCTCGCGCATTCGGCCGACCACGTTCTGTTCGGTTCCGATTCGCCCTGGGCCGACCAACAAACCGAGGTGGAACGGGCCCGACGATTGCCCATCCCGGAGGATTTCCGGAACAAACTGCTATACCAGAACGCGGCGCGGCTGCTGGGGTTGGCCGTTAGTAATTAGAGAACGGCAGTCGGCGATCGGTTATCCGTGAACCATGAAGGAACGCTATGACCCATATTACGTTTGGACAGGGGATTACGCTTTGTTCCGGCCAACACCGACCCGCTGGAGAGCGACGTCATCCGGTCATTATGAAACCATGCTTGGGCAACAGGCGATTGACGAATCCCCAATCCAATTTTATTGGCCCAGCCTGAGTTCCTTCATCCGGTCCGTCGGCGGACGGGAATTCGAGATGACAGCAGTCTCTTTTTATAGTTATCTGGACTCGCGTTATGCCATCTGATCACCGATTACCGATCACCCGATGCAACTGTCCCAACTAATCACCGCCCGACCGCCCAATCCGCAAACCCCCGAGGAGATCGAACAGGCTCGGAAACAGACCTTGTCGCTTTCCGTAACCGAGGGCTCCGTCTGGTCGTTCATGTTCGGCTTTGGCGACAGCTACATCGCGCCGTTCGCCATTTTCCTGAAGGCCAGCAACCAGGCTGTAGCCTTCCTGAGCACCATGCCGGCGTTGCTCGTGGCGCTCTCGCAAATTATTGGCGCGCACATTACCGATCGCTTTGGCCAGCGTCGTAAATTGATTGTGCCTTTCTGCGTTCTCCAGGCGCTGCTGTTTCTGCCGCTGTTCATCGTTCCTCTGATATGGCGCGCCTGGGCTGTGCCGGCTGTAATCATTTGCGCGGCCGCCGGCATCTTCGCGGGCAACGCCGCCGCGCCCGCATGGTTGAGCCTGATGGGCGAGGTCGTGCCCGAGGCCCGGCGGGGCGACTATTTCGGCCATCGCGGGCGCAGGGTCATCCTGTTGAGTTTTTTCGCCTCGCTGACGGCCGGCGGCATCCTCTATGCGCTCCAGCGGCGCGGCCATGTCTGGCTGGGGTTCGGCATCCTCTTTACCATGGCCTGTCTCGCGCGCTTGGTTTCCGCGCGACTGCTGGCGCTGCACTACGACCCACCCTACCATCCGACGCGGGAATCCTATTTCTCGTTCTGGGATTTCATCCGGCGGATGCCTTGGTCCAACTTCGCGCGGTTCGCCCTTTACGGGGCAACCATGCTCGGGGCCATCATGGTCGCCAGCCCGTTTTTTAATGTCTACATGCTGCGCGACCTGCATTGGACCTATGCCCAGTTCACCATCAACAACGCTGTTTTCCTGGCGACCCAGTTCGCGCTGATCCGCTGGTGGGGCCGGATTGGCGACCGCTACGGCAATCGAGTGGTGATCGTCGCCACCAGTTTCGTGCTGCCCGTGCTTCCCCTGCTGTGGACGCTGAGCACCCATTATGGCTATCTGCTGTGCGTGCAGGTGCTTTCCGGCTCCGTTTGGTCCGGCTTCTCGATTGCCTCGCAGAATTTTACATTCGACGCGGTGACTCCGCCGAAACGGGCGCGCATCACGGCCTACGTCAGCATTCTCAACGGCATATTCACGATCGCCGGCGGCACCCTGCTGGGCGCCTGGCTGGCCAATCATCTGCCGGCCACTTACCGGATCGGACCATACGAAGCCCGGTTCGTGTCTTCGTTGCCGGGAGTTTTTATCGCCTCGGGTATCCTGCGCTTTGTTGCCGCGCTGCTGTTCCTCCCCTGGTTCAAGGAAGTGCGCACCACGGAACGCATCCACCCGATCACGCTCCTGTTGCGGCTGGCGGGCGGCGAGGCCCTGGCGGGCTTCATCGGCCAGGCCGTGGTCCGGCTGGGCGGCGGCCGAGGCAAGCCGACGCCATGAGCCCGTCCCCAGCCAGACGATTCAACCGCGGCGCGTGGGAAGTGCAACGCGAGCGCTGCCGGATTGAATCCGAGCGCCCGCCCCCGCCCAATTATGGGCGCGACCTGACAGCCGCGGCCCTCGTGCCCGGCATCCTGAAAAAAATGGGGCTGGCGGAACGGCTGTGGGAAGAACAACTGCGAAATGAATGGGAACAATTGGTCGGGCCGCAAGTGGCCCGGCAAGCGCGACCGGGCCGCATAGACCGGCTGACTCTTTACATTTATGTGCGGCATCCCGGCTGGTTGAGCGAACTCAGCCGATACAGCCAGAAACAGATTCTGGAAAACATGCAGAAACGTTTTGGCCGCGACAAGATTCGCAACGTGCGCATCCAACTCGACCCGGATCTGGGACGCGACGCGCGCTGAATCACGCGGGAAAATCGAACAGCCGCGCCCGGACGCGGCCCGCCAACATCCCGAGCGCAACCGCGCTATGATCCGGGTTGATTGAGGGCGAGTCTCTCACGCCTGCGCCAGCGCCGCCTGTTCCATCTGAGTTGCCTGGATGGCAACCGCGCGAACCCCCCCCGCCACCCGCCCGCCCGACAAGGCCGCCGCCCGCAAAACGCGGGCCTTAGCCACGGTCATTTCAGGCGTGCCCAGCGGCATGGTATTAACCTCGGTGTAGCCGCCAACGGCGTAGCTTTTCCCATCCGGCCCCGACGCGTAAAAATAATGAATACGCCCGGCGAGCGCGCCCAAAACGGCGGCATGTTTCAGCTCATGCATCCGCACCACCCGATCGCGCTCCGCCAGTTCGCGCACACGCGCCGCCCGCGCTTCGGACTGCCCGGGTAGATCCCGCTCCTCCACCGGCAGTTCCTGACGCGCCGCGCGCGCCACGGCCAGGCGCTCACTGACCCCCGCCAGCGAATGATCCGCTCCCGTTCTCGAAGACTGGCGCGACCAAACGACGCCGAAATCCTGTTGCCTCACTTCGCGAACCATAGGTTCACCCTGACTCAAGACATAATTACCCAGAATTCTCAGCCAAGTAAATGATGCATTGACATCCTCCCGCCGGGTTATACAAAAATGAACCCACAATGGACCCAAACGAAAGCTTGAAGAAACTGCACGCCGTCAACAATCAATTGGCGTTGGCCGGCACCGTGGATGAGCTCTGCCGCCAGGCGGTTTCCCTGGGCCGTGCAGAACTCGGATTCGATCGTTTGAGCATCTGGCTCAAGGACGAGCAAACCGACGCAATGCGCGGCACCTTTGGCACGGATGAAGAGGGCCGCCTGCGGGATGAACGCACTTGGCGGATCCACCCCGAGCCCACTTGGAGTCTCTGCCGGTGCTTTGACCGCAATGTGCCATTTTCATTGACCGAACAAGCCATCATCCGGAGTCCGCAGCGTGAGCAGTTGGCCATCGGCATGCGGGCCTCCGCCGGCCTGTGGGACGGGCAGCAAATCCTGGGGTTCATGTCCACGGACAACTATCTCGGCCGCCAACCCATCACCCCGGCACAATGCGAAATCCTGGCCCTTTTTGCGACCGCAGTCGGGCACCGGCTATCCCGTTTACACGCGGAGGATTTGATCCGGGCAAAGGAAGATCAACTTCGGCAAAGTCAGAAAATGGAGGCCATCGGCCGGCTGGCAAGCAGCATCGCGCATGATTTCAACAATATCCTTACGATGATTCTGGGGTTCAGCGAGATCATGCGGCGCAAGCTGGGCCAGGATCACGCCTGCGTGGAAGAGCTGGACGAGATTGTCGGCTCCGCCCAACGCGCCAGCACCCTGACCAGCCAACTTTTGATGTTCAGCCGCAAGCCGAGCGCCAATCCTCAGCCTGTGCCGGTAAACGGAGTTTTGAGCCAAATGACCCGTTTGCTGCGCCAGGCCTTGGGCGCAGAGGCGGAGCTGATTGTTCTGCCAGATCCCGCTGTCGGCTGCGCGCGGATTGATCAAAACCATCTCGAACAAGTGCTGATGAACCTGACCGTCAACGCGCGGGATGCCATGCCGCAAGGCGGCCGGTTTACGATCGCAACGTCCGTCGTCCCGGCCGATAAGTGTCCGGCAACGATGCGCGGCCCCGCCATCCTCCTCCGGGCCAGCGACACCGGCATGGGCATGACCGACGAAGTCCGGCAGCGTCTGTTTGAGCCCTTCTTCACGACCAAGGCAAAGGGCAAGGGCACCGGGCTGGGCATGTCGATTGTGTACAGCATCATCACGCAGGCTGGTGGTTGCATTGAACTGACCACCGCCCCCAACCAAGGAACCGAATTTCGCATCTACCTGCCGATGCTGGACGGCCACGCGCAGGCCATCGGAGACGCCTCAACCGCTTGTTGGCAACCGGCAGTTTCGGAATGACAGAACGCGGCGCGCCACGGCAATTCTGTTGGTACGGCCCCACCAATCAATTGCGGCCGATTACGGCGGCGCGATCTGAAGCTTGGTCGCGAGCGCGCGCTTGATCTGGCCGGCTAGTTTCATGCCCGCGGTCTTGAGCGCCTTCTGGGCGGCTGCCTTCTGGGCCTGCCCGCCCTCGGTCGCGTTGACCATTTCGACATCGAGCACCTTGCCATCGCTAACCCGATACACTTTTGCCTCCGCCTCCACTTGCGAGCGGATAACCGTCACGCCATACGCCTGGCTGCCGGATTGCATCACCGCCGAGGCCTTGCCAATAATGGCGTAGGTCGCGCCCAGCTCCTTCGCCTTGATCATCGCTTCACGCGGCGTATAGACCTCGGCAATCGAGCCGCCACCCTTGAAAATATCGGCCATGGAAAGGTCCACAACATCGTAGCCGGCATCCGTCAAGGCCTTCTCCATCTCGCTCTGGACGATGTGCTGCTGCTCCTCGGTGTAGTACCACCAGTACCAGACCTGGTCAATCTGCTCGGGCATGAAGACCACGAACGTCGGCGTCGCCGACTCATCCGCAATAGCGGGCGCCGTCGGCGTGACCACCACCGGCGCTTCTTGCGGCGCGGCCTCAATATCCGTCGGGTTCGGAGACATCACCGTTTCGGTCTCGTCCGCCGGTGTGATTTCCGGCGCGGGCGCGGCGGCCGCCGGGGTTGCGGACACGAGGCCGGGCGCGCCGGGTCGTTTCAAATAAGTCGTGGTTTTGGCGTCGCCGCCTTCCTCAAGTATGGCCATATGACTATCGTCCAGAAAGGTGACCGTCATTCGGTTGCCCTGCTCCTTTCCGTCCGTGCTTTCAATCACCAACTTATCTCCCTCGGCGGAGACCACTTTGTAGCCCCAGGTTTCCGACTGGGTCTCCCCCATCATGGTGGCCGCGGCTGTAATTTTGTCGGCTGTAAACGTCATCTTCATCCCGCCCAGCATATCTTCCAGGCTCTTGATCATATCCGCCACAAGCGGGTCGCTCTTCTGCGCGGCCAACCCCTGCCGGTCAAGCGTGGTGTCCGCGTCGCCCACCCACTCGCCAATCAGTTGTCCGGCATCCGCGCCGGATGAAATGGAAACCGCGCCAAATGCCGCCATCGCCAACAACAGGCCAGACAAGACCAGACGCTTCATTCGCAACCTCGCTTTCGCTTTCCCCCTGAAGGGTGTGTAGACCGATAACGGATATTCCCTTGGCGGCGAGGCGCTGTCAAATTGAAAAGGCTTGCGCGGCAGGACGGCGTAACCCGTTAAGAGCAGTTGAAATCTCAAGGCGCAATGACGTAGAGCGCACCCGACTGATTGACGCCATTGACATCCTAGCCGCCGGGCCATAACCGCTATCCGCTGCATGCGAAGGTGGCATGCGCGGGATTGGAACATCTGTATGCCATTGGAATTACTTTCCATCGAGCGCGATCAGCAGGCCAGCAACTTTTGCAATGTCCTGGCGATCTTGTCGGCGTGAGGCCGAACGGCGAGTGTGCGCCGTGAAAAGGCAAGGCAAATGGACCATGGCGGGAGGCACACTTTGGGAAGCGAGTAGTTTCGGTAACTGCCATTCGGCAGATGATTGAGGGCCAATCTGGGCAATACCGCGCCCGCCTGTTGCGCGCGCACAGCTTCCAGGGATTGCATATGCGAAGTGCATTCAAACCGCACGCCAAGCCTGAAATGCAACCTGCGGGCAAAAGACTCCACGCCTTCCCGGATGTGTCCACCCACCGGCAGGATCAAGGGCACATCTTCAATCCATGAACCCACCGCGGGTTTGGCCGGCGCCAGCGGAGTGGGGATTACGAGCACCCAATCCACGACGCCCAAAGAAAAGCCTTCAAGCGGAGCCGTCAATGCATCCTTGCGCACAACGCCATAATCACACTCGCCCGTGGCCAGTTTGCCGACCAAGGCGTCGGTAGATTCGTGCAGAAAACGCCATTTGATTTTCGGCAGTTGCGCGCCGATTTGATCCAGCCTGGGCAGGACCAGCCAATTGAGCATGGCATTTTGCGCCGCCAGGCTGAACACGAGCGGCTCCCGGGCCGCCGCCGCCTTGAAATCTCGAATGGCCGTAAACTGGGTTCGGATCAATGCAACCAATTGCCGGCCGTGATCAGTTAAAGTTAACCCGCGCCCTTGGCGTCGGACCAGTTCCACGCCGAAAAACTCTTCCAACTCGCGAATTTGGCGACTGGCCAACGATTGACGCGAAGGATCGCCGCCTGCGGCTTTGACAATAGACCCCGCCTCCGCAAATCGCAGCAACGTCGCCAGTCGGTCCAAACTGATGCCACGCTGCATGAGCCATTGATTGTTCATGTCCAACCTGTGCGACCTAAAAGCCCCTCAATCAATATATAACTATATAATAACATAATATATTAGAACATGACTATATAAGTATGTCGGTTTGGGGCATGATGCAAGTCGAGAAGAAAAGAAGGAAGCGGATGATGGATGATAAGAAACGAAATGCGGAGTGGGCTTTGGTCTTGGCATTCACGCCGGTCTTTGCCGATTGCGAGCCGCGGCGGCGCGCGTATTGCATCGCCGAGCAAAAAACTGGATTTCCTCTGGCGCGCCACGATTTCTACTGTTCGACTTGCGGGCGCCCCGCCGGCAGCGTGGACCTGTTCATCGCGCGTCCGCCGGCCAGGCGCGGGCTCCAGGCCCCGGAGGGCCCGTGGCCATTGATCGGCCGGATATCGGGATTCCCGTATGGGGATGTGTTTGACATCAAGCCGGAATACGCCCGGACCTTTCGTGAACACCTGGCGCGAGGCGAGCTTTTCATTTTGGAGAAGCTGGGACCGCTGGACATCCGTTTCTACTGTCCCGATTGCGACGCCCTTTATTGTGCGGCGCACTGGGAAACGCACTACACCATTGATGAAGATGGTACGCCGCGCACGCTCATGGGGAAATGCCCCAGGGGGCACCGGCGGATGATGGAATCTCAATAACCGGGAGCAGGATATGACCAACGGATATGACATCATCGGCGATGTACATGGGTGCGCAACGGCCTTGCGGGAGTTGCTGGAGCGGATGGAATACCGCCCGGACGCGGACGGGACCTATCGGCATCCGACCCATCAAGCGGTGTTCCTCGGGGATCTCATTGATCGCGGGCCGGAAATACGCGAAACCGTCGAAATGGTGCGCGCCATGTGGCGAGCCGGCACGGCCTTGGCGGTGCTCGGAAATCACGAGTTCAATTTGATCTGCTACATGACGCCCGACGGCGAGGGCGGCTATCTCCGGCCGCACGGCAAACGGCAAACCCGGCAGCACCGAACGACGTTGGCGGCATATGCCGATTGCCCCAGTCTTCTGGCCGAGCACGTCGAATGGTTCAAGTGCCTGCCGTTCGCCCGGCAATTGCGCCTGCCGCTGTTGTCGGACGACCCCGAAGATCGTTACGAGCACACCGCAGCGCTTATCACGCACGCCTGTTGGCATGGGCCGGCGATCGAATTGCTAGACAAGTACAGTTGCGCCCGGATCGAGGAGCTGCGGTGCCTGGCATCCCGGAGCACCCCGGCGGGAGAGGCGGCCGACCTGGTGCTGAAAGGCGCGGAGATCGCCCTGCCGCCCGGCTGCATGGCCACCGATCGCGACGGCGTAGCGCGCGGCACCGTGCGCGTGGCGTGGTGGCGCAATGTGGATTTGGACACGGTGTTGAGCTATCGCGCTTTGTCCTTCCCCTGCCGCGGTGAATTGCCCGACAACCAATATGCCAACCCGGCCCAGTTGGCGCGGATCGCGGATTGCCACATCCCATGGCAATCTTTGTGTTTTATCGGCCACTATGCCCTGCGTCCGGGCGATGCGCAGCCAGACCATTGGCCGTTGGTGTGCCTGGACTATGGGGCCGGTAAAGACGGCTGGCTGTGCGCCTATCAATGGCGCGGCGAACGGCAGTTCTACCCCAGCCATTTCACGGCCGTCAGAACGAGTGCGGAAATGAACCCGACACCTCTGACAATCGCCACGCATGCGCCACCGAATGGATATGCGGACGGGAAGTGCTATATCCCGGCAGCGGAACCGCCGCGGCCGCGCGCCGAGAAGGAACTGGCGGCGGGTTACCGTGGGGACATGGCGCACCGGATGAACTTCTGGCGCGAAAGGCACTTGGACAAAGCCGCGGCGGATGCGCGCATCCGCTTGTGCCAGGCGCTGAATACGCTGGACGAGGATCTGTTCCGCTCGCTGCTGGCCGATGATGTTGTTTTCAGCTCCGTGTACCTGGGAGATCGCCCACGCGGTTCGGCGGAAGTAGGCGCGCTGTTTGGGCGCAAATTCCAGGAACTGCGTCAAGCGGGAGAGGCCGGACGCTTATTCGCGGCGATCGTCCAAGCTGCTTACGGATTCAATCCACCCGATATCCTGCTGAGCCAGCGCCGCGCCGCCGTGGGAATGGTCGGCATCGGCGAACCCGAAGCGATCCTGCGAATTGACGTGAACGCCGGCAAGATCGCGGCGATTTTGCTGGATGAACCGATACTGAACACCCGGGCTTATCGCCTGCAGGATGTGTTCCTGCCGGGGTTGAGCACAGACGAAGCCATGCGCGCCTATACCTGCATGGGTTCGGCGCCGGCCGCGCTTGATGAACTCACGCTGATCTACTGTCGGTCAGCGCATCACGCCGGGAGCCATTGGCAGCGGCAACTGGTCCTGAATGCTTTTCCCTGCCACTCCAACCACTGGTATGAACTGGACCCGTTGGCCGACGCAGACGTGTTGAGCCATCTTCCCATACGAACCTATCCAACTTTGTTGATCGTATGGCGCGGGACGGTCATTCGGCGGGTGGAGTCATTTGGCGATGATACCTTGCAAGCAATCCGGGCCTCACTGATGATTCCGACGTGAACGAAGCAAACGGGGGAGCTTGCTTCCCGGATTCCGGTGGATCCCGCTTATTTAGCGCCATTCCGATATGTCCCTTACGGCTCCACTGGTCCGATTCGGTATCCGCGGTGGCGACCCCATGCAACGGGTCTCCACCCCGGACATGGTGGGATCGGACCAATCCCGATCCCAAGGCCAGACGCACATCCAACGATCACCGGCAGACTGCAGCAGTTTTTTTTAGGGGGCCACCGGTATTCCCATATATTGAGCGCCCCACCCCTCGCTTGACTCATTCTTCTGGCTTTTCTTCCCACCCTCCCCGCCTATCATGGAGTTATTATGAACATCCTTGGACCAATTTTGCTGGCGCTGCCGGTCTTCTTCTGGGGTTACCGCTTTTACGCGCGGTATATCCAACGTATATTGAGCGACGCGCGCGAGGCGATCGCGCCGGCAGTCGCGCGCAACGACGGTGTGGATTACGTGCCCAGCAAGACGCCGGTGGTGTTCAGCCACCACTTTGCCTCGATCGCCGGCGCGGGACCGATCGTCGGGCCAACGGTGGCCGTGATCTATGGCTACGCGCCGGCCTGGCTCTGGATTCTTTTGGGCACGGTGTTCATTGGGGCCGTGCAGGATTTCACCAGTCTGTTTGTCAGCATGCGCGAGGGCGGCCGCTCCATGGCGGAGGTGGCCAACCGCACGCTCGGCCGGACCGGCTTCTTCCTGGTTATTGCCTTTTCCATCATCATCCTGCTGCTGCTGACCGCCGCCTTCCTGGGCCTCACGGCGACGGCCCTGACCTCGCTCGTCCCGGTCAAGGAACTGCACTTGGAGGAAGGGCAAACCTTACTGCAGGTGCATGTGGGCGCTGATGGCATCCACCGGGCAAAAATCGGCGGGATCGCGTCCGCGTCACTGACCATCATCACGCTGGCCGCGCCACTGTTCGGGTGGCTGGTCTATAAGCGCCGGATGCACATCTGGATCATGACGCCGCTCGCGCTGGCCATCTGCGTTTTCTCCATCGTGTTCGGTCTGTTCTATCCGTTGAACATGAACCCTGTCGCCTGGATGCTGGTGCTGACGGGTTATGTGATCCTGGCCTCGGGCCTGCCCGTCTGGGCCCTGCTCCAGCCGCGCGATTTCGTCAATTCTTTCCTGTTGTACGCCGGCATGGCCTTGCTAATCGTCGGCGCGCTCGCGGGCGGATTTCACGGCGTCGGGTTTCAAATGCCGGCATTCAACCTGGCCGGCGGCAACGAAGCCCTGGGGATGGTCTGGCCGTTCCTGTTCATCACGGTCGCCTGCGGAGCGATCTCGGGCTATCACGCGATGGTGACCGGAGGCACCACGTCCAAACAACTGATCAGCGAGCGTTACGCCAAAGGAGTCGGCTATGGCGGCATGCTGTTGGAGACGCTGCTGGCCATGCTGGTGGTCGTCGCCGTGGCGTCGGGTCTTACCCTGGAACAGTTCAAGGCGCTGGTATTCCCGGCGGCCAAAGGCGCCGGCAGTAATCCTGTGCTGGCGTTTGCGATGGGCATGGGCAGCCTGCTGCATTATGCCTTGGGCATCCCCATGCAATACGGCGCCGTCTTTGGGATGCTGATGGTCGAGGGCTTCATCGTCACCACGCTGGACACCGCCGCGCGCCTGAATCGGTATCTGCTCGAAGAACTGTGGTCCGCCGTTTTCCGTCGCCCCCCGCGTTGGCTGCTGAGCCATCTCTTCAACTCCACCGTCATCGCCCTGCTGATGTTCGCGCTCTGCTACACCAACACGTTCAAATATATCTGGCCGATTTTCGGCAGCGCCAATCAGTTGATGGCGGCGTTGACGCTGATCGTGGTTGCGGTCTGGCTGGCCCTGCGTTCGCGTCCAATCTGGTTCACGGTCCTGCCGGCGGTCTTCATGATGGCCACTACCCTGGCTTCGCTCTGGCTGCTGCTCTTCAACAAATACATCCCGAATGCCAACTACCCCTTAATCGTAACCGACGTCCTGCTGATGTTCCTCGCAGTCGGCGTAATCGTGCTGGCCGTCCGCAAGTTCCGCGCATTGGCTCATGCGCGCTGATGCCGTCCCGCGCGCGCCCGAATCGGCGCGACAAAACAGATCGGGCATTCCTGCCCGATTCCCGCCTCCACTCACCTGAAGTTCCTTAACAATTTCCGCCAAACAAGGTATGGATATCTTAATGAGAGCGATTTCAACGGCTATTTCTCGCGTTATTCTGCCTGCCGGCCTGATCCTGTCCGATGTCGTCCCCGTTTGCGCCTGGGAAACGAATGACTGGGAATTCATTGACCGTATTCAACAGGCCAGTTTCCGCGCGTATCGCGAAACCAAGGTCGGCCCTTGGCAGCTTCCGTGCGACAGCATCATCTATGACACGCCATATAATTTCGGCTCCATTACGAGCATCGCCGGCATCGGCTTCAAACTCTCTTCCATGTGCATCGGGTTACATCGCGGCTGGCTGCCATACGCGGAAGCCTACGGCGAGGTTCTCCGCCTCTTGCGGGTGTTCGGCAACGAGTATTCATCCGATCCCAATGTATTCCCGCGCGCCAACGGCTGGACCTATCACTTTTACAACAACACCGACGGGACCATGAATCCAAAGGATGGCCTTTCGCTCCTCGACCATATGCTTTTCATCGGCGGCGTGATCATGGTCGCGGAGTATTTCAAGGGCACACCCGCCGGCGACCTCGCCCTGCGCCTGTACTCAGAAACTCAGTGGGACAACACCGGCAGCGGCGACGCCAACTACACCGCCTGGGGCTATGCGGAAAACCTGCTGGCCATCATTGAGGCCGCCGACGCGCCCCAGCACAACAAGCACGCATCCGCTTCCAACATGTGGGCGAACGTCACCGCCGGCGTCCCCTATCACCTGCCGCTCTACTACTGGCAATACCCGCACTGCTATCTCGATTTCCGCGCGCGCTGGGATCCGCGCGGGCGTAATCATGAGAACATCGCGCGCGACACGATCCTGCATCAGAGCCAGTGGTGCAACGACCGGTTCTGGGACTGGAAACTGGCCGGGGGCTGGGAATGCGCCACCTACACGAACTACACCTTCGGCCTTTCGGCGTGCGGCAGCTCGACCGGCTACCGGATCCTCGACGCCGTTGACGAGTGGAGCAGCGACAGCGGCTCCATCAGCCCCATTTGCATTCCGCCCTGCATGATCTACGCCGGCACGGAGACCATGGCCACGCTGAAATATCTTTTCGAGGAATACTACATCAAGGGCTGGACCCCGCCACAACTGCCCATGTGGAGCGACGTCTACGGCTGGCTCAATTGTTTCAACAGCGGCCGCGCCGCCGATGGCCGCGCCCCCTTCAGTAACGGCTGGAACGCGGACATTGACTACGGCCCCAACGTGTTGTTGCTGGAGAACTACCGCCTGGGCACCACCTGGCGCTTTTTCATGCAAAACCCGTGCATCGCCACCGGCATGCACACCGTCGGTTTTGGCCCGGTCCAGAACGTCACGCTCGCCGATTTCACCAACGCGCTCAATCAATTTGGCGGCGGGATTGGCCATTGGGAAAATGACGGCACGCCCGCCACCGCCGCCTTCGTGCTGCTGGCTTCAAATGTTAATCCGCGGGTCGCCGGGCACATTGTCCGTTTCACGGCCGACAACGCGCGCGAAGGCGGCTGGGTCGAACTCGGCGGCCGCGACCAGCGCGGCCAGGCGCAAATCTCTTTCTGGGCGCGCGGCCACACCGGCCAGGAACGAATCATGGTCGGACTCAAAGATGTGTTCAACCGCGAGCGCAAGACTCCGCTGCTCGCCCACACGGGCGGCGCCATGCCAACCGATTGGACCGAGGTGAAAATCCCGTTGGAGACTTTCTGCATCACCGGCGTCGTCTCCAACGACATCTGGCCGGGCAACCTGACGCTGATCTCCTTCGAGTTCACCAACGCGGCCGGCGGCGGACTCGACCTCGACTACCTGGCGTTCGGCCGCGACACGCTCCCACCCGCCGCTCCCACTGGAACCCTGCGGGTCGCGCACGCCGCCGGACGGCCGCGCGTCTTCTGGGGCGCGATGGACCGCGCGCGCGATGTCATCGGCTACCGCTTACTGCGCCGCGCCTCCACCGCCGGCGTGTTCGTCGCCGCGAACCGCTGGCTGGCTCCCGCGCATCTGGGCTATGCGGATGATGAAAGCCTCGGGGCCGCGGCCGGCACTTATGTGGAATACGCGCTGCAAGCTGTGGACAACGCCCAGCCGCAGAACAGCAGCCCCACCTCCGCGCCGGCCGGCTTCACCTACCGCGGCGGCGGACGCGGCGATATTGACTGGGGCAACGGCACCAACCCCAATGTTTTCGGCGGCACGAACGATGCCTATTCCGGTCCCGGCGGCGCGCATGAATTCGGTTTTGTTTTCACCAACCTTCCCGATGGCGGCGCCGGCTGGGCCCGCCGTTCGTACGTCAGCCTGGCGCCGGCGACCCACGCCGTGGATCTCAACGGAGCGGACGCCGGCGACTACACGGCCCTGGCGTTTTACATGCGCGGGGCGGCCGGCGGCGAGGCAATCCGCAGCGGACTGCGCGACAGCGCGGGGCGTGAGACCGCCCTTGATCTGCGCGCTTCCACCGCCTGGCAGCGGGTCGTCATTTCATTCAACGAGTTCACCAACCTGAACCTGACCGCCTTGAGCCGCCTGCTGTTCACCCATCAATCCAGCGGAACGGTCTTCCTGGCCGACCTTGGATTTGTGACGGATACCCGCGCCGATTGCGCCGCTCGGCATCGCGTCGAAGCGGAGCATTGGACCGCCCAAACCGGCGCGACCGTCCGCGACTTCAAGTTCGCGGCCTCCGGCCGCGAAGTGCTGGGCGAGTCGTGGGGCGCACATTCTAACGACTGGGCGGCCTGGGATTTTTATCTCCCAGCGGCGCGCACCAACTACGGGCTCTCCATCGGATACGCCTGCGGTTCCGGCGACGGCCGATCGTTGGAGGCCGCCTGGAATGCGACCCCGATGGGGGCGCTTCGCTTCGTCAACACCGGCGGCTGGGGCGAGCAAGGCGGGCACTTCAGCACCACCACCGTCAGCCTGGCCGGCGTGCTGACCGCCGGCTGGCATCGGCTGGAGTTGCGCGCGGCCAGCAACGACACGCCGGTCAACCTGGATTGCCTTACGCTGGCCGAGCCCGGCGCGCCGTATTTCCGCGAATGCGAGGATTACACATCCCAGGCCGGCAGCTCCGGCCCCGATGCCAAGGCGGGCGCCTCCGGCGGCGCGGTGCTGGGAATGTCGTGGGGCCAGGCGGCCAACTCGACCGCCAGCTACAGCAACGTTGGCGCGCGCGCCGTCAATGGCGCCTGGCTTTATCTGTGGTATTCGTTGAATGCAACGAGCGGCCGCGTCGTGGATGCCTGGATTGACGGCGCGCTCCGGGCGCGGCTGGCCTGCCCCGGCACGGCTGGCTGGGGCGACCACGCTTGCGATTTCAACCGGGTGACGGCATTCGTCGGCGACCTCGGCCCCGGCCCGCACACGGTTCGCTTCACTGTCCCAACCGGCGGGCAAGCGATCAACCTCGACTGCTTCTGGATTGGATCCGAACCGGAAGACACCGGACTGCTTGACTCGGATGGCGACGGATTGAGCGACCGCCAGGAGCGCATCCAGGGGACATCCATCGCCGCCGCCGACAGCGACGGCGACGGATTGAGCGACCGCGAAGAGACGCAGGCCGGGTATACCGGAACGATCACCGACCCGTTGGATCCGGATTGCGACAACGACAACCTGAACGACTGGGAAGAATCGGTCGCCGGCACCGACCCATGGAACGCAGCGTCCCGCTTTGGATTCAACGTCATCGCGGCCGCAACCAACCATGACCCGCTGCTGGAATGGTCGGCCGCCACCGGCCGCCTGTATCATCTATACTATTGCGACGGTCCGCTTTCCAACGGCATGATTTACCGCGAGATTGCAGACCCGGCGCGCATCGAAGTATCAGCCGGCATCGCCCGCTACCGCGACACCAACGCGGCGCCCTTGCGGGCCTTCCGAATCGGCGTGCGCCGATAAAAACTATGCCAACTCCCGCAGGCGCGCAGCCGCCTGCTCGGCGGTCACGTCGCGCTGGGCCTCCGCCAGCAACTCGTAGCCGACCATGAACTTTTTCACCGTTGCGGAGCGCAGCAGCGGCGGGTAGTAGTGCGCGTGCAGTTGCCAGTGTGTAAAATCACCCTCGGCGGTCGGCGCGCCATGCCAGCCCATGGAGTACGGGAACGAGACGTTGAACAGGCGGTCGTATTTCCCCAAGTAACCCTTCATGATCTGCGCCAGGTCGGCGCGTTCCGCCGGCGTCAGGTCCGGCAGGCGCAGAACATGCCGGCGCGGGATGACCAGCAGCTCGAACGGCCAGACAGCCCAGAACGGCACGACCGCCAGCCAATGAATGCTTTGGGCCACGACACGGTCGCCCTGCCGGATCTCCAGGTCCGCGTAATCCACCAGCAGCGGGACGGCGCGCCGGCGCAGGTAATCGAGCTGCCGGCGATCCTCCCGCGCAGGCTCATTCGGCAGGGCCGCGCCGGCCCAGATTTGGCCATGCGGGTGCGGGTTGGAGCAGCCCATGATTTCGCCCCGGTTCTCGAACACCTGCACCCACCGCCAGGTCCGGCCCAGCTCGGTCACCTGCTCCGCCCATGTGTTGATGACCTCGACACTCCCCGCCGCGCTCATGCCCGCCAGCGTCAGGTCATGGCGCGGCGAGAAGCAAACCACCCGGCACGTCCCGCGCTCGCTCTCGGCGCGCAGCAACGGGTGCGACGCGGACGCGCCCGGCAGCACATCGGGCAGGAGCGCGGCATAGTCATTGGTGAACACAAAGGTATGTTCATAATTCGGATTTTGCGCCTCGCCCGCGCGACGATTGCCCGGACACAGGTAACAGTGCGGATCATGCGCCGGCCGGTCGGCCGGCGGCATCCGCTCCTGCTCGCCCTGCCAGGGCCGCTGCGTCCGGTGCGGCGATACCAGAATCCACTGACCCAGCAGGGGGTTGAACCGGCGATGCGGCTGGTCGAATGAAATAGTGCTCATATCCGTGTCACCTCTTACCCTGTTTGATTGCTCATCCTCGTACGCGCGCCGGCCAAAGCCAAGCGCGGAATGACACCCGTGGCGCCCCAGGCAATCCGTGAATCAGCCCCGATTAAAAATACGGTCTGCTGTCTTTACCAGCGGCCGGAAATCCAGTTTACTTTATACCAGCAGGGAGGTAACGCATGGATTCGCATGTGATTCAGCTCGGCCTCGTGGATTACTTGGTTCTTACTGTCTATTTCCTGTTCGTGCTGGGGATCGGCTGGGCGCTGAAGCGCCACATGAAGACCAGCACGGACTTCTTCCTCTCGGGGCGCTCGATCCCGGCGTGGATCACCGGGCTGGCGTTCATCTCCGCCAACCTCGGCGCGCAGGAGGTAATGGGCATGGCGGCGTCGGGCGCGAAGTACGGGCTGATGACCAGCCACTTCTACTGGGTCGGCGCGATCCCGGCCATGGTCTTCATCGGCATCTTTATGATGCCGTTCTACTACGGCTCAAAGGCCCGGTCGGTGCCGGAATACCTCAAGCTGCGCTACGACGAGAAGACCCGCGCATTCAACGCCTGTTCGTTCGCGGTGATGACGGTGTTCTCATCGGGCATCTCAATGTACGCGCTGGCCACCCTGCTGGAACTGCTGCTGGGTTGGAACTTCCATGTCAGCATCTTCATCTCGGCGATCATCGTACTCTGCTACATCTATCTTGGCGGCCTGACCTCCGCAATCTACAACGAAGTTCTGCAGTTCTTCCTGATCGTGTTCGGTTTTCTGCCGCTCGTGTTGATCGGCCTGGAGGAGGTCGGCGGCTGGGGCGGGCTGACCGCCAAGCTCTCCGATTTTGCCGTCAGCAAGGGCTACGCAGCCGGCGCCTGGACCCACTCGTGGCGTTACATGGGCTCGCCCGACACCAACCCCATGGGCATCGAGTGGTTCGGCATGATCATGGGCCTGGGCTTCGTGCTGTCCTTCGGCTACTGGTGCACCGACTTTCTCGTCGTCCAGCGCGCGATGGCCGCGGATTCGATGTCCTCGGCCCGCCGCACCCCCCTGATCGCGGCCGTGCCGAAGATGTTTTTCCCGGCGCTGGTGATCCTGCCGGGCATGATCGCGATGGCCCACCAGATTGACGCCGGCCCCGGCGGCTTTATTCCTGCGGAGGCGGACGGCACGCTGAACTATAACCTCGCGATCCCGATGATGCTTGGCCACTATTTCCCGCAAGGCCTGCTCGGGCTAGGCCTGACCGCGCTGATGGCCTCGTTCATGTCGGGCATGGCGGGCAATGTGACCGCCTTCAACACCGTCTGGACCTACGACATCTACCAGAGCTACATCAATCCCGGACGGCCCGATACGCACTACCTGCGGATGGGCCAGTTCGCCACATTCTTCGGCATCGGCTTGAGCATCGCGGCGGCCTATGCGGCGACGAAGTTCAACAATATCATGGATATGCTCCAACTCGTCTTCGCCTTCGTCAACGCGCCGCTGTTCGCGACCTTCATGCTGGGCATGTTCTGGAAGCGCGCCACCGGCCATGGCGCCTTCTTCGGCCTGCTGTCCGGCACCGCGGCGGCCGCGCTCCATCACGGCCTGACCCTGCCCGCCGGCGGCGTGGTCGGCTTCAAAGGCGGCTGGCTTGGCGCGGTTTTGCACACTTACCCCAGCGAGATGGCCCAGAACTTCTGGACCGCCATCTGGGCTTGGACGACCTGTTTTGTAATGACCATCGCCATTTCGTTGTTGAGCCGGCGCACAAAGTCGGACGAGGATCTGCGGGGCTTGGTGTACTCGCTCACGCCGCGGATCAAGGAAGAGGGCCTGCCGTGGCACCGCCAGCCGGCGCTGCTCGGCGGCGTCGTGCTGGCAGCGGCGGTCGTGCTGAACATCATATTCTGGTAAAGGAGAACGCGCATGCGATTGGACATCCGCTTTTTCATTGGGGCCATGTTTGGCCTGCTCGGGCTGATCCTGGCCGGTTATGGGTTGATTACCGCCGGCGATACAGCGATGTATGCACGTTCGCTCGGGATGAATATCAATCTTTGGTGGGGGCTGTTTCTAGTCTGCTTCGGCGGCAGCATGCTAATGCTGGCCCGAATCGGGGCAAAACGGAACAGCCCAAAATCATCCGGCGCGTGACGGTTTCCACTCGTACTCGTGAATCGTACTCGTACTCCTAATCGAAAAGGACCAAGGATCGAGTACGAGGATCGAGTACGAGTACGAGTACGAGTAGGAGATTCGAGTACGAGTAGGAGATGAACCCCGACCCAGACGACCTGAAGATCCGTGACAAACTGGCGGAAACCGCCGCCGTGCTGATGCTGGACATCGCCGGGGGGCGCATCCGTCGCACCTCCTCACGCTTCTGTTTCGGCGTGGAGCATGGCGACTACAACGGCACCGAGCTGTTCGGGGTCGGCACCGACCGCTTCATCTGGCTGGCCTTCAAACCCAATGCCAGCGGCCTGGTCCGGATCTTCA
This sequence comes from uncultured Verrucomicrobiota bacterium, assembly GCA_964570325.1. Taxonomy (GTDB): domain Bacteria; phylum Verrucomicrobiota; class Kiritimatiellia; order CAIQIC01; family CAZMXS01; genus CAZMXS01. Next base: position 26,377 of record CAZMXS010000021.1, on the reverse strand, counting down.
GCGGCAACTTCCCCGACGAGGGCGCCGTCACCTTCCGTCCCGGCGAGGTCCCCGCGCCTCAGCCGGGCCGGGAGTCCAACGCCTGGGCGCGTTTTCCGCTCGGCGCCGCCTGGACGCTCACGCGCGCGGGCTTCAAACTAACACGCGGGTTCGACGCCGTGCTCTGGGGCAATATCCCCGGCGGCGGCATGTCGCGTTCGGCCGCGCTCGCCATCAACCTGATCCTCACCATCTTCGAGGTCAATGGCATCGAGATCCCGGATGGGATGCGCGTCGTTGAACTGGCCCAAGCCGTCGAAAACGACTACATTGGATCTCCCTGCGGCCAACTCGACCAGATCATGATCTATTTTGCCCGCGCCGGCATGGGCGCGCACTTCAGCCCGAAGGAGCGCCGGGTGACGCACATCCCGCTGGGTTCCGGCGCGATTGATTTCCGGATTGTCAGCCTCGACACCGGCACGATTCGGCCAGGGCTCGAAAAATCCACCTATCGCACCCGCCGCGCCGAGTGCGAGAAACTGGTGGGGCTGGCCAACCACGAATTTGGCATCACCGCGCTGGCCGACGTCCGAACCCCCGAATTGCTCGACCGGATCCTAAAGCGCTTCGCGCCTTCCCACCCGGAGTTATGCGAGCGGTTGAAATACATTTACAATGCACAGCAACGGTTTTACCGGATGCTCGAGGCCTGGCAGACCGGCGATGTTCCAACCATTGGAAAACTGTTCCGCGCGGACGGCATCGGCCTGCGCGATGAATACAAAATCTCCGGGCCGGAACTGGAGACCATGTGCGACATCGCGCGCACCGTACCCGGCGTGCTGGGAGAACGCATGCTCGGCGGCGGCGACAAAGGCGCCGCGGGCGCGATCGTCCGCGCGGAATCCGTGGAGGCGCTCCAGACCGCCGTGGACACCGCCTATCCGCGCAGCCATCCGGATTATGCGAGCCGCTACGCCGTGCACGCCTGCCGGATGGTGGACGGCGTGACCGAATTCGACGGGTTACTATAACTCTTTCCGCTTTCCCCAAGGCCCACTCTCCACTGCTTCGCTTCCGGCGCTTGGGGTCAAATGGATCGCGCATGATTTAGGGCTGTGCGGTTTCTTTCCTTAGCCGTTGACATCCGGCGTCCACAAGTCCAGTATCCCCTCCCGTTCTTTATCCGGTGAACCCGCCTCTTGCAGGCGTTATGAAAGGAATAGGATAATGATGGCAAAAATGTTGGCTAGAATGCTCGGTTTGACCGCGTGTTTCGCGGTGGTGTCGCTGGTGGCCGGTTGCGGGAAGCAATCCGCGCCGGCGCCAACCACGCAAGCTCCGGATCTCTCGCAGGCGCGCGATGTGTTCGCGCCGCCCGTCGCCAAAGTCGCGCCGGAAACCGTGGTGGCAACCGTGGACGGCAAAGCGGTCACCCAAGGCGAGGTCAACGAGGAAACCGCCCGCATGATGAGCCGTTTTGGACGGCGTCTGCCGCCTGAACAAATGGCCCAGATGCAGGAGCAGATGATGCGCCAGGCGGCCGAGAATCTGATCATGCGCATCCTGCTAACCCAGGCGGTCGAGCAGGAAAAAGTTACGATCACCGATGAGGACAAAACCAAGTATCTCGACCAGCTTAAAGCATCTCTGCCGCCGGATGTCAAAATTGACGACCTGATGCAGCAGGCCGGCATGACAAAGGAAGAGTTCGACAAAAACATGGAACTTGATCTGCGAGTAACCAAGCTGCTGACGTCCAAGACGGACGCTTCAACGGAGCCAACCGATGCGGAGATCAAGGAGTTCTACGAGGAGAATGTCGAACGCTTTGAAATGCCCGAATCCGTCGAGGCCCGCCACATCCTGGTGGCTATTGAACCGACGGACGATGACGCCGCCAAGGCGGCCAAGAAGCAAAAGGCGGAAGACATCCGCAAGAAACTGGTGGATGAGAAGGCAGACTTTGCCGCAATAGCCAAGGAATCGTCCGACTGCCCCAGCAAGGCCGAAGGCGGCAGCTTGGGCACGTTCACGCGCGGGCAGATGGTCAAGCCTTTCGAGGATGCCGCGTTCAGCCAGAAGGTTGGCGAGGTCGGGCCGGTCGTGGAAACTCAATTTGGTTACCATATCATTGAGGTGACCGCGCACAAGGAAGCCGGCAAGAAAACACTGGATGAAGTCAAGGATCGCATTGCGCAGGTGCTGCTATCGCAAAAGCGCCAGCAGGCCGCGCAAGCTTACATCCAGGAACTGAAGAGCAAGTCCAAGATCGAATATCCGGCCGGCTCGCCGATCACGCCGCAGCCCATGCCGACATCGTTCGCCCCAGGCATGCCCAAACCGGCCCGGATGCCGCCGCCGCCACCCGCGCCCAAGCCGACTCCGGTTGAATCTTCTGACGCCCCGGCACCGGCAGCCCCGGCGGAACCGCCGACCGCGCCCCCGGCGCCTTAATGGCCTGATTGGACCGGCCAATAGACAACCGCCCCGCGGATTCCGCGGGGCGGTTTGTTTTCTGCACTTCCGGCGCTCCCGCAGGACGGCGTCGCGTCTTCCTCGGAAGAATTTGCCGCCGCACCCCGCTTAAACCGGTTAAGGCGTTGCGTCCGTTTTTGGCTGCGTTTTCCAGCGACGGTGCAGCCAGATCCACTGGTCAGGGTACTGCCGCACGATCCGCTCGATGGCTGCGGTGTATTGCTGTGTGGCCCGCCGAATGGTCTCCGGTTCACGGTCCGGCGGCGGCTCGAGCGCCGGAAAGATTTTTACATGGTGGGTGCCATCCGGCTCGCGGATAATAAACGCCGGAACCACCGGCGCGCCGGACTGGTAAGACATGAGAGCCAGTCCCGGCGAGGTACAGGCCGGCCGGCCGAAGAAATCAACGAACACACCCTCCGTATTGATCATGTTCTGATCGAGAATGAAGCCGACCACCTCATTTCGTTTGAGTACCCGCAAACATTGACGGAACGAGTTGCGGGCCTCAACAAACTTCAGGCCGAAACGTTCACGCCGCTTCATCCAGACCTCGGTCAGCGCCACATTGCGCATACGCTTGGTGATCACAGTCAATGGATAGCCCATGCTGGGGATGATCGTGCAGAACAGATCCCAGTTGCCCACATGCGCGGTCAGCACCAGCATACCTTTGCCGCGAGCCAACACATCGCGCAGGATCTGCTCGTTCTCCATGATAACCAACTGGCGGGCGTTTTCGACCTGAACCGGCCCCATATGCAGGAATTCGGCCAGATTCAGGCCCAGATTCCGATACATTTGTTTGACGATGGCCTCGATTTCGGCGGGGGTCTTCTCGGGAAACGCGCGGGTAAGCGCATCACGCGCATCCTCGCGGTGGTGCCGCATTACGGAACCAAAAATCCAGCCGCCGAAATGGCCGATCGCCCGCACGCAGGGCTCCGGCAAAGCCCCCATCAAGCCCAAGATCAGTTTATACAGGATTTTCACTGGCTCGCTCCGCACGGTTCAACCGCCGGAGGCATCGGAGCCGGTCAAGTCGCACGACTCAACTCCAGCCGGATTTCAACCGGTTGATTCGAACTATACGCTTCAACTTCGCAGAAAACATGGCCGGATTCCACCGCGCCCGCAAGACATTTATTCGTCATTCGCGGTTTCACTCCCTGCCAGGCGCCCTTGCCGATACGAATGCGAGCAGCCGTGATCCGATCGGCCGGTTCCACGCGAATACGGACCACATAATGGCGTTGACGCGGCATGCCCTTGTAGGACCCCTTGGGCGCGGAAATCGCCACGGTGAGCGCATCATCCAGAACCCGGCCGCAAACGGTGGTCAGCGCAAAGCGTCGGTCCGTACAACATTCGCGGGTCTCGCCATCGTCTTCGTAAAGGGTGTACTCCGAAGGAGTATGCTGATCGGGCCAGTAATCGAAATGGATTTCCGTTGGCGCCAGCGTCCCCAGCGCGGGCTGAACTTTCTGGCAAGGAATGATTGCGCCGCCGCGGACATAGGTCGGAATCCGCTCAATCGGAATATCCACAAAACCATCCAGCATGCCGTGAATCACCTCGCCGGTCTCCAGGCCGTACCACCAACCGTTGGGATAATAAGCGCGCTTGCGCTGGACGCCGGTTCGCTTGTCCACCGGCCCATCCGCCGGGATCACCAGCAGGTCGCGCCCGATCAGGTACTGGTGCCGACGGTAAAGCGCGCCGCCATCATTATCGTTGTATTCCAGGAACAGCGGGCGGACAATCGGCAAGCCGGCGTCGTGGGCCTCGCGCGCCAACGTATAGAAATAGGGCGCCAGCGCGTAGCGGATGCCGGTCTGTTTGCGGAAAAGGTTTCGGGCCCGGCGGCTGAAGTGCCAGGGTTCGCGGACGCCATGATCGCTGTGCGTGCGGAACACCGGGCTCATCGCGCCGAACTGGGACCAGCGGATAAACAATTCCTCGTCAATCTCGCGACCAAAAAAGCCGCCGATATCATGCGACCAATAGGCCGCGCCCAATCCGGCTGAGCGAGCGGTAAACTCGATCTGGTACTGAAGCGTCGCCCACTCGGACGGGGTGTCGCCCGAGAACTGAACCGGATACCGGTGACCGCCGATGCCGCCGAAACGAGACAGGATCAGGCCGCGTTTGCCGGTGCGTTCTTTCGCGGTTTCATAGTAAACCTGATTGGCCCACAGCTGGCTGTCGAGCCCGGCGAACGGCGATTTGATCCAACCGTCCACCCACCAAAAATCCATTCCCTGATCAAAGAACGGACCCAGCAGCAGATCCTTCCACGCCCGGACCGCTTCCTTGCGCGACCAGTCGCACGCCCACTGGCCTTGGTGCGGCAGCGCGCCAAGGCGTTTTGCAATTGCGGGGATGTGGCTGTCGTTGGCAGGCAACGCATCATAATTGTCGTAACCGGGGTGGTCATTTAGCGAACTGCGCAGGCCCATTTCGCGCAGGGCCTTCAGGGCCTGCTCCGGCTTCGGAAAGTACTTCTTGTTCCAATCATAGCCGCCCCAGCCGCCGCGCCAGTCGGTGTCAATGATCATCACATCAATCGGAATACCCTCCTGGCGATAACGGCGGGCCAGGTTGATAAACTCCCTATCCGTGTAGGCGTACCAGCGCGAGTACCAGAAGCCAAACACCCAGCGCGGGACCATCGGAATCCGTCCAAAGACGGTCACAAAGTCCTTGAGCGCCCCTTTGTAGTCGCGCCCGTACGCAAAGAAGTAGCCATCGAACGCGACCGCATGGCTGCGAACCTCCGGCCAATCATGCTCCGCATTCCAATACACGCGCGGCTCATCCGGCACAAAATGTCCGCCGTCGGTGCTCAATATACCCTCAACCGGATAATGCTGGGGCCCGCCGCACCACTTCCATTGATCCAGACAGCGCGTGACCGTTCCGAGGTTGCCGGCGTCTTTCTTGCCCGGCACCCAGACCATTCGCTGTCCATCCTTGTTCTGGTGGATAATCTTCAGATTCTCGGCCGAAAACACCTGGCCGTTGTCCGTGTAATAAAGCTCAAAATTGGCTGTTCGGATTTCCAAACGTTTACCGACGAGTTTGACCTCGGCCGCCGCCGGCGAAGCCAGTTTCGGCCCCACCAGCAGCGATGGCCCCTTGCTGAAGCGGCCTTCCCAAGCGTATTCCATCCGGACACAGCCCGGCGCATAAACCGTGAAGCGAGCATTCCCTATCACCACCGGCGTCTGGCGCACTGGCATTGGCATCTCTCCTTTATCTAAAACGATTTAAGATTAAATAATAGCACAGACGGTAATGGGCACAAGGGAAAAAAGCGTTTATGAAAAGCGGGGCGCAAGTTCATCCGGTCGGTTCTCAACCTGACGGGCCATGTAGCACAGATCGCTTGCCTGAATACATGCGGAATGGCCGGATGGCCTGCCGCCGCGCGGCTGATCGCTCAACTGGTGCCCGCGAGCTGTCCGAACTTGAGGCTGTCAGGTCCGGCGGTGACCTCGACCACCTCGGCGGTGTTGATATGGCCTTTGAGGATCTCCTCGGCCAGTGGATCTTCCAAATAACGTTCCACCGCGCGCCGCAGCGGCCGCGCCCCGTAGGCGGTGTCGAAGCCCTTGGCCAGCAGGAAATCGCGCGCCGAATCGCCCAAATGAATCTCGATATTCCGCGCCTTCAACCGGCTCTTGATCTTGGCCACTTCCAGCTCCAGAATCCGTTCAACATCCGCGCGCTGGAGCTGGCGGAAGACAATAATATCGTCAATCCGGTTGAGCAGTTCCGGGCGGAAGACACGCTTGGCCTCCTCCCGCATCTGCTGGGTCAGCTTCTCGTGGTCGGCCGCCGGCTTGGGGTCGCCGAAGCCAAGACCACCCCCCTTGCGAACCAGGTCGGCCCCGATATTCGAGGTCATGATGACAATCGTGTTCCGGAAATCCACGGCCCGGCCCAGGCTGTCGGTCAGCTTGCCTTCCTCCAAAATCTGCAACAGGATGTGCATCACGTCCGGATGCGCCTTCTCGATCTCATCAAAGAGCACCACCGAGTAAGGGCGTCGCCGGACCTTCTCCGTCAACTGACCGCCCTCCTCATGTCCGACGTAACCCGGCGGCGAGCCCACCAGCCGGGACACGGCGAATTTTTCCATATATTCAGACATATCTATCTGGATCAACGCATCCTGGTTGTTGAACATGAACTCCGCCAGCGCCTTGGCCAGCAGCGTCTTGCCGACGCCGGTCGGCCCGAGGAATACGAATGTGCCGATCGGCCGGCGCGGATCCTTCAAATCGGCGCGCGAGCGGCGCAGCGCCTTCGAGATCGCGCCAACCGCGTCATCCTGGCCAATTACCACCTTCGCCAGTTCCTGTTCCATCTTCAGCAGGCGGGCCATCTCTTCCTGCTCCATCTTGGACAGCGGAATGCCGGTCCACTTGGAGACGATGTGCATGATGTCCTCGGCGTCAACGGTGACGATTTTCTCGTCGCGCGTCTTGCGCCATTTTTCCATGATCTGCTCCATCTCCTCGCGGGCCTGTCGCTCCTGGTCCCGCAGGGCGGCCGCCTCCTCAAACTTCTGGCTGCGGATCACCGCCTCTTTCTGCTTGCGGATATCTTCAATCTTGCGCTCCTGTTCCTTGATCTCTCCCGGGCGCGTCATGGAAGAAATGCGGGCGCGCGCGCCCGCCTCATCCATGACGTCAATCGCTTTGTCCGGCAGGAACCGGTCGGTCAGGTAGCGCGAGGAGAGCCGAGCCGACTGTTCCAGGGCGGCGTCGGTGATCTTGGCATGGTGATGCTCCTCATAACGCGGGCGCAGGCCCTTGAGAATTTCAATGGTTTCCTCCACCGTCGGCTCGCGCACAATGATGGATTGGAAGCGCCGTTCCAGCGCCGCATCCTTCTCGATGAACTTGCGGTACTCGTTGAGCGTGGTTGCGCCGATGCATTGCAGCTCGCCGCGGGAGAGCGCCGGCTTGATGATGTTCGAGGCGTCCATCGCGCCCTCGGCCGAGCCGGCGCCGACGATCGTATGCAACTCGTCAATGAACAGGATGACCGTCTTGATCCGTTTGATCTCATCCATGACGGCCTTGATGCGTTCCTCAAACTGGCCGCGGTATTTCGTACCCGCGACCATTAACGCCAGGTCGAGCGTCACGACCCGTTTCTCGCGCAGCAACTCGGGCACATCGCCCTTGGCGATCGCCTCGGCCAGCCCCTCGACAATCGCGGTCTTGCCGACGCCGGCCTCGCCGAGCAGCACCGGGTTGTTCTTGGTGCGGCGGCAGAGAATTTGAATAACGCGTTCGATCTCGGTCGCCCGGCCGATGACCGGGTCGAGCTGGCCCTTGGCCGCCAGGTCCGTCAGGTCGCGTCCGAACGTGCTCAAAGCCGGTGTCTTGGAATCGCGCGGCGGCGGGCGCGCCTGGGTCTCGGCGTGCTCGGCGTCCGGGAGCGGCGGCTCGCTGCCTGGCTCATAGTTCGGATCAAGTTCCTTCATAATCTCGATCCGGGTCTTGTCGAGATCAATGTTCAGATTCTTGAGCACGCGCGCGGCCACGCCTTCGCCCTCCCGCAGCAGGCCCAGCAGGATATGCTCGGTGCCCAC
>CAZMXS010000021.1:0-18209 GCA_964570325.1 uncultured Verrucomicrobiota bacterium | reverse complement strand
CCCAGCAGGATATGCTCGGTGCCCACGTAACCGTGATTAAACCGGTCGGCCTCCTTGCGGGCCAATTGGAGTACCTGTTGCGCGCGCGGCGTAAAATTATTCATGCTTGTTTCCGTCACTGCCGGGTGAAAGGCGGCGCTCCGCGACAGCCAGCCGACTGCGGACCAACTCGGCCCGCGCCCAGTCACGATCCTTGGGCTTCAATTTTCGCCCCATCACTTTTTGCAGATGCCCCGGTTGAACGAGCAGCCACAATTCGTCAATCACCCGGCGATTGATATCCTTTAATATACCCAAATCCAGGCCCAGACGCAAACCCGATAACAGGTCCAGCGCCTCGCGCGAAGTCAGGATGTGCGCGTGGGCCAGGATGCCGTAGGCGCGCCCGACATGATCGCGCAGAATATAATCTCGTTTCTCCTGCAGGCGGGCGCGGGCGTTGTGCTCGTGCTCGACGAGCACCATCACGATTTGCTCCAAGTTGGCAATGGTCGCCGCCTCCGACTCACCCAGGCTGATCTGGTTGGAGACCTGGAACATATTGCCGCTGGCCTCCGTCCCTTCGCCCCACAGGCCGCGCACGGCCAGGCCAATCTTACTCATACCCTTGACGATCGGGTTGATCTCGTTCATCAGCACCAACCCCGGCAGGTGCAGCATTGCGCTCGCGCGCATGCCGGTGCCGACATTGGTCGGGCAAGCCGTCAGGTACCCCAGCCGCAGGGAAAACGCGTAGCGCGTCTGGCGCTCGATCGCCGTATCAATCCCGTCCACCACCTGCCACGCCTGCCGCAGGTCCAGCCCGGGGCGCATGGATTGCATGCGCAGGTGATCCTCTTCATTGATCATCACCGAGATCCGCTCGTCAGCCGAGATCACCACCCCACTGCCCTGCTGCTTCTCCGCCAACTCGCGGCTGATCAGGTGCCGTTCAAAAAGAATTTGCCGGCCCAGTTCGTCCACGGACGGCATCTCGGCGACAAATCCGTCCCGCAAAGGGGGGAACGCTGTAATGATTTCCCGCAGATTGCGCCAAATGCGGCCGCACTCCTCCGCGCCGGCCCAGCCGGGAAAGGCGGACTCCTCCAGATTCCGCGCCAGCCGGATGCGACTGCTGACGACGACGCCGGGCTCGCCGCCCGGCGCGAGCCACCCGCCGGAATTCCGGAAAAAATCGTCCACGGTCATGGCGCCGGCTCCGCTTCGCCGCCGTCACGAGCGCGGCGCCGCTGGAGCAGGTCGCGCAGGCGCGCGGCCTCCTCATACTTCTCGGCGGCAACGGCGCGCTCCAGCGCCTGCCGCAATTCCTCCACCTCGGCGGTCTGGCGGACGCGGGCGCGCTCGCGCTCGGGCACTTTGCCGGCGTGCTGATCGGCGCGATGCATGGCCTTGATCAGCGGCAGCAGTTCGCCGGAGAACGCCTCGTAACAGTCCGCGCAACCGAGCCGCCCGGTTTTCTTGAAATCCGCGCGGCGCATATGGCAGCGCGGGCATGAGCGTTCCGGCCCCGCCGGGGCCGCTTCCTCGTCCGTCGGCGCGGGTGCCTTGCCGGCGCCCATACCCAGCAGGATATCCGTGATGGAGATCGGCCCCGTCATATCCAGCCCGCTCTTGGCCGCGCATTCCTCGCACAAGTGCAGCTTCTTGACCGTGCCATCCACCACCTGCGTCAGGTGGATGGTCGCCTCGGCATGCTGGCAGGACTCGCACTGCATGGGGTTCGCTCCGCCCGCGCCTACCGGATCGGCGTGCCGTTGTTCTGGGCAAAACGGCTGAATGCGGCGCCGAGCTTGCGAGTGATCGGACCGGGCTGGCCGCTGCCGATGGGACGCCGATCCACATTGACAACGCTGATAATCTCGGCGGCCGTGCCGGTCAGGAACATCTCATCCGCCGTGTACAGGTCATAGCGCGTCAGCACATCCTCGCGCACGACACAGCCGTGCTGGGGGGCGATTTCCATCACCACCGCGCGCGTGATGCCCTCCAGCGCGCCGCACCACGAGGGCGGCGTCACCAGCGTGTTGCCGCGGACGATGAAGATGTTGTCACCGGACGCCTCGGCCACGTAGCCCTGCGGGTTGAGCATGATGCACTCCATCACGCCGGCATTGAGCGCCTCAATCTTGGCCAGGATGTTATTCAGATAGTTCAGACTCTTGATCCGCGGGTTCACCGCCTCGGCCTGATTGCGCATCGTGCCCACCGTGATAATGGACATCCCCTGCTCGTAGAGTTCCGGGGGATACAACTGGATTTTGTCGGCAATCACCACCACCTGCGGATCGCGGCAATTGTCCGGGTTCAACCCCAACGTGCCGACGCCACGGGTCACCACGAGCCGGATATAACCATTCTTGAGGCCATTGGCCTTGCAGGTTTTAACCACGGCGCGGGCCATCTCCGGCTTGGCCATCGGAATCTTCAGGGCGATCGCCTGCGCGGAGCGGTAAAGCCGATCCACGTGCTCGTCCAGCATAAACACGCGCCCGTTGTAGGCGCGGATGCCCTCGAACACGCCGTCACCGTAGAGCAGGCCGTGATCAAACACGGACACCTTCGCCGCCTTCTCGGGCACCAGCCGTCCGTTCATATAAATCTTCATAGCATGAATCCTTTGCTAATTAACAAAACCGCCGCTCAACTCTTCAGCAGGCCGGTCACCAACGCAAGAAGCAGGAACAGGCCGATGCCGAGCAAGATCATGCTGACCCGCGGCAGCGGGCTGCCATCCAGCTTGCGACGCATGAGCTTGGACTGCAGGGCCACCACCGCCAGCCCGATCGCAACCAATAACACACAGGTGAAGGCGATCAAATTGGCTCGCGCGTGCGGCGCGGCCTGGCCGGCCGGGCCCACCAGGGAGAGAATCATGAACACAAAATACAACGCGAGGGCGGCGATGACGGTCAGCACCTGGCCGACCATGGGCCGCGCAAAGAGCGGATAGCGGACGGAAGCCGCGGCGCTGCTGCTGATCTTGTTTGCCATAAGTTGCAACTCCTGAAAAACCGCGAAAGATTAAAGACTTCGGCGAAGGCGCTCAAGCAGAAAGGACGCTTGTTTTTTTGACATGGCCGGACTGATTCTGCTCATAATGACCGCATGAGCTTCGCCGCGATCCGATTCTGGCTGGCGGTCGTCATGCTGACAGACGCCGCCGTTGGCCTGCTCGGCGCCCGCCACTGGCAACGGATGGCGCCGCGCGTCAATATTCAGCGGATCGCGTTGATCGAGGCCGCCGCGGCCCTGATCATCCTGGCCATCCATTTCTGGGCCGGAGGGTGAGGCATCGTGGATCGGCTGCGCCAACGCCAGTTCAAACGCCTGCAAATTGCGGCCGACCGCGAGGCACAGGCCCTGCTCGCCGCCCTACCCCAACCGGTGCGCGCCAAAATGCGGGCGATCCCTATTACTTATCAGCCGACTCCCGACCCGGCGCTGCTCGCCGACGGCATCGCGCCCGACACGCTTGGGCTGTTTGTCGGCGAAGCTCTTCCTGATCCACTTGAAAGCGAGCAGCAACTGCCGGCCCAGATGCTCCTGTTTCTCGAAAACATCTGGGAATATGCCGGCCATGATGACTCGGCGTTCAAGGAGGAGGTCCGGCGTACCCTGCTGCATGAACTCGGCCATTTTCTGGGCCTCGGCGAGGATGAGCTGGAAGACCGTGATCTGGACTGAACCATCCCCACCCGATTGCGCCAATTGGTGGATGCAGGCAGGATGGCCGCGCTCCTCGGTGTTTGAGGCTGAGGTTCAAGGAAAAAAGTGAAGAAGCGTGATCACCAAACCCCGCGACCGCCGGCGTTACACTCATCAATCCCAATCAACCACTCGACGCCGGCGCAGACATCACGCTATAATCGCCCCCGCAGATAAAAGGTCGCGCTATATGAGCATACAACAACCGCTCCTAATGCGGACGCTGGCGACAGGCGCCGGACTGGCGCTGGCGGCGTTACTGCTGCCTGTGCCGAGGGCCGGCGGGGAGTCCATGGTAACCGCCCAAACCGAAATCCAGCGGCAGATGCAGTTGGATTGTCAGATGGTAACCGCACATTTTGCCGATCTGATGACCAACGCCGCGCCGGAGCCGGCGATTAACGCGTTTCAACAGGATTTGGCGGCGGCAATGGAACGGTTAACCGCCATCAATCCGCGCATCGGCGGCCTGCTGAATTCGGCTGAAGACATAACCACCTATCTCGGACAACTTCAGCAGACAGCAGATAACACATTGGCGCGCAAGGAGATAGAACGGCTGACGGCCTTGCTGAACCAGAAGCGCGCCGAGATTGAGCGACTGCGCGGCAAGGTGCTGGTCATCGGTACTTTCTTTGGCGAACTCAATCAAAAGACCAGCGGCTGGCTCGACATCTATAAGATGACTCGCGAGATGCTGGGCGAGGAGCCAGCCTTGAAGAACATGCGCGACGTCATCAGCGAGGATCTGGCCGCCTGGCGCCGTCTGCCGGAAGTTGGCGAATTGAACACCTGGCCGGCAGAAATCGGCCAGCGCGAATCTCCACCACCCACAACCCCACCACCCTACAGTGATGGGGCGATCGCCCCTCCATCTTATTGGGAAAATGAGCGTCAGGCCGGCGTCGCCGGCGCCGAGTTGCGCCGCTGGCTGGAATCCATCGCGCGCCGGACCGAGTATCGCCTGTACATCCTGAGCTCGGCCGCCAATCCGACCGGCGAGCTGGCGGCATTGAATCGCGAACTGGCCCGCTCGGTGGATGCCACTGGGGAAAACAAGAAATACCAATCCGTAGTCAATCTGCTGACCGCCGATCTGGACGGCCAGGAAGCCAAGATCCGGCAAAACATGGCGGCCGCCGGCGGCGCCTTGAAGGACTCCTACAACGCCTTGCTGGATGAACTGACCCGCCGCCGGGCTAATCTGAAAGCACTGACTGATCAATACCAGATTGTCTCCCGCCAGTTAGCTGCCGTGCAACGCGAGCTGCGAACGCTGGAACGCCTGAGCGGCGTGGCAACCGCCATTGAAGGGCCGCTGGGACCCGCCACGGTGATCCGGGAGAGCGCCGCAAACACGCGGCAGGATTGGCGCCAGAACATGCGCCTGGCCGGCCTGCCGATCTTGGCCGCCACTCAAGCAGCAGCCAAGGAAATGGCGGAGGCCGAAGCCAAGCCGCTGATTATCCAGCCTGAGCTCGCCACGATGCCCGCCCAAACGGGCGCAGGCGCGATCAAGACCGGGCCGGGAGGCGCCACCCCGGTGGTCGTCACGCCGCCCCCGCCGCCCCGCCGTAATTTTGGGGCGCTGTTCCCGGACTTGGACGGACCAACGCAGCCGGACTGGTCCCGCGTGCCGTTGGATCATCTGGGCGCCGGCAGTCGCGACGCGCAAGAGCGCCAGTTGCAGTATTCCAAGGCCAACGACCTGCCCATCGAAGTGCAGACTCGGAAGTCCGGCATTTTTCTCCGGCTGGTGCCGCCCGGGGAGTTCATCATGGGCAGTTCGCGCGAAGAGGATGGCGACAGCGATGAGAAGCCGCACAAGGTGATCATCAGCCGTCCGATGTATATCGGCAAATACGAAATCACCCAGGGACAATGGACGAAAGTAATGGGCAGCAATCCCGCCTATTTCAAGAGATCCAAAGAGTTTGCGCCCGTCGAAAATGTGAGCTGGAATGACTGCCAGGCATTTCTTAATCGCCTCGCCACCATGGAGGGAGTCCCGGAAGGAACATATCGTCTGCCAACGGAGGCCGAGTGGGAATATGCCTGCCGCGCCGGGACGCAAACCCCCTTCTGTTACGGCAACCAAGCCAGCATGCGCAACATGAACTGCCAGGGCCGCTACGGCGGCGCGTTAACCGGGCCCGAGATGGACTCCACCATCTCGGTGGGCGCCTTTCAACCGAACGCCTGGGGCCTTTATGATATGCACGGCAATGTCTGGGAGTGGGTGGCGGACGGATACGCCGCGCAGTATCCCGATGGCCCCGTGACCGATCCGGTCGGACCCAACAACAACTTGCGCGCCGTCCGCGGCGGCGCTTGGAACTATTCGGCTTATCGCTGCCGCTCTGCCGAGCGTTATCCTCAACGAATCACCGAACGCGAGGAGAATATCGGCCTGCGCCTCGTGCGCAATATACCCGACCTTGACAGCAAATAAAACTCGACATCCCGACGGCTGTCGAACTATATGTTTACAGGGTATCAACGCTGCTCACTGGAGAGGGGTGCTGCAAGATGAAATGGGTAACTGGCGCTGCCATGCTTGCTTTCCTGCTGGGTCCGCTGGTTGGCCTTGAAGCCCAAGGCGAGTACCGCAACCTGAGTTCAGTGCTGGACGGTTCCGGAACGATGTCCACCAATACCGTCACGCTGCCGGACGGCAAGGCTTACACCAATATCAGCGCCGCCGGCCAGCCGGGCGGCATCTTCATCTCCTCCGGCGGCGGCATGACCAATTATGCGGGTTTCCTCCAAGCAGTGGACATCAAGCGCCCCGACCTGCGCGATCCATACGGTAACCCGTATGAGCTGACGACGGACAACGACGCCGACAATCTTTCCGATCTGGCGGAAATCCTGGGCACGAATTTTGACCCGGTTACCGCCACGGAAGTCAACAATGCAGACACGGACGGCGACGGCCAGCCGGACGGCGCCGAATCGGTGGCCGGCACCGACCCTACCAACCGGGATCTGTTTCTGCAGATCACTGAAATCATGAAGGGCGCCGGCAATGAAAAAGTTGTCGAGTGGGTCGCGCGCGATAACAAACGATATCGTATTCTAACGGTGGATTCACCCAACTTCACCTACCCGGGCAACAACGTCGTGGGGACCGTGGATGTGCATGACGTCTCCGCGCCCGCCCCGTGGTATCAGACCACCGGCACATTCACCAATACCAGCGCGCTGAATAACCGCTATTACATCATCCAAGTCCAGTCCGGGCCGGCGCCCTGAGACAGGCCGCGCTTCAAACGACGTTTCTCAGCCAATGCCTAAAGCGGATTTCCATTGATTTCCGTCGTGCTTCTGGTTTTTCACGTTGAACAATTATCCCGCGGCATTACTATAGCGGGCGCCGTGTCACAAAGTACCGGCGGCTCACAGGCCGCCGACCGGCTGAGGCAACTAATTGATGAGAAAAGACTTTCTGCCGTTTTCCAAGCCCTCCTTCACGGAGGAGGATGCCAAGGCATTAGGCCAGGTGCTGCTCTCGGGTTGGATCACCACCGGCCCCCGCGCCAATGAGTTTGAACAAAAGTTCTGCGAATACACCGGCGCGCCGCACGCCGTCGCCCTGACTTCGGCCACCGCCGGAATGCACGTAGCCTTGAAAGCATTGGGCATTGGCCCGGGCGACGAAGTGATCACCCCCGCGATGACCTGGGTCTCGACGGTCAACCTGATTGTGCTGGCCGGCGCGACGCCGGTTTTCGTTGACGTGGATCGCGACACCCTCATGGTCACACCTGAAGCGATCGCGGAAAAGACCACCAGCCGGACCAAGCTGATTATCCCGGTGCATTTCGCTGGCGCCGCGGCCGACCTGGATCCGATTCGCCAAATGGCGCAGCGGCGCGGAATTCATCTGATCGAAGATGCCGCGCATGCAGTCGGCACCGAGTATCGCGGGGTCAAAATCGGCAAGGCCGGCACCGCCATCTTTTCCTGCCACCCCATCAAAAACATCACGACTGGCGAGGGTGGCGTCGTGACCTCCGACGATCCCGCGCTGATCGAGCGTGTCAAACGGCTGAAGTTTCACGGACTGGGGGTGGACGCCTTCGACCGGCAAACCCTGGGCCGTTCGCCACAGGCCGAGGTGCTCGAACCGGGTTATAAATACAACCTGCCCGACCTCGCCGCCGTCCTCGGCATCCGGCAACTGGCGCGCGTGGATGAGTTCAACGCCAAGCGCGCGGAACTGGCGCTGTATTACCGGGAACAATTCAAAAACATTCCTGAAATCCTGCCGCTGGCCGATCCGGCTTACCCGATCCGTCACGCCTGGCATCTGTTCATCATCCGGCTGGACACAGACCGGGCGGGAATCAGCCGCGATGATTTCATGCGGGAATTGAAACAACGCAACATCGGCACCGGCCTGCATTTCAAGGCGGTCCACGTCCAGAAATACTACGTCGAAAAAATGGGCATGCGCCGCGGCATGCTGCCGAACACCGAGTGGAACTCGGATCGGATTTGCTCGCTCCCGCTGTTTCCCGACATGACTCGTCGGGACGCGGACGATGTGATTGCCGCGATCAAGGAAGTGCTTAAACGCTGAAATCCAACCGGGAGGGCGCGCCACCATGAACGATAAACCGGTAGTTTCCGTCGTTATTCCCGTGTTCAACGAGGAAGCCAACCTCGACGAACTGGTCCGGCGTTGCCTGGACACCTGCGGCAAGCTGGGAAAACCATTCGAAGTGGTGCTGGTGGATGACGGCAGTTCCGACGCCTCCGCCGAAAAGATCACACGGGCGGCCGAGCAGAATGGCGGCCGGATCGTCGGCGTTCTCCTCAACCGCAACTACGGCCAGCACGCCGCGGTCATAGCCGGCTTCGCGCACGCGCGGGGTGATATCATTGTCACGCTTGACGCCGACTTGCAGAATCCTCCCGAGGAAATTCCGCGCATCGTCGCCAAGGTCGAGGAGGGCTTCGACGTGGTGGGATCGGTTCGCGTCCCGCGTTGCGACAGCACCTTCCGCAAGGTGTCCTCGTGGATCACCAACCGGGCCATCCAGAAGAGCACTGGGGTGATGATGCACGACTACGGCTGCATGTTGCGTGGTTTCAAGCGCCCGATCGTCAACGCCATGCTCAAATGCCACGAACGCAGCACGTTCATCCCGGTCCTCGCCAATACCTTCGCGCGGCGGACGACCGAAATCGAGGTCAGCCATGCCCAGCGCGCCGGCGGGGATTCGAAATACAGCCTCTGGAAGCTGATCAACTTACAACTGGATTTGCTGACGAGCATGACTACGTTCCCGATCCGCCTGCTCAGCTTCATCGGCGGGCTCATCTCGCTGCTCGGCCTGGGCTTTGGCGCGCTGCTGATCCTGCTGCGCCTGATCTACGGCGCGCACTGGGCGGCGCAAGGGGTCTTCACGCTATTCGCGATCCTCTTCTGCTTTGTCGGCGCGCAGTTCATCGGGCTCGGCCTGCTCGGAGAATACCTCGGCCGGGTGTATAATGACGTGCGGGCGCGGCCCCGCTATTTCGTTCAACAGGTGGTCGGCCGCACCATCCAGGAGTAATCCATGAAAACAATAGTGCTCGCTTGCCAGGAAATGGGTTGCGCGGGGCTCGACGCCCTGCTGCGGAACGGGTTCGAGGTGCTCGCGGTCTTCACCCGCCAGAATGACGCCGACGCCGCTGTCGCCGAACGCGCCGCCCTAGCCGGCATCCCGGTCTTCGCGCCGGACGACATCAACCACCATCTCTGGGTGCAGCGGATCCGCTCGTTGAAGCCCGACGTCGTTTTCGCGTTCAATTACCCGAGCTTGCTGCAGGCGCCGCTGCTGGAAATCCCAGGCGCTGGCTGCCTTAACCTGCATAGCTCACTGCTGCCGCGATATCGCGGACTTGACCCGCTCAATCATGCGTTGCTGCGCGGCGAGCGCGAAACCGGGGTCACCCTGCACTACATGACGGCGCGCGCGGATGACGGCGATATCGTCGCGCAGCAGGCCTTCGCCATCGCGCCGGAAGATACGATCCGCGACCTGTTGGAAAAAGCCGTCAAGGCCGGCGGGCAGTTGCTCGACCAGGCGCTGCCCCTGATCAAGTCCGGCCGAGCGCCACGCCGGCCGCAAGACAATGCCCAAGCCGCCTATTTCCATGCCTTGGGACCAGCCGATGGCGCAATAGACTGGGAGCAAGACGCCGCAACGGTCCGCAACCGTGTCCGCGCCCTGACCCGTCCGTTCGCCGGCGCCTACAGTTTTACTGGCGATGCTCGCGCTATCTTCTGGGCCGTAACTGAACAACCGGCCCCGGAAAAGCCCGCCGCGCCGGGCACGGTGATCTCGACCGATCCCCTGGTGATCGCCTGTGGCCAGGGCGCCGTTCGCGTGGACTTCGGGCAGACCGACAAGGGCGTGTTTGTGCGGGGGCCGCAGCTCGCGCGCGACATGAACCTCGTCGCCGGACTGCGCTTCGGCGCGAGCGCCTCCAGCCGGATTGAGGCTCGGCGCAAGCGCAGTGTCCTGATTCTGGGGGTGAACGGCTTTATCGGCAATGCGCTCAGCGAGCGCTTGCTGGCAAGCGGCAAATACGAGGTGTTTGGGATGGATCTGCGCTCCAACCACATCCAGCGCTTCCTGAACCAGCCCGGCTTCCATTTCGACGAATGCGATATCTCGATTCACCGCGAGTGGATCGAATATCACGTGCGCAAGTGCGATATCATCCTGCCGCTGGTCGCAATCGCCACGCCGATCGAGTACACGCGCAACCCGCTGCGCGTCTTCGAGCTGGATTTCGAGGAGAACTTGCGCGTGGTCCGCTACTGCGTGAAATACCGCAAGCGTATCATCTTCCCGTCCACCTCCGAGGTCTACGGCATGTGCGACGAGAAGGAGTTCGATGAAGACAATTCCAAGCTGGTCCTCGGCCCCATCCGCATGCAGCGTTGGATCTATTCCTGCTCGAAGCAGATGCTCGACCGAGTGATTTGGGCTTACGGCACCAAACAGGGCCTGAAGTTCACGCTGTTCCGCCCCTTCAACTGGATCGGACCGCGGCTGGACACCTTGCACTCGGCGCGCATCGGCAGTTCGCGCGCCATCACGCAGCTCATCCTCAACCTTGTCGAAGGCAAGCCGATCCAATTGATTGACGGCGGGCTGCAGAAGCGCTGCTTCGTGGATGTCTCCGACGGCGTGGAGTGCTTATACCGGATCATCGAAAACCCCAACGGCGTCTGCGATGGCCAGATCATCAACATCGGCAATCCGGACAACGAAGCCAGCATCAAGGAGTTGGGAGAAATGCTGGTCCGGCTGTTCGATCAGCATCCGCTGCGCGCCAAGTTCCCGCCGTTCGCCGGCTTCCAGGAAATCGAAAGCGGCGCCTACTACGGCTCCGGCTACCAGGACGTCCAGCACCGCCGACCCAGCATCCGCAACGCCAAGCGCCTGCTGGATTGGGAACCCAAGGTCAGCATGGAGAAGTCGGTGGAGACCACCCTGGATTTCTTCCTGCAGGAGGCGGTGGCCTCCAACGAGTTCAATCTCAGCGCCGATGACGAGTAGCAGGCAGCGGGCTTGAAACTGGGCCTTAAAATTGATGTTGATACCTTTCGGGGCACGCGCGAGGGGTTGCCGGCCATGTGCCGCGCACTCAAGAAACGCTCAATTCAGGCCACCTTTTTCGTTTGCGTCGGGCCGGACAACATGGGCCGCCATCTCTGGCGCCTCCTGAAACCGGCGTTCTTCCTGAAAATGATGCGCACCAAGGCGGCCAGCCTCTATGGATGGGACATCATCTTCAAAGGCACGCTCTGGCCCGGGCCGGATATAGGAGAAAAGCTCGGGTATATAATCCGAGCGGCGGCGGACGACGGACACGAAATCGGCCTGCACGCGTGGGACCACCATGCCTGGCAGGCGCGGATAGACAAATGGAGCGCCGTCGAAGTCCATGCCGCCATTGAGCGCGGAGTGAATCGCCTCGGTGAAATCCTTGGGCGCGCTCCGGATTGCTCGGCTGCGCCGGGCTGGAAAGCCCATGACACCGTGCTGCGTGAAAAGGCGCGCTTTCCCTTTCGATACAACAGCGACTGCCGCGGCACATCCGTCTTTCGCCCCGTAGTGGATGGGGCTCCGCTGGGGCAGCCCCAGATTCCCACCACCCTGCCCACTTACGACGAGGTGTTCGGCCGCGACGGGATCACCAACGCCAACTACAACGAGCATCTTCTCTCCCTTATGTCGGAACAGAGTTTGAATGTCCTTTGCGCCCACACCGAGTCGGAGGGTATCGCCTGCTTCGACCTCTTTGAGCATTTCCTTGATATGGCGTTGGCCCGCGGGGTGCAGATCTGCCCGCTGGGCCAGCTGCTGCCCGCCAACCACAACGCTCCGCCCGGCCGCGTCGTGCCCAGGGTTTTCCCCGGCCGGGAGGGCTGGATTGCCTGCCAGGAATAGGCCGCCGACCCGAGTTCATGGGTCGCCAGGCTAACGGCACATACGTAAATCCTTGAGCGAGTCGCCGCTAAATAAACTGCGGCGGGCCGAGGTCGGGGTTGGGATCGCGGTCCAACTGCGCGTCAAACCACTGTTCGAGGCTGAAAAATTGCGGGGCGCAGATGTTCGCTGGGTGCTCATCCTTCAAACGGTCCGGGGTGGCGAGCAATTCGAAATCCATTTATTCCGTGCAAGATCCAATCACAACGCTCGATTTTCCCGATTTTAAGGCAATAATTGGCTGTGGCGCTCGTTATTTGGATATGCAGCCGGGCCGCCAGCGGAAGGCAGCGAATGGAAGACCAGACGCATGAATGGGTAATGCAGTACCGAAACGGCAACGTCGAGGCCTTGGGACGCCTGGTTGAACACTTCCGCCGGCCGCTTTACGGGTTCATTCTCAAAATGACCGAAGGCCGGTGCGATGCCGACGAGCTTTTTCAGGAAGTTTGGTTCCGCGCTATCCGCAGCCTGGATTCTTACCGGGACAACCGTTTCTTGAGTTGGTTGTTCCGCATTGCACATAATCTGATAATTGACCGGGCGCGGCGCGAAAAGCCGACGGTCAGTATTCACGACTCCGACCCGGAAGACGATGAACCGGCCGCCGCGCAGTTACCGGCAAACGGCCCCGGGCCGGATCGAGAAGCCGCCGGACGCGATCTCGGCCTGCGCATCCGGGAAGCTGTATCCCGGCTGCCGGACGAGCAACGGGAAGTATTCCTGATGCGGACCGAGGCGGACATGCCGTTTCGCGAGATCGCCCGTATCCAAGGGACGACTATCGGTACGGCGCTGGCCCGGATGCAATATGCGCTGGCCAAACTGCGCCAAGGGTTGAAAGACGAAATGAACGAGGGATAAAGCCATGAACTGCGGGCAAGCTGAAAAATTGATTCTGTTAAGGCAGTCGCGAGAGCTGCCGCGCTGGAACAGATGGCGGCTGTCCAGCCACCAGGCCCAATGTCCGCACTGCGCCGCCTTTGCACAAGACTTGGCCGAACTCACCGCTCATGCGCGAGCCGACCACGCTGATCCACATCCGCAAACCCTTGGCCATATTCTCGCGTTCGCCGAACAGCAAGCACAGCGGACTCGCCGGCGCCGGATTCCCGGGGACGCGGAGCCTTGGTTTCTGATATGGCGACCGGCCATACTGTACGGGGCCCTGAGCGTCCTTTTGCTGGTTACGTTCATTCTGCTCACTCATCCCGCCCGAACGCGCCTCGATCCGCAAACGCCAATGCCGGGCGCCAATGGGGACATGGCCTGGAATGATCAGATGGACGAGCAATTCGAGAACTTCTCCACCATCGAAACTGATGAATCATCGCTGTGGCCGTCCGATTCCCTCACCGAAGTCTCGGATTGCGATCCGGGCGACATCAATTGCATTGCCACGGAATTGCTTAAATTGGAGGAAACTCAATCATGAAACGCATGATCCTTGCCGGCCTGTTGCTGCTTTCAGCGGGCGCGCGCGCCTGGGCCCAGGAAGCGCCCATTCCCATGCCACCGCCGCCACCACCGGAAATGGCGGAACCCGGTCTGCCACCCGGCGATTCCCGCCGGCACGAACCACCGCCCGTCGAACGCTGGCTCGAGCATTTGAAAATCCGTAATCCAATCGAATACGAACGCCTGACCCGCCTGCGCCAGGAAAACCCGGACGCCTTCGCGCGCGAATTGCAGCAACGCCTGCAAACGGAGCGCGGCATGAGCATCATCCGCGCCCATGCCCGGTTGCAGGAGTTTTTTGACACCCTTCCGCCCCAGGAGCAGACCGACCTGCTGCAACAACTGGCCCGCGCACCGCGTCACGGGGGAGGCCCGCCGCCGGATGAATTGCGAATGGATAATCCGCGCACCGCGCAGCTCGAAAAGGAAGTGCAGGAGTTGGCCCGAACATACCGCGATCAACCCGACCCGGACGAGCAGGAACGAATCCGACAGCAGATCAAAACCCGGCTCGGAGCGATATTTGATCAGCGTTTGGCCGATCGCGAACAGACCGTTGCCCGCTACGAGCAGCGCCTGCAGGAAATGCAGCGGCAAATCGAGAAACGCCGGAGCAATCGCGAACGGATCATCGAGCGCCGACTGGAAGAGGTGCTCGACGGCCAGGACACTTCCTGGTAAGCGGAACAATCAAAACCGGGGCGCATCCTTCCAAAGGTCCTCGAGCGCATAATAGCGGCGCAATTCGTCCGAGAATATGTGGACCACCACATCGAGGTAATCCGCCACCAACCATTGGCTTTGCGCATCACCCGCCAGGCGATAGCAACGCACGCCGGACTTGCCCATGCATTCGTCAACCGCCTGGGCCAACGCTTTCAGATGCGGCAGATTATGGCCAGTTGCCAACACATAGAAATCCGTCACGCTGGACAACCCCCGTACGTCCAGCGCCAGAATATCCGCGCCTTTCTTGGCGGACAGGGCTTCACGAACCAAGCTGACTATTGCAAGCGATTCGATCGCTAATCCTCCTGTGCATATAAATCGTGATTCAGAATATACATCTCCACCGCATAGGGCACAAGATATCGAATGCTTTGCCCGCGCGCGACCCGGGCCCGAATTTCTGACGACGACACATCCACCAGATGGCCAACACGCGCATTTTGAATGAGCCGCGCCGGCCACGGCTCAGGCAGGCACAGGTTCGCCGGCGCATATTCGCGCGGGACGCCGGGACGCGCCATGGTGACGAAATCGCAAAGCTCCAGCAGATCCCCGATGTTCCGCCAAGTATGCAATTCCGGCAGCGTATCGCCGCCAATGATAAAAACAAAGCGGACAGCGGGCTGCCGGCGCTGCAACTCGCGCACGGTGTCGATCGAATACGACACCCCGTCGCGCTCCAGCTCAATGGTCGAAACCGCGAAACGTCGGTCGTCCGCCAGGGCAGCGCGTAACATGGCCAGACGATGATCGGGCGATGCCAGTTTGGCCCCGCGTTTATGCGCCGGGACGGCGCAGGGGATGAACAGCACCTGGTTGAGCTGAAACAGCTCCAGGGCATCCTGGGCCATGACCAAGTGCCCCATGTGTATCGGATTAAAAGTTCCGCCCAGGATCCCGATTCGCGTTTGCACTTCCGACGGCATGGCGCGCGGCACCCGCTATCCGAGCAATTCTCTGGCTCGAGCCGCGATATTGCTTACGGTGAAGCCATACTTCTCGGCCAGCACCGCCGGCGGCGCCGACGCGCCGAAACGTTCGATGCCCAATACCTGGCCGGCGGGACCGGCAAAACGATCCCAACCAAGCGGCGCGGCCGCCTCGATCACCAACCGGCGCCCGCAGGCAGCCGGCAACACCTGCTCGCGGTATTCCGGCGGCTGCTGCGCGAACAGTTCGCATGACGGCATGTTTACCACGCGCACCCGGCGGCCTTCCCGGGCCAAAACGCGCGCCGCATCCAGCGCTAGCGGCACCTCGGAACCGGTGGCGATCAGGATAATTTCCGGAATGGCCTGAGGGTCATTCGCCCAAAGCATATACCCGCCCTTTAACAATTCGCTGGGGGGCGGCAGTTGCGAACGATCCAGCACTGGCAGGTTCTGGCGTGTCAAAATCAGAGCGGTCGGACCATGCCGGTTGCGGAGCGCCGCCAACCAAGCATAGGGCGTTTCGCTCGGATCCGCCGGCCGAATAACGGTCAGGTTCGGAATACTCCGCAATGCCGGCAGTTGTTCAACGGGCTGATGCGTCGGTCCATCCTCGCCCAAAAAAATACTGTCATGCGTCAACACATACGTCACCGGTAATTCCATCATCGCCGCCAAACGGATTGCGGGTTTGAAGTAATCGCTGAAGACCAGGAAAGTGCCCCCATAACCCCGGAACCCGCCATGCAGCGCCATTCCATTCAGCACCGCCCCCATTGCGTGTTCGCGAATGCCGAAATGGAGGTTGCGCCCGGCAAACTGCCCGGGTCCGACCGACGGGTAGTTTTTCAGCAGGGTGTTATTGCTGGGCGCCAAATCGGCCGAGCCGCCGACCAGGTTGGGGAGCGCTTCCGCCAGTTTCTGCAACGTGTCGCCCGAGGCTTTCCGGGTCGCGGCCGGCTTGGCCGGATCAAACACCGGCAGATGCTTTTCAATATCCGCCGGCAGGTCAGCCGAATGGAAGACATCCCAAGCAGCCGCCAGATCAGGAAACTGTTTGCGATAGCGAGCCAGCTTGCGATTCCATGCCGCCTCGGCCTGCTCCCACGCCGGCGCCCGTTCCGCGATCACTGCGCGCACCGCGTCGGAGATGTAAAAAGCGGCGTCCTCGGGAAAACCCATGGCCCGTTTGGTGGCCTTAATTTCGTCGGCGCCCAGCGGCGAACCATGGCTTTCGGACGTATCCTGTGCGTGCGGCGCGTACCGGGCGATATGCGTGCGGCCGATAATGAGCGTCGGCTTGTCTTTTGAGCGCTGCGCTTTTCTCAGCGCTCCCGCGATCGCCGCGTGGTCGTGGCCGTCAATCTCGATCACCCGCCAGTTATAGCCCTCAAACCGTCGGCGCACATTATCGCTGCAGGCCAAATCGGCGGCACCCTCAATCGTAATCCGATTCGAATCGTAGAACACAATCAGCTTGTTCAACTTGAGATGGCCGGCCAGCGAAAACGCCTCGTGCGAGATTCCCTCCATCAGATCGCCATCGCCCGCCAACACATAGGTCCGGTGGTTGACCAATTCAAATCCGGGCCGGTTGAAGCGGGCCGCCAGCATGGCCTCCGCCAATGCCATGCCCACTGCATTGCCGCAGCCTTGCCCCAGTGGTCCCGTAGTGGTTTCCACGCCCGGGGTCAACCCATGCTCGGGATGGCCCGGCGTGCGTGTTCCCCACTGGCGAAACTGTTGCAGTTCCTCCAACGTGATGCCATAACCGCACAAGTGCAGCAGGCTGTAGAGCAGCATGGATCCGTGGCCTGCTGACTGCACATAACGGTCGCGGTCGGCCCAGGCCGGGTTCCGCGGGTTGTGGCGCAGGAAATTGAGAAACAGGCTCGCCGCAAAGTCGGCCGTCCCCATCGGCATGCCGGGATGCCCCGAGTTGGCCTTTTGCACGGCATCCATCGTTAATCCGCGAATCGTATTGGCAACCAGGCTGATATCCATTTCCCAATCCATTCCTTTTGGTTTCAGTGCCGAAAAACGCTCACGGCGTCTATCAGATGCGGCCGGATCGCGTCAAGCCAACTCCAGCCCAATACGGCGCCCCACTCCACACGCACACTCGAAAAGTGGTAAAAAAGAGGGAAACAGGGTATGAATACAAAGAGTCAGAGCAATTTAGATCAGATTAAGCGCACGAGTAAGAAGAGGTATGAGAAACTACTGGCCAGACCAACCGCCGCCGCTGGTGATGGGTCTTTCACCAGGTGTGAAGCGGCTGATTATCGCGACCGCGATCGTGTTTCTCCTGCAATGGGTGTTCAACCCGTTGACGGGCGGCGGGTTTTCCTATTTCTTCGCCCTCAGCCAGGCGGGAATCATGGCGGGACGCATCTGGCAGTTTGCGACCTATCTTTTCCTCCACGCCGGCGTCTGGCACCTGCTGCTCAACATGTTGATGCTGTATTTCATGGGACCGGACGTTGAGCGCACCTTGGGCACACGGCACTTCCTGGTCCTGTATTTCCTTAGCGGTATATTGGGCGGGCTCGGCTGGCTCCTGATCAACACCCATCCCTGGATTCCCTGTGTCGGCGCATCGGGAGCTGTGTTCGGCGTTCTGGCCGCATTTGCCGCACTGTTCCCGCGCCGGCAGATCACCCTCTTGCTCTTCTTTGTGCTGCCGATCAGCATGAAAGCGTGGCAAATGGTCAGCTTGATGGGCCTGATTGAACTGGGGTTCCTGATCAGCAATCCGGATGGCGGCATCGCTTATGCGGCGCATGTGGCCGGCGGGATCAGCGGACTGATCTACACGGCCATCCTGATCCGGCGCCCGGGCGGCTTCGGCAATCCGTTTGCCGCGCGCGGCCGGCCGCGCCTGACCATTCTC
>CAZMXS010000020.1:0-58769 GCA_964570325.1 uncultured Verrucomicrobiota bacterium | reverse complement strand
CAGAATCTTCACTTTCTTTATTCGTTATCTAGAAAAGGCCAAAGACGAGGAACCGGCGGGCTTCGGCCCGCCGGTTCTTGTTTTTGGCTTTAAGGTAGTCCGGCCTTAAGTCGGTAATATGTCGGCAGCGCGCCGCGGTCGGTATGGTCGGTGTAGCTGTTGAGCCCCGCCGCGCCCGGAATGTTGCCGGTCAACAGGTGAAAGCCGGCGGCGTCGGTCAAGCCGGTGGCCCAGTGGATGGAATAAACGCGCGCAGTATTGGCCTGCCAGGTTAGGATGTATCCGGCCGCAGCTGGCTCCTCTTGGGGGGTGAGTGTCAGCCGCGAATCCGCGTCGGTCGGGTCGGTCCCAGCCGAGTATTCCTGCCAGGCAAAATGACCGTCTCCGTCGCTGTCGCTCAACGCAGCGAGATCGTAATTGGTGGCGCCATAATAAAAGTGCAGCCACCATTCCGGCGTGGCATTACTGGCCAGGTTTTCGGCGAAGTCCGCATGGATGAAGCTGTCCGCCGTCGCATTGCTCCATACCCAGATTACGCGGCTGGAATTAGTCAGGTTGGCGGACTGCCCGTTTGTCAGCAACTGTAGAATGTGATAGAAGGCATCTGCTGTGACCGTGAAATTGGTGGCCCCGCCCGCTGCGACCCATACGCTGCCGGAAGGAATGATGATGCCGTGCGGGCCATGCGTTGCCGTGATTTGGAAGGCGTTTGCCGTTGTGACTGTGATGGTGGCGGAATTGGGGCTGACGCTCAAGGCATTGGTGGCCCGCACCCGGTAGTAATAGGTGGCGCCGGCCGTCAAGCCGCTGACGGCGGCGCTCTCGACCGCCGGCACGCGCCGCGCCGCGTAAAGCGGCAGGTAGTCGCCGGGGCCCATGCCGGCCATTGAATGTGCGCCTAGATTGGTGAAGATGTCGGGCCCATATACCAGCCATTCGTTGGAGCAGGACGTCCAGTCGGTGTTGCCGTGGGTGACGGTCGCCAGCCGGACCAGCGTGTGGTCGAAGGTGGCGTCCGCGACACCGGCAACGCCCCAGCCGGTGCCCGGATCCGTTCCGGCCTGGCCCACGGCGTCAATCAGGTTGGTGGCGCCGCCCGTCGCGCGGGCGAGGCCGACGGCGTCGTCTCCGCTGAAGTCCAGCGGCGGCGCGTTGCTGCCGATCCAGTTGGCCTGAGCGAGAATGGCGGCCGAGGTGCAGGCGTTGTTGCACACCACAAATACGCCGCCTTGCGCCACCACGCCGGTCAGCGCCAGCTCGGATTCGTGCCAGGAGCCGCCGTTGCGAATGCCCCAGATACGGTATGCGGCCAAGTCCACGGCCTGCGTCGTGCCATTGAATATCTCGAGGTAGCGATTGTTGCCGCTGCCCTCGCCGTATTGCGAGATAAAGAGGTCAGAGGCGTAAAGCGCCGGCCGGAACAACGGGTTGGTGGCTACATCCAGTTCGTATCCCGTTGCGCCGGCCGAAGCCACCCACCGCGCCGTGAATGAGCCGGCGTTGGTTGCGCCGGCCGTCAGCGCGATCGGCGCGTTCAGCGTGGGGACGATCTTCAGTTCCAACTCGTCAAACTGCAGTGCGCCCGCTGAACCAACGCCGTCCGCCATGATGACCACGCGCACCCAGGCGGCATTAGTCGGCGCCGTGGCTTGCAGGCTCCGGTTCTGCCAGGACTGATAAACGCCGGCCAGCCCGCTGGTCACCGCATGGATGATGGTTTCCCCGTTGGTCGCACCGGTCAGGAATTCAATCTTCATGACTTGGTAGGCAGCCGACCAGGGGCCATCCGGGTTGCCGTCGTCCGCCCAGAGCCAGGCGGCAAAGCGGTACAGCGCGCCGGGCGTCGCGGGCGCCTCTTGCCAGAATCCGCCGGAACTGCCGCATCCCGCCCAGGTGCCGCGGATGACGCCCTCCCAGGCGTTGGAGTAGCTGCGCCAGTTCACCCGCGCGGCGCTGCCCCAGGCTTCGCCGTGGTTGTCCGGGTCGTTGCGATTCCAGTAGAGCGCGTTGGTTTCCGCCAATCCGGCCAGCTCGAAGCCGGGATTCAGCAGGAGGTTGCCGGCATTGGTGGCCGTGAAATGGGCGGTGATATTCCGGGTCCGGTCCATGCTCAAGGTCAATGGATTGTCGTTGGTCTGCCCGGTTGCCACATCACCGGACCAGCCGCCGAACGCGAAGTTGAAGGATGGATAAGCGGTGACGGTTACCACGGCGCCGAGCGCATACCAGCCGTTGGTGGCCCCGGCCACAAATCCGTTGGCGGCCGCATTACGCGCGAAATGGCAGTTGGTTTGCCAGAGCCAGGTGATTGTGGAGTCGTTGGTCAAAAGAAACACCGGGGTGGATAATTCGGTTCCATTGGCCGGGACGGCGCCTGTGCCGAGCCAGCCGATCCCGACATATTGGGTGCCGGCGAGTGTGATGGCATTAGTCAGATGGCAAGCTAGCGCGACGCCGTAATTCTGAGTGTAAATGCCCGCGGATGGGTCGGCCGCGCCGTGAGCCGAAATGATGAGCAGCGTCCGTTGACCCAGATCGGGGTCATCATCGTTAATGGTCAAAACGGCGTTGCTGCGGCCGCCCAGCAGGGCCTGGCCGGTGGGATTGGATAGCGTCAGCCGGATTGTTTCATTGCTTTCGTACTGCACGTCGTCGTGGACCACCACGGTGAACACGCCCGTTTGCACGCCTGTGGCCAGGGTCAGTACCCCGCTTGTAGCCGCATAGTCTGCGCCGGCGATGGCGGTCTCGGCGGCGGCGCTGAAACTCACGGCCACCGTTGAATTGCTGTCGCCGGTGCGTATTACGCTGATCACGGCGGCGGTAGCGGCCTCACTGACCGTGTATTCCGGCGCGCTGAATTCCAGCCAGCAGGGCTCCACGGCGTTGGTGGTCCAGAGCCAGGTGAGCACGGCGTGGTTGGTCAGGGCGAGGCTCACGGTGTTGGTTGCGCCATTGGCGGGTTCATGGCCGGCCAGGGCCCAGCCGGCGCAAATCCACTGGGTGCCGCCGCTCGTGATCGGGCTGGGAACACGGCTGGTCAGCGTCTGCCCGCTTTCATAGTGATACGTGCCGACCGCCGGCGCCGGCGTGCTGTGCTCGGATCGGACGGTCAAGGTCAGCGTGTTCAGGGGCTCCAACCGCAGATCGTCGAATTGCAGCGCCCCGTTGGCGCCGATGCTGTTGGCGAACACGACAACCCGGACCCAGGTGGCATTGGTTGGGGCGGTGGCCTGGATGCTTTTATTGGTCCACTTTTCGCCGATGGTCCCGAGATAATTGGTGACCGCCAGCAGATAATTGGTGCCGCGCTCGGTCCCGGAGAGAAACTCCAGTTTGATGCCGTGCGCGCCGGCGCTCCAGGTCGTGTCCGCCCAGAACCAGGCCGAGAACCGGTAGGTCCGTCCCGGAGTCGCGGGCACTTCCTGCCAGAAGCCGCCGGAGTTCCCGGCACCTGCCCATGTGCCCCGCAGTACGCCCTGCCATTGGCCGGAATGGCAGCGCCAATTGATGCGCAGGCCGCTGCCCCACATGTCGCCGTGCCGGTCAGGATCCTGCGGATACCAGAACAGCCCCCGGTTGAGAATCTGCCCCTGCCGTTCAAAGCCGCCGTTGTTCAGCAGGTTGTTGTCGAGCGTGAATACCGCCGCCGCCACCCGGCTGGATGAAGCGTCGGACAGAAAACCCCGCGCCTGGACCGTTGCGGTGGTCCAGATGAAAAAAGGTGCGGTATAAACCGGCGCGCTCGCGTTGGGCTCTGAATTGTCGGTCGTGTAGCGCACGATCGCGCCGGGGGTCGCACAATTGAGCGCTACCTCCGTCGCTCCGTTGAACGCCCCGCCGGCCGGGTTGATCACGGGCGTCGCGACGATATTGTTGGATACGATGATCTGCCGGGCCGCGCCCGCCGCTACCTTCACCCACACAGTGGGCCCGTGGCGATTAGTCCCCATAGCCCAACCCTCGGCGCCCGTTGCCGCCAGCGTGGCGCAGTCACCGCGATTTGTCACGGCGATGCCGTCCACATAAACGCCGGTGGCGGTGGGGCAGAGAATACGGCAGATGTAATACTGCCACTCCGGTGTGTAGTGGCCAGTGGGCGCGGCGAGGCGCACGGATACATGCCGGTCCAGGTTCTGCGCGGCGATGCATTGTTTGAAATACATGCCGTCATCGCAAGCGTAGGTTTCACCATCGTCGTCGTAACAGGTGAACCGGCTTTCGTCGGCGCTGGGGAAGATGTCGAGATATAGGTTACTGACGATCCGTTCGCCTACATAGTTCATCACCGGCTGGGACGGAATGATGGCGCCGTCGCGGATGAAGAGCGGGATATCCCGCCAGGTAGCGCTGTTGACCGGATAATTGGTCCATTGCCCGCCTGTCAGGCGCCCGCCGCGGAAATAATCGTGCCACATGCCGGCGGGCAGGTATACGACTTGCGTGGTTGCGCCAGCGGCGAGCACGGGGGCCACCAGCAGGTAATCACCAAACATCCAGGCCCCGCTGTAATTGGCTGCCTGGTCGTCGGTCGGGAAGACATGGAACAGGGGGCGGGCGATCCCGACCCCGGTCTCGTGGAGTTGCCGTTCATAAGCATAGATGTACGGCAGCAATTGATATCGCAATTCGATTGCCGCCTTGGCGACGGCTTCAGCGTTGGTGCCGTATACCCAAGGTTGGCGCTGCTGGTCTTCGTTCCCATGGACGCGGTAGATGGGCGCGAACGCGCCGAATTGCATCCAGCGGGCGAAGCACTCGGGGGTCGTCAGCTCCGCGCTGTTGAACCCGCCGATGTCCATGCCCCAGCGCATCGCGCCCACGTTGATGGCGGAGAACATGCGCTCGCGCTGGCTTTGCATCGAGTCGAAGCCGCCGTCAATATCGCCTGACCACATCGCGTAGGCGTAACGCTGTGCGCCGAGAAAGAAATTACGGTTGATGGACCACACCCGCTGACTGGAGCACGCGCGTTGCCCCTCATAGAGGGCCTGTTGCATGTGCAGGAATTGCCAGTTGCCAAAGACTGCCCCGCCGCCGCCGGCCTGGTCGGCCTCGTCGTTCCACCAGCCGCGGATACCCGTGGCGAAGGCATTGGTGATGTGGTCAAAATACCACGCGCGGCAGGCGGGCAACGCGAAGTCAACATCCTTGACCAGCAGGCCGGAGAAATAATCCGCGTACGCGGCCTGGCCAGGCCACCAGAAGGCGTTGGTTGTGGCATAGCCGCCCTGGACGGTGTTGACGTGGATGCGCGGCTTCATGATGCCGGCCAGCTTGACGCCGCTGGCGGCCATGAGGTTCTGCAATTGTCCGCCGGGACCGCCGGGGAAATTATTGGTGTGCCAGCGCCATTCGCCGTAATTATTTTCGCCCCAGGCCTTCCAGTCGAAGTCGAGGATGTACTGATCAAGCGGGATCTGCTTGGCGCGGTAGGTGGCCACGATAT
This sequence comes from uncultured Verrucomicrobiota bacterium, assembly GCA_964570325.1. GTDB lineage: Bacteria > Verrucomicrobiota > Kiritimatiellia > CAIQIC01 > CAZMXS01 > CAZMXS01. Next base: position 53,320 of record CAZMXS010000020.1, on the reverse strand, counting down.
TGGTCAGCTCGGCTTGGTTGATGCCCCACTCGGTGTTGGCGAACCCCATTGCATATTTGGGGAAGATCGGCGGCCGCCCGCTGACTTCAGCCACTGCGGCGAGGAGCGCCGGTGGCGGGCCGACCGCCAGGTAATACAGGATGTTGGTTTTGGAGCAGAGATCGAAGACCAGGTTGCTGTTGTTGATGGTGAAGCGGCCGCCGTCCGAGTCCACCAGCAGTCCGTAACCATGGCGGCTCCAAACCAGCGGCGCACCACAATGGCCTTGGTAGCCGGCCTCCGCATAACCGCCGAGATTGCGCAGCAAGCCGTTGCTGGAGCTTTCCCAGACACCATAGCCGTCTATGCCGTAGAAATCATGCGCCAGCGGATGATCGAAGCGCACCCCGTCCGCAAACACGCCTTCGGCTGGCTGCTCGCTCAGCAGGCGATTGGTGCCGGTGGCATCGTAGAGTATGAGGCGGCAGGGATTCCGATTGATTTCAACCCGCATCTCCGGGGTAATGATAACCAGCGGATCGGCATTGGTCTCGATCACCGCGCCGACGGCAGGCCAGTTGGTTGTGCCAATAATCGGCGTGGTGGCATTGCGTACGCCGGCCGGCTGGTAGTCAACCTGCAGAAGGTTTGACCGGCAGACGCGGATGGCAACAGTGTCGGCGCCAATGGTCAAGGCTAGCCAATCAGCGGCTGACACTACGTGATCCACATTGCCCAGACCGCTCTGTGCGGTCAGCGCCATGCCCGGCAGAACGCCAACAACCAGTAGCGCGGATAAAAGAATTTTGCCCGCGCGTATGCTCATTTCATATATTATAGAGATAAACGGGGAAAATGTATACTAAAACGTTTTATTCTTGTGTTCTTTCGCTGCTCATGGCGGCGGCCGCCCCGGTTGAAGGGACGAACTGGGTGAGGGTCGCTTTTGCGGGTACTGGGGTGGTGCGACGGGTGAACGTAACCCGGGGCGAGCGCGTCGAGCGCGGAACCTTTTTGGCGACGCTGGACACCGCCGCTTGGGACGGTCGGATTGCGGAGGGCAAACAGCGACTGGCGCGGGTGGAAGAACGTATCGCGCGAAGCCGCGCCGGCGCCAGTCCGGAGTTGGCCGCGCTCTTGTTGGAACGGGCCGGGATAGTGGCGGAGTTGACGGTTCTCAACCGGCAGCGGGAGGAGTGTGTATTGTACGCGCCTGTTGCCGGGAAGGTGGCCACGGTGGCGGCCGGGCCTGGCGCAGTGGTGACGGGCGGGCAGGTGGTGGTGGTTATTCGGGTTGGGGAGGCAATGGACAATGTCGGCGTGATGAACTGGTGATGAAACCGCGGACAGGCGGCGCCCAACGGCCGGCAAGAAGGCGGGCGCCACGTGGCGCCACCTCTCGGGTTAATTCCGCCCAATCCAGACGCGGAAGACCCGGCCGATGACCGGCGCGGCCGGGTTGGTGAAACACAGCGTGGCGCTTGAGCCAGTGACCGGCCCCCAGCAGACGATCCATTCGCGCAGGTCGTTGACCGGGCTGGATTCGACCGTGTAGAACCGGTTGGTGACGGTTTCCCATGAAATGACGAGCGCGCCGTCGGTAGTGACCTTGTCGCAGGCGGCATGCGGGTAGCTGGCGGCATTCAGCGGGTCGGTGCCTGCGGCCAGCTCCGCTGCGTTGTGAACTTGATCGGCGTCGCAGTCGAGGCCATCGAAGACCAGTGGGTTGACGACATCGGCATGCCCGATCTCGAAGCCGTCGGGCAATTCGTCATCGTCCGTGTCCGGGTCGTGGATATTGGTCCCGACATGCGCCTCTTCCTCATCTAATAATTCATCGCTGTCGCTGTCCGGATAGGCATGCACGAGGGTCGGGTCGCCGATGATCTGGAAACCCACCACATTGCGCAGGACGGACATTTTCTCGTAGGTATAAGTGTACCAGGCGGCGGGATCCTGGATGTGTTTAACGTAGTAGTTGAACCCGTCGTCAAAGGTCTCGCCGACCGACCGGTTTTCACAAAACAACTGCAAAGCCGCCCGTTTCTGCACCAGGCCGGAGATCATTTCGCTGCCGGAGAGCAATGTCATAACGTCGGGGGTGACGATTTCGCTGGAGCCCAGGTAGGCGGTCGCCACGCCGTTAGAGAGCGCGGCGGCGCCGAGTTCGAACGTGGCGCAGGACATGGAGATGATAACGGCGCTACGGACCCGGCGGGGGAATCCCGAACCGGTTTGGGTCAGCGCAAAATCATATTGGGCGGAACCGTGCGAGACATTGCAGAGGAAGGAACAGCGATCGAAGGTTTCCCACAGACTGCGCACCATATTCTGGCCCTGCCGATAAGTCGCTGCCGAGACGCCGCCTTCGACGACATAATCAATCCCTTCGCGTGTTGTGTAATTGGTCGCGACATGGACAACGGTCGTGATGGAATGATCAGCGTAACTGGTTTCGATGGTAGTCACCAGGCCTTTGGCTACGTAGTCCCAACTGTCCGCCCCGACGGTGGTGTCAATTCGGCCGGCGCTGATTATCGCCTGCCGTTTGCGCGGGCCGGATTCCCGTTCAAAAGCCAGGCTGGCGTCCATGATGCGGCGCACGATTTCCACCGGCGTATTGGAGGCCAGGGGGATGCGACCGACGGACAGGTCGTTGCTGATCGAAGGGAAGATCGTATTGAAACGGGTGGCGTCAAAATCCGGCGCACCGCTGGCGCTGTACTCGCCAAACAGGCCATTGTTGTTGTAGTCCCAGTCCGTGTGCAGGTCGCGGTAATAAATGTCCGAGTGATTCGTGACACTTCCCTCCGCATCCACCTTGAACCGTGGCGCGGGGATGGTCCGATAATCGCCCACGAACAGCACGCAGCCCAGTTCTCCGGCCGGCACATTGTTGGATCGGAACTCCGCGAGGCATTGCCGCACCGCTTGGTAATTAGTAAGCGCACCGGCGGTGATGGTTTCGATGGTGTGGGTGTGGACGTCGAACCCGAGCCGGGTCTTGAAGGCGATGTGATTGGTCACGGCCGCCTGCCAACACTCGGGGTAGATTACCAGATAGGGCGCATTTGTCCGCGCCAGGGCGGATGAACCCAAGCTCGCACAGGCCGCGCATGTCAGCAGCATCAGTCGGCCGCGCATGTCAAACTAATAGATACCCCTTAGCGGCCGGTCTGGAAAGGCGCGCGTGTCGGACTCAATCATCCGCCGATGATGGCGCCGGATGCCCCACGGGAATGATGTACAGCGGGATCTCTTTTTTCGGGTTGAGTTCCAGGACGCGGGCTACTGCGTCGTCGTCAAACGCTCCGACCGGAACCGAACCCAGGCCCAGCGCCACCGCTTGCAAATGGATGTTCTGGGCCGCGTGGCCGGCCTCCATGAACAAGTAGCGGCGGGCGCGGTTGCCGTAACGCGCCGCGGTACGCTCCTCCACGCCAGACAGGACAAGGGCCACAGGCGCATTGCGCACGCAGGATTGCCCGTGCGCGGCCTGGGCCAGTTCTTCCCGCTTGTCCGCTCCAGCCAACTGCTCGAGCGTGTGAGCGCGGGGGTCGTAATGGTGGACGCCGTCGGCCCGTACGAGATAGACCTCAAGCGGAAATGTCGCGCCGGCCGATGGTACCGCGCGCCGGCCGCGCTGGCGGTCGGTCACGCCTTGAGCCGCGTGCAGTAATTGGGACAGTTCCGCATCGGTGAGGGGCGCGGTGGAAAATGACCGAACGGAACGCCGCCGGTTGATCGTTTCCTCCAGCGACATCGGACCCGTGGTTTGGGGCGGCGGCAGTTTTTGCATAACCGGCGTCTCCGTATGCCGCCCGCCATCTGCTGCGCAAACGGTCGGGCTTAAGAACAGCCGCATGGCCAAAAACAGGCACGTGAATCCGAGCGGCTTGAGCTGCATTCGTTGTGCCCCAGGCGCTTATCCGACGTCCACTGCGGACGGGTCGTAATCCGCCGGCGGCTCAAATCCGAGCAGGCGGATGCAGGTGGCCGCCAGGCTGCTGATCCCCGGATCCTTTTGCGTCGCCAGCCGAACCTTGGCGCTACCGGCCGGGTCGTAGACATATAGTGGCACCGGGTTCAGTGAATGGCTCGTCTTTGGCTTGGGCAGGCCGGTCTTGGGGTCAATCATCACCGCGCCGGTTTTCTTTTCACGCTCGTACATGTCGTCCGAATTTCCATGATCAGCCGTCACGACCAAAATGCCCTCGGTTTCCCGCACCACCGGCAACAGGCGGCCCAAGCACAGATCCACCGTCTCCACCGCAATCTCAACCGCCGGAAACACCCCGGTGTGGCCGACCATGTCGCCGTTGGCGTAGTTCAGGCGGATGAACTGGTATCTATTGCGCTTGCGGCGCATGGCCTCGATCACTTTGTCGGTGATTTCCGCCGCCTTCATCCACGGCCGCTGCTCGAACGGCAGGCGATCGGACGGGATTTCGACATAATCCTCGAGTTTCTCGTCGAACTTGCCTGAACGGTTGCCGTTGAAGAAATAGGTGACATGCCCGAATTTCTGGGTCTCGCTGATCGCGAGCTGGCGGACGCCGGAATGGACAAGGTATTCGCCCAAGGTCCGGTCAATGCCCGGCGGCGGCACGAGAAAGCGCTTTGGCAGATGCGTATCGCCGTCGTATTGCATCATCCCGGCATACAAAACCTTCGGCCGCGGCTCGCGGTCGAACTTGGTGAATACTTCATCTTCAAATGCCCGGCTGATCTCGATGGCGCGGTCGCCGCGAAAGTTGAAATAGATCACGCTGTCGCCATCGGTGATCGGGCCGATTGGCTGGCCGTCGCGGACCACGACAAACGGCGGCAGATCCTGATCTATGACGCCGCCGATTTCCGCGCGGTACTGCTCAATGGCGGCGCGGGCGCTCGGAAACGCCGGGCCCTGGCCGCGCACATGAACATCCCAACCCAGTTTGACCATGTTCCAGTCGGCCTCGTAGCGATCCATCGTGATCTTCATCCGTCCGCCGCCGGAAGCGATGGCATAGTCCACGGCGCTGTCGGCATTGAGTTCCTTGAGCAGCGCCTCGAGCCGGTCCACATAGGTCAGGGCCGAGGTTGGCGGAACGTCGCGGCCATCCAGCAGGATATGGACGCGCGCCTTTTTTACGCCGGAGGCCTTGGCCTCGCGGAGCATGGCCTCCAGATGGCTGATATGGCTGTGCACATTACCGTCGGAAAAAAGCCCGATGAAATGGAGCGTGGTCGAATGGGCCACGCATTGGCCGATGAGTTCCCGCCAGGCCTCCCCAGCAAACAGGCTGCGGCTTTCGATGGCCTTGCCGACCAAGCTTGCGCCCTGGTCGAACACGCGGCCGCAACCGATGGCGTTATGCCCGATCTCGCTGTTGCCCATGTCCTCGTCCGACGGCATACCAACGGCTTTGCCGTGCGCCTTCAAACGCGTGGCTACCGTATGCTCGCGCAGCCAGTTTAGATGGGGGGTGGTCGCCGCCTGTACCAGATCGCCCTCAACATATTTGCCCAAGCCAACCCCATCCATTATCACCAGCAGCACGGGCCCCTTTGCGCCCTTGAAATTACTCGATTTTTGCAAAGCTTCCATGGTTCCTCCGAAAGAAAAAACGGATGGACTATGCGCGGTCCGGCGGAATTAAGCAAGAGCGATGCGGGACGCATGCTCCGCATCCTGCTTGGCGGTGTCTGCGCTCAGTCCAACCGAAAAAGCATGGTCATGACCAGGAACACAAATTCTTCGCCCCCCGCTTAACCTCTTTCCGATTTTGCCAACGACCTGCCGAACCTGGTTTCGCCCGCCGAATAACGACGGCGAGTCTTAGCAGGGGAGCTGACGCTTGAGCGCAGCCACGGATTGTGAGCGCCGTTCAACGGCGACAATAGTTTGCGGTATGCGACGCACCGCCGGTGGTAATGAGGAAGCGAACAGACTCTCCGTGCATCGGGTGGGCGCACCGGTTGCGACCATGCGGATTGACGCTCGCGAGCGGGTGCCGTAATGTCCCGCCATGCTTGATACGGCTGACAACGCCGCCGTGGAAAGTGGTTTGGCCGAGGTCCGCGCCATGATGCGTGCCTGTCTGGCGGCGACCGCCTTGCGGGCGCTGGCCGATTCCGCGCCGGGTCTGATCGGCCAGGGTAAAATGTTGCGCGCCCGCTTGGCCTTGCGCGTGGGACCGGCGACCGGCGCCGCGCCCATTGATACAGTGCGGGCCGCCGCGGCGGTCGAATTGACTCATGCCGCCAGCCTGCTGCATGACGATGTTATTGATGGCGGTGTCCTGCGGCGGGGCGCGCCGGCGTTCTGGGTGGAGAAGGGGGTGTCCGGTGCGATCCTGCTGGGCGACCTGTTGCTGTTCAAGGCGCTGGAACTGGTGGCGGCGGTGGACCCGGCAACGCTGCTGCCGGCGCTGGTGCGCCTGACGGGGGAAGTTTGCGAGGCGGAGACGGAGCAGGAGTTGTTGCTGCGCGGCGCGCCGGCTGGGTGGGAACAGTGCCTGCGGATTGCCCGGCGCAAGACCGGTCCGCTTTTTGCTTTTGCCGCGCTGGCCGGCGCGGGTGCGGATCCGCGCCTGGCCCGGGCCTTGGAGGCGTCCGGCTATGAGGTTGGAACGGCTTACCAGTTGGCCGACGATTTACTGGACGTGGCGGGTGATCCGGCGCTGGCCGGGAAAACACTCGGCTCCGACAGCGCCCGCGCCAAGGTCACCGCCGCCGCCGCTGCGCTGAATGAGCCGGTTGATCCGCCGGCTGTGATCCGAGAATTATGCGCGATTTCCGCTGCGCGTCTGGTGGAATGGCCGGCTGTGCAGTCGGCCTGGCAGGCATATCTGGATTTGGATCTGCGGCCGGCCATTGACCACAACCTGACGGCGGTTCGCGGCCTGGGCTGATCGCCACCGCGCCCACCAGCGTGTTTCCATGATGCCCGATTCCGACTGGGCGCGCGCAATGAATATAATCCTGTTTTGTGCGCCGGTGGCTTGCCAGATGCATACCGTTTGACTTTTGGGGTCATGACGGTAGATTTATCGCAACTGTTTGACGCTGCGGCGGGCGCAAACCATGCCGATACGCATAACCAAAGGCCTTGAGATTCCGCTGGCGGGCCCGCCGGCGCCGTCCTTGGCCGATGTCCCCGGCGGCGGTATCATCACGATCTATCCGCGCGAATTTGACCGCATCAGGCATCGCCTGGCCGTCAGCGAGGGTGACCCGATTCGACGCGGCGGTGTTTTATTTCGCGATAAGAAAAACGAGGCTTGGCGGTTTTGTTCGCCGGCCAGCGGCCGGATTCGCTCCATCGTGATGGGCGAGCGACGCGCGCTCGACCAGATCATTATCGAGACCGCGGCGGATGAGCTGGTCGAACCGTTTCCGCGACACGCGCCGGAGCGCCTGCTCCAACTCGACCGTGGCGCGGTGCTGGAACCGTTGCTTAACAGCGGCTTGTTTGCCCTGATTCGTCAGCGCCCCTTCGCGCGCATGGCCGACCCGTCCGCCGCGCCGCGGGCGATCTTCGTCAATGGCATGAACACCGCCCCGTTTGGGGCCGACATCCAGGTTGCCATACGTGGTTATGAAACCGCTTGGCGGGCCGGTCTGAATGCGTTGACCCGTCTGACGGAAGGGCGCGTGCACTTGTGCCTGGCGGCGGACGCGCCGCAATCCGTTGCCGCGAGCACAACCGCGCCCAATGTTATTGTTCATCACTTCGCCGGTCCGCACCCCGCAGGCAACACCAGCGTACATATCCACCATATCGCGCCATTGCGGCCGGGCGAGGTGCTTTGGACAATTCGGGCGGTGGACGTCGTGCAGATCGGGCGGTTGTTCACCGACGGCGCGGTTCCGGCGGACCGTATAGTGGCGTTGGGTGGGCCCGGTGTGCGGCAGGGGGCGCGGCAGCATTACCGGATGCGAATCGGCGCCCCGCTGGCGGCGCTGCTGGACGGCCGCCTCGAACCCGGCGAACAGCGTGTCATTGCGGGTGACGCCTTGGCGGGTGTGGCGCGCGACCCCGCGGCCGCGCTGGGCTTTTTCGATTCAAGCTTTACCGTGCTGCCTGAAGGCCGAACTCGCTTTTTCATGGGGTGGGCCGGACCTGGGCTGAACATTTACAGCCGCTCGCGCGCGTTTCTTTCGCGCTGGCTCCGTCGGGGCCGGCGCTGGCCGCTGGACACGAACACCCATGGCAGCCCGCGCGCGATGGTGCTGACCGGCTTGTACGATCAGTACGTGCCGCTCAACATCATGACCGATTTTTTGCTGCGGGCCGTGCTGGCCCATGACACCGACGAGGCGGTCAAGCTGGGGATTCTTGAAACGGCGCCGGAGGATTTCGCGCTGTGTTCATTTGTCTGCCCGTCCAAAACGGATGTCATGGGCATCATTCGGCGCGGTCTGGAGGAAATTGAGAAAGAGGGCCTGTGAGGTTGAATTCCGTTTTACGATTCATGGAAAAGATCAAGCCGCTTTTTGAGAAAGGCGGCAAGCTGGCCTGGCTCTACCCGGTGTACGAGGCATCTGACACGTTTGCTTTTACACCGGCGGATGTGACCCTTGGACCGCCGCATGTGCGCGACGCCTTGGATATCAAGCGGACGATGGTCATGGTTATCATTGCGCTGATTCCCTGTACATTGTTCGGCATCTTTAACGCCGGCTATCAGCACAATATCATCAACCAAGTGGCCGGCGCGAATGGATGGACGCACATGGTGCAGGGCTTGAAACTCGTGCTGCCGATTATCCTCACCTCCTACGTCGTAGGCGGTATTTGGGAGGTGTTGTTTGCGACGGTGCGCAAGCATGAGATCAACGAGGGTTTTCTCGTAACCGGACTTCTCTTTCCCTTGACCTTGCCGCCGACGATCCCCCTCTGGCAGGTGGCGCTGGGCATCTCGTTCGGCATCGTAATCGGCAAGGAAATTTTCGGCGGCACCGGTTACAACATTCTCAACCCGGCCCTGACGGCCCGTTGTTTCCTGTATTTCGCCTATCCGGCGCAGATTTCAGGCGACAAGGTCTGGACCAGCGTTGTGGATCCGGCGCGGGTGATTGAGGGATTTACCGGTGCAACCGCCTTGGCCGTCGCCAAGAACGCGCCGGCGGGCGCGAACGTGCATGATGTCCTGCGGCAGGCGGGTTTTTCGCTCAAAACGATGTTTTTTGGCCTGGAGCCCGGCAGCATCGGCGAAACTTCGGCGCTGTGCGTGCTGATTGGCGCGGTGATCCTGGTCGTCAGCGGCGTGGGCGCGTGGCGCATTATGGCGGGCGCTGTGCTGGGCGCGGCGTTGACGGGTTTGGCGGTCAACTTCTTGCCGGCGGCCGCGCGCGCCGCGCATCCGGCATTCCAGCTACCGTTTTATTATGACTTTTTAATGGGCGGAATGCTGTTTGGGATTGTCTTCATGGCCACCGATCCGGTCTCGGCGGCCGCCACCAATCCGGGAAAGTGGATTTACGGAGCGCTGATCGGATTCCTGACCATCGCCATTCGGATGTTCAATCCGGCATACCCGGCAGGGAACATGCTGGCGATCCTGTTCGCCAACGTCATGGCGCCGTTGATTGATTACATTGTGCTGCAAGTGCATATCCGGCGTCGCGCGCGCCGCAACGCAACCTTTGTTTATGCAGAAGGGTGATTCATATACGATCTTGTTTGCGACGGCCGTCTGTGTCGTCTGCAGCCTGCTGCTGGCGACAGCGGCCGCCCTGCTGAAACCGCGACAGGCGGCAATGGCCGAGCTGGATCGTAAGCAGAATGTCTTGAAGGCGTTCGGCGTGCCGCTTCAGGATGCGGCCGGTCGGAAGATTACGGAAGCCGAGGTCAACGGTCTTTTCCGCGATCACATTGTCGAAATTGCCGTCAATCCTGACACAGGCCTGCCGGTTGCCCCCGGCGCTCCGGATGCGCTGCCTTTATATATGTGGCAGGAAAACGGCGTTACGGCCAAGTATGCCTTGCCCATTTCCGGGAAGGGGCTCTGGTCCACGATTTACGGTTACCTGGCGTTGGATCGGCGGGCGGAGGTTATTGTAGGGGTGACTTTTTATCGTCACGGCGAGACTCCGGGATTGGGCGGCGAGGTGGAGAAAGACTGGTTTCAGAATCAGTTCAAAGGTAAACGGATTTTCAAGGATGGCGCGCCGCAACGCATCGAGATCGTCAAGGGGCGGGCGCAAGATAAATATCCAGCCGGGAACGACCATGCGGTGGATGGCATCAGCGGCGCGACCTTGACGGGCAATGGCATCAACCAGTTCTTGAATGCCGCCCGGGCGGGGGACGAAAAATACTTGGCCCGGGTCCGGGCGCGGGGGGGGGACGGGGGGGGGCAGATGAAGGGGACTAGTGATTCGTGATTCGTGTTGGGTAAGCGGTGAGTGGCGGTACCATGGCGACAGAATATAAGAAAATCCTGATGGATCCATTGTCGGAGACCAACCCGGTGACGATCCAGGTGCTGGGCATCTGCTCCTCGCTGGCGGTTACAACGAAGCTGGAGACCGCCGTGGTCATGGCGTTGAGCTTGACGGTGGTGACGGCCGGCGCCAACTGGGTGATCTCGCTGCTGCGTTCATTGATTCCGGGGCGGATCCGCATGATTGTCGAAATGGCTGTAGTTTCGGTGCTCGTGATCCTGGCCGACCAGTTCTTGCGCGCCTTTGCCTATGACATCAGTCGCCAGCTCAGTGTGTTTGTCGGCCTGATTATCACCAATTGCATCGTTATGGGCCGCCTGGAGGCCTACGCACTGGCTAATCCGCCGTGGCCGTCGTTCCTGGATGGCGTGAGCAACGGCATTGGCTATAGCCTGGTGCTGCTGGCCGTGGCGACATTCCGTGAAATATTAGGAGCCGGTACTTGGGCGGGCTGGCACGTGATTCCGGCCGGAGCATACGCGGCCGGGTATCTCAACAACGGCCTGATGCTGCTGGCGCCCGGCGCGTTTATCGTGCTGGGCCTGTTGATCTGGGTGCAGCGAACATTGATCAAACATTTTGAGGCCGAATGACGGGTGCATCATGGAACTCATAAGTCTGGCTGTTAAATCCATCTTTATCGAAAATATCCTGCTCTCGACCTTCCTCGGGATGTGCTCGTTCCTGGCGATTTCAAAACGGATGGATGCCGCGATCGGGCTGGGCATGGCGGTTATCTGCGTGCAGTCCATCACCGTGCCCATCAACTGGCTGATCAAGCGCTTCCTCCTCGAGTCCGGGGCGCTGGCATGGACGGGAGTGCCGGCCCTGGCTGCGCTGGATCTCTCGTTTCTGATCTTCATTAGTTTCATTGCCACCATCGCGTGTCTGGTCCAATTGGTCGAAATGGTGCTGGACCGGTTTTTCCCGCCGCTTTACCAGGCGTTGGGCATTTTTCTGCCGCTGATCACGGTCAATTGCGCGATTCTCGGCGGGTCGCTGTTCATGGTGGAGCGTAACTACAATTTTGCCGAAGCGCTCGTGTACGGCTTTTCTTCGGGGACCGGCTGGGCGCTGGCGATCATCGCGATGGGCGCGATCCGGCGCAAGCTGCGCTACTCGAACATCCCGGCCGGCCTGCGCGGGCTCGGGATCACGATGATTATCACCGGCTTGATGGCCATGACCTTCATGTGTTTTGCGGGGATCAATCTCTGATGGGCGCCACCCTGGTATTCATCCTGGCGAGCGTGACGGTCTTCACGGGCCTGATCCTGTTTCTGACCGTCGGACTCATGCTGGCGTCGCGCAAGCTCGCGCCCGCGGGGCCGGTTCGGATTGACCTCAATGACAGCGCCAAGGTGCTGACGGTCGAGTCCGGCGTCTCGCTGCTGTCCGCGTTGGCGGCGCAGCGGATTTTCCTGCCGTCGGCCTGCGGCGGTGGCGGCACCTGCGCGATGTGCAAGTGTACCGTGCTGGAGGGTGGCGGAACCCTGTTGCCGACCGAGGCCGGACATATCAACAAGCAGCAGGCCAAGGAGGGATTGCGCCTGGCCTGCCAGTTGAAGGTCAAGCGCGACCTGAAAATCCGCGTGCCGGCGGAGATCATGGAAATCCGCAAGTTCGCGGGAACGGTTCGATCCAACCGGAACGTGGCCACGTTTATCAAGGAACTGGTTGTGGACCTGCCGCCGGACGTGCATTTGAACTTCCGCGCCGGCGGCTATATCCAAATGGACATCCCCGCCTACGAGCTGGACTATCGGAACATCGAAGTGGAGGCGCGGTTCCGCGAGGCTTGGGACAAATTGAAGCTCTGGGATTTGAAAGTCCACAATCCGACCTCATGTTTCCGGGCCTATTCCATGGCCAATTACCCGGCCGAGGGTCCGTTGGTGAAACTGAATGTCCGCATCGCGACTCCGCCGCCGCGCCTGAATGTGCCGCCGGGCATTGCTTCGTCCTATATCTTTTCGCTCAAGCCGGGTGACAAGGTCTGGTTGAGCGGGCCTTTCGGCGAATTCTTCGCCAAGGAGACTGATCGCGAGATGCTCTACATTGGCGGTGGCGCCGGCATGGCCCCGCTGCGATCGCATGTGTTTGACTTGCTGGCGACCCGGCGGAGCCGGCGGGTGATCAGCTATTGGTATGGCGCTCGCTCGCGGCGCGAAATGTTCTACGAAGAGGACTTCCGCCGGCTGGAGCGGGAGCATCCGAATTTCAAGTTCCATCTGGCGCTCAGCGAACCATTACCCGAGGACAACTGGACGGGTTACAAGGGTTTCATCCATACCGTGGTACTGGAGCAGTATCTTGCGCGCCATCCCGATCCGACCGAGATTGAGTATTATCTTTGCGGTCCGCCACCCATGATCGCCGCGGTCAATAAGATGCTTTATGACCTGGGTGTAGAGAAAGAGATGATCGCCTACGACGAGTTCTAGGGCGGAGTGGTCGGTTTTCCACCCCGCAGAATGACCGATCCGACCTGGACCGAATCCGAGTGCGAACCACGAGTGCGAGCAAGGATCGGGCGAAAAGCTACCACGTCTCCTGGTCCCATGTGCTTTGCTTCCAGGTGATCTCCTCGATGCCGAATACGCGCGTGCAACCGGGCGGCACCTGAGTGCGGTAGATCGGGTCGTATCCCCAATCGCGGGTGGGCGCCGTGTAATAGGTGCCGTATACCCACCGGCCCTTGGCTTTCTGGCTGTACCACAGATCAATGATTGAACCGCGGTAAACGACCGTCTTGCCGCTCCAGTTCTCAAGAAAGCGCAGCACGTTTTCCAATCCGCCGTTGTAGTTGCCCCAGGTGGTCTCCGAGTTGCCGGTCAGTACGACTGTGTTATAGGTCGTGTTTGTGGCGGTGCGCTGGCTGACCGTGCCCCAACTGCAGGCATCCTGCCAGCCCTTGGAAAGGAAGGTGACGGCGTCGCCTGCCAGCATGGCCGGTTTGACGGTCTGTGTATTGTAATTGCCCTCCAGGTAGATGGGCATGTCCGTGGCAAACGTCAGGCCTGAATTGGGTAGACGATTGCCGTTACGGATGCGCAGGACCGGGCGTACCGTATTGGTTGCCGTGCCTCGCGGCTGGTCGCGGGTGATGTAGATCAGACCGCGGCCTTGCTCAATGCTGTAAGTTGTATTGAACGCCTGCGGGAACATATTGGTCAGGCGGTCCACATAAACGTCCACCGGCCAGTTGGTTACCCCCTCGCGGGCATCATAGAAGTAATTGTTGGTGATGTTCAGGATCCCGTTGGTCAGGAAAAGATAGTTGCCGTCGGCGTCCTTGATATAAGTCGCGCGGCCGTTCCATGGGCAGGAATTGGTCCGCAAGACGGCGTTGGTTTTGAAGTAACTGGAGACATCGGCGCCCAAGGCGTCGCGGGCGGTGATGACGCCATTAGAGTTGATGTGAATTTTGAGGCAGGCCTTGTTGTGATATTTCTCGTTTTCGGTTTCAATGTGGTAATTGGGATCGGTGGGCGGAAGCGCGCGGCGGATCAGGTCATAGGGCACATCGGTCGCATTGATCGGCGGACCCAGATGCTCCACGCCATGCGCGCCGCTCAAGCAGCGGTTGCCCCAGTACCAGAGGGCATTGATCATCCAGTAGGGGTCGGTGCTGTCGAACGTCATGGCAATTTCGATGTCACTTTGGTTGTTGATGCCAATGTATCCCGGATCCTGACTGCGATCCTTGCGCTGGCGGAAGATGTTGCCGTGCGCCGTCAATTGGTCGTTGAACCGCAGGCTCGACGCATCCGGGCAGATATGCATGTCTTCGTTGCAGTGGACGGGACCGGCAAAGGTCATGTTGGCGCCGGGATTGATCTCCAAGTCGTTTTCATAGAACACACCGAAGCGAATCAGGAACAGGCCCAGCGCCATCATGTCCAGCCGCAGCACACACCCGGCGCCGGTTTTCGGATTGATAGCGCCGGTCCGGACGCTGAAGCGTTGCCATTCACCATTGTAGCCCTTGCGCTTGCCGGCCGGGATGTTGCCGAAGTTGACGTCGGAATCCACGGTGATGTTAAACGCCGCGCGGCCGTCCGGCGTCTCGTAAAGATAGGGGGGCAGGGGGTCTGGTGGTTGAATGGCATCAATCAAGCTCTGCAGTTCGCTGGTGGATAGGGTCAATTGGTTGGCCAGAACGATGTTGCGTAGCGCGATCTCGGCATGGTCCAGCGCACATTCCGCGGCGATGCGGGCCTTCTGGTAGTCTATCATGCGCTGCGTTTGCAGGGCGTCCCGGGCGGCGTAGGCCACATAGCCACCCATCAGGGCGGCGGCCAGAAAGGCAAACAGCAGGCCGGCGATTACCGCGTTTCCAGCCGATAAATCCCGTTCTGGGGTTTTCATGTTTAGCCCTCCTACTCGAAAAAGTAATGCAGGTTGCGCGGCGCCACCGAAAAGCGGACCTCGACTCCCTGATAACCCAGGCCGGTCATGTCGAACTCCCGGGCGGTCGTGTTGGTGCCATCGCCCACGTGGAAGGTGACCCGCACCGACGTTGGCGAATGCACCGTGTTGCTGAACAGCCAATCGCCGCCGATGTGGCTGACGTGGTCGCAGATGTCCTCGTAACGGGACCAGTTATAGGCGTTGGGTACGTAACGGATCACATTATTGCTGACGGTCTCGGGATTGTAATCCTTGTCGTAATAGTAAATACAGGCGTAGGTGCCGTCGTTGCTCGACATGATATAAAGATAGTTATAGTAGGCAGAGATGACTTCGCCTTCCTGAATGACCTTGCTGATTTTTTGCTCGGCGTAGCGGGCCTTCATCAGAAAACGGGCTTGTGAAGCTCCGCCGCGCGAATCCTTGATACACTGGTTGAAAAAGGCATAACTGATGCCGGTGACAATGCTGAAAAGACAGCAGGCCACGATCGCTTCCACGATGGTGAAGCCGCAACGACGCCGTTCGATTACGGTTTGAGTTTTCATTTTTTGAAGTAGATCACGCCATCCAACGATTCGGTCAATGGGCGGCCCTGGTACACCCAACTGACCGAGACGGTCACCCGTTTCCGGGTGGGATTGTTCAGGTCAACAATCCGGCACGAGTTCGTGCCGTATAGCGGAACGCGCGCGCTGCCGCCCAGATGGGTAACCCGGACCACGCGCGTGGAGTAGACATTGACATTGATGTTACTGTACGTCTGCGAGCCGCGCATCTGCTCAAACATGTCCTTGCAGATGCCAAATGCCGCCAGACGTTGGGCGCTGGTGTAATTGAGGCGGGTGCCGAGAATGGCCGCATAGTACATCCCGGCCATGACCATCGCGGAAAGCGCGGCCACAATCAGCACTTCCACAATCGTCATGCCCGCATCCGGGCGTACCTCTTGCGTGCCAGACTGAACGGGTCTTCCCCACATGGTCTGGGTCCTTTCACGTCATTGCCAGAGTCAGACTATAGCAATAAACGTACCGATCAGCCGCGCTTTTCTTTAATCCGGCGAAATCGTCAACAAAATACGACTTAATAATGAATTCGGTCCCGAAAGAATAGCCCATTGTTTCTCAATTTTGAGAATGTGAACCAGGTGGCGAAGTCAATTCCAATCTTGAACGTCGTTGAATATCTGGCCATAACATTTTACAAATAAACAAGTTCCATGAAGAAAACATGGCAATCAGTTGGCTGGATGCTGGCTGCGGGCATTGTTGTGTTGCTTGCAGTTGGTGTTTGTCGTCGGGAAGCGAGCGATGGGAGCAATCCCGAATGGGTTGGGCGGACGATGGGGACGACTTATTCAATCAAGTTGGCGGGAGTCCGCTTGGCACCGGACGAGTTGGCAGACTTGCAGCGCCGCGTGGAGGCGCGCCTTGTGGCGCTCAATCGCCAGATGTCCCATTACCAGGCGGACAGCGAGTTGTCGCGGTTCAACCAACACACCTCGGCGACACCATTCAAAGTTTCCGCCGAGCTGGCCACCGTGACGCGTCTGGCGCTACAGCTCAACCACGTGTCCGGCGGCGCGTTCGATCCCACCCTCGGACCGCTGATCAATTTGTGGGGCTTCGGGCCGGGAGCGGCCCCCCCCGCGCCGCCGTCGGAAGATGAAATCGCGCAGGCCCGGCGTTTGACAGGGTGTGGGCAACTGGTGGTGACCGTTGCCGACGAACTGCAGAAGCGCATCCCGGGATTACAGTTGAATCTCAGCGCGGTGGCCAAGGGATTTGGCGTGGATGAGGTGGCGCGCGTTTTGCGCGCGGCGGGCCTGACCAACTACTTCGTCGAAATCGGCGGCGAGGTGGCGACACTTGGCTTGAACAAAGATCGCCACCCATGGCGAGTGGGGATTGACCGGCCGGCGCCCGGCAGCCTGCCCGGCGCGGCGGTTGCGGGTGTTGTCCATCTGTCCGGGCTGGCGATAGCCACTTCAGGCGATTACCGTAATTTCTTTCGCGACGCCGCAGGACACGCTTACACGCACATCCTCGATCCGGCCACCGGGCGGCCCGTGGAACGGCCGCTGAGCAGCGTTTCGGTCGTGGCGGCCGATTGTGCCACGGCGGACGGCCTGGCGACTGCGCTGTACGTGCTGGGACCGGCCGCTGGATTGCGCTGCCTGACCAATTACTCCGGCGCGGAAGCGCTGTTTCTTATTCATCAGCCGGAGCATGACGCCTTTCAGGAGATCGCCAGCCCCGGTTTTGAGCGGCTGACCGGATATGAACGCTGGCCCGCCGCCGCCCAGTGACTGTGGCCCAGCCGGTTGCGGAGGCGCGCTATTTTTTTGCCTCCGGCGCAACCGCGCAATTTTGGCAGGCGCGGCGCGGGTTGGGATGATTCAGCCCGCCACAATTGCATGTGTTGAGTTGCTTGTTGCGAATGAGCAGCCCAATGGCCAGGCCCATTAAACACAAAGCGAGCATCGCCGCGGTGACCGCCAATAGAGTAAGAAAACTCATACCGCAAAAACTAGGCCCGGGCCGCCCCGTTGTCAATTGGCGCCAGAGCCGTTGAAAAGCGTTGGATAACGGGCGGATTGAGCGGCATATTGCCGATCCAATCAGAGGCGCTTTGAGAGGCGAGGATTGCATGCGATAATCAAGCGGAATTCGAAAGGGAGCCTCCCGTTCCAATCCAAGCGCCGGTTGCGCGCCGGCCACATTTCTTTCGGGGCAAGGGGCGCGTTGGATCCGGCGCGGTCCATGCGGGTTGTCGCGCGCGATTCCCGGCCTGGCTGGGTTCAGCGTGTGCGCAATTTTCGCGGCCATTGAATTCCCGTTGCGGGCTGTTATAGTGGCCGCGCGGTGTTTTTGAGGAAGGCGGTTCCCGGTGCGCTTGTTCGAGCGAGTTCAACGCGGTGTGCTGGTCATGGATGGGGCCATGGGCACCCAGATCCAGGCCCGGGGTGTGCCCGCCGCGGCCTGGTCCGGCCGCGAGGGATGCAACGAGTGGCTCAATATCACGGCGCCCGACATCATCCGCTCGATCCATCAGGCTTATTTCGCGGCGGGCGCCGATGCCGTCGAAACCAATAGTTTCGGCGCATCGCCCATCACGTTGGGCGAGTATGACCTGGCCGACCGTGCGCTGGAAATCAATCGGGCCGCCGCCTGCATCGCGCGCGAAGCGGCGGCCGCCGCGGCGACTTCGGACCGGCCGCGCTACGTTTTCGGTTCGATTGGCCCCGGCACCAAGCTGCCTACGCTGGGACAGGTCGCCTTCGATTCGTTGTGCGACGCGCTTCAGGTCCAGATCCAGGGGCTCGCGGAGGGCGGAGCGGATGCGATCTTGCTGGAAACTTGCCAGGATCTGTTGCAAATCAAGGCCGGCCTGGTCGCCTTTGACAAGGTGCTTGGCGCGCGCTCGGATAAGCTGCTCTATGTTTCGGTCACCGTCGAACAAACCGGGACCCTGTTGATCGGCTCGAACATTGCGGCGGTGGTGGCCGCGCTGGCCCCGTTCCCGATCCACGCGCTCGGTCTCAACTGCGCCACCGGCCCCGAGGCGATGCGTATCCATCTGGATTATCTGGCGCAAAACTGGCCCGGGTTCATCGCCTGTATGCCCAACGCCGGATTGCCGGTCATGCAAGCGGGCGGCGCCGTATATCCACTCCAGCCGCCGGAGTTTGCCGCCGTGCTCGGGCGGATGGCCCGGGAAGTCGGCCTGCACATCGTCGGCGGTTGCTGCGGCACGACCCCGGAACATATCCGCGCCTTGCGCGCGGCGGTGGATGGATTGGTTGCGCCGCCGCGCCCCGTTCGGGCGCCGGAACAGGCCGCCAGCCTTTTCGCCCCGGTGGATTTAACCCAGGCGCCGCCGCCGCTCTACATCGGCGAACGCGCGAACGCGACCGGCTCCAAAAAATTCCGCGACGCGCTGCTGGCGAACCGGTACGACGACGCCTTTGCGATTCTGGCCGAGCAGGAGGAGGCCGGCGCGCATGTGCTCGACTTGAGTTGCGCCTACGCGGGCCGCGACGAGGCGCGCGATATTAGCCTGCTGGTCGCGCGCGCGGCCGCGGAATGTCGGTTGCCGTTGATGGTGGATTCGACTCAGGCCAATGTGATCGAGGCGGCGCTGAAACTGTACGGCGGTCGCATGTTGGTCAACTCGATTAACTTCGAGGCCGGCGAGGAGAAGGCCGGCCGCGTCGCGGAATTGGCCCGGCGTTTTGGCGCCGGACTGGTCGGCCTGACGATTGACGAACAGGGCATGGCGTTGACCGCGGATCGCAAGGTGCAGATCGCGCGGCGGCTGGTGGAATTCGGCGCGCGCTATGGATTGCGGCCGGGCGATCTTTTCATTGATCCGCTGACCTTCACGATCGGCAGCGGCGACGAATCGCTGCGCGACGCGGCCAAGGAAACGCTGGCTGCCATTCGCCGCATCAAGTCGGAGATCCCTGGCGCGCGGGTCCTGTTGGGGCTTTCCAATATCTCGTTCGGGCTCAAACCGCAGGGTCGGAAGGTGCTCAACGCCGTTTTCCTGGATCGCTGTCTGAAGGCCGGGATGGACGCCTGCATCATCAATGTGGCGGCGATTGAGCCGCTCAACCAGATTCCCGCCGCGGCCGCGCGGGTCGCAACAGCCCTGCTGGATAATGACCGATCGGCCGGCGATCCGCTGGAAAATTTCATCCGGTTCTTCGAGGGGGCCGCGGCGGTCGAGACGGCCAGGGGTCCGGATACCCGGCCGCCGGAGGCGGCGTTGGCCGACGCGGTGATCAAGGGCCGGATTCCGCCGCTGGCTGAAGTGATCCCCGCCCTGCTGACCCAGCGCAAGGCGGAGGACATTCTCAACGAGATCCTCGTGCCGGCGATGAAGGAAGTCGGCCGGCTTTTCAACGATGGCGTGCTGCAACTGCCGTTTGTGCTCAAGTCCGCCGAGGTGATGAAGCGAGCGGTGGATCTGCTTAAGCCGCACATGCAAAAGGATGATGCCGCGTCCGGTCGCGGCACGCTGGTCATCGCCACCGTCGCCGGCGACGTGCATGACATTGGCAAGAATCTCGTGGACATCATCCTCTCCAACAATGGATTCAGAGTGGTCAATCTCGGCACCAAGATTCCGGTTGAGCAGATGATCGCCGCCGTGCGCGAACACCAGGCTGATGTGCTGGGCATGAGCGGTTTGCTGGTGAAGTCGGCCGCGCTGATGGCGGAAAACTTGAAGGCGCTGGAGGCGGCGGGAGTGCGCGTGCCGGTCCTGCTGGGCGGGGCGGCGCTCACGCCGGACTTCGTGGCCGAAGTCTGCCAGCCGTTGTATTCCGCGCCGGTGGTCTATTGCCGCGATGCCTTTGCCGGTCTGGCCCGGATGCGCGAACGGGCGGAACGCGGCGGCTTGGAAAAGACGCCGCTGCCGGGACAACGCCCGGCGCCGCCCGCGCCGCCGCCCGCGCCGCCGGCAACGATTGATCTTTCCCTGGCGCCGCCCGCGCCGCCGTTCCTTGGCCGCCGGATCGTCAGGGAAATTGACCTGGAGGCGGTCTATCCGTTGTTGAACGAGGTGGCGCTGATCCGCGGCCGCTGGGGATATCGGCGCGGCAAGCTGGATGCCGCCGAGTACCAGCGGCTGATGGACCATGAAGTATATCCGAAACTGGCGGCGTTGAAAAAGGCGGTGCGCGAGCGCGGCCTGTTCAAACCGCAGGTGGCTTACGGTTATTTCCCATGTCGGGCCTGGGCGGAGACGCTGTTTGTTCGGCCCGCGGATGGCGGCGTGGAAATCCCGTTGACATTCCCGCGGCAGCGCCAGCCGCCGCATTACTGCGTCGCCGGCTTTTTCCGGCCTGACGCGGACGTGGTGGGATTCATGGCGGTAACTCTGGGTGGCGCGATCGAGAAGGAAAATCCGCAATTGTTGTTCCAGGCGCAGTACCAGGATTATTTTCTGCTGCATGGTCTGGCGGTGGAGGTCACGGATGCGCTGGCCGAGTACTGGCATGCGCAGATGCGCCGCGAATGGGGTTTCCGGGATCCCGATCTGGACCCGCAAGGATACATTGTCCAGAATTACCGCGGATCGCGTTACGGGTTCGGTTATCCGGCGTGTCCGGACCTGGCAATGAATAAAATCTGCTGCGACCTTGTCGGCGCGGCTGAAATTGGCATCACCCTTTCCGAGAACTATATGATGGTTCCGGAGCTGAGCACCTGCGCGCTGGTGGCGCACCATCCGCAGGCGAAGTATTTTAATGTCTGAAGCCAGGAGCCGCGCATGGGCCGGGTCGGACCGCTGGGCCGATCGTTGTCCGGCGCGCGGGGCGGGCCGGGATGAGGAGTTGAAGTCAGGACAGTATGCGACCATGCGGAAATTGAAGCAGACGATCGCTTATCGCGATATTGACTGGGCGCGCTGGCGGCCGGTGGAGCGGGCGACGCTGTTGTTTGTGCGGCGCGGCCGCCGGTTGCTGTTTATCTATAAAAAGCGCGGACTCGGCGCCGGCAAAATCAACGCTCCCGGCGGGCGGTTGGACCCGGGCGAGACGCCGCGCCAGGCGGCCGTGCGCGAGGTGCAGGAGGAGTTGCGCGTCACGCCGACCGGCGTCAGGCCCGCCGGAGAACTGCTGTTCCAGTTTACCAACGGCCACTCAATTCACGGCTATGTTTTCACCGCCACCGGATGCCGGGGCACGCCTGTCGAAACCGGCGAGGCGGTCCCGCATTGGATTCGCGAGGACGAAATCCCTTATCATAAGATGTGGGCGGATGATCGTGTCTGGCTGCCGTTGATGTTGCAGGGCCGGCGGTTTGTCGGCCGGTTTCTTTTTGAGGATGACCAGATGCTGGGCTGCGAGGTGACGATCGGCCGCGACGGGGCGCGCGCGCCGCGCCGGCGGCGCGGCTGATTTAGTGAAGGAATCATCATGGACAACTTGCCGCAGTTCAACTTGATTGACATTCTGGCTCTGGCGGCGCTGGTGATCGGCCTGGTGCGCGGTATCAAGCGCGGGCTTTCCGGCGAACTCGCGGCCCTGATCAGCATGGGGTTGGCCGTCGGCGGCGCATGGTATTACTATGCCCCATTTGCCGCCTATCTGAAGCGCAATACCCATCTGGGGCCGCAGGCGGCCCCGGCGATGGCGTATGTGCTGTTGCTGGTCGGCGTATGGATTGCGCTGGCGGTCGCGCGCTTCATTCTGCGGCATGTAATGGAGTTCAAGTTCAAGGGGCCGCTGGAGCTTTGGGGCGGGGCGTTGGCGGGCACACTCAAGGCGGCCGTGCTGGTGGCGGCCCTGCTGCTGGTCGGCGGGCTTTGGCCCAATGCCTATCTGCGCCGGCAGGTCGCGGAACGGTCGTTGTGCGGCCGGCTGGTTTGCCTGACCCTCGGCCCGATGTACGACGAACTGGCGACTCAATATCCGGCGCTGCGGTTGCCGGCCGCGGAGCCGCGCGTTCCGGCCGCGGCGGCCACGGAATCGGAGCGGTCCTCCGCCACCGCGCCGGATGAGCCGGCCGGCGATCGTTGGGTGCCGCCGCCTATCACCGACGAACCGGCCCCATGATCTCCAAGCAGGTCATCGAAGACATCCGCCTGCGTTGCGATATCGTGGAGGTCATCGGCAGTTACCTAACCCTCAAGCGCGCCGGCGCGACCTTCAAGGCGCTTTGTCCTTTTCACAAGGAGAAGACGCCCTCGTTCAACGTCAACCCCCAGCGGCAGATCTTTCATTGCTTCGGCTGCGGCGTCGGCGGCGATGTGTTCAAGTTCATCATGGAACACGAACACGTGGATTTCTACGGTGCCATTCGGATACTGGCCGAGCGCGCCGGCGTGCGGCTGGAGGAGGAGCGGCGCGCCGGCGCGGACGATGGAATTGACAAGCAAACGCTCTACAAGCTGCATGAAGAGGTTGCGCAGCTTTATCACAAGTTCCTGCTGACGAGCCCGGAGGCGGTGCGCGCGCGCGAGTATTTGCAGGAGCGCGAACTGGACGGCGACACGATCCGGCAATTTCTGATCGGCCAGGCGCCGGATCGCTGGGACAGCCTGCTCGAGTGGGGCCGCAAGAAGAACTATACGCCCAAGTTGCTGACGGCGGCCGGGTTGGTGCTGAAGTCCGACCGGCCGGACGCGAAAACGGAATACTACGACCGATTTCGCAACCGGCTGATGTTTCCGATCCGCGACGAAATGGGGCGCGTGATCGCGTTCAGCGGCCGCGTGCTGGACCCGCAGGAGAAGTCGGCGAAGTATGTCAACAGCCCGGAGACCGCGCTGTTCCGCAAGGGGCGCGTGCTGTATGCGCTCGATCAGGCGCGGAAGGCGATACTGGACAGCCGCACGGCGGTGATTGTGGAGGGGCAGATTGATTGTATCCGTTGCCATCGGGCCGGCGTGGCCAACGTCGTGGCCTCGCAGGGCACGGCGATTACCGAGGATCACGCGCATCTGCTCAAGCGTTATGCCGATTCGGTCGTGGTCGTGCTCGACGCCGACGCCGCCGGGCAGAAGGCGGCGGTGGCCGCGGCGGAGATTTTTCTGGCGGCCGAGCTGGGGGTCGCGGTTGCCGCGCTGCCGCCGGGCGAGGATCCCGACACGTTGATCCGCAAGCAAGGTGGCGATGCCTTTCGCCGGGTGCTCGCCGGAGCCGTTTCGATCGTGGAGTTTCAGGCGATGGTCCTGCGCGCGCGCGAGGATATTTCGACCGAGGCCGGCCTGCTGCGCGCGTCGCGGGCGCTGCTGGAAACGATCAGTCGGGCGCCGACAGCGGTTTATCGCGACAAGCTGGTGCAGCAGGCCGCGCAGGCGTTGCGGATTCCCGAGTCGGCTCTCCGGCAGGATCTCACGCGCCAGGCGCGCCGCGCCGCGCGCCCTGCCGAACCGGCGGCGCCGGCGGCGAGCGCCGCGCCGGCGCATCCGGCGGACGAGGTCGCGCTGGCGGAAATTCTGGCGCACTGCCCGGCGGCCGCGCCGGAAATCCGGCAATACCTGCCCCGCCAGTTGATCACCGATGCGGTCTGCCGCGACTTGATCGAGCGGATGCTGGCGCATGTCGGTGAGGCGGGCTGGACTTTGGTGGCGGACCTGGACAGCGCCAACGAGGCGGCGGTGCAACTCGCCGCGCGGATTGGAATGAGCGCGGCGCGCGTGGCGGGCACCGAGATCACCGCGCTGGATGGCGCGCGGCAGTTGATTTTACGCATCTGGCGGAATGCGCTGGAACGACGGCGCGCCAAGCTGCGGGAACGGCTGGCGGGTGCGGCGGCGGAGGAGCGTCGGGCGCTGGAACAGGAATTCAAGCAGCTCACTTTGGATATCAAGGCGCTGCAACAGGGCTGGGCCACCGCCAAGGATATCCTGGAAATGCAAACGCTGTGATGGCCGCCGATTGCATCCTCCGCTGGGTTGGCGGTCGAGCGCAATGCGCTTGGCGCCTTGGCAGTTCCAGCCTGATAGGATAGAGTATACAGGTTTGCATGAGCGCGCACTCGCTGGCGGCGCGGCGAGCAGGAGCGCGTGATGGATGAGCTTATTGACAGAAGGCGCGGTTGATCAGAAATGGATGGTGCACCATGGTGACCAAGGCCAAGGAAGTGATTGGAGTGGTGGGACTGGGATATGTCGGCCTGCCGCTGGCGGCGGCGTTCGCCGAGAAGTTCGACGTGGTCGGTTTCGACATCAAGAAGGAACGTGTGGAAGAGCTGCGCTCCGGCCGGGATCACACCGGGGAGGTGGATCCGCGGCGGCTCAAAAGCCGGCGGTTGAGTTTCACTGCCAATCCAAAGGATCTCGGGCGCTGCACGTTCATCATCATCGCCGTGCCGACGCCGGTCAATGAGGCCAAGGATCCCGATCTTTCCCCATTGGATTCATCATCGCGGATTGTCGGCAAGATCCTTAAGCGGGGGATGGCGGTCGTGTATGAGAGCACGGTCTATCCCGGCGTGACCGAGGATTTCTGCCTGCCCATTTTGGAGCGCGAGTCGGGGCTCAAGCTGGGCGATTTCGACCTGGGCTATTCGCCCGAGCGCGTCAATCCCGGCGACCATGAGCACACGATCAAGACGGTGGTAAAGGTGGTTAGCGGGCACAATCCGCCGGCGCTGGCGCGCGTGGCCGCAGTATATGGTGCGATCATTCCGGTCGGGGTGCATCAAGCCCCGAATATCAAGACCGCCGAGGCGGCCAAGGTCATCGAGAATGTCCAGCGCGACTTGAACATCGCGCTGATGAATGAGTTGTCGAAAATCTTCGCGCGGATCGGCATTCACACGGATGAGGTGCTGGCCGCCGCCGCGACCAAGTGGAACTTCCATCGCTATCACCCCGGGCTCGTCGGCGGGCATTGCATCGGCGTGGACCCGTATTATCTGACCCATCGCGCCCTGCAACTCGGGTATCACCCGGAGGTGATCCTGGCCGGCCGCCGGATCAATGACGGAATGGGCGCCTATGTCGGCGAGTTGACCATCCGTGAACTGTTGGCCGCCGGCAAGCTGCCGAAGGAAGCGCATATTTGGGTGATGGGCATGACATTCAAGGAAAACGTGCCCGATTTTCGCAATACGCGGGCGGTTGACGTGGTGGCCTATCTGCAGGGTTTCGGCGCGCGCGTTTCCGTTTGGGAGCCGTTGGTCAGCCCCGCCCAAATCAAGCGGCAATTTGGTTTGGACACGCTGACGTTCGACGAAATCCGCGATATTGACGCCGTGGTGCTGATCAATGCCCATAAGGATTTCAGGGGTGTTGACCTGGCCACGCTCCGATCCCGGATGCAGACGCCGGTGCTGGTGGATGTAAAAAACTTTTTCCCGCGCCGGCAGGCGCTCGATTTGGGCTTCCGGTATATCAGCCTCTAACTCTTACTCTGGCCGCTGATTCTTACGCTTGATCCTGATTTCACCATGATTGTTAAAACTCAATTCGTCACCTTTGACAAGGAACTCAAATTGCAGAGCGGCGCGCGGTTGGGGCCGATTACGCTGGCTTATGAGACTTACGGCGCGCTCAACGCGCAAAAGAGCAACGCGGTGCTGATCCTGCATGCGCTCTCGGGCGACGCGCACGCCGCGGGACGCCACACGGCCGCGGACGCCAAGCCGGGCTGGTGGGACAACGCGATCGGACCAGGCAAGGCTTTCGACACGGATAAGTATTTTGTGATTTGCTCGAATGTGATCGGCGGGTGCCAGGGCAGCACCGGCCCGTCATCCGTGAATCCGCGGACCGGCCGGCCCTATGGACTGTCGTTTCCGGTGATCACGGTGGCGGACATGGTCGAGGCGGAGCGGATGCTGCTGGATCACCTGGGGATTGAGCAGTTGCTGACGGTGACTGGCGGTAGCATGGGCGGGATGCAGGCGCTGCAGTGGGCCGTTTCTTACCCCGCCCGCATTAAAAGCGCGATCGTGTTGGCGGCGACAGCCCGGGTTTCGGCCCAGAGCATTGCGCTCAACGAGGTGGCCCGTCAGGCGATTTATGCTGATCCGCACTGGCACAACGGCGACTATTATGATGGGCCGCGGCCGAACGCCGGCCTGGCGCTCGCCCGGATGATCGGGCACATCACCTATCTCAGCGAGAAATCCATGCGCGAGAAATTCGGGCGCCGCCTGCAGGAACGCGAGCATTATGGCTACGATTTCGCCACCGAGTTCCGCGTGGAAAATTACCTCAAGCACCAGGGGCACAATTTCACCAAGCGGTTCGATGCGAACACGTTCCTGTATATCACCAAGGCTATAGATTACTTCGATTTGTCGTATGGTCTGCCCAGCCTGGCGCATGCGTTCGACGGCGTCAGCGCGCGTTTTCTCGTGGTCAGTTATTCGTCGGACTGGCTCTACCCGCCGGCCGAGTCCGAGGAGATGGTGCGCGCGCTGTTGCACAACGGCGTGGACGTGACCTATGTCGGGATCAAGAGCGACTATGGGCACGATGCTTTCCTGCTGGAGCATGACCGCCTGGCTGAACTGACGCGCGATTTCCTTGCCCGTGTCGCCCGGGAACACCTGCCGGCGCGCGCCACACACCACGGCGCGCACCCTGGCGCGGCGAAACATCCGCTGCGCCGTCAGGCCTGAACGACAAGGCCCGTGGCGCGCGGCGCAGGAGAGTCAGCAAGCCATTTCCGGCTGACTCCGGAGGGAGGCCTTTTCGTATTCCCCTTGAAATCCATCACCGAACAGCATGAATCGCGGGCTGCACATTCTCGGCAGAGCGGTATCCCATCCTCCCGCGGAGGATTCGCCGCCGCACACCAGACGGCGCTTTGGAGCGCAGGGGCGGCTTGATGCTGGGAAAACTCGGATTCGTCGCGCCTCCAACCGGCGCCGTAAAACCTATTGACGTTTCGGCCGCAATCCATATTGTGTTCAGTCCGCGAGTGTCGGCTGGGGAGAAGCGAATGCCGAATGGGGAACGACAAGACTATGATGCGATTGTTTCGCTGGTTGAACCAGGAACCCGTGTATTGGACCTGGGTTGCGGCGATGGCGCATTGCTCGCGCGGCTGGTTGCGGAAAAAAACGTGACGGCGCGCGGTGTGGAGATTAGCGAGGATAATGTCCGGGCCTGCATTGCCCGCGGTTTGTCGGTGCGGCATGGCAATATCGAAGAAGGGCTCGCTGACTACCGCGATAACGCACTGGATTATGTCATTCTCAGCCAGACGCTCGCGTATCTGAACCAGCCCGCGCCTGTGGTTCAGGAAATGCTTCGCGTTGGGCGTCATGCCGTGATTTCGTTTGAGAACGCCGGTTATTGGCGCGCCCGCTGGCGCGCCGCATGTGGCGATGGGTTGGGACATCCACTGGCTTCCGGTGAGCCGCGTCAGCGAGCCATCACGCTGGGACAATTCGGCGAGTTTAGTGCTGCCTTGGGTGCGCGAATCGAAAAACGAATCTTCCTTTCCAGTCGCAAGGTGATTAGCGCTTGTCCGAATTGGCGCGCCACCATCGCGGTCTATCTGCTGACGAAGTAAACCATCCGCCAGCCTGAACTGCGACCGCTGTGTCTGGGCAGAATCGCTCCGGATCAGTGCATCATGGATGCCAGTTGAGCAGCCATTTTTGGCTGACCTTGGGCTTCAGCCGTTTTCTTTATCTTGCGCCCCCGATTTGCTCATCCGCCCTCGTGGGACGCGGCCATCTTGCCCGCTTCAGCCATCAATTCATTTCTCTACGCTCACCATCTGTTCTGGAATCGCTCTCATTTTAGCTGCTAAAAAAATATATTGACAATAGTGCTGATTATTCTGTTGCGAACCGACCAGTATTCCGGTAACACTGTCGCGTTTGTAATTGAGGTAATATATGTCATGAATGCTCGCCGACGGGTGGTTGCTGGCTTGGGTTTGTTTGCCCTGACCATTTTGGGCGGTGGTGTATGGGCCGCGCACCTGACCACGCAGCGACTGGTGCCCCGGGTTTATTTCTCGCCGGGTGGCGGTTCGGAGGATGCGATCGTGAAGCTCTTGGATCAGGCTACACGGCGCATCTATGTGGCGATGTTCTATATGAGCAACCCCGGAATTGTAGATGCGTTGGTCCGCGCCAAGGAACGCGGAGTCGAGATCTTCGCGGTGTTCGATGACTCCCAGCGCAAGTCTTTCCGATTTCTGGACCATGGGGTGCGCTTGCGGATGAACGGCATCCCCGTCCGTTATGGCCACCCGGACCAGAAAATGCACAGCAAGTTCGCTGTAATGGATGGACGGCGGGTGGTCACCGGATCGTACAATTGGACGGAATCCGCGGAGAGCAAGAACGTCGAGGATTTCGTGGTGCTCGAGGATTGTTCGCTGGCGCGCGCCTACGAAACGCAGTTTGTGAGAATTTGGGATGATAGCGAAAATCCTTGAGCGCGGTTTTGCGCCAGTCCTTTTTTTGTTCCTGTTGCTTCCCTTCGGGGCGCGTGCCGCCGGTGTGGCGATCATGGTGACCCGGGATAGCGAGGCGCAACAGGTGCTCGAACGGCTGGAGGGGTCGGCGTCTAACATGCAATGCGCCGCGCGCACAGTGAACATGCGTCATTTCCGGGGATTGCCGGTCGCCGTCGTCAAGGCTCGCCCGGGGATTGTCAACGCCGCCTTAACGGCGCAAATGCTGGCGGATCGCTGTGCGCCGGACCTGGTCATTTCCGTTGGCCTGTGCGCGGCGGTCAGCGACAGCCTCCCGCGCGCGGCGCTGGTGCTCCCGCGTTTCCTGGAGCGGCATGATGTCGGCACCCATACCGACGCCGGTTTCATGCACGGCATCGCGTACGCGCGCGGGGCGCGCGCGGAATTGGAACTGGCCGTCGGGAATCCGGATGGCTGGCGGCGTCTGTTGGCGCGCCTCGATGCGGCCGGTGTATCGGCGCGCGAGGGTTGCCTGGCCACCGGCGACAGTTTCATCCGCAGCGCGCACAAACGCCAATGGATCCGGGAAAAACTGGGCGCTGATATTGTGGATGCCAGCGGC
Organism: uncultured Verrucomicrobiota bacterium; assembly: GCA_964570325.1. GTDB lineage: Bacteria > Verrucomicrobiota > Kiritimatiellia > CAIQIC01 > CAZMXS01 > CAZMXS01. The sequence goes on along the minus strand of CAZMXS010000020.1, from coordinate 24,023 downwards.
GCCGCGATCGGCGCGGTTTGCCGGGACAACGGCCTGCCCTGCGTGATCCTGCGTCAGGTCAGCGATTGCGGCGATGCCGCGGCGGGCGATCAGTTCGCCGAGTTTGCGGGGTGGGCGGACGACGCGCTGGCGCGCGCCGCCGTGGCGGTTATGGAGTGGTGGTTGGCGGAGGCGGGTCAATGAGAAGGGCCTTGATTGTGGGCGCCGGCTGTGTCGCGCTGCTGGCCGGATGCGGGCGCGCCGGGGTGAACGGCCCGGCAGCGGCCCGGCCGTCGCTGGCGGATTATCCGGCCCGGCCGCCGGCCCATGTGCAGGCGCGCATTTGCGCGCGGTACAATGACTTTCGCGCGGGAGTCCGGCAGGACCAGCCGCTGGCGGCGGCGCAGGCGCTGGAGGAATTGACGGCGCAGCCGGAGTTGTGCGCGACGGATCGGATGTACCTGCTGATCCGGCTGGCGGGGCTCTACCGCGCCGCCCGCACCCCCGATCGCGCGTTGGGCTTGCTTGAGAAGCTGGAAGAGCGGATCCCGCCCGAACATCCGCTGTATCCGGAGTTGCTCTTTGCCTTGGCGGGCGCGGCGTTGGACGGCGGGCGGACCAACCAGGCCATGGAAGTGTATACCCGGCTGGCCCAGGCGCATGAAGACAGCGAGGCGGGGCAGCGGGCGCTGTTGGTGCTGGCCCGGCACTTTCGCGCGCGGACGGAATATCCGCCGGCCGCGGCGTATTACGAGCAATACCTGGGCACTTACCTGGGGATGCATGATCACCCGGATATCCTGGCGGAACTGGCCGGGATGTGGCTCGAAGCGGGCGCGCGGGAGCGGGCGGAGGAAACCGCGCGCCAACTCTTGAACGAGCTGGCCCGCTATCCGGATGTCGGGCGCATGGCGTTGCGGCTGGCCCGCGCGTTTCGCGCCGCCGGCGCTTGGGCGCCGGCTCAATGGTGCGCGACGCAGGGAGCGCGGGGACGGGATGAGCCGGCGCAGCAGTGCGCCCTGTTCCTGGGCGGGGCGCTCACGAATGATCCGGAGCAGGCGCTGAACTGGCGCCTGCGGGCCCTGCGGGAATACCCGTTGAGCAAAACCACGCTGGCGGCTTATGCCCAACTGACGGAGGCCGGCGCGGCGTTCGATTTACCCGCGCTGGCAGTGCCGCCGGAGAAGCGAACGCTCTGGGATCAACTGTGTTTGTTGCAGGCCCGCGCGGCCGTGCGTCAAGCCCGCTACGCCCAGGCGCTCGATCTGGTCTACGGCCTGCGCTTTGCCGGCGAACGCGATCGGGTAGCGCGCGCAGGGATCCTGCTGGACAGTTTCATGGGGTTGGCGCGCGCCGCCGCCCAGTCCGGCGATCGGACCGCCGAACAGCGCTGGCTGGCCAAGGCGCTGATGGCGCGGCCGCTGGGCGCGCAATCCGCCGCCGCCTTCAAACGGCTGCTGGCCCTCGGGGTTGCCGGGCACGAGTCCTTGATCAGCGCTCAGGCGCTGGCCTTGGCCCGGCATCCGACGCGTTATGCCGGGGAGTTGCTGGGGCTGTGGGCGAACTACCTGGCCCGGCACCGGCGTCCGGCCGATGCCCTGCAACTGCTGGATGTGGCGTTGCGCGCGGCGGCGGAGCCCGCCGGTGATTTGGCCTGGCAACGCTATAATCTGCTGTTGGATCACGGCTTGACAGAACGTGCGGCCGCAGAAGGCCAACGCCTGCTGGCCTTGCAGGGTTTGTTGCCGGCGCGGGCGGATGCCATCCGTTTGAATCTGGCCCGGCGCTGGCTGGAGCAGGAGCGGGCCGGGGATGCCGTGGCGCTGCTGTATCTGGTGTCCTACACGGCCGATAATCAAAAAGCGCTGCGCCAGATGCTGGCGGCGCACCTGGACGCGCTGCGCGCGGTCTTGACTCCCGAGCGGTTGGAAATGTTGATTGGCTGGGCGGGTTTTCCCGCCACAGCGGAGACGGCGCTGCGGGTGCGGTGGGTGTTGGCGGACGTGCGCACGGACGCGGATGCGGCGCTGCGGACAGCGGTCGCAATGGCGCGCCGGGGAGCCGGGAGCGGCGCCGGTCCGGACCGATTTGTCCAGCAGTTGGTGGACGGCTTTTGGACGGCGGGCCGTCAGGATCTGGCCCTGCAACTGGTGGTCGAACTCGGCGCCGACACGGGGGCGTTGGGCCAGGCGCGGCTGAAAAAGCTGATTGCTTATGCCCGCGCGGCGGGCCGGTTGGACGCGGCGCAACACCTGTTGGATTTGTACCTGGTGGACTATTCCGGCGCGGCCGACGAACTGGAACAGGTGCGGAAGCTGGTGGAAGTACAATTGGCGCGCCAGGATGAAAAAGGGGCGTGGGCGGTCATCGAGGAGCAGCTCAATGCGTTCACCAACACGGCGGAGGCCGTGGCCTTTGCCCGCCGGTTGAGCCGGACGCTGGGGGCGCGGGCCTCGCAACTGATCGAACCGCTCAACAGCTACATTCTGCTGACGGCCACCGCGGAGGCTGACTTATATGAAGCGCATCACCATCTGGGCCGGCACTATCTGCAACTGCGGGATTACCCGCGGGCGGTCATCCATCTGGAGCAGGCGTTCGGGCTGGCCGGCGCGGTTTCCGCGCGCCAGCGGGTGGAGACCGGCCTGGAGCTGCTGGAAGCCAGCGTCAATGCCGGCCGGGACGCCCGTTATGTGCAATACCTGCTGACCGGTGTTACGGAGCTGATCAACCGGATCGCGGACCCCCAATTGCTGGCCAGTTCGGGCAACCGGCTGGGCAAGGCCTTGCAGTCGGTGGGACTGGACGCGCAGGCGCGGCAGGTCTTTTATGACACGGCGAACGCGGGGACCAATACCATTGCGTCGCGAGCGGCGTTGTTTAACCTGGCGAAAAGCTATACCGCGGCGGGGTTGACCAATGAAGCCATCGCCGCGTACCGGCTATACCTGGCGCGCTACGGGAACAACGCCACCAACCGGTATGATGTCTGGCCGCACATGGCGATGGCCAACCTGCTGGCGCTGGCGCCGGGCGCGGGCGATCCGCAGTTGGCGGCGGAGATGCGTCAGAAATCCGAGGCGATGCTCAACGGCGTGCGCGACCCGCAACTGGCGCTCGATCTGGCGCAATACTATGGCCGGCAGGGGCACACCAATATCGAACAGGCCCTCCTTGACCGCGCGCTGGATGACGCCGTTGCCGGCATTGACCATGCCCCGGACGCGGCAACGGGCCACGCCAATTTGAAGAACGTAATCCAGCGCCTATACAAAATGGGCCATTACGCGGAAGCGGTGCAATTGGGGTCCCAGTATGACGCGATAGCGCTGGGTGATGACCCCAGCCGGCAGACCGAGAAGCTCTATGAAGCCGAGTATGAGCGGATGCGCGCCATGCCGTGGGTCACTACGACCACGGCGACGGCTCAATATGGCCGACAGTTGCTGGCCAAGGTGCGGGAACTGCAGTATCCGCAGGCGGAAGCAAAAATTCTCTATTACCTGACCAAGGCCGGCAAGCCCGATGAGCGCGAAGATTGCGAGCGTCAATTGGTGGAACGATTCGGCGCCTCGACTTATTCGCTGGAGTCCAAGTTGCGTATTGCCGCCCGCAGTTATCGCGATGGCGATGTGCCGAAAGCGGTGGCGCTGACCCGGGACGCCATGGCCCAGGCGGACGACGACTATGTGAAAAATTATGGCGCCCAGCATCGGTATAACGCGATGTATATGATGGGCACGATGCTGTCGGCCATGGGCCGCGTGGAGGAAGCCGCTCCGTTGTTGGAGGAGGTCAGCCGGAACTTTGGAACAAATGGATTGTATGTGCAGGAGATCATAACCAACACCGGATCACAATAGAGGAGATGATGATGTGGGGTGATAAACGCGAATGGTGGCTGTGGTTGGTTTGCGCCGCGCTGGGTTGGGCGTTGCCGGATGGCGCATGGGGGTTGGCCGAATGCCGCGACCCCCGGATCTGGATCACGACCTCTAATGTGGTGTGTTATACGGGAAGCAATGTGGGGCAATATGGCTATGATTGCGGCCGAAAATGGCTGAGCGGTAAGCGTTGCGGGCCTTGCACCGGTTCCGATTGCAGCCACTATTGGCTAAATAATGGAGCCGGTCCGGGTTGGGTGAATTTGAAAGCGCATATTGATGGTTGCAACGGCCGATCGGATGAAAATGCCAAGCGGGTCATGGTGGCACAGGTCAGTTTTCCGGAATCCATATCCGTATGTGTGGGAGGGATCGTGCCGTTGCCGGTGACCGTCAATCCGAGTGCCGCGGCAACATTGCTGACGTACACGAGCAGTGATCCGGCGATCGCCAGCGTTTCCGGGAGCGCGCCGCTGCTTCAAGTGCAGGGGGTGGCCACCGGAGTGGTATCCATCTCGGCTGAAGCTGACGGCCATGCGTGCGTAAGCGTGCCGGTCAAGGTCGAGGGCGCGGTGAATCAAGCTCCTGTGTTAAGATTGACTGTGGTGGATCCGTCGCATCCGGTGGCCGATCATGAATGGGGTATGGTGGGCGTGGAAGGGGTGAAAGTGAAAATCGGCGCTTGTCGCAACGGGGACAACTGGTGCGCCGTGTTGCTGGTGTTGGAAGGTTGTTATTCGTATCAGGCGCGACTGCTGGATGGAGTGGCTGAAGTAACCGGTCCCGGCGGCAATACAACCGCGGATAACTATTGTGACCAGGTCACTGGATTATCAGTATTGTTGGGAAACGCCAGCGCCTATGGCTGGTATATCCTGTCGGCGGTCCGGGCGCACGAAGATGTCCATCAAGCGCATTTGGCGCCCGCATTGGACGCGGTGGCCCACTCCATTGAGGTTTTGCTGGAGGCACTGTGTGTGGCGCATGCAACCGGGATGACGCCTGCCCAGGCGATCAGCCAGATTACATCTTCATCATCGTTCGATTTCAGCTTGGCCATGGCCGGCGCGGCCTTCGGCAATCAATACAGTGAATTGAGCGAGCATGACCACGATGGGGCGACGGCGGCGGCCGAGCGGAGCGCGGTGACGCCCATGATAACCGCCATTTGCCGGGCCGCCACAACCAATGGTTGGATTACAACTCCGCTGGATTGTCCGTATTGCCCTTAACAATGACGGGGTGACTCAATGAAGTCTAACAAAGTCGGGTTGTTGATGAATAGCGCCGTGCAATTCCGGTTTGCGATCTGCGTGTTTTTAATTTGGGGCGGGTTAAGCGGCGCAAGCTGGAGTGGAACCGGCGGGAATGCGGCAGGGGATGTGGCGGCCATGCCGGTGCTGATCCCGTTACGGGACATGCTGGCGGATACCGGCGGGAGCGGTCTAGCGACGGATATTTATGTTCAAGTGATGGCGCAGATGGATCAGCCGACCGGCGAACAGCTCGTACTGGATGTGACCCTGACCAACGCGGGGCCGAACCGGGTGGAAATCAAGAATCCGTGGAAGGCGTTGGTCGTGGTCATTCATGACGCCAGCAACCGTTTGGTCAGCCTCCCGGGCGTATGGGCTCCTTCGCAACCCGATGTGGCCGGTCCGCCGACCGCGGCCGATCGAACCCGTATGCTTCGTTTGCTTTCGGCGCGGATTGGAGGAGCGGACGCGGATACGTTGGCGGACGCACGGTATGTGACTTTGCCGGCCCAAACGGCTTGTGAAATGCGGGTGGGGGTTGAGCGAATTGCCTCCAGCGTCGTGGTGCCGGAGGCGTTGGCGGATCAGGGGGTGCCCATCCCGCCTGGATTATACCAGATCAAGCTGGGATTGATCCTGCAAGTCAAGGGCGGGGCAATGCGAATGCTGGAGGCGGATATGTTTACGGTTCGATTCCGGATGTGAACCGGCCGGATATGAATACAGAGGAATCAAAAGGAGCGAATCATGCAAATGCGTGTGAAATATGGCGTCTTAACAATCATGAGCATATTGGTCGGGTTGGGGGTGCCAACGGGGGTTTGGGGATTGGCCGAGTGCCGCGATCCCCGGATCTGGATCACCACCTCCAATGTGGTTTGTTATACGGGGAGCAATGTGGGGCAATATGGCTATGATTGCGGCCGGAAATGGCTGGGGGGCAAACGTTGTGGACCGTGTAACCGTCCCGAATGCCGGCACTATTGGCAAAGCAACGGGGCCGGCCCGGGCTGGGTGGATTTAAGAGCCCGGATTGATGGATGTAATGGGCGTTGGGATGAAGACTATAAAAGCGTATTGGTGTTGAGGATCAACATCACCCGCTCAATATCACGCATGATTGTGGAGGATTTTTTCGCCTCCGCGATAGATTGGGATGGCTTCAAAGCGCGCGGTGAGCCGGAGGGCTATCCGTATTTATGGTCATGTCCCTTGGGGGTGTTTGCCCGGCCGACCAGCGCCGAGACTTCTTTTGAGTCCAAGACCGTTTCTGCAGATGAGCTGTCCGGACTGGTGACCTGCACATATAACGGAGTCTGCAAGGCTCAGTCGCATATTGTCGTCACTCGCCCCAGAGGGGCGTTTTGCCGGAACCCCAATTATTCAAATGATTCGGGGCCGTATAGCCGGGATAACGCCGGAGATACGATCATGGCCGCCGATGTAGGCATTGTCTACGACACAACGGATCAATTTGGGTTTGGCTTGGGGCAGTCATATCATGTGTATCAAAAGCATTATTACAAGGAGAGTTTTACTTTCTCCACCCCCTTCCCGGGAATTCAGGCGCGTTGGGATGCCCGTCGGTCCTTGGAGGTGTGGGGCGCGCGTGATTGGCAGACCGTGGAGGATACGATTCGCTTTCCTTTATCTCCGAGCGATTTTCAGGATTGGCTGGGTCTTTTCTCCGGGGTTAGTGAAGGGGGGGAGGCCTTCAGCATTGCGCAGCATTCATGGCGTCAGGGGATAAGGAAAGATAGCGATGGAAGTGTTAAATACGTGGATTTGTTTGCTGTAAACAGTTTGACGGCCACGTTTTTTGACGTTCAAACGGTTCTTGGGGTGGTGACCAGTTTCAAGATACGATTTGTTTACACGGTGCATACATCATGAATACTCGGGCTTTTCACATGAAATATCCGATCGTGGCCGGGATCGCGGCCGTCGTGGCATTGGTCGCGGGGCTGGCGGCGGCTGATGATCGCCCGGTGGCAACCGGTATTCCGGCGGTTGATCAGGTCTCTTCGGTATTACGCCTGGCGGATCAATATGGCTTGAAACTCATATTGTTCTCGGACGGGCCGGAATATTCGTTGCTGCCGACGTCCGCTTCAAGCCCCGCGCAATCTTTTGTATTTAATGAGCGGGATCCAGTGGCTGGGAATGTGGGCCGATATTTCAGCGGGACGGCGCTGCAATATGCGTTGGCTACCAATGGCCTGCTCTGGGTGTGGCCGCCGCGCATGCAGTCGGCATACGATTTGTTTCGGACCAACTGTATTGGACTGTTGGATATCCACGGGAAGCCTAATCGCCATGAAGCGGCCGAGGCGGTGGCCAGCGCTTTAGCCGGCCAGAACGGTGAGCTGGCCGCGCAGGGAATTGTCGCCACGATAGGTGATTGGTATGGGCGGCCGGATGGCGGGGCGGATTCGGTGGATATTCCGGCGTCCCTATTGGGCGCGGACCAGGCCGAATGTCTGCCAATGGCGGAAGCATTACCCCGCTTGATGCAGGCATTAGATTGTCCGACGATCTTTGTTCAGGTGTCGCGCAATGAGCCTGGATTGGCCTGGAAAATCCGGTTTTGTCCGGCCATCGCGCCGTTGCCCACCGCGTCGGCATTGAGCGCGGCGTTGTTGCTTCAGGACAAGTATTTCAGAAGTTTCTCGGATGATCGCACCTATATTGATCAGATCGAGTATCCGTTGGCGTACTGGGCCGAATTCAGACAGTTCGAGTTGCTGGAGATGCTGCAATCCAATCAAGTACTGGCGGTTCACAGCCAAATGCCGGATGTTAAATTTGCGGTGTGGTCATCCTTGCGGCGATATCCCACCACCAATGGCACGGATTTCCTGCTTTCCAGTGTGGCGGTAATGCCCTCCAATCACAAATGGCGGGTGGTCAGCAATCTGTTGCCGCCGGTTGATTCTTTCGGCGGTCTGTTTAGCAATCGCATTCGCTGGATTCAACAGGAATACACCAATGCGCTGTTGGAGCATTTCAAGCGCATTGGCGCGAACCCGTCGCCCGCAAATCAATAGGTAAAAACAGCTTTGACGTTTGGGCGACTCCGCTTGCGGTTCGTGGCCGAATGTGTATGCGTCAATTGCGCGCTTCCTCCGCGGTGACGGCCAGATTGCATGCGCTGGGCGCGTGGGCGGCATAGACCCGCAAAGTAATGACGATGGCGGTCAGCACAACGGCCGCCGTCGCCAGAATGACGCGTAAAACAGCGCGGTTGATCCAAGTCATGGGTAACACAATGAGCATCCTTTCGCTTAATGAGTCCGGTAACATAGGTAAGGTTTGAGCGCGCGTCAATTTCGAATGAGGATGCATGTGCCGCCTGCCGACTTGGCTTCATCGGCGCAGGCCAGGCCCGGCCTGGTCCGGCGGGCATTCAGCCCGCGTGGCGCCCGGCTCCGGCTTGGCGGACTCCATGGTCAGGGTGCTGGGTGGACCCGCTGCGCCCAACGGATCGGGCGCGATGGGCCGGTCGCTGATGGCGGTCCGGCCGGGATGCGTCAATATCCCCCGCCGTTTGCTGGCGCCTTGCCGCGGAAAACTCGATATACGACGATGGTGTAGATGATCACCAGTGGCAGGCCGGCCATGGCAATGCGCAACATGATCCCAAGTGTTTTTTGCGAAGACGCGGCGTTGTAGATGGTGAGGCTGAATTGCGGATTGGGATTCGAGCGGACCATGGCCGGGTACAAGCCGGCGCCGACGATGATCATCAGCAAGATGATGAAGGCGCACGAGCCCAGGAAGGCGGCCGAGTCATGTTCGCGGCGCGCGTGAAAAGTGATGAAGCCAAATGCCAGTGCGGCCGCGCTGGGAATCAGGTAGAGCAGGGGGGTGCGATTGAGTCGGTCAATGGCTTCCAAGATAGTGGTGGGCCCCGCCAGCAGGGCCAGTCCCAATAGGATGCCGAATGTCAGGCCGGCCCGGCCGGCCCATAACCGCATGCGCGCGGCAAGTTCGGCCGTGCTTTTCAGGGCCAGGAAAAGCGCGCCATGCATCATCATCAGCGCGGCCGTGGCGAAACCGGCCAGTAAGGCGAAACCATTGAACAGGGTCAGGGTGGATCCGGCATATTCAAAATCGGCGTCCAAGGGGACGCCGCGGAGCAAATTGGCGAGCGCAATCCCCAGGATGATGCTGGCCAGCAAACTGGCGAGGCCGAATCCAATGTCCCAAGTCCGTTGCCAGGCCGGATGCGGCAACTGGTTTCGAAACTCGATCGCGGCGGCGCGAAAGATCAGGCAGAATACAAAAGCCATCATGGCCAGATAGAAACCGGAGAATATCGTGGCGTAAACTTCGGGAAAGGCCGCGAAGAGCGCGCCACCGCCGGCCACCAGCCAGACTTCATTTCCGTCCCAGACTGGGGCAATGGCCCGGAGAAAGAATCGCCGGTCGGACTCGCGGCGCGCGAACAGGTGCAAGGCGCCCACGCCCAGGTCAAAACCATCCAGCACCGCATAGCCGGTGAACAACAAGCCGACCAGGATGAACCAGATGGTGTTGAGATCGAGCGGTGCGCTCATGTTGCCCCTCCCGCGGCGGGCGCTTCCGGCCCGCGCCGGATCTTGTTGAGCAGCAGGAAGAGGAACAGGCTGAATAGCAGCAGATAGACCAGTGTGAACAGGATCAGCGACCCCAGTACCTGCCCGGCCGGGACCGTGTGGGAAACACCATCCGCCGTGCGCATGAGTCCGTAAACGATCCAGGGCTGCCGGCCCACTTCAGCCGCGAACCAGCCGAGTTGGTTGGCCAATTGTGGTCCGACCACGGATGCCACGAGGATGAACAGGAACCAGCGTGTGGTAAAAAGCGTCTTCCGCCACCAGAAATACCCACCCAGCAGACTGATGCCGATAAGCGCCATCCCGATCATGACCATCAGATGGAAGCTTTGGAAGGTCGGGTTGAGCGGCGGCCATTCTTCCCGGGGAAACGCCTTGAGTCCTTTGAGCGGGGCCTTGGGATTGTTGTGCACCAGCAAGCTCAGCAGTCCCGGAATGCGCGGGCCGCCCACCACGCGCTCGGACTGCTCGTCCACCCAGCCCCACAAGTGCATCGCGGCCGGCGCGTAGGCGTCAAAATGCCCCTCCATGGCCGCCAGCTTGGCTTCCTGATGCTTGCCGACCACCACACCGCTGGCGTGGCCGGTGACCAATTGAAGCAACGAAGAAACGATAGCCAGCCCCAGTCCGATTTTCAGTCCGGCCTGGGCAAATGCGGTATGGCGTTTCCGCAGCAGGTACCAAGCCGACACGCTGACCACCAGGAAGGCTCCAGCCTGCCAGCAGCCGACCAATGTATGCGCCAGCCGCACCATGGCGCTGGGATTGAACACCATTGCCCAGAAATCGGTGATTTCCGCGCGCGTTGTCATGCCTTCAGTGACCAGCACATAGCCGGCCGGCGTGTGCATCCACGAGTTGGCCACGACGATCCAGACCGCGCTCAAGTGCGCGCCCAGCGCGACCATGACTGTGGCAAGAAAATGGGTGGCCGGCCGCACGCGGTCCCAGCCGAACAGCAGGATTGCCAGGAAGCTGGATTCGAGGAAGAAGGCCAGGATGCCCTCGGCCGCGAGGGGGCTGCCGAAGACATCGCCGACGAAACGCGAATACGCCGACCAGTTGGTCCCAAACTCAAACTCCATGACGATGCCGGTTGCCACGCCCAGGGCAAAGATCAGGCCGAAGATCCGCACCCAGAAACGGGTCAGTTGATGATACAGGGGCTGCTTGGTCTTGAGATAAAGCCCCTCCATCACTACCAGCAGGACGCCGAGCCCAATGCTCAATGGCGGATAAAGGTAATGGAAGGCGATGGTGACGCCGAACTGAATGCGCGACAGTAAAACAATATCCATGCAGCCCAATCTCCGCCGGTGCCGGTGCGTGCGGTTGAACCGTCAGCACTTTACACACCATGCTATCACAGTCAACCCCGCTCCCCGCCGGCCAACGGATTTTCCAAGAATCGGCGCGCCCCGCGGCGGTTGTGTCGTTGGTCCAATTCAGGCGCCGCCGGTCGAGCGGCTCCTCGGCATTTGCCCCTGGCTGGGCGCAAAACGGAAATTGAACACTTTCGTCCCGAAAGCGGGAATGAGCCATATGTCAGTGCGGCCGCAGCGACATATGACACATTAGATTTGACGCGCACATGGCGGGAACCGATGCTCGAACCAAAGGGGCATCAAGGTCAAGCGGCGCACGCGCAACACCAAGTGGTCGCCGCTGCGATTTGCCGGCGCCTGGCGGAAATCTAATTCTGTGTCGTTTGACAATGCGGCCGCATTGTCAAACGATACAGATGAAAGACGCACCGGGTCAGCGAGGAGCGATTGAAGCGGTTGCGGGATGTGGCGAGGGAACTGCGAATGGGAGGGAGCAGAATGCGTTTGAAATGGCGTGCGACAGGCTGGTGGTTGCTGCTGGAGTTGGGTTGGTGCGTTGGGGCCGATGCCGGCTATACCAACACGCTGGCGCAAACGCGGGCCTGGCTGACAAATGCAATGGCGGCGCAGGATGTGCGGGGGCTGGCGGTGGCGCTGGTGGATGGAACCAACACCGTTTGGGTTGAGGGGTTTGGTTGGGCGGATGAGCCGGCGGGCATGCCGGTTACCACCGCGACCGTATTTCGCGTCGGCTCGGTTTCCAAGGTGTTCACCGCGGCGCTGGCCCTGCAACTCAGCGACCAGGGGCGGCTGGACCTCGATGCGCCTGCAAGCAACTACTTTCCCGGCTTAACCTGGCAGACGCGCTATCCGGATGCCGGCCCGATTACAGTCCGACAACTGCTGAATTTCCATTGTGGCCTGCCGGGCGACCTGCTCAACGGCGGGTTCACCACCGTGCCCTTCGCCGACTACCTGGCCACGCTGACCAACTACCTGGCCGCGACCTATCCGGTCTATCCGCCTGATTTCATACAGAATTATTGCAATGCAGCTTTTGTGCTGATGGAGCGGATCATCGCGGAGGCGGACGGCCGCAGCTTGTCTTTTGCCGCCATTGCGGAAAGCAATCTGTTCTCGCGCCTGGGCATGGCGGGCAGTTCGTTTCAAAAAGACAAGTCCGACATTGCCCATTTTCTGGCGCGCCCCTGTATGGGCGGGACGTGGATGCCCGAGGAATTCGCCAACCTTTATGGAACCGGCGGCTTATACAGCCGGCCGGGCGACCTGGCTGATTTTCTCAAGGTCATGTTGAACACCGGCTTGAGCGTTAGAGGGGAGGCCATTCTGCAGCCGGCATCCATAACGGAGATGCTGCGTATTTATGGAACCAATCTGCCGCTGGACGCCTTCATGGAGATGAAGCCGGGGCTGGGTTGGGATACGGTGCAGGATCCGCAGTTGGAATACGCCGGCCGCAATGCCTATAAGACCGGCGCGACTCTGACCGAGTCCGGCATGATCGAAATTCTCCCGGACCAGGGTTTGGGCGTGGCGGTGGCCGCGAATAATACCAGTCCGCTGACGTGGGATGCCGCCCCCTACATTCTCAAGCTGGCGGTTGCCGAGAAGAATGGCTTGGCCGTGCCGACCAATATGGTCTTTTTCCCGGCGGCGACCCAGGCGGTGGATCAAGCCGAGTTGGACTTGCTAGCCGGGGTGTATGTCCGCAATCAGGGCTATGCCGCGATCGAATCACAGCCGGGTTCGCTGACGGTTGTGCTGAACGCCCACACGGCGGCGCCGCATCCGGTCAGCGGCTTGGTGCGGCGTGTATCCGGTTGGTTTTCCAAAGGCGCCAACCCCATCAGCGAAATCCTGTTCACCAATGTTGCCGGTCGCCGGATCGCCGTCATGCGCAATGCCGTGGATTATTACGTGGTGACGAACCTGTTTGGCGAGAAGCACGACCCGCCGCCATTATCCGCCGCGTGGAGCAACCGGATCGGGCGAACGTGGTTCGTCAGCGATGAGAACGTCCGCTCCTATTTGTCCCTGATCGGCGGCGGGCCACAGTTGACCCTGACCAACCAGAATGGCGTGCTCATGGCCGTAGGCGGCTGTTGCGGATATAAGGTCTTGTCGCCAACCAATGACCGGTTGGCATTCGTGCCGGGGCTCAACAACCGCGGTGATTCGGCCTTCCAAGTGGTCAGCAATGCTGCGGAAGGCGAGTTCATTCGCTTTTTCGGTTTTCACTTCAAGCCGGCGCCGGACGTTCTGGAATGGGATCGCGCGGTTGAAGATGTCATCCAAACCCCGGCTTGGTGTGGCTGGAGCGAACTGCGGCCGCAGGTGCAAACGCCGGCGCTGCGTTATGAAGTCGTTGCGGACGGCCTGCCAACCAATTTCATCTTGCGCCTGATCGGCGCGGATGGGTTGACGGAGTTGGCCGTCCTGGAAGGGCCGGGGCGCTTTCAGTTTGAGGCGCCGGAGGCGCCGTTATATTTGCGGGTGCAACCGGACATCATCGGCCCGCAGACCGGTCAGTATGGTTATGCTTGGAATTATCCGGTTATGATTCACGCGCTGGCGCGCGACTTTGGCGGAGATGTCATTACCTGGCAGGGTTGGACCGGCGCGGTGTACCGACTGGCCGTGGCGGACCAGCTCGGCGCTTTTGTGTCGGTTGCGACCACCGCGCCCGCCGCGGCTTGGACGATTTCCGCGACCAATCCCGGATTGTCCGGCGCGTTGCGGTATTACCGCGTGGAACGGCTGGAATAATCCAGGATCACGTTTTTCCCACGCGGCCTGCGATTCGCTGGAACTGCGGCGCTCGATATCGGTCCGGATGCGGTCTGGTTGCAACCCGGCTCAATCTGGATTAAAAAAAATAGTTGCGATCCGCAAGGAAACCGATTACATATCCGCCCGCTTGCGCTTCAAAGAGTGTCCGGCCGCGCGTTTCCTGCCATTCGACGCACTCTGCGGCTCGGTTGATGTTTGTGGTTAACGATTCAACGCTTTAAGACAATGAATTAACTGCAACAGGAGGTGTTTGATGATCAGTGTGCAAAATCTAATCAAGAACTTCGGTTCGCGATGCGCCGTGAATGACGTAACGTTCAGCGCGCAGCGGGGCGAAGTTCTTGGTTTCCTTGGCCCCAACGGGGCCGGGAAGACCACCACGATGCGGGTGGTGACGGGCTTTCTCCCGCCGACGGCCGGCACGGTCGTGGTCAACGGCTTTGACGTGCGGGAGCAATCTGTCGCAGCGCGGCGATGCATCGGTTATCTGCCGGAGAATGCGCCGGCCTATGCGGATATGACGGTGGAGGATTTCCTGCGTTTTATCGCCGAGATGCGCGGCTTCAGCGGCCGGGAGCGCAACGCGAAGGCGGATGCGGCCATTGAACGTTGCTTCCTGTCTTCCGTGCGGCGCCAGGCGATCGAAACGCTTTCCCGCGGCTATCGTCAGCGCACCTGCTTCGCGCAGGCGATCCTGCATGACCCGCCGGTCCTGGTGCTCGACGAGCCCACCGAGGGACTGGATCCCAATCAGAAGCACGTCGTGCGCAATATGATCAAGCAGATGAGCGCCGAGAAGGTCATCATTTTCTCGACGCACATTCTGGAGGAGGTCGAGTCGGTCTGCTCCCGGGCGGTGATCATCAGCGCCGGCCGCATTGTGGCGGATGGCACCCCGGCCGAATTGAAACGCCAGAGCGCGCTTTGCAATGCCGTCACGGTTACCCTTGGCGCGGCGCCCGATGAGGCGTTGGCGGCGCTGCGGCAACTGCCGGGCGCAGCGCGGGTGGAGGTGTTGGAGCGTCAGCCGGACAGCGCGCGGTTCCGCGTTTTCCCTAAAGAGGGAAGTCAGAACACAGCCGCGGTTGTGGAGCTGGTCCGCGCGAAGGGCTGGCGGTTGGCGGCCATTGAAACCGAGGAGGGCCGGTTGGATGAGGTCTTCCGTAAACTGACGACCACGGCTGATGTCACGGCCGATGCGGCGGGGGAGGGTTGAAGATGAGCGCATGGCACAACATTCGGGCGGTGGCCCGGCGGGAGTGGGGTAACTACTTCGATTCGCCGGTGGCCTATGTCTTCATTGTGATCTTCCTGATGCTGGCCGGGTTTTTCCCATTCGCGGTCAGCCATTTCTACGAGGCCGGTCAGGATGACCTGCGGCCGTTCTTCCTCTGGCACCCCTGGCTGTATTTGATCCTGGTGCCGGCGGTGGCGATGCGCCTGTGGGCGGAGGAGCGGCGGTCGGGGACGATCGAGCTGCTGCTGACGCTGCCCGTCACCCCGATGCAGGCAATCCTCGGCAAATTCATGGCCGGTTGGATATTCCTGCTGCTGGCGCTGACGCTGACCTTCCCGATGGTTCTGACGGCGGTGTATTTGGGACGGCCGGACCTGGGCGCAATCGGTTGCGGCTACCTGGCCAGCGCCCTGCTCGCGGGTGCGTATCTGGCAGTCGGTATGGCGACCTCGGCCCTGACTCGCAATCAGGTGATCAGCTTTATCATCAGCGTGGTCGTCGGGCTGTTCCTGGTGCTGGCCGGCTATCCGCCGGTAACGGAACTGATCGGGCGTTTCGCGCCCATCTGGCTCGTCAACGGCGTCGCGGCATTCAGCTTCATGCTGCATTACGAATCCATCCAGCAGGGGGTGCTTGACCTGCGGGATATCGTGTATTTCGCGAGCGTGGTGATCTTCATGCTGTTCTGCACCCAGATCATTCTGCAGAACCGGACCGCCAAATAACCCGGAGGCTTCCATGAACACAGGCCGAAAAATTCAGGGCGTTGTCGGGGTGCTAATCATCCTGGCGATTCTTATCTTGATCAATGTTATCTTCTCCGGAGTCCGCATCCGCGCCGACTTGACCGACGAAAAACTGTTCACTCTTTCGGATGGGACCCGGCAGTTGCTGAAGGAATTGCAGCGGGATGTGACGCTGAAATTCTATTTTTCAGAAAGCGCGCCGGGCATTCCCGTGCCGGTCAAGCAGTATGCCCGCCGGATTCGGGATCTGCTGAAGGAGTATGAACTCAAGAGCGGCGGCAAGGTGTTGGTCGAGACCTATGACCCGCGGCCGGACTCCGATGCCGAGGAATGGGCGGATCGGTATGGGTTGACCGGTCGCGGCCTGACCATGCTCGGCGAGGGGCCAAAGTTGTACCTGGGCCTGGTTGCGGTGTCGGGCTCCCGCGAGGCGGCGCTGCCGTTCCTCTCGCCGCAGATCGAGCCGCAGTTGGAATATCTGGTCACCCGCCTGATCAACGAGGTCAACCAGGAGCGCAAGCCGCGCGTGGCCGTCATCAGTTCGCTGCCGGTCATGGGTTCGCCCCAGATGATGATGCCGATGGGCCGCGGTCAGCCCCCGTGGATCGCCATCAGCGAATTGCGCAAGCAATATGAGGTGACGCAGATCAGCGAGAATCTGCCGGATATCCCGCCGGGCACGGACCTGCTGCTGCTGATCCACCCCCGTAACTTGAGTGAACAGGTTTGGTATGCGGTGGATCAGTATATCATGCGCGGTGGGCGGGTGCTGGCGTTTGTGGACCCGGCGTGCCTGGTGGCCGCCCAGTCGGAGGAGGGGATGTACGGCGGCCAGGCGGCCCGCTCGGACCTGAACCGGCTCTCGGAAGCTTGGGGCATTGGCATGGACCCGGGCAAAATGATTGCGGATTTACGCGCCGGCACACCGATTCGCGTCGGGCCGGATCGCGCGGAACGCAGCCCCTCGTGGCTCTCCTTGCGCGAAAACAATGTCAACCGCGATGACGTGGCCACCAGTCTGCTCAACTATCTGATGTTGCCGTTTGTCGGCGCGTTTACTGGAAAGCCCAATGCCAATCTCACCATGGAAATCCTGTTGCATTCGTCGGATGAGGCGGGGTTGGTGGATTCCAGCGGTTTGATGATGGGTTTCTATGATACGCGCAAGGAATTCGAAAAGCTCGGACGGCCGTTGCCGATTGCGCTGCGGCTGAAGGGGCGCTTCCCCAGCGCGTTCCCCGGCGGGTTGTCCGGTTCCAATGTGCTGGCCGGCGCGCAGACGCCGCTGGCGCAGGGTACGAACGACGCCGTCGTGGTCCTGGTGGGCGACGCTGACTTCATCAGCGATCAGTACGCCGTCGAACAAATGAATTTCTTTGGGCAGAGTGTGGCGCAACTGGCCAACGACAATCTTAATTTCCTGCTGAATATGGTGGAGCAGTTGAGCGGGAGCGAAGCCTTGATCGGCCTGCGCAGCCGCGGCACCTATGACCGGCCGTTCACGCGCGTGGTGGAACTCGAGAAGGCGGCGCAGGAGCGGTGGCAGGCCGAAGAGCGCAAGTTGACGGAGAAATTGCAGAAGACCCAGGCCCGCTTGCGCGAACTGGAAATGAATAAGGACAAAGACCAACGATTTATCCTCAGTCCGGAGCAGAAAAAAGAAATCGAGCAGTTCCGGCAGGAGCAGTTTCAGACGGAACGGGAGCTGAAAGAGGTTCGCAAGAACCTGCGGTACGATATTGAAGTGCTGGGGATCAAGTTGAAGGTGCTCAATATCGTGGCCGTGCCGGCGCTGGTGGCGCTCTTCGGTGTGGCGCGCGGCGCCTGGCGCCGCGCCCGGGCCGGGGCTTGATCGAGGAGGTAACGAAGGATGAAGACACGCACATTGCTGATGTTGGTGATCCTGTTGGCGATCCTCGCGTCCATCGTGTTCTGGCTGCGCAAGACGCCGGCGGTTTCGCGCCCGGACGATTCGATGGCGATTGATGAGACGGTGCTGCCGGACCTCGACGTAAACGCGGTGAGTCGAATTGACGTCTACCTGAACGGCTCAAGCGCGGTTGTCTCGCGAGTGGCGGGCCGCTGGACCGTGGCGACCAGTCAGGGCTACCCCGCCGATTTTGACCGCGTGGCCGAGACGCTGACCAAACTTTACGAGTTGCGCGTCGGGCAGGTTGTTCGCAGCGGTGAAAAATACTTGGAGGAGTTCGGGTTGGCGACGGTCAGCAACCGGCCGGCGCCGACCTCGATCACGCTGTCGGATGAAGCCGGGCGCGAACTGGCGCGGCTTTATATCGGCCGCCCGCATCACCGCGGCGGCACGGAGATGAGCGGCATGCCGGACGGCCAATACATGCGCGCCGGTGATGGGCCCGTTATCATTACCAAGGAATTTTTCGATGCTTTGCCGGCCCAGAGCCAGGAGTGGCTGCGGCGCCGCTTGATCCAACTGGCGCCCAACGCGGTCAGCGAGGTGCGGGTGCGCAACGCGGAAGGCGCGGCATATACATTGACGGCTACAACCAACGGCGTCTTTTCCATGAAAGGCCTGGCGGAAGGCGAAACCGTTAAACAGGATGAGGCCCGGCGCGTAGCCCGGACGCTGGAAAACCTGGAAATGATTCGCATCGCCGAGCCGTTCATTACCCGCGCGGATGCCGGTTTGGAGAAGCCGGCGGAGTATATGGCCCGAACCTCGGAGGGATTGGTTTACACGGTTCGGATCGGCGCCCGGCTCGATGCGGGGGATGGGCAGTACGCCACCCTGTCAGTGGCGTACGAGCCGCCGCCGGCGCCGGAGGGCGCAACCAATACCACGGCGGCGGCCGATGCCGCGCTGGCCCGGCAGGCCACGGAGGATAACGAGTTTTTCAGTCGGTGGATTTATGTGCTGCGTCAATATGATGTTGGCAACATGACGATGGCGCGGGAGGCTTTGGTCCTTTCACTGACGGGCGCGACCAATGCGCCGCCGGCCCAGCCGTCGGCGGAATCTGAAGACGCGCCGGCCGCTGTGGAAACGCCTCCGCCGTTGCCGGAGGAATGAGCCGGCTAAAATCTAGGGCGTCAGTTGTTGGTAGATGTGGCGCGGACACGGAAGAGGCGGCCCGCGAGGTGGGGGTCCAGTGTGTTGGTCCACAGGGTGCCCGTGATGGGCCACTGGTCAGTGGGGGCGACGATCTGCCAGTCGCCTCCGGCCCAGTCCCGGTATTCGAGCGTGTAAACCGACGAGGTGTCGAGGACGGTCCAGCCGCGCGACCAACGCATGACGTTTTTTTCCACGTTCATTACTGTCTGGGTGACGACCACATCGTGTTTGTTGGTCAGCACGACTTCATAGCAGGCGCCGGTGGGCGTGTTCTCGACCACTCGCAACGGAGTCGAGAGCAGAAACCCCCGGGTCTGGCCGGAATAGACGCCAAACCCGGTAATGTCGCCGTCACGATTGATGCTCCAGGCTTGCTGTAAAGCCCAGCCGCTGTCGGGTGGAATGCAATCGTTAAGGTTCAGCATGACGCCATTTTCCCAGAGGAAAGCGTTGGTGGTGGTATTGTCGGCGAGGGTCGAGTAACCGACGATGGCGCCGGAATCATTGATGTCGAGCGCCTCGGATTTCGTTCCGCCGAGGGTGCCCAGATCCAACATCAGATCGTTAACCAGATCGTCATTGGTGTCGCGAAACCAAGTGTGATCCTCGGGCGTTACGAGGTAGGCATGGCTGTAGGCCGGTGTTTGATATGACACCACATCGGCGCCGCCGACCACCTGTCCTTTGCTGTTGATGCTCCATGCCGACCCGTGATGGCCGCTGGGACTTAAAAGGCGCAATTCGACAAATTCGTTGACATCGCCGGTGCCGTCGCCATTCGCGTCTTGCCAGAAATAAGGCATCCAACTGTAAAAGACCCCCTGATCCCATTTGGTCATGGAACCGACCACTTGGGTCGCGGAGTTGACATCGCCGGCCCAACTCCGACCGCTGTCGCCCCAATAGGTCGAAATAGCGCTCAAATCGGTGAATTGATCGTTTTCAGGATTGAACAGGAAGGCGCGGAAGACATACTCGCCGGGTTTGAAATACATCCCGACCACCTGATCATGGTCGTTCACGCTATAGCCGATGCTGATGCAGCCATTGCCGGCATTGACATCGCCCATAACACCGTTGGTGAACAGGAACGCATGCGTGGAAGTCGCGAAAATATCGCAGGCTTCACCGCGTTCCGCGAGGCCCGCAATATGTCCGCGGTTGTTGACCGCGTAAGCTTTGCTGTTGCTTCCGCCCGGCAGGGCGCCGAGGTTTTCCATGCGGCCATTTTTCCAGACAAACGCCCATCCCATGCCGTTGGTGTCGGTTGTCTGGCCGACCACTTGAGACTCATCGTTCAGGTCTGTGGCCACTGCATAATCGCCGCCTAGTGTACCCAAATCGGTCACCACATACAGCCGATTGGCGGCGCGGGCAGGTTCCGGATCAGTCAACATCCCGGCCAGCAATACACCGGTTAGCAGACAAAGGCGCTGGAAATACGCAAAAGCCATGTGTGATCTGACCTATACACATAATAGACAGGAGTGAATAGCGCAATGTTCGAGACAAGATACCCATGCTCCCAGCAGCGCGCCCCGCGGAGCACATCCCGGAACTTTCGCGATATTGCCCCGTTTGTTGATGTGCGCTATGCTCATGACTGCCGATGGTAAACCCTGTCGGCCGGCCGGTTTGGGTGCGCCCGGGTGGCGAAATGGCAGACGCAACGGACTTAAAATCCGTTGACCGCAAGGTCGTGCGGGTTCGATCCCCGCCCCGGGCACCATCCAGGACGGCGACAGACAATGGGATAAGGGCTCGGAATGGTTACGCCGGGGATGGAACGTGCTGCGGGAGTGTTATCCCCGCAGGTGGGCAGACTGCTCAAACTCATGTGAGCGGCAAAGTCGCAAAAGCCGCCGTTGATCCGCAAGCTGGCAAAGAATGAAGACGGATCGCCCTCAATGGCCGGATCGAGCTTTTTTTGGGCGGCGAGACGGTTTGGCCGGCGCCCGGATGCCGTCCAGAATCAGGCGCACGGCGAACTGGGCCCGTTCCTGCCAGTGCCGGTCATCGGGTTCGGCTGTCCAACGCAAGAAAATTCCCTCGGACAAGGCCAGGAACATCTCCGCCACGGCGTCTGGATTCGAGGTCGCCAATTCCCCTGACCGGATACCTTGACGGATGATGGCGATAATGGCTTTTTTTTGACGGCGATGAGAATCCCGGACCAGCTTGCGGACTCGCTGGCTGCGCATGATGCGCGCGTAAAACTCGTACACCAACGGCATGACGGTTGAAAAACGCCGGATTTCACCATCCTGCGCTTTCACGTAATCCAGAATCCGTTTGCGGACGGGACCGGGGGTGTTGGCCACTGCTTCCATGCCCAAGGCATCCTGCTCAAGCAGGTGTTCAAGGATGGCTTCAACCAAGGCATCCTTGCTCCGAAAATACCAAAAGGACAGACCTTTGCTGATGCCGGCTTCGCGGGCCACATCGTCCATGGTGGCCTCTTGGAACCCCTTGCGCCCGAAAACTTTCAATGCAGCGTCGAGAATCTGCCCCCGCCGCCGGTCTGGCATGCGCGCGCCCATGTCGCATAACTTACCGCCCATTCAAAGCGGTCGTCAACTGTTTTGAGCGCCACGCAGTTGGTGGGGAACCTGAATGGCGCCCGTCTGCCGGTGCTCACATATCCACCGGGCTGCGCACCGCCAACCCGGGCCGGTTCAGGACATGGGTAGGCTGGGCCACATACAGACCTCGCCGTTCCCCAGCGCCAAGTCCGCATCATGCGCCAGGTCTCGGCGACGGAGAGAACGACGGGCCGCTTGTGCTCGGCGCGCGGGCGCGGGATGACCATGGTGGTCCAGTCGCGTTTGAGCACGGCGGTGAAGAAGAGCTTGATGCCGCAGGGCGCGATGGTGGTGGTGGCGCGGGCGAGGCGCTTCGGGTTGCGCAGGAAGAGGAAGTAATCGCGCAACTCCTCGTCGCTGACGAGGTCCGGACTCTTCCAGCAGAAGCCGGCGAGCTGGCTGACGGCGCGCAAGTAGGACTCGATGCTGCGCTCCGAGAAACGGCGCAGTTGCATTTCCTCGATCATGCGTTGACGGAGATTCGCGGCATTGGGTACGGTAATCATGGTGCCTCCTGGGTTGTGGGATGCTGTTCGCCCGGCCGCGTGGTACGGCCGGGCCACATCCCAGGCGCTTTTTAGGATGGATGCCCGAACGGTTTCAATCTGCCGGCGCCGCGCCGGCTGGGTTCAACAAAGCCTACGCTGCTACGCGGCGCGGCTGAGGGCGAACGTTGGCCGGACGGATATGAAAGACTGGACAAAGACATTTGCCGATGACCTGTGGCTGAAGCCTGACGATGTGGGCGAGGAAGAGGCCGCATTCATCGCGAAGGCGTTGCGCCTTCGTTCCGGCCAGAATGTCCTTGATGCGCCCTGTGGGGCGGGACGAATCGCTATCCATCTGGCACGGCGTGGCTGCAACATGACCGGAATCGACTTGCGGTCAACCTTCACGAAACGGGCAGCGGGCCGGTTTCGACGTGAAGGGCAAAACGGGCGATTCATGCCAATGGACCTGCGGACAATGGACTTTTATGAAGAATTCCATGCCGCCTACTCGTGGCTCGGCAGCTTCGGCTACTTCAGCGAGACGGACAACCTTACCGTACTCAATCGCTACGCCTCCGCACTGCGGAGTGGGGGACGATTGCTTGTTGATCAACCGAACCGTGAGGCCATGCTGCGGCATTTTCTTCCCTGTCATGCCATGCGCGGTTGCACAATCACGAATCGGTGGAACAAACCTGTCGAGCGGATGGAATCCGATTGGATTGCAGACCGCAACGGAAAGAAGCAACATAATCGTATGTCCATTCGCCTCTACACGGCGGCACAAATGCGCCGCCTATTTGAGCTGGCTGGTTTGACTGTCGAAGCCATGTACGGCGGGCGTGACGGTGAGCCGTACTCCCGAAGGAGCAAGAGGTTGATCGTTGTCGGAAAGAAGTAGCCGCAGCCATCGCCTTCAGCGTATTTGCTCCCCGCCGACGGCTCGCAAATCCGCTCACCCTTGACGTTGGAATGCTCTGGAAGAAAGGCTTGTGATGTGGCATAGTGGAACACACAGCATAGAGGTGAGAAATGAAGCGTGAGTTCCGTGTCATAATCGAGAAAGACGCGGAGGGATACCTTGTGGCGACAGTACCCGAATTGAAGGGGTGTCACACACAAGCGAAGTCCTTGGATACGTTGATGAAGCGAGTTCGAGAAGCCGTGGAACTGTGTCTCGAAGTTGAGGATTGTCACCCCACCCATTTCGTCGGACTTCAAACACTTGAGGTCTGACCATGCCGAGACATCGGACGTTGGACGTAAGAGATATATGAGAAGGATGATTCTACTGATTTCGGTGCTGCTGGGGGCAGCCCTCTGCACCGATGCATTGGCCTGTTTTGCAGATATCCCCCTATCAAACGTTGTCAGATCAAGCACCACAGTGGTTGTCGGCATGATCGAATCAATAGAGACGAACGTCTACAGCACACCTGGCGACGTCACGTATGCCTATGATGTCGCACAGATCCGAATCCGAGAGGTCCTCAAGAACTCGGAGACCAATGCCGTTGTTGTCGCCGGCGGTACCATTTCACTTTCAATGCCAGCGGCCGGAATGGAGAAGAGGAACTCCAAAGCCATAAGCTTTCAGCTCAACCAAGACGGCATTTGGATTCTAGACTTTGCGCATGGATACTTCTGGGCCACCTACCCCAAGGATTTCCAACCCCTGAGTGAACTCGAGAGCATTCGTGAGATAATCAAGGAAGAACAGAAGACGTTCAACAAAGCCCTACCGTATTCCTCACCCGCAGCGGGTTCGGAATCCGGTGAGGCGTGACGTTCGGAATAATAATTGGCCGGTGGCGGCGCCTGGCGGGCGCTGATTCGCGGCGGAACAAAGCGGATAACCGCAAACGAAGGTTGATGGCCGCCGCTGTGCCCGCCAGATTCGGCGGCGAGAGAACGCGGATTGCTGGTGGGCTCGGAAGAGTGGGGAACGGAAACGGAAAGAAATCCGAACCCGGCCCTTCACCGTACGGCTCGCCCAAGGGGCTCGCCGCCGGTGAGGGCTAACGTT
>CAZMXS010000019.1:0-63491 GCA_964570325.1 uncultured Verrucomicrobiota bacterium | reverse complement strand
GATGGAACCTACGCCGGAACCGAGGTGATCTGTTTTGCGCAATCGGGTCTGGCACCGACCTGCTCGGCCAGCGCCATCACCATTGTCATTGACAAGAACAACAATGTGCGCAGCAACGATCTGCGGCCGGGCGTGGCGCTAACCGGGACATTAAGCGGCAACAGTTTCGCGCTGGTGGCGCCGGTGAACAATCAAGCCACCGGCGAAACCGGAGAAATCATTTTCAGTGGCACAGTCTCCGGCGGTCGGATTTCCGGGCAGATTTCCGGCACCACCGAATCGCCAGTCGGGCCGGGTTCCTATTCCGGCACCTTCACCGCAGGCAAACTGTAGAGTTATGCTGCCCGCTCCACCTTGCGCAAAACGCGGCGGGCCACCGCGGCGAGCGGTTCGTTTGGCCCTTGTCATCGCTTTGCTGGCGGCGGTTGGCCGTTCGGCTGAAATTCCCGCGCCGGATGCCTTCGTCTTCCATGCCTATCTGCAGTCCGTGCTGGCGGCGCAGGTGGCCCGGCAGGTGGAATTGCTGACCGAGGATCTGGATCCGGCGGCGGCGGCCGCGGCGGCTTGGGTGGATGAGGATCGGCTGGTCGAGGCGGCAACTGCGATTCGGACGAGTCTCGTGACATGTTTTGGGATAGCCGCGCCGGATACATACCGCCATTTTGTCGCGCGCCTGCAGGCAGCGGAACGTTCCGGCGACCCTGTATTAAGGGCCGGTCTGCTGGCCGAACTTCGCTGGGATGATCCGGCGGTTGCCGATTATCATCAACTGCGCCGCATGGTAGCGGAGCGGTTGATGGCGGCGGAGGTGGATGCGGCGGCGGCTTACCTGGCCCAGATCCAGACCTGGATTGACATTAGCCGCCGGGAGTCTGACGCGCCGGATTTGGAGCAATGGTTGGCGCGCGAGGTCGTATGGGACGACGCAGCGGTGGATTTTACGCCGGCCGCCGCGACTAACCGCGCCGCGTTAACGCGCTGGGAAAGCTTGTATGATCCCTTGGGCCTCGCGCCGCCGGATCCGGGGCGGGCGCGCAGGCGCGCGCAGGAACTGGCGGCGCGCGAACAGTTGGTGATGGCGGATCGCCGTGCGAGTTGGCGGCAGCGGCTGACGGACTTGATTGCCGATGGCGTCAGCTATCCCGCGCGGGTGATGTTCGGCATGGGTGGTGGGCGGGCGCCGGCAGACGCCGTCCTGCCCTTGTTCTGACTCAACGCATTGGCGCGCGATACGCCTGGCGTGCTCATGCTGGAGCAATCGAATCCGCCGCCGCTATTGCCGCGCAAATCTGCCGCGCCGCCGCCGCCGGGTCCGGCGCTTCCAAGATCGGCCGGCCAACGACCAGGAAACTGGCGCCGGCACGGACCGCATCCGCCGGCGTGCCCACGCGTTTCTGATCGCCTTTCCCATCGGTCGGCAGGCGGATGCCGGGCGTAACGATCAGCGGGCCGGGGCCGAATTGACGCCGCAGGCGCGCGGTCTCGTTGGGCGAGGCCACCAACCCGTCGGCCCCGGCGGCGAGCGCCAACTCCGCCATGGCCTGGACCTGTTCCTCCGGGGTGCGCGGGATGCCGGCGTCGCGCAGGTCGGCTTGGTCCAGGCTGGTCAACATGGTGACGGCGATGATCCGGAGGGGGGTGGCGCTGGACTTGACGGCCATGGCGGCCGCGGCGATCATGTCGCGGCCACCAGATGCATGCACGGTCAACAGCGTGGCGCCAAGGCCGGCGACGGCGCGCACCGCGCGCTCGACGGTGCGGGGGATGTCGTGCAGTTTCAAATCCAGAAACACTTGTTTTCCGTCCGCGGCAATGGATTCGACCACACGGGGCCCGGCGGCGCAAAAGAGTTCCAGCCCGATCTTATAGAAGGATACCGTGGAACCCAGGCGGGCGACAACCGCAGCGGCGGCGGCGGCATTCGGAACATCCAAGGCGACAATCAACTCGGCTCTCATTGGGATAGATTCCTTTCAAGCGATTTCGTTAATCCAGATTAGCGGGTCCGCAGGGTGATTGGCAATCGTTGGTGTGGGGTGAAAAAAAACGCTATAAAAAAAACACAACCGGGTTGACTATCACGGATGTGAATTCCTATACTGCGACACAATTCATGAGCGGTGCGGCACGTTGCGGGTACGGCAATCTTATTCCGGAGAGGTGCTGATGAAAAAAGCGCACAGTTTTTGCTTTGTCTTTTTGATGGCCCTCATCGCTTTTTGCGCGCTCAATTCGGCTTGGGCCCAAACTCCGGTTCCGGTTGGCGGGGATGCCGGCAAGATCGTTGAAATTCGCAAAATCTATGGACAGAAAGTCAAGACACCCGAATACCAGTTGGTCAGCAACCAGACGGTGGCTCAGAAAAAAGACTGGTACCAGATATCTGTGACATACAATACCTCCGTCCCGTGGATTGACGAGATGGACTTTACTTATTATGTGCTGGTCAAGTCACGCGAGGCCGGCAACAAAAAAACTTGTTTTCGCGGACAGGTGACATATCTCAACGTTGCCAAGGGCCAGCACTTTAGCGACATGTATCTGCACCCGAGCACGGTCTTGCGCTATGGTGAGGTTGAGGCCGTGGCGGTCTTGATCAATGTGCGCGGCAAACTGGAAGCGATCAGCGGGTTGCCGATCACGAGCCAGCGCTGGTGGGAGCAGTTCCCGCCGGTGGATGGGTATGTGCTTAACCGTTTGGAAACGCCATTTGCGATGATTGCGTTTGACAACTACGAGGCCATTAAATCCCGGAGTGGCGCCCGCTGACGGCGCGAGCCCCCCATGTTCAAATCCGATCGCATCCTCTCCCTTGATATTGGCGCCAGCGGGCTGAAACTGGCGGAGTTCATCCCGTTGCGTTCGGGTGGTGTCGAACTGGTCAGTTATGCCGTGGGTTCACTTGGTCTCGATCCGCAGAGCGAATCGGACAAATCGAGCTACATCACCACGACCATCCGCGAACTGATGCGCGACGGCGGCATCCGCCCCGGCAAGGTATTGCTCTCGGTTTCCGGCCAGTCGGTCTTCTCCCGTTTTGTCAAGCTGCCGCCGGTGGACCGGGACAAAGTCGAGCAGATTATCCAATACGAGGCCCAGCAGAATGTTCCGTTTCCGCTGAACGAGGTGGTCTATGACTACCAGTTGATCGGTTCGACCAGCGGTGAAATGGACGTGATGCTGGCGGCGATCAAGGCTGATATCATCCAGCAGATCACAGCCGCCGTCGAGGCGGCCGGCTTGGAGCCGGACCTGGTGGATGTCGCGCCGATGGCGCTCTACAACGCAGTGCGTTACAATTATCCCCAGTTGCCGGGTTGCGCGTTAGTCATTGATATGGGGGCGCGCTCGACCGACCTGATCTTCATTGAGCAAAGCCGCGTGTTCAGCCGCAGCATCCCGGTCGCCGGCAACGCCATTACCCAACAGATCGCGCAGGAGTTTCAGCTTTCGTTCGCCGATGCCGAGCAGATGAAGATGGCGCACGCTTTCGTCGCCTTCGGTGGCGCCTACGAGGGGCCGAAGAGCGAAGTGCAGGATCGCGTGTCCAAGAGCGTGCGCAGCGTCATGACGCGGATGCACGCCGAGATTAACCGTTCGATCAATTTTTATCGCGGTCAGCAAGCAGGGCAACAACCGAGCCTGATCCTGCTTACGGGTGGCACGTCCGTGATTCCGTACACGGATACCTTCCTCAAGGAAAAGCTGAAGATGGAGGTGGATTATCTCAATCCCTTCCAGAACGTGGCGGTCAGCGACAGCATTGATACCGAGAAGATCGGCCGACATGCGCATGTGATGGGCCAGGCGGTTGGTTTGGCGTTGCGCCGCGTGCTCAGTTGTCCGATCGAAATTGACCTGATGCCGCCCAACGTGGTGCAGGCCAAAGTCTTTCGGCGCAAGCATCCGGTGCTGGTGCTGGCGGCGGCCTGCCTGGTGCTGATTTTGGCGGCGTGGTGCGCCTATTATTATCGGATGGGCAAACTGGCCGGGGGGCGGCTGGCCCGGGTCGAGAACACGGTGCGTCAATTGCAGGGGGTTGAGGCTGGCTTGCGCGATACCGAGCAGCAGATGGACGCCATCGCCACCGACGTCAGCCGATTGGCCGGGCTGGTGGAGCGCCGTAGTTTCTGGCTGCGGGTGTTGGACCAGGTGCGCTCCTGTCTGCCGGATGGGATGGGGCTCAACTCGGGACGGCCGGTGACGTCCTTGGAGACCGGCGCGGCGGCCAAACCGGTTACCGAGCGCGCCGCAGCGGCGCCAGCGGCCATGTTCGCGGCCGGGTCCACCAATCCCATCCGAGCCGTGGAGATCGAGGGGGTGGGCTATCTGGACAAGATCCAGTTGCGCGACTTCAGCGAGGGGGACAAGGTCATCCGTTCATTCCGAGACAGTCTTCGGGCGCAGCCATTATTCACTACCAATACGGATGTCAAATCGCAGTCAGTGCCCGGTCCGGATGATTACGTGGTGCGCTTCAAGATTGTCGCCGTGTTGAACACGCCATTTGAGCCATGAATTTCAGAAAATATATGCTGTTGATTGTGGGCGGGGGCATTTGCCTGATTCTGGCGGCGCTGGCCCTGTATTTGTTGCTGCGCTTTCAGTCGGACTACACGCGCGTGGACGAAAGCCTCGGCAATGCAATGAACCAATTGTCCGTTTTGAATTATCGCGATCCATATCCCTCGGAGGAAAATGTCAAGCGGCTGCAGCAGAATCTGGGCGGGTTGCGAGAGCACTTCATGGCCTTGTACAGCAATCTGCGCCAAGGCCAGATGGAGCCGCGCCGGATGGAGCCGGCGGAGTTTCCCGGGGTGTTGGGCCGGGCGCGCAACCAGTTGGCCGGCAAAGCGGCGGAGTTGAATGTGAAATTGCCGGAGCGGTTTGCCTTCGGTTTCGATCGTTATGTGGGGGAACTGCCGGCGGCCGTTGATATCCCGCGGCTGGTGATCCAGACCAAGGAGGTTGAGGAGCTTTGCATGGCCTTGTATCGGGCTAAAGTATCCGAAATCAGTTCGATTCAGCGAACGATTTTTGAACAGGCGGCGCTGGTGGAAGCCGCGTCCAGCGCGGAGGGGCGGCGCGGCGGCCGGCGGCGGGAGGGCGGTGAGGAGAGTCCGGAGGGGGTGGTGATTCCAGCCGTGCAGACGCAGGATCCGAATGCCTTGTATACGCGCGAGCATTATGTGTTGAGTTTCACGGCCACTGATTCGTCGGTTTGGGAATTACTCAATATTCTTGCGCGCCTGCCGATGTTTGTCGTGGTGACGGATATTCAGATGACGAGTGAGAACAAGGATTTGAATCGTGGGGTGCTGGCCAAGAATGCCGCCGCCACGGCTGCGGCGCAGGCGGCTGCGGCAGCGCAGCCAAACGCGCTTGGGCTGCCGCCGCCGGCGCCGGTGATCGTCAGCGAGACGAATTATCCGCCGCGCGAGGAGCGAGTGGTGGCGGGGCGCGAGCGAATGCAGGTGGTTCTTGGCGTGGATGTGTACCGATTCACGCGCGCGGCGCAAAAAGAGGAGGCGAAACTGTGAGATCCTCGCCTCGACACGCCAAAGGCTGGCTGGCCCTCTACTATGACAAGGTGGTGCTGTTTGTAGTCTTGCTGACGCTGGCTGCATCCTCTTTTTATCTGGTCTTGCGGTTGGTGGTATTCCAACGGGAATGGGCGGCAACCGACTGGGAGGGCCGTAGTGTCACGCCCAAGAATGTCCGGCCGCTTGATTTAAGCCAGTTCACGCGCATCGAAGCGGATTTGAAGCGCCCATATCAAAGCACACAAACGCTGACGCGTCTGATGATCAGCGAGCTGCGCGTTAGTTGCGTAGAATGTGGGAAGCCGATCGTGTTCGACGCCGCCAAGTGTCCGTTTTGTGGCAAAGTGCAACCCGTAATTCCGGATATTAAAACTTTGGATACGGATGGCGACGGTTTGCCGGACGAGTATGAAAAGATATATGGATTGAATCCGGTTGACGAAAAGGATGCCCAGCAGGACCAGGATAAAGACGGGTTCACCGCGTTGGAGGAATATCTGGCTACGCCGCGAACCAACCCGAAAGATCCCAAGGAAAGCCCCGATCCGATCGCCAAGCTGCGGCTGATCAGGATCGCCTCCAATCCGTTCAAGCTGCGATTCCAGGGGGTGCAGGTGATCGGAACCAATGAGCTTTTCCAGCTTAACTTGCGCACATTGGAACGGACGTATTTCAAACGCATGGGTGAAACCGTGGAAGGGTTCACCTTGGTTAGCTACAATCCTACAAATGCGACGGGTCCCGTGTTGGTGCTCAAGCAGGAAGGCAACGAAATTCCACTGGTGAAAGGGCGGGCCATCACCCAATTTGAGATGGTGGCGGATTTGATTTTCATGATTGATCGCAGCCGCATTCGGGTCAAGGTGAATGACGTTTTCCCAATCAAGAATGTGTCGTACAAAGTCATTGACATCGGGCGCGGCGGCGTATTAATACGCAATGAAAAAAACGGTCAGGATGCGAAGGTTGCGCAATTGACCGAGACGGAGAAGGAAATGATCCGGGCGGGGCTGTCCATGCCCGCACCGTCGGCGGCTCCTGTGGCGCCGTCGGAGGTTCCGGAACCCACTGAATCGCAGCCACCCGTTGAAACGGGTAACGCCGCGGAACAGTGATTTTTTGTCGTTGCCCGGCAGTGTGCATGGCGGGGGTTTTAGATTTGTGCATGACATGAAATTGAAGTCCAAGGAGGATTTCTCAATGAGAGTCGGCAAGACGATATTCGTGGGCGTTCTGTGTTGGGTGCTTGCGCAAACGGCGGGCGTAATGGCGCAGCAGCAGGGCGCTGACTTGGAATCGCTCCTCAAGGACATCAATGTGCCCACGGAATCCACGAATGTCGCCGCGGATCAGCCGGTGACTCCGTCCGAAACCGCGCCCTCATCTGAGCTGTCTGCCGCAGGCGTTGAGCCGGCGGCAATTGCGGTCGAACCGACCAGCGCGCCGGTTGTGGAGCCGTCCACGGAAGCTGCGGTGGGCCAATCGGCGACGGTGGAAGTAGATGTGGTGTCTGAGACCGCGGTCACGCCTGAAGGCGAAGTGACGGTGGGTGCGGCAGAGGTAACGGAAGCGCCGGCGGAACCGACAGTTGCTGAACCTTTGGCTGTGGAAACCAAGCCTGCGGATGAGACGCTTGGAACGGAGCCTGCCCCGGAATTGGAAACGCCGGCGTTGGAGGCTGAGCCAGTAGCCGAATCTCCGGTAGTTGAAGCCGCGCCGGTTGAACCGGTGGCGGTTGATGTGGAAAGACTTTTCTCGCCCGAAGGCACGGCTGCGGCAACGGATGAAGCGCTGCCAGAAGAGACGCCGTCAGTGGAGCCTGCGGCGGGCGAGTTGACGCCGGCCGCGACTGAACCAGCCCCGGCCGAGGTGGTTGAGCCGGCGGCCGCGGCTGAAGGTCTTCCGGTCGAGATGGCGCCGGCAGAAGCCACAGTAGCGGCTGAAAGCATCGTGGCGCCGCCTCCCCCGCAATCGGCGGAAGTCGCCCGCGAACTGGCGGAAAAGGAAAAGGTGCGCCGGCAGGCAGAAGAACAGAAAGGCTTGGAACTGCTTAAGCAGGCCGAGCGGGATCTGAAGAATGGCAATTATGCCGAGGCGCAGAAGAAGTTTCGCGGGGCCTTGGAGTCCTTGCCCGTTCGCAAGCAGACCGAGCAGGCGCGTGATCGTTCGGCCAAGGGGTTGGCTGAAGCGCTTTACAACGATGCGCAGGCAATTTATGCGGATTCTTCGAGGAAAAAAGGAACCTTGTTGGATGCTCGTAACAAGGCTAGTGAGGCGCTCAAGTTTAATCCGGAGTTGAGTGCGGCCAAGAGTTTGCTGGAGCGTATCGAAAAACAGGAGGCGCTGGATGCGCTGCCCAAACCGGTTAAGTCGCGTCCGGAGACGATCGAGCGTCAGAAAACTGTGGCGGATTTCATCAAGGAAGGCCGCCAGTATTTTGATGTTGGCGACTATGATCGCGCAGAGTTGATGTTCGACAAGGTGTTGCTCGAGGACAAGTACAATGTCACGGCGATGCGCTACCTGAAGAAGATTGACGATATCCGCTATAAAATCAACACCAAGGAACGTGAAGCAACTGTGGCGGCGCGTATGGCCCAGGTGCGCGATGCATGGAATCCGCCGATTCGGGTTGAAGTGGATGCGCCGACCACGCCGCAAGGACAGGGGACGATTGAAACCAAGACGGCCAATGCGCGGTTGCAGGAGCGCATGCAGAAGATCATTATTCCCACGATCGAATTCCGTCAGGCGAACATCACCGACGTGATCAATTTCCTGGTTGAGGCCAGTGTAGCCGGCGATCCGGAAGGCACCGGCGTTAATATCATCCTTAATTTGAGCCGGCCAGGCGCTTCTGAAAGTACCGCGGCGCCAAAGCAAGCGGCACCGGCGCTGTCTGATGATCCGTTTGCTCCGCTGGAAGGCGATATGGGGATGATGGCTGCGCCGGAAGCCGCGGCGGGCAGCGACGTGAAGACCATTACGCTCAACCTCCGCCGCATCTCGCTGCTGGATGCCATCAAATACATCACGGAAGTGGCTGGCTTGAAATTCCGTATTGAGGAGAATGCAGTGATTATTACACCGGCGGACGTGGCTTCCGGTCGGATTGTCACTCGGATGTATCCCGTCCAGCCGTCCATTCTTGACGTCATTGTTTCCAAAGATGAGTCGGCCGCGCCGTCGTCCTCGGAGTTCGGCGGCGGCGAAATGAGCAGTGCCCGCACCACGATTTCGCGCGCGCCGGTGAAGGACTTTTTTGAAAAGGCCGGCGTTCAATTCCCGGCTGGCACGTCTATTACCTACAATCCCAGTATCAGCCAGATTATTGTCGCGAATACTCCGGATAATCTGGATGTTTTCGAACGCATTCTGACCCAGCTTAACGTGGTTCCCAACCAGGTGGAAATCGAGGCCCGCTTTGTCGAAGTGGGCGAGCAGGATCTGGAGGAGTTGGGATTCCAGTGGTTCCTGACCGATAATTTTGTGTTTGCCCAGAAGAACGGGTCTGGGCCGATTGCATCTCGCGAACGGATGCAAATTAATGCTGATCCTTATGGCTTTACCAAGGGGCTGCGTTTCTGGAATGCGGACA
Source organism: uncultured Verrucomicrobiota bacterium (assembly GCA_964570325.1). Classification (GTDB taxonomy): domain Bacteria; phylum Verrucomicrobiota; class Kiritimatiellia; order CAIQIC01; family CAZMXS01; genus CAZMXS01. Next base: position 54,350 of record CAZMXS010000019.1, on the reverse strand, counting down.
AGACGACCGGCGCTGATAATCCGAAGTCTTCCGTCACGCGGGATGCCAACCAGGAAAGCCTGCTGGGCAACATCCTCAGCGTTTCCTCGATCCTGACCAGTCCGGAGGTTACGATGGTCCTGCAGGCGATTTCGCAGCATGGCGGCTCGGATCTGCTTTCGGCCCCGCGCGTTACCACCCGTAGCGGCCAAAACGCCCAGATTCAGGTCGTGAAGGAAATCATTTATCCGACGGAGTTCGAGGTCACGCAGCCAACGGTGCAAAGCCAGGGCGACTTGGTCACGCCGCCTACAGTTACCCCGGGTTCGTTCGAGAAACGCGATGTCGGCGTAATCCTGAATGTGACCCCGACCGTCGGCCCGGATGGCTATACGATTGACTTGGTCATGGTTCCCGAAGTGGCCGAACTGGTGGACTGGATTCAATATGGCTCCGAGATTACGCTGGAAACCGGGACGGTGCTGAATCGCCAGGAGCGGACATTCCAATTCAACATCCCGCAGCCGGTCTTCACCAGCCGTAAAGTCAACACGAGCATCGTGATCTGGGACGGTCAGACGGTGGTGATGGGCGGCCTAATCCGCGAGGATATGGTGACGATCAAGGACAAGATTCCGTTCCTCGGCGACATTCCATTGCTGGGCCGGTTGTTCCGGACCGAGGGACAGCACAGCCAGAAGATGAATCTGTTGATTTTCGTCACGGCCCGCTTGGTGGATCCTTCCGGCAAGCCCATTCATAAGGCGGAAGCAACAGCGCTGCCGGGTGGTGGAGTGACGGCGGGCGAAACCCAGCAACCTTAAAGTTCGTGTTCGGTTCGTTAGGTCCGTATCGCGCGCTGTGCTGGCGTTCCGGCATTGTTATTCTTTTAGGCTAGCTGTTCTTCAGGATTGCTTTTCCGGCGGCAATGATTGGTCGGATTTGCCGGGGGATCAAGAAGGCCAAGGCAAGTCCAATACCGCTTTCATGTCCATACGATGTCCACATTACTTATAATTGACGGTACCGCATTTGCTTATCGCGCTTTCTACGCGATTGCCAATCTGTCCACGCATGACGGTCGACCGACCAACGCGGTTTACGGGTTCATCCGGATGTGCCAGCAACTACGGGATATCTGGCGGCCGGACCGTATGCTGGCGGTGTTTGATGGTGGGTTACCCCGCGCGCGGGTCGAGCGACTGCCCACCTACAAGGCTCAGCGCGATCCCATGCCGGACGCCCTGCGCGGGCAGTTCGCCGGAATCGAGGAATATCTGGGATTGGCCGGCATCCGGCATCTTCGGATTGAGGGCGAGGAAGCAGACGATGTGATGGCGTCGTATGCCCGGTTGGCGGTGACTCGGGGCGCAGACGCGCTGCTGGCCACCAGCGACAAGGATTTGTTCCAATTGGTTGATGACCGGGTCAGTATTGTTCCCCCAACTAAAATGGAAGCGCGGATGGGGCCGGCCGAGGTCCGCGCAAAAACCGGAGTCGAACCAGCGCAGATTGTCGCCTGGCAGGCATTGATCGGCGATACGGTTGACAATATCCCCGGCATTCCGGGTATCGGCCCGAAAACCGCCGCCGACTTGCTTAACCGGTTCGGCTCCCTTGATGAAATCTGGAAGCGGCTGGAGGAGATTCCCTCGGACCGTATCCGGCGCCTGCTTCGTGAAAATCGCGAACTGGTGGAGCGGAACACGGCCTTGATGAAATTACGCACCGATTTGCCATGCCCCATCGGACTTGACGATCTGATTGCCGCTGTTCCCGACCCGGCGCGCCTGGCGCCATTCTTTGAGCGGATGGAGTTTCATTCCCTGCTGAAAGCTGAATCGGCGCCTGTCGGGAAAGCGCCGCGCAAGCCCAAACCAACCCCGCCGCCGCCGGATTCGCAATTGTCACTGTTCTGATCATGAACCGTCTTGTGAACGGACTATTACTGGCCGTTTCGCTGTTCGCTATCTACCTGGCCGGTGTGGCCATCCGGCGCGCGGTGTATTCGGCGCAAGCGGTGGAGCTAGGCGCGCCGCCACCGTTCACGCTCGAAAGCGCGTTGAACTTCCGGCGCATTCAGCAGGTTTGGACCGACGGCCGCGTGCCGGAGGTTGATCCGGACATTCAATATCCGCAAGGGATTGTTGTGCGGCGCACCGATACAGTTGGCGCGGAGCGGATTTACTGTTTTCTAGCCCTCTTTTTTCCGAAAACCATGAACCTCGCGGCGCGGGTTCGATGGATTGAGGTGCTGTGGTTTTGTCTGGGCATTCCGCTGCTCGGATTGTGGATCGGCTGCCTGACCCGCTCAGTCTATGGCGGGGCCGTGGCCGCGCTCTTCTATGCCGTTTCGCTGGCGAGCGTGATCCGTTCAACCGGCCAGGAAATCTCGCACGAGAACATGGCGCTGCCGCTGTTGATCGGCCATTTGGCGCTGGATGCTTATGCTGCGCGGGCGCGGGCCTTGCGCGGGGCGGCGCTGGCGGCCGCCGGTTCGGCGGTCCTGCTGGCGTTGGCGTTGGTGTTCTGGGATTTGATTCAATTTTATTTGTTGCTGTGGATGATCGCGTTTGTCGCGCGGCTGTTTCGCGCCAATCCGCTGGCCGATGATGGTACGCGGCCGTTCCTGCGCTGGGGCTTGGCGATGGCGGCGCTCGTGTTGGCCGGCATTGGCGATTCCTATTTACGGGCGCATGGTTTTCTGATGTCGCCGGTGCTACTGCTGGCGTATGGCTTCGGCTTGGGCTTACTGGTGCGCCGCGCGCTGGCCCGGCGCGCCGTGTCCTTGCGGCCCGCGGCTGCGCGCATGTTGACGTTGGCCGCTTTGCTGGCGCCGTTGCTGCTGGCGGGGGTGGCGGGCAATATCTATACCGGCAGCTACGGGCATTTCGGCGAACTGCTGTGGGCGAAACTGCGTTTTCTCAACCACAAACCGGCTGATCCGGCCCGGCTGACCTTCAATCAGCGCATCATGTGGGTGCCGGCCCTGCATTCGGCCAACATGGAGTTGGCCGTCGAACTTTTTCCCGGCATCTTGGTGTTGACTTTGCTGGCCTTTGGAGTATGTTTCTGTTTTGCAAGGAATCGGTCACAGGTCGGACTGAACCAACTGTTATTCTTCTACGCAGTATCATTGATAACATTTTGGTTTTTTGTCCGGTTCCAGGTTTTCCTCGTCATCTTTGCGGCGGGCTTGTTGGGTTGTTTGGCGGCTTGGTCGCTGGAACATGGAAGACTGTGGCGTATGCTGGCGGCTTTGCTGTTGGGCGCTGTCGCCGGCGCGGAGGCCGGGCATGTGCTGGAGAATCCTTTGCGTTGGGGGCGGCCCAATACTTATTACCGAGAATTGGGCGAACTAACGCAATGGTTGGAGCGGAATGTGGCGCCGAGCCCGGTGCTGGCCAATTTTGGGGTCAGCGCTTCCATTTTGGCTTATGGCGGATGTCCGATTGTCCTGCATCCGAAGTTCGAGAGCCGTGAAATCCGGACGCGCGTGCGGGAATATGGGGAACATCTGTTCAAAGGAACCGAGGTGGAGTTCCGGGATTGGGCGGAACAGTTTGACGTCGGATACTACGTCTACTCCTTAGGTGAATTTTCCTTGAAAGGCGAGGACCGGCAGATGCGCTACATGGTGGATGCGCTGAAGCCGTCCACCAATTCGGCAGCGTGGATATTCGAGTTCGATCCCAGTCGCGCGACATGGTTTCAGCCGTTGTGGGCCAACGCGAAGTACCGTGTGTTTAAGATCACGACGCAGGCCGATGAGCGATTGGCGGCGGAAAACGCGGCGGAAGCCGAGGAAGCTCTGCAGCGGGGCGATCTGGCGATGGCCGGCGCACGGGCGGCAACGGCTTTTCGGCTTAACCCGCATTGCGCGCGCGCGGGGGAAGTGTTGCGCCATGTCGGCGCGTTGCGGGATGGCGGGTTTCAGTCCACGACTAATGAAGCGCCATGAGTCAACGCCAATGGAAAGGCGGGTGGCATGAGGGACGCAAACGTGGCTGTGCCGCTTCGCGTGGCGCTGACTGGAGGGATTGCCTGCGGGAAAAGCACGGCAGGGCGGATGTTGGCGGAACATGGTGTGGCCGTTTGCGATGCGGACGAGATAGCGCGTGAATTGCTGGCCCCGGGCACGCCATATACCCGGCGCGTGATTGAGCGCTTCGGTCCGTCTATCGTGGACGCAGCGGGGGCGATTGATCGTCGAGCTTTGGGCCGCCGGGTGTTCATGGACGCCGCGGAACGGGCAGCGTTGGAAGCTATCGTGCATCCGGAAACGCTGCGGCGCTTGGGCGCCTGGCTGGATGAACAGCGCCGGATGGGTCGGTCGGCGGCGGCTATTGTGCCGCTTTTGTTTGAAGTTGGCGCGACCGTGGGCTGGGACGCCGTGATTTGCGTGACCGCGGATATGGCTGTGGTGCGGCGGCGACTGGCGGAACGCGGGCTGACGCCGGACGAGGCAGAGCGTCGGGTAGCGGCGCAGTGGTCGCTCGCCGAGAAGGCGCGGCGGGCGGATTATGTGATTGAGAACAATGGCACGCTGGATGAACTTCGGCGGGCGGTGGAGCAGACATGGCAAATGATTTCAAAGAAGGAGCGAGGTAATCATGGTTGAACAAAGATCAGGCCGGGGCCGGAGATCGAGAATGCCCCGGGGTGGACACCGCCCTGGAGCCGGGATGGATGAACGGCTGCCGCGTGAGCGGGCGCCCGCGCCGCAGGATGGCGAAGAATATCGGCCATCAGCCCATACCGAGCAGCCGGAAGGCGTGCCGCCGGACGCGCCGTTGCCGGAGCCCACAGCCGTGCCGCTGCCGTCTCCCGATGCGTCCGTGGTGTCAACTGTGCCGGACGCGCCGGTCGCGTCGGTCGCGCCGGCTGCTCCGCCGGTTGTTTCGGAGCCTGAGATCCCGGCGCCGCCGCCACCGCAACGTCCCCGCGGGACAGCACGCAAGCTGCTGCTCTACGAATTGCAGACGATGTCGGTGCCCGACCTGAAGAGCATGGCCGATAGCTATGGCCTGCAGGATCTCGGCGCATTGCGAAAACACGAACTGATCTTCGAAATCCTCAAGGCTAATGCGCGCCTGAACGGCACGATGTTCGGCCGCGGGATCCTGGAAATCCTGCCCGACGGCTTCGGGTTCCTGCGTTCCCCGTATTACAATTATCTGCCCTGTCCGGAGGACATTTACGTTTCACCTTCCCAGATCCGGCGGTTCGCCTTGCGCACGGGCGATCTTGTGGACGGCGAAATACGCCCGCCCAAGGACAAGGAGCGTTTCTTCGCCCTGCTCAAGGTGGATCGGATAAACAACGATGATCCCGACGGGCAGCGGGCCAAGATTCCGTTTGAGAACCTGACGCCGCTGTTCCCGAACCGGCGGTTCGTGCTCGAGACGACCACGGACGAGGTGAACATGCGGGTCATGGACCTGTTGACGCCCATTGGCATGGGCCAGCGCGGGCTGATCGTCGCGCCGCCCCGCACGGGCAAGACTGTGCTGCTCCAGAAGATCGCCAACAGCATCACGGCCAACAACCCCAAGTGCAAACTCATTGTTCTGTTGATTGACGAGCGCCCCGAGGAAGTTACGGACATGGAGCGCAATACCAAAGCCGAGGTGCTCAGTTCCACTTTCGACGAGCCGCCCGAGCGGCACGTCCAGGTGGCCGAGATTGTAATCGAAATGGCCAAGCGCATGGTCGAGTGCGGCCGGGATGTCTGCATCCTGTTGGACAGCATCACGCGCCTCGCGCGCGCCTACAATACGCTTCAACCGCACAGCGGCAAGATCTTGTCCGGTGGTGTGGACGCCAATGCCCTGCACAAACCGAAACGTTTCTTCGGCGCGGCCCGCAATATTGAGGGCGGCGGCAGTTTGACGATCATCGCCACTGCGCTGATTGATACCGGCAGCCGCATGGACGAGGTCATCTTTGAGGAGTTCAAGGGCACGGGCAACATGGAACTCTGTCTGGACCGGCATCTCGTGGACAAGCGCATATTTCCGGCGATCAATATCGAAAAGTCAGGTACCCGCAAGGAGGAACTCCTGCTGCACCCGGATGAACTGAACCGGATCTGGGTGCTGCGCAAGGCGCTCAACGGTGTGCCGCCGGTCGAGGCGATGGAACTGCTGGTCAACCGGCTCAAGAAGACCCGCAGCAACGTGGAGTTCCTTATGACGTTGCAGACCTGAAGAGAACCGCCGGCGGCGCCGCCCCGGCTATGATGCTTGTTATTACATAAGAAGGAAACCGATCCGATGAATGTGCGTGTGGAAAACGCCGGCCCATGCCGGAAGAAATTGTTGATCGAGGTGCCGGCGGAAAAAGTGCAGGCGGAATACGAGGCAATGGTCGCGGCTTTCGCCCGGTCAGCCCGAATCCGGGGCTTCCGGCCTGGCAAGGCGCCTGCGGATTTGGTGCGGCGGCGCTTTGACAAGGATATCAAGGAGGAATTGCAGAGCCATCTCATTTCCCAGGCCTACCATGAGGCGCTGGCGCAGGAACGGCTCGATCCGCTTGCCGTGCTGGGGATTGATCGGCCGGCCGTGGTGTGCGGCCAGCCGTTGGTCTTCAGTGTGACGGTTGACGTGCCGCCGGAGTTCCAACTGCCCGAGTACAAGGGCATTCCCATCCAAGTCCAGCCGATCCAGGTCAGCGATCAGGATGTGGACGCGGCGCTTGTCGAACTGCGCGAGCGGCATGCCCGTTACGAAACCGTGACGGACCGGCCGGTTCGTCAGGGCGACCTTGTCCAAGTGGATTTTGAGGGCGTGTGCGAGGGGCGGCCTCTGGCCGAATTGACGCCCAAGGCGGCGGCTTTTGCCCAGGGCAAGGAATTTTGGGTGCCGGCCGACCGGGAGACATTCGTTCCGGGGTTCGGCGAGGCGCTCGTGGGCGCCATGATCGGAGAGAAGAAGCAAATCCAAGTGGACTTCAGCCCGGCGTTTGCGGAAGTCGGACTGGCCGGGCGCAAGGCCGTGTATTTCACAGACATCAAGGCCATTCGGGAAAAACGGCTGCCGGAAATGGATGCCGACTTCCTCAAGGAATTCCAGGTGGAATCGCTTGATCAGTTGCGCGCGCAGGTGCGCGAAAACCTGACGCAGATGCGAAAGATTATCGAGCGCCGCCGCCAGATGGGCGAGATCGAGAAATACCTGCTGGGGAGCGTCAGCATGGACCTGCCGGAATCGGTGGTTCAGGAGGAGACGCAGAAAGCCATTTACCATATCGTGCGCCAGAACACGCAGCGGGGGATCGCTCGTGAGGCGATCGAGTCGCAGAAAGCGCAGATTTTTGAAGCCGCAACGCGCGACGCGCGCGAGATGGTCAAATTGCGCTATATTTTACACCGGATTGCGCAGGTCGAGCAGATCACGGCGGCGTCGGACGCCGTGGATCGCGAAATTAACCGCCTGGCCGAACGCTATGGCGTCACTCCGGAGCAATTGCGGCAGGACTTGGAAGAGCGCAAGAGTATGGAGGCCATTGAGGAGGATGTTCGGATCAAACTCGCGCTTGAATTTTTGTTGGAGCAGGCGGCGCTCAAGACGTAAACTGAAAGTTTAGATGGATTGGAGTTCCCTTATGAATGAACAAGCCCAGTTTCTGGTTCCGATGGTGGTGGAACAGACCGGCCGGGGCGAGCGCGCCTATGATATTTATTCGCGCCTGTTGAAAGACCGCATCGTCTTTATCGGCACCGCCATTTCCGATGAACTCAGTAATCTGATCATTGCCCAGATGTTGTTCCTCCAGGGCGAGGACGCGGACAAGGACATCAGCGTGTATATCAATTCGCCGGGCGGATCGGTCACCGCCGGCCTGGCGATCTACGACACGATGCAATATCTTAAATGCGGGATCACCACGTACTGCATCGGCCAAGCCGCCAGCATGGGAGCTGTGCTGCTTGCGGCCGGCAGCAAGGGGAAGCGCTTTGCCCTGCCGAACGCGCGCATCATGATCCACCAGCCGTGGGGTGGGGTGCAGGGGGCCGCTGCGGATATCAGCATCCAAGCCAAGGAAATCCTGCGCCTGCGAGACCGGTTGAACGAGATTATGGCGTATCACACCGGCAAAACCATTGAAGCTATTGCGCGCGACGCCGACCGCGATTTTTTCATGTCGCCCCAGGAGGCCAAGGAATATGGCCTGGTTGATGAAGTGCTCGCCAGCCGGAAGGACGCGGAAAAGAAAGGCAAGTAAGCCATGCCGTCGCGCAACGATATTCCCAAGTGTTCATTTTGCGGCAAGACGCAGGCTGAGGTCGAGCGGCTGATTGCCGGGCCGGGCGTTCAAATTTGCGATCAATGCGTTGCGCTTTGCAGCTCACTGATCCACCGCGACGCCGCCGGCCAACCGCCGCCGGCCCGGGGGGCTCCTGCCGCTCCGCCGTTCCCAGCATCGCGGCCGTCACCGGCCGTCCCGCCGTTCCGGCCGCGCGAGTTGAAGGTGCCCAAGCCGCATGAGATCAAGACCCGGCTGGATGATTATGTCGTCGGCCAGGAACACGCCAAAAAGGTTCTGTCGGTGGCGGTGCATAATCACTACAAGCGTATTCGTGACCAGATGAACGCGGCCCCGCTCAAGGATCCGTTCGCCGAAGTCGAGATCGAGAAAAGCAACATTCTGCTGATCGGGCCGACGGGTAGCGGCAAGACCTTGCTGGCCAAGACGCTGGCCCGCATCCTGGATGTGCCGTTCAGTATCTCCGACGCGACGACCCTGACCGAAGCCGGCTATGTCGGCGAAGACGTGGAGAATATCCTGCTGCGCCTGCTGCAGGCCGCCAATTTCGATCTCGCGCGCGCAGAATTGGGGATTGTGTATATTGACGAGATCGACAAAATCGCGCGCAAGATGGAAAATGTGTCCATCACGCGCGACGTCTCCGGCGAGGGCGTGCAGCAGGCCTTGCTCAAGATTTTGGAAGGTACGGTCGCCAACGTGCCGCCGCAGGGCGGGCGCAAGCATCCGCAGCAGGAATACATCAAGATCAATACGGAGCATATCCTCTTTATCTGCGGTGGCGCCTTCGTTGGTCTGAACGACATCGTGCAGCGCCGGTTGGGCAAAGGAACCGTCGGCTTCGGCGCGATGCCGGGCAGCAGCCACAAGGCTGTGCGGGGTGTGCGGCGCGTTGAGCCGGAAGATCTTTTGAAGTTCGGCCTGATTCCGGAGTTCGTCGGCCGCCTCCCGATTGTCTCGTGTCTGGCTGACCTGACCGAGGATGACATGGTCCGGATCTTGACCGAGCCAAAAAACGCGATGATCAAGCAATATCAGAAACTGATGGCCATGGAGGGCGTTAATCTCACGTTCACGACGTCGGCGTTGCGCGAACTGGCGCACATTGCCCAGTTGAAGGGTACCGGCGCGCGCGGGCTCCGGGCGATCCTTGAACATATCATGCTCGACATCATGTACGAGGTTCCGATGAAGGGTGGCGTTCGCGAGTGCGAAATAACCAAGGCTGTGGTCAATGGGCATCGAGCCAGCCTGGGCCTCGAAGAGCAGCCGCTCAAAATCGCGGGTTGAACGAACGGAACCGCCGGGCGCGGTCGCGAGGCGTCGCAGGTATTCTGGGTTCAGTCCGCCGCCGGCGGGCGGGCCGCAGGATCTCATTCCCATTCGGTTTTGATTTTGCCGGGAACTCACATTGATGAAAAAGCGGTTGATGATCTGGGCCTGCCTGGCTGTGTGCGCCGGCGTAGCGGTTGACGCGCGGGAAGTTGCGCTCACCATTCTGAACACCACGGACCTGCACGGCCGTGTGCTGACGGAGCCCGCGGCGGGCGGGTCTCTGCTTCAGTGCGCGGCGTTAATCCGCCAGATCCGCCAGGCGCAATCCAACCTGCTGCTGGTGGATTGTGGCGATCTGATCCAGGGATCGGCCGAGAGTTTCCTGAGTCAGGGCCGGATCATGACACGCGCCTTGGAGCAGATGAATTATGACGCGTGGGTATTGGGCAACCATGATTTTGACTGGGGGATCGGAAGTTTGGCGCGGTTGGTGGCGCAGACCCGCATCCCCGTGCTGGCGGCGAATTACTACTCCGTTGGCGCCACCAATCCGCTGCCGCGCGTCCGGCCTTTCATCATGCGCGAGTTGGATGGGGTGCGCGTGGCGATTGTCGGCCTGACCACGCCGGGCATTCCAACCTGGATCCGCCCCGAATTTCTTGGCCCAGCCCGCTTTGCGTGTTCCGTGGAAACCTTGAAGTCGTTGCTGCCGACGGTTCGGGAGCGGCATCCGGACATTATGATCCTGCTGGTTCATCAAGGCTATCAGCCGGGCGGTGATGATCCAGCCAACGAGCTGGGTGCGATCACGCGGCAGTTCCCTGATTTCGATGTCGTGCTGGGCGGCCACCAGCACACGCCGATTGATGGAACGCTCATCGGTCGGTCGCTGTACCTGCAAGCCGGCGCGCAAGGCGGTTGCCTGGGGCGCGTGGATCTGGTGTATGACACAGTCAGGCGGGAGTTGACTGCGCGGCAGGGGCGCCTGGTGGCTGTAGGGGCGGAGACTCCGGAGGATCCGGAACTCGCCGATGCGCTGGCTGACGATCTGCAACGCGCGCGGCAGTATCTGGATGAACCGGTTGGCGCGGCGGCCGAACCGATCGAGGCGTCCTCACGCGGCGCCGGCGATTCGCCAATACAGCAGTTGATCGCCCGCGCGATCGCGCGGGCGGTGCGGGCGGACGTTGTGATCCATGGCCAGTTATCCGGCGCGTCCCTGGCGGCGGGGCCGATCACTCGGCGGGATATCTGGGCGATCGTGCCCTACGAGAACCGGGTGGGTGTACTCCGGTTGACGCCGGCGGAGATTCGCGCGATCCTGGACGAAGCCGTGCCTCAGTTGGGTGGGGGCCATTCCCTGCCGGCTTATGGTTTGAATTATGAAATCTATCCCGACGCGCCGCCTGGCCAGCGGATTCGGAACCTGCGCCGGGCCGACGGCCGATCCATCCATCCGCGCAAACGGCTGCGTGTGGCGTTCAACAGTTACACACTGGCCTCCGGCGGCGGGCGCTTCCCGACCTTGCGCCGCCTGGCCGATCAGCCCGTGTCGCGGCTCGAGTTGACCAAAGTTGACACTCGCAACGCGGTCACCGACTATGTTCGGTTAAACAGCCCTCTGCGGATTGCGGCTGGCGGAACGATCACGGTGGTGCGTACGGAACGATCGGGACGAAAACCCGTGGCGAATGCGCCGCAATCTGAGCCGGTGGAATAAAGGCAAAAGGAAACCGGTTTGAACACCAGCCGGCCATGGTATGAGCACACGGCGCGCAGCCTTTTGTTGCTGTTCGCCTGCAGTCTGCCGATCTCGATTTCGCTGGCGGAACTCTTTGCCTATCTGGCCATCTTCAACTGGGCTTTTCTTATGGGCGCCCGCCGGGACTGGAGTTGGATGCGCAGCCCGCTGTTCTGGCCGGCCGCCGCTTTCGCCGCGCTGGCGCTGTTGAGCGCGTGCTGGGGGCTGCGGCCGCTCGAAACGCTGGATAAGTCCAGCCGACTCCTGTTCCTGGCGCTGATCTTTGCGATTGGGACGGTTTTCAATGACGTTTCCGGCGGCGAATGGCATCCGGGTTTCCCGCTGGTCGCGGCTTATGTCGGCGGGACGGCGCTGCTGGGGGTGATTGATCTTGTTCGCGTGCCATGGGAGATGCTGCATGGTGTGGCGTTGTACGACACCGGTAATATGCGCGATCCGCAAATGTACTTGGTCGCGCTGTGTTTTCTGCTGGGCGCCTGGATCCTGCGGGTTTTTCCACGGCATCGCCTGCAACTGGCGGTGCTGTTGTGGCTGGCCACGTTCGGCCTGCTGATCCACTTCAAGCGCGGCGCGTGGTTGGCGTTCGCCCTGGCGGCGCTGATGATGGGGCTGGTCTCCGGCCGTCGGCGCCTGGTCGGCGTCATCCTGGCCGGCGCGGCGCTCATTTTGTTGCTGCCACAGACGCGCGCGCGTCTGGAGGATATCCGCCAGGAATGGTCGCAGAAGCCGGGTGGCCGCTATGTGCTCTGGACGCGGGTCGCGCCCGTGCTGCTGCGCGAGTATCCGCACGGCATCGGCTACGGCGCTTCGGAACATGAGGATTTCAAGGTCTATCCCGGTTATATTCAGCCGGAACTCAATCACCTGCACAACAATCTCCTGCAAGTGGCCTTGGAAATGGGCCGGCTGGGTGTCTGCATCTGGGGCGTGTGGATGGCGATGTCGGCCGCACTGATGTTCCGGCGTTACCGGCAGGCGGCGATGAATGATGACCGCTCGGCTTGGATTGGGCTGGGTACGCTCGGGGCTTTTGCCGGTCTGATGTTCAACGGCTTGGTGGAGTATAATTTTGGCGATAGCGAAATCCTGATGCTGGTCTGCTTGCTTTTCGGCGTGGCCAATGCGGCGCGCCCAGTCTCGCCGACCGCGGAGGACGCGGCATGAAATGGTCAGTGCCTGCCGGCCGCGTCTTTGGCGTGGCCATCCGCCTGCATGTCACTTTTCTGCTCGTGTTGCTTTGGATCGCTTGGGTCGGGTGGGAGGTGGATGGTCCGGCCGGCAGCCTTTGGGCGCTGGCGCTGATTCTAGGCCTTTTCGCCTGCATTGTGTTGCACGAATTGGGCCATAGCCTCGTGGCCATTCATTTTGGCGGTGAGGTCCGCAGTATTACGCTGTTGCCGATCGGCGGCGTCGCCAGCATGCGCGCGCTGCCGGATCAGCCGCGCCAGGAGTTCCTGGTTGCCGTGGCTGGACCGCTGGTGAACCTGGTCATTGCGTTGCTGCTGGCGGCCCTGCGGGGTCGCTGGCCGACCTTCGCCCTGGCCGAGGCCTTCCCGCGATCCGGCGCTGAACTGCTGGCGCAACTGACCCAGGCCAATTTCCTGCTCGTGGCGTTCAACCTGATTCCCGCTTTCCCGATGGATGGGGGGCGAATTCTGCGCAGTTTCCTGGCCACTTTTCTGCCATACCCCCGGGCCACTGCCTGGGCGGCCGCCGTCGGCCAGTTTCTAGCGGTGGCGTTTATCATTTTCGGCTTTATGCACAACTTATTCCTGATGTTTATCGGATTCTTCGTCTTCCTCGGAGCCGGCACGGAGGAGCACGCCGTGCGCGTAAGGCACCTGTTGCATGCGGTGCTGGTGCGCGACGTAATGCTGACGGATTTCGTCTGCTTGCATCCGGACGATCGGCTCGAACGCTGCCTGGAATATGTCTATCACCGAAAACAGGAGGATTTTCCCGTGACGGTGGACGGCTATCCGGTCGGCATCCTGCCGCGCGCGGATTGGCTCGCCGCGCTGCATCGGCTGGGCGGAGCGGCGCGCGTCGGCGATATCATGCAGACCCGGTTCATTAGTCTCAGCCCCGCGACGGAACTGGAAAAGGCCTATCCCAGCCTGGGCACGCTGGAACAGGCGGTCTTCCCGGTATTGGAAAGCGGGCGCGTGGTGGGCCTGCTGACGATGGCGGATATCGGCCGCTACCTTGTCGTTCAAGAGGCGCGCGACGCGCGCCGAAAACCGCCGCCGCTCCCGCGCCGCCCGGCAGGTTTTACGGTGGACCTTGGTTGAGGGCAGAGTTCATGTGGCTTGCGGGTGGACAAAGCCCGGCGCGGTTGGTAGATTCAGCGCCACGATTGGACAATAAATGATGCGAACGGCCGAGGGTGGGTTGTGCCGTACTGCCCGCGGGGGAGGAGCTAACTTATGGATATTAAAAACATCAAGCGGATCATCGAATTGATGAAGGAAAATGAACTCTGCGAGTTCGAGCTCGAGGAGGAGAACTTCCGCATTTCCATCAAACGGCGCAATGGCAGCGAGCCGCAGGTGGTGCTTTCCCACGCCGCCACGCCCGTGATGATGGCGGCGCCGCCGGTGGCCGCGCCGGTATCCACCGCGCCGGTCGCGCCGCCAGCAGAGGCCGCGCCGGCCAAGACGGAAGAGGCCAACCTCGTCCCGGTCAAGTCGCCCATTGTCGGCACCTTCTATCGCGCTTCTTCTCCGGACGCCGAGCCGTATGTCGCGGTAGGGCAGGAGGTAGACAAGGAGACGGTCGTTTGTATCGTTGAAGCGATGAAGGTGATGAACGAGATCAAGGCCGAGGTCAAGGGGGTTATCCGTAAGGTGCTCGTCGAGAACGCCACCCCGGTTCAATTCGGCCAGCCCTTGTTCTTGGTGGAGCCCAAGTAATAACGGAATGGCCATGTTTGAGCGCATCCTGATAGCCAACCGCGGTGAGATCGCCCTGCGTATCATACGCACATGCAAGGAAATGGGCATCCGCACGGTGGCCGTTTACTCGACGGCCGACGAACAGTCCATGCATGTCCAGATGGCGGACGAGGCCATTTGCATCGGTCCGCCGCCGGCGCGCGAGAGCTATCTCAAGATCGCCAACATCATCAGCGCCGCCGAAGTCGCGGATGTGGACGCGATTCACCCCGGTTATGGTTTTCTCGCGGAGAACGCGCATTTCGCCGAGATTTGTCAGAATTGCAATATCACCTTCATCGGTCCTTCTCCGGACAACATCAAATTGATGGGCGACAAGGCCAAGGCGCGTGAGGCCATGAAAAAGGCCGGCGTTCCGATCACGCCGGGCAGCGAGGATGTCATCAAGAGCAAGGATGAGGCGCTGGCCGTGGCCCAGCAAATCGGCTACCCCGTGCTGATCAAGGCGGTCGCCGGCGGCGGCGGCAAGGGCATGCGGGTGGCCCGCAATGATGTCAGCCTGGTTCAGAGTTTTATGACCGCCAGTTCCGAAGCCGAGCGCGCCTTTGGAAACCCCGCGGTTTACATCGAGAAATATGTCGAGCATGCTCGACATATTGAGGTCCAGATCATCGCCGATCACCACGGCAAGGTGTTGCATCTCGGCGAGCGCGATTGCAGCATCCAGCGCCGGCATCAGAAATTGATCGAGGAGTCGCCTTCGCCGGTGCTGACGGCGGACACGCGCAAGCGCCTGTTGCGCGCCGCGGTCAAGGCCGCCGAGTCCACGCGGTATCGCAATGCCGGCACAATCGAGTTCTTGTACAACGAGGATGACAATCAGTTTTATTTCATGGAGATGAACACCCGCATCCAGGTCGAGCACCCGGTGACCGAGGAGGTGGCGGGGGTGGACTTGGTGCGTGAACAGATCAGTATTGCTGCCGGAAACCGGCTGTCATTCGGTGAGAAAGACCTGCAATTCACCGGCCACGCGATCGAATTTCGTATCAATGCGGAGGATCCCTTCAAGGATTTTACCCCGTCGCCGGGCCGCGTGGAGTGGGTTAATTTTCCCGGCGGGCGCGGCGTCCGCGTGGATTCGCACGTTTACTCCGGTTATGAAATCAGTCCGCATTACGACAGCATGATTGGCAAGATCATCGTCCGCGGGCGGGATCGCAAGGACGCCATTAACAAGATGTCGCGGGCGCTGGGCGAGTTCATGATCGAAGGGGTCGCCACGACCGTGCCCCTGGGCCTCTCGCTGATGGGCGACGCGCGATTTGGTCGGGGCGAATACAACACGGCCTTTCTCGATCATTACATGAAAGAGGTGTTTCTGATTACGCCGCCGGGCGTAAGCCGAGGTGAAGGATGAGCGCGGATGCGTTAACCGAGAAGAACGAGCGGCCGGCGGCGGGAACGGCGGCCGGCGTGGAGATTGCCGAGGCAATGGATGAAGGTTCTGCCCTTGGCGCAATCCAGATTCACAATAATGTCATCGCGATGATCGCCCGCCTGACCACGCTCAAGATTCCCGGAGTGGTCGAGTTGAGCGGCAACCTGGTGGATGGACTGGCGGGGATGCTGGGCAAGAAGACGCTGGACCGTGGCATCCATGTCGAGGTGGAGGAGAACAATGTCTGGGTTGACCTGCATGTGGTGTTGGAATACGGCATCGCCATTCCCCAGGTGGCTTGGCGGATTCAAAATGATGTGCGCCAGGCTATAACTCAGATGACCAACAAGAATGTCCGAGCCGTGAACGTGATTGTGCAGAGTGTGCGGTTGCCCGGGGAGCAGAAGGCTGCGTCACAGGAGGAATGTCCGTCATGAAGTCGTTGCATGTGGTGGTTTATATCATTCTTTTTGTCCTGCTGCTGGTCGGCGGCGGCGTGCTGATCTATGGCGCATCGGACGAGCAAGCCTGGATCCTGATCGTCCAGTTCATGTTCGGGCAGCGCGTCCTGATGCTGGCCGCCGGCGTGGTGTTCGAGGCGCTCTTGGTGGCATTCTTGCTGACGGGGGTGCGGGAATCAGCGCCGGAGGAATACCTTTCATTTGATAATGAGGGTGGGCGCGTCAGTATCAGTATCGCCGCGATCCGCGATTTCCTCGGGCGGTTGCACCACGAGTTCGCTGCGATTGACAAAATAACCACTGATCTGCGCCCCTGTAAGGGCTCGATTGAGATCATCATGGACGTCAAGGTCAAGTCCGGCGCCCAGATTCCCGAATTGTGCCGCATGCTTCAGGATCGTGTGCGTGAAACCATTCATAACAGCCTCGGCATTTCCGATATCCGCGGTGTTCAGGTGAATGTCAGGGAAATCGTGCAGACGCCGGTGGCGAACCAGCCGTCTTCGATCGAAGAAGCAACGGCCGGATAATCCCGCGCATGAACTGGGACCGGATCGCTGCGGATTATCTGGCCGTGGCCGATGAAGTGATCGGCCGGCTGCGCCCGGCTGTTGAGGCCTTGGCCGATGAACTGGCTGCGCGAATCCGCGCGGGGGGGAAGGTGATGGCTTGCGGTAATGGCGGCAGCGCCGCGGACGCACAGCATTTCGCCGCGGAACTGGTCAACCGGTTCCTCCAAGACCGCCGCCCCTATGCCGGCCTGGCGTTGAGCACGGACACATCCATCCTGACGTGCATCGGCAACGACCATGCCTTTGACCTGGTTTTTGAAAAGCAGGTGCGCGCGCTTGGGAAGCCGGGCGACGCATTGCTTGCCATCTCAACCAGCGGCAATGCCGCCAATGTGCTGCGCGCCGTGGCCGCGGCGCGCGAAATGGGCATCCTCACCATTGGTCTGACCGGCGGCCTGGGCGGCCGGCTGGCCGGCGCTGTGGACCGGTTGTTGTGTGTTGGCGCCACGGCGCAGACGCCGCGCATTCAGGAGGGCCATGCCTTGATTATTCACGCGTTATGTGAACGGATCGAGGAGATCCTGCAATAGCCGCATTCACCTTTCACTATTCCCCATTCACAAAGGAGTGTGCGATGAAGAAAGCTGGTTCCAAGCAAGACAATGTTCGCCTGGTGGTGGTCGGGTCCGTGGCGGTGGATACGATTGAAACACCATACGCTAAACGCGCTGACATTCTGGGCGGTTCCGCGAGTTATGCCTGCGCCGCCGCCTCTTTCTTCACCCATGTCGGCATGGTGGGGGTGGTCGGCAGTGACTTTCCGAAACCCTATCGGCGTCTGTATCAAAAGTTTGGCGTTGACTTGGAAGGCTTGCAGGTCAAGCCGGGGCGCACTTTCCGTTGGTCGGGGGTGTATGAGGATAACATGGATCGGCGCCGCACGCTGAAGACGGAGCTGAATGTATTTGGCGATTTTTCGCCCGAGCTGCCGGAGAGTTACCGCGAAAGTCCTTATGTCCTCCTGGGCAATATCTCGCCGAGCCTGCAGTTGCACGTGCTCGATCAAGTCCGCAAACCGAAGTTCGTGGTCATGGATACCATGGACCTCTGGATCAACGAGACCGAGGACGAATTGTTGAAAGTAATCGGCTGCGTGGACATGCTGACATTGAATGAGTCGGAGGCGCGTCACCTCAGCGGGCATCATACGCTGGTCAAAGCCGCGCAGCGCTTGTTAAGTCTCGGTCCGCGCTATGTGCTGATCAAAAAGGGCGAACACGGCAGCATGTTGTTTTCCGCCAAGGGTGTGTTCCTGATGCCGGCGTTTCCCCTGGAGGACGTGCGCGATCCGACGGGCGCGGGCGACGCGTTCGCCGGTGGCTTCATGGGCGCGTTGGCGCTCCACAACCGCGTGGATGAAAAAGCGCTGCGCAAGGCTATGCTCTACGGCAGCGTCGTCGCATCATTCAGCGTGGAAGAATTCAGCCTCGAACGCCTGGCCCGCATCAACCTGGTGGAGATTGAAGAACGCGCCTGCCTGTTCCGGCAGATGCTGAAGGCCGGCTGACCGCAAGTTCCGGCCATTACCAGCACAAGTCGCCAATCGGTTTTTCCAATCATTGGAAAAAAGCAGGCGCAGTTTTCCAATGATTGGAAAAAACCGCATCCGCCTTTTTGCGTCATTTTTCACTCATTCCGCTTTGACCCATTCCACAATTATGCTCAAAAGCATAATGAATCATTTGATGGCATTTGATATTTGCCACAATATGTGTAATTATTGACGAAAATCTGACGCGTCTCTGCTGAACAATTGCCAATATTCTTCAATAATGCTAAAGATATTGCGACAAAAGCGGATTGATTTATCATGATATAAATAAAAAATCAAAAAAGCTGGTTGACAAAACTCAAGATATTCGTATTATCAGTAAAAATTGTTCGTGAGCCGGAGATTATGGTGAATAAAATGAGCAAAACAAAGCAAGATGGCGCTCAAACATTGGTTAAATGCCTTGAAAACGAGGGTATTCAGTATATCTTCGGGATTCCGGGTGGGGTGACAATCCCGATATTCGATGCTTTTGTCACAACCAATACCAAGTTGAAGTTCGTCTTGGCGCGACATGAACAGAGTGCGACGCACATGGCGGATGGTTTTGCGCGTGCGACGGGCCGGCCGGCTGTGGTTTTAGCGACGAGTGGGCCGGGGGCGACGAACACGGTGACGGGCATAATGACGGCGCACATGGACTCGGTGCCGATGGTGGTGCTGACCGGGCAGGCGGTGACGTGGATGATCGGCAAGGATGCGTTTCAGGAAGCCGATATCTACGGCATGACGATGCCGATCGTGAAGCACAGTTATCTTATTAAAAACACGAACGACATTCCGCGCGTGGTGCGTGAGGCGTTCCACATTGCCACGACGGGCCGGCCGGGTCCGGTGCTGATTGACTTGCCAAAGAATGTCACGGCCGGCCCATTCACCGGCAATCTGAATGAAGAGCTCGACTTGCCGGGCTACAACCCCGACCGAATAACGGTGGACAAGAATGCGATTGATCAGATTGCCCAGGCGTTGAATAAGTCGCGGCGTCCGGTGTTGCTGGCCGGGCGGGGCGCGATTATCTCGGATGCGGCGCAAGCGGTGCGGGAGTTGGCGGAGAAATTGAACGCGCCGGTGACCACGACGTTGCTGGGCAAGGGGGCGTTTCCGGAAACCCATCCGCTGTCGCTGGGCATGCTGGGTATGCACGGGACGGCGTATGCGAACAAGGCGGTGGTGGAGTGCGACCTGATCATGTCCATTGGTTCGCGCTATGATGACCGGATCATCGGCACGCCGCAGACCTTCTGTCCCAACGCGGTTAAGATTCATATAGACATTGATCCGGCTGAAATCGGCAAGATGATCAAGCCGGACATCTGGTGCGTGGGCGACGCGCGGGAAGTGGTTGAGAGCTTGAACAAGCTGGTGGCGCGGCTGGATACGAAGGAGTGGCTGGAACGGCTTCAGGGGTACAAGAAACGCTATCCGTTGCATTACAAGCGGCAGGGTGGGCTCAAGGTCCAGCACGTGATCGAGGAACTTTATGAGCTGACCGGAGGCAAGGCGGTGGTGGCGACGGACGTCGGCCAGCACCAGATGTGGGCGGCCCAGTATTACAAAATTGACCAGCGCAACAACTGGCTAAGTTCCGGTGGAGCCGGGACCATGGGGTATGGGCTGCCCGCGGCGTTGGGCGCGCAGTGTGGCCGTCCGGGCGAGTTGGTGGTGGCGATCTCGGGTGATGGCGGGTTTCAGATGACGATGGCGGAACTTGCTACCGCCAGTAATCACAAGTTGCCCGTCAAGGTGTTCGTGATGAACAACCATTATCTCGGCATGGTGCGCCAATGGCAGGCCCTGTTTTACGAGGACCGGCAGAGCGGCGTGGATTTGGAGGGCAATCCGGACTTTGCGAAGATTGCCGAGGCCTACACCGGTGCGCGCGGAATGCACCTGAAACGCGCGGCGGATGTCCGGAAGATCATCAGCCGGGCGCTGGAATACAACGATGGGCCGTGCGTGGTGAACTGCGAGGTCGAGAAGGAGCACAATGTGTTTCCGATGGTGCCGGCCGGCAAGTCGCTGGATGAGATGATCATTGATCCGCCGCGCAAGGCCGCGGACAAGGTGGGCTGAAACGCAGTATTTAACGATTCAAGGAAGGCGGGCTAGGCCATGGCAGAAATACAGAAAAGCGGAAGCACGGCGCACACGTTAAGCGTCTATGTCACCAACAAACCCGGCGTGCTGGCGCGCATCGCGCTGGTGTTCGCCCGGCGCGGGTTTAATATTGATTCGCTGGTGGTCTCGGCGTCGGTGGATGGTAAATATTCCCGGATGACCATCACCTGTTCGGGTGATCCCTCCGGCCTGAACCAGATTATCCAGCAGGTGAGCAAGCTGGTGGACGTGGTCCGCTGCGTGGACCACACCGGCGAAGATGTGGTGGTGAAGGAACTGGCGTTGATCAAGGTGGCCGCGACGGCCGATTCGCGAACGGAAGTGCTGCAAATCGCCGACCATTTTGGGGCCAAGACCGTTGATCTGACACCGGCCTCAATGATGCTTCAGGTGACAGGAAATTCGGACAAGCTGGACGCGATGATCGGCTTGTTGGGCAAGTTCAAGATCATCGAACTCGTCCGCACCGGCAAGGTGGTTATGGCTCGCGGTGAGGAGCCGACCTAGTCGCGCGCCGCCAGCCCCGGCTGGCCCTGTTGTTCCCAATGGAATCCGGGCATTCTGCCCGGATCAATAAAGAGCAGGGCGCGTTTGGGGCGGGCGATCTGCGATCGGTTACAGATGACCCGGTTTGATGGGGCCGCAGCGGGTTTCAATCAAACAAGAAACTCAGGCATGGCCTTGCGTCATCGCCGGTCGGGTCGCTGAATCACGAGTTGTCAGGTCGGTTCTTTTTCCCTAGCATCGCGGCAATTGGCAGCAATTGGAGCCATTCATGTCAGAAGTGATCATTGGACGGGTTCTGTCCGGAAATGCTGAAGATGCCCGCCGCGCCGCCGATCGTTTTGCCGCGCAGCCGGTGGACTGGGAATTGGATGAGAGCGGGCGGGTGGATCTGGCCCGCCGCCAACGAACGCTGGCGGCGCCGGTTACGGTGCAGGGCCCCGGCACTTTCTTCGGCAAGAGTATCCGCACCGTGACACTGGAGCCAACGGACCTGGAGGGATGGTGGTTCGACCGGGTGGACCTGCCGGATTCGTTGCCCGTGCGCGTGTCCATCCGCAACGTCTGGACGACCGGCCTGGTGGTCAGCAATATCGTGCTGCGCAGCGGCTCGCCGCATAATTATATCCGCATGGTTGAGCACATCATCGCCCTGAAGCCCGGTTTGGGGATTGACAACCTGATGATCCGGATTGATTCCGGCGATCCGCCGTTGTTCGATCACGGCAGCCTGGACCTGGTGCGCGCGGTGCGGCAGGGCGGCGTGCAGGAATGCGACCGGCCGGCCCAGTTTGTGAGCGTGAAGGAGCCGGTCACAGTGGAGTCCGGCGGGTCGTTTCTGACGCTGGCGCCTTGCGTGGAAGAGGCGCAGCCATCGCTGTTTATGGATTGCGCCGTGGATTTCAAAACGGCTATTCGCAAACAGCGCATCCGATTCCATGTCAATCCGGAGCGCTTCCAATACGCGGCAGAGGCGCGGACCAACACGACGGCGCTGAAGATGCTGTACTGCCGCACGATCGGTAAATTGTTTGCCGATATCCGCAACCTGGGGTACACAACGGAAAATATCCTGATTGCGGGACGCTTGGGCTACTACAACACGCCGCGCTTGTTGCACGAAGGCAAATCGCTGGAAGCCGCCTGGCATCGGGCGGCGCTGGATCTGCTGGCGGCGATCGCGCTGATCGAGGAGGGTCAGTTTGTCGGCCGGGTCATCTCCTACAAGGCAGGCCACGCGCTGGACGTCGAGATGATTCGGCGCCTGTACAAGGAGAAGTTGCTCCGCCGGCTTTCAGCGGGCAGCGCCGGCTGATCCGGCCGGTCGGCGCGCAACGGATTGGCATTACGGCAGAAATTTGCCGCGTTTCAGTTTCTCGGGCAGGTAATGCTCGAGGACGAAGTTCAGGCCGTGCTTGGCAAAGGCCTGCTGCTCGATGCGGACGCCCATCTTTAACATCTGCTCCAGCGCGTCTTGCCACTCCTGGTGGTGCTTGATGAAAGGGTCGTTCTTCAGCGCATCCCGCGCCCGCTTGATGTCCACCTCCTCCAGCGGATGCGTTGCGTCTTCCAATTGGTAGTCGGTGATATCCTGCGGCGTCACGCCAAGGTAATGCGCCTGCGGCACGCAGAAGAACCGGTTGATGTGGGCCGCCTGGCCTGAGCCGACTTTCAGGGTGCGGTAAATGTTGCAGTAGCCGTAAGGATCGCCGTCGGTGAAGGCCAGCACCGGTAAATGCTGATCATCCGCCAGGCGCCGGATAAAGCGCCGGCAGGCGCGGGTCGGGACCCCGCTCATGGAGATGAGGATGCAACCCGCCTTCTCGTAGTAGCGGTGATGCACGAGACGTTGGAAGAGCGAGGCGGTCTCCACGACCAGCACCAGTCTGGCCTTGGACTGGAACCGGAGATGTTCCACGCGTGACGGGATGCTCCAGGCGCCCGTGCCGAGCTTGGTGCAGTCAATCCGGATTTCCTTGCCGGTGCCTGGATCCTGGTCAATCACCACCAGCGGTCCACATACCTCGCCGCCGCGCTCCTCGGGAATGTAGCCCAGTTGCTCGCGGTTGACCGCCAGCATGGCCTCGATGTCGTCCAGTAACGTGTCGCTTTCCGGCTGCTCGTCGAAACGGCATTCGCCCCAGCTTTTGCTGTTGTAATACACTTCGCGCTTGCCGGCGATGTCATCTTTATCCAACAAGTCGTTCTTTGTGGTGGCCAGCAGGCGCATGGATTGGGCAAAGGTCTTGACCGTGTTGTAAGACAGGGTTCGGGTGGACATTTTACCAAGGATCTCGAAGTGTCCGCGCTTGAGGTCGTATTTGACGTTGGCGAGGGAGCGGATCGGGAAGCGCATGGACGGCTTGCGGCCTTTGCGGATGATGTCGGTGTGAATCTCGTCGGCGACACGGACGATGCGGCGCGCGGCGGCGTCCCGGGAGACGACCTCCGGTGCGGCGGGAGTGGAACGATCTGGTGCAGGTTTCTTTTTCATGGAAATTCCCAGTGGATATTGTTCGACGTGGATAACGGGCGCGGCCGGGATGGATCAACTGGTTTCGGGCGGTTGCGCCGGCAGGCGAATCGTGAAGGTGGCGCCTTGGCCGGGCGCGCTGGCCACTTCGATCGTGCCGCCATGATTTTGAATAATGCCATAGCTGACGGACAGCCCCAGCCCGGTGCCGCCCGGGCTGCCGCTGCCTTTTTTGGTGGTAAAGAAGGGATCGAAAACTTTTTTGCGCACCTCTTCGCTCATGCCCGGCCCGTTGTCCGCGAAGGTGACTGTGACCCACGTTTTGCCGTCCTCCGCCGCCGATGAGGTGGTGATCTTCAGCGTGCCGTCACGGCCCATGGCCTGCAAGGCGTTGAGCATGATGTTGATGAAGGTCTGCTTGAGCTGGTTCGCGTCCGCGGTGATTACCGGCAAGTTCGCTCCCAAGTCAAGCGTCAGCGCGGTGTTGGCCTTCTTGAACTCATAGGCCATGAAACTCTCGGTGCTTCTCAAGAGGTCATTGATGTTGACCGGCGCCTTGACCGAGCGGGACTGGCCGGCAAACTGGAGGAGTCCGTTGAGGATTTCATTGCAGTGCATGACCCCTTTCTGGATTTCCTTCAGACTGTCAATCGCGTTCAATCCGCCGACCGAGGAGACGCCCGCCTTCTTCATCACCATTTCGAGCAGGTCGGCGTGGCTGAGGATGACCGTCATCGGATTTTTGATGTCATGGACGATGCCGGCGGTCAGCTTGCCCATCGCGGCAAGTTTTTCGGAAAGGACCAGCTTTTCCTGGGTCAGTTTGAGTTGGGCGTTGGCTTGCTCGAGTTCAGCTTTTTCCGCGGTGAGCTTCTCATAGAGCTGCGCGTTTTCGATGGCTGGGCCGGCAAGGGCTCCGAAAGCGGTCAACAGTTTAAGGTCGTCGCGCGAGAAGCGGTGCTCGGGGTGAATGGTGTCGGCCTGGATGATGCCAACCAGGCGGTTGCGGCTGGGCAGGGGGACGCACATCGCCGAGCGGATGTTGAGCGCCTGGATGCTCTCCGTCGTATTGAAGCGCTGGTCCCCCTGCGCGTCGAAGGTCAGCACGGACTTGCTCTCACGCAGCACGGTCTGAAGCAGGGTGCGGCTGAAAGGCGGTTGCTTCAGCGTGTCCTTGGGGTCACGGCTGAGACCAGCCTTTAATTCGACCCCGGTGGCCCCTTCCGTTACCAGGTGAATTGAACAGCAGTCCGCCATCGGCAGTTCCTGGATGATGATATCCAGGATTTTAGGATACAGTTCATCCGGATTGAGGATGGAACTGATGACTTGTCCGGCCCGGTATACGGCGGCAAGGTCGGCCTTGGCGCGCTGCAACGCCGCGTAATCTTTTTCGTCCACCTCGGCGATCAGGATGGCGTCGCGCGTGGCGTCGAGCATAATACCGGCCTCGCTGGAAGAGGGGGCCTCGTCCAGCGTTTCGCCGGCGGCCGGCGGGGCGATGTAGAAGACTATCTCCGTGTCGCCGATCCGAATCCGGTCCCCATCGGTGAGTTTCCCCCAGGCGATCTTGGCGTTGTTGAGGAATGTGCCGTTACGGCTGTTCAGATCCTCGATCTCATAGCCGTCGGCCTTGTGCAGGATGCGCGCGTGATAACGCGACATGCGGTCATCATCAATGACGATGTCGCACCCGGTACGGCCGATTCGCGATTCGCCGGGTTTGAGTGTGAAAATACGGCCTTGCGAATTGCCGCTGACGATCGAAAGAATGGCCACAACAATCCTCCGGTCCGGTAATCAATTAAAAAACGGCGTGAGCATAGACCAAAGCGGCGGACTTGGCACGGGAAAAAGCGCATGGCCGTTCCCGGGGCCGGGTGTGGGGTTCTGCCGCGTCTGGATTGTGAATCCCTCGGCGGAATTGCAGCATGGATAACGCGGGCCGGACGCCTGTTCTGCCGATGTCCGCGTGTCGGGTGCCGCGTTCATGTCACGTCCTGGACCCGGACGCGGCGCCCCATGATGCTGACGCGGCCGGTCGCGATCAATTGCAGGGCCTCCGGATAAGCCAGATGCTCCTGCTCCTGGATGCGCGCGTGGAGCGTTTCAGGCGTGTCGTCATCCAAGACCGGCACGGTTCGCTGGAGGATAATGGGTCCGGTGTCCATCCCCGCATCCACGAAGTGGACCGTGCAGCCCGTGACCTTTGCGCCGTAATCGAGGGCCTGCTTCCATGCGGCCAAACCGGGAAAAGCCGGCAGCAGGGCGGGGTGGATATTGACGATTCGGCGCGGATATTCTCGCAGCAGGCCGTCCTTGATCATCCGCATAAAGCCGGCAAGCGCAAGGAAGTCGGCGCCGTATTTTTTAAGCGCGGCCAGTACGCGTTGCTCCGCCGCGCCGTCGAGCTTGGTCTTGAACGGCGCGGGGTCAATGAATTCCGCGGGGATGCCGTGCCGCCGCGCGCGCTCCAGGATACCCGCGTTCGGCACATCCGCGAGCACACACACAATCCGGGCGTCGAGTTCACCGCGGGCGATGGCCGCGATGATGCTTTGGGCGTTGCTGCCCTTGCCGGAACCGAGAATGGCGAGTGAAAGCATGGCGCATTTCCTTCTTGTGCGCGAAATGTAGCAGGCGCGGCCGGGGACGACAAGCGGGCGGTAACACGCGGGGGGAAGCTGTCCCGCAGATCTCGGGGCGTGCCGCGGGGCTGGCCGCCCCGCGTTGCAGAGAACGCAATCGCTGTCCTTGACTTGCCGGGCGGAGCCGGTCATCTTCTGCGGCAATCGCGGGCGGTTAGCTCAATTGGCAGAGCGCCACGTTTACACCGTGGATGTCGCAGGTTCAAATCCTGCACCGCCCACCAGCGCGGGCAAAACACCGCTCCCGCGTGTTTCTTAATGTGGTTAGTTAACCGGTTGGGCGGCGGTGCGCAGATATAGCCGTTCGAGGCTGTTCGTGACGTAGATGTGCAACGGTTGCCCGTTGCCGGAAGCGTTGTATCCCATGGGTTGCCAGGTTCCGCGTGTCAGGTTTGTCTTGTAGTACACGTCATACTTGAGGCCGATTTCCGTCAGCGGGAAAGTCAGCCCCATTACATTATGGTTGGTGGTGAAGGTGGCGTAGTAGTGTGGACCGTATTTGCGGTAGAGCGTACGCTCCGCGGAGTAGGGCGTGCTGTCCAGCGGCAGGCCGTTGATAGCCAGGTCGGCGAGGTAGACGTTGTATTCATAGCCAGCGCCCGCGTTGAAATTCCAGATGCGAAACTTGCGCGCCATCGTTTCGGTGGCCGTGGCCAGGACGCCCGTGATGGCCGTGCCGTTGACCGTGAAGCGATAAGTGGTCGGCTCGAGCAGTTCAAAGGTCAGGGTCAGGCCGTCGCCGGTCCAGGGCACACCGGTGTGGCGGCCCGGCTGTGAGTCGTTGATGAGGTAATTGGTGCCTCCGCCGATGAAGAAAAACTCAAAGAGATTCTCGTTGTATCCATTCCGCAGGCCAATGCCCGCCGAACCGCCGGTCTGGATCCAGTTGTTTTCGAAATGCAACGTGAGCGCATCTCCGGCGTGCAGGTAGTCGGCGAAAGATCGCACGGCGTCGCTTAATCCGCCGCTGTTGGCCCAAAGTCCCCATGCGCGGGGGCCCAGAGACAGATTGGGCTGCGAAGCGTCGGCCAGAAAGTGACCCGAGTTCGCGGTGGCGGTCAGCACCCAACCCGTGCCCCAGCGCTGGCCGCCATTCTGCCCCGAAGTCCACGCCCCGGCGGTCGTATAGATGGCGTTGGTGGCGCTGTCGCGGGCGCCCGCGTTGGGGTTGGCGGTGTCGCGCGTGCCGGAAATCCGGAAAAGATTGGCGCCAAAATCAAGGGCCACCGCCGCGACCGTCCATTCTGAGTTGAACGGAATCCGCCCCGATTCGCCCGTGCGGGTATTTTCCCAAACTAGGTCGCTTTGCAGGTTCGAGGCGCTGCCGCTGACTGTGTAGGCCAACTGGGTGTACGGCAGATACACATCCAAGGCCGGGCTGGTGATGATTACGCCATTGTTCTCAGGCAGGTTGCATCCGCTGACATAGACCTGCCAGTCGCGGCCGTCGTTGTTGTCCCAGGTGCCGGCCCCGTCATGGAATGAGCAGTCCAACTGCCAGGTGCCTGCCGGAATGACGTAGGCAACACCCCACGAACCGCCCTGCTGGGTCAGCTTGAGCGTGACCGGATTCAGCCAGCCGTTGTGTCCCAATCGCAGGTAGACATTGGTTGCGCCGGCCAGGCGGCTGCCGTCGGGCGTGTAGGTGAATTGAACGCTGACACAGCCCTGCGGATAGGCCGGATCCGTAGTCAGCAAGCCCGGCGGGAAATAGCAGTTGGTAACGGCCACCCGCCACCCTGTCCCGCCGTTGCCATCCCAGGTGCCGGCCCCATCATGGAACATCGCATTCAGTTCCCACGTCCCCTCGGCCAGGCTCACGCTGGCACTGCGCCAACCGTTCTGGTTGGTCATGGTCAAATCGTAGGCATCTTGCCAGCCATTCCGGCCGACGCGCAGGACGATGCCGGTCGCATTCTGCAGCGGGCCGTTGGAGGGGGTGTAACTGACCGTCACAATTACGCAGCCGCTTGGTAGCGACGGATTGAAGCTCGCGGTTCCGGTCTGGATGGGCACATAGGTGACGACTACGCGGCCCGTGGCGCCGGCTTCGGAGGATTTGCTGCCGCTGCCGCAACCGCCGCCGCCGCCGCCCGGAATCAATCCCTTCTGCCCCGCATTGTTGGGCGCGCCGCCGGCCCCGCCCGTGCCGGCGCCCGCTCCTCCGGCCCCGCCTGTGGAAACCCCGCCTTCACCGCCGGCGCCGCCGTTGGCATTGGTGAAGGCGGAACCGCCGCCGCCACCGCCGCCGCCACTGCTGGAACTGCTGCGCGCGCCGCCGGCCCCGCCTGCGTAGCGGATGCCGTCCGCGCTGACACTCAAGGTGGCGGATCCGCCCGCGCCCGGATCGTTGTTGGCCGGCGCGCCGCTTCCGCCTTTGGCCAGCACCTGGCGGCCATCGCCAAACCAGGAATCGCCGCCGTTGCCTCCAGGGTCTGCCGCCGCGCCGCCGGCGCCCACAATCACGGCGTTGGTTGTGCCGGGTATCACCGCAACCGCGGCCCGGGCGTAGGCGCCACCGCCGCCGCCGGCGCGCCGGCCGGTGTTGCTGGTTCGACGCGCGCCGCCGCCGCCGCCCCAAGCCTCGACGAGCACCTGCGTGACCCCCGCCGGCACGACAAACTGTCCGGATGAATTGAACACTTCCGTTACCTGGACATTAACCACCAGACATTGCGTGTCAGCGGCCAGAATACCGGCATTGTCCGCGGCCGTAAGTTGGTGGGCGCCGCCCGCCGTGGTGCTATAGCGGAAGCTGGCGGAACCCGCGCCATTGCTGATCGCCAGCGCGGTGATCGTGGCGGTGTTGTCCGCGTTCCGGAAAATCCCCGGCCGATCGCTGGCGAGATTGATCACGGTGGTTCCACTGCTGACCGTCGGCTGACCATTTGTGCCGAGCAGCCCGACGGTAATCAATTCCGATGTATCGCCCGCCAGCATGGCGCGGGGCGGGGTGGTGAACTGTAGCGCGGTTGCCGGGGTGGGGGCGCCGATTGTCAGCGTGACCGGCACGGTTCGCGGACTGTTGGTGGCTTGAGCTGCGGAGATTGTGATCGTAGCGTTGAAAACCCCGGTGCCCAGGGCGCCCACCGGGTAGCGTACGATATGGGATTGTCCGGCCGCCGCCGCGAGGCTTCCCGTGCCCGGGCTTATGGAAAGCCAGCTCGCATTGGATGTGATCCCATAATTTAACAGGCCGGTGCCGATATTGGTGATCGTGAGCAAAGCATCCGGCGGCGTGCCGCCCAGCGTGATGGCCGGCGTCAGGGAACCCGGCGCCACCGCGATGCCCGGGGCCAGGCATGTCCCGCGGATGGCAAAGTTATAGGGCGATTTATCCGATGCCGTGTTGGTGAAGCTGATTGTGGCGGTGCGCGGTCCGGCTTGTGACGGTTGGAATTGGACCTGGAATGAGGCCGTCTGGCCGGCGGCCAGGGACGCCGGCGGCTGGCTGACGACCACAAAGTCCACTCCATACGTTCCGCTGGTGGTTACCCGACCGATACCCAGCGACATCGTGCCGATGTTGGTGATGGTATAGGTGCGAGTCAGATTAGCGCCCAGATAGACCTCGCCGAAATCCGTGTGATCGGCCAGACTCGGGGTCGCGCTGCCGTCCACGATGATCTGGTTGTTTCCCAGCACGAAAAGATCATATGCCGCGGGAACCGCCACGACGGTCAGCCGCTGGGTGGCGTCCACCAATGCGGCGTGCGCGGCGGACAACAGATGCACGCCCAGTTGGGATGAAATATAACGGAAGCTGGCGCGGGATTTCCCGTTGCTGATGATGACGGAGGTGATGCTGGCGGTGTCGTTCGAGTTGCGGAAGATGCCGGATTTGTCGCTGCTCAGACTGATGGCCAGATTGCTGGCGGCCGCGGTTTCCACTCCGTTGTCATTCTGAAGCTGGATGGAAATCAAACCCGAAATGGTGTTCGACAGCGCGGTCTGCTCGGCGGTGGTGAAAACAATTTGAGTGGCATTGGTGGTCGGGTCCGAGACACAACCGGTCACGGCGACCGCCCAGTCCTGACCGTTATTGTTGTCCCAGACGGCGCCGTCGTTGAAGACCGCATCAATTTCATGCGTGTCGGCCGGGGGATAATACACGTAGCGCCAGCGGTTGCTGCCCAGCGACGTCATGGCCGGATTCGGCATGATGACATCCTGCCAGCCGTTGCGGCCGATGTGGATGTAGACCTGTGCCGCCCCCTGCAGCGGCCCGGTGCCGGCGTTGAACGTGAGCGTGACCGGATTGCACCCGGATGGACTGGTCGGATCGAAGGTGACACTGGACGGAATCTGGACGCCGGTGGGGGCGGTTTTTGAATAAACCTGCAGGCTGTACATGCCCATGTTGATGAACGCGCCGGGGGGCGAGCCGGCCGCCTCGATCTGGGCGTAGCCGATATTTCCGAAATCGGTCGCGTAGTTGGTGTTATCGCTGTTGAAATGGCGGTACCACGTACCGGCGGACGGGAAGGCAATCCAGTAATTCCCATTGGTCCACCGCGTGGCGGAGAAGTTGACGATGCCGACCACATCATCCACCTGTCCCCCGGCGTCCCAGCGGATGTAGGCGACGACCTTGTTGTTGTGATCCACGTGGTGCACATTGACCCCGGATCCTTTCAGGCCCGCGGTGCCCCCGCGCAGGTTCCGCCGCATGTGGATCAGGTCCGTGTAGGCCCGGACAATTCCGGCGTAATCGTTGCTGTGCGACCAGCGCAGGGGCGTGTCGTCGTGGAAAGCCAGTGTCTCGTTCATCTCCTGCCCCTGGAAGATCATGGGGATGCCCGGCGTGGTCATGACAATGCCGGCGGCCAGCAGGGCTCGCTTGCGGGCCCAGATACTGTAGGGGTCGCCAGGGTCAATCTCGGTCGGCAGGCGGCTGCGGTTGTGGTTGCGCGCGATATAGTCGTGCGCTTCGCTGAAGACCACGCGGTGGAGGCCCGGCCAGCCATCCAGAAGATTCTTCACGGTGGACATGTTTCGATCGGCATCGCTGCTGAGCACCGCCTGGTCGTGCAGATCCCAGCGGTAGCCGATATCCCACTTATTGTGGAAATTCATGCTATAGTCGAAGGCGTTATCCTCCGCGCCGCGTTCCACGTGGGGATAGGTCTGGGACAATTCCCAGTTGATGTCGCGCAGCAAGTACTCGCCCTGCTGGTTGGCGCCCTGATCAGTGTTGATGATGTTGTAGACGGAATCCCAGCGGAATCCCCCGATCCGGTATTCCTGGACATACATCATGATCTGGTCGCGAATGAAACTATAAACTTCCGGCCGGCCGAAATCGGGACGGGTGGTGCCCCATGGGGTGTAGCCGCGATTGTCGTTGTAGAAATAGATCCCGCCGAACGGGTCTACGTACCAGCCGTCGAAGCGCCACATATCCATATCGGACGGTCCGTAGTGGTTGTGCACGACATCCACAAACACCGCGATGCCGCGCGCGTGGCACGCCTTGACAAAGCGCTTGAGCCCATCGGCGCTGCCGTAATCCGTTTCAATCGCGAACTGATCGGACGGATTGTAACCCCAGCTCAAGCCGCCCGGGAACTCGTTGATGGGCATCAGTTGGATCGCGCTGATGCCCAGATTTTTGACGTGATCGAGCCGCGTGATGGCCTGGTCAAAGGTGCGCGGCGGCGTGCCGCCTTCGAATGTGCCCAGATGCATCTGATAGATAACCAAGCTGTTGCGGGCAGGCATGGGATTGGTCGCCCCGCTCCAGTCAAAGGCGTTGGGATCATAAATGATGGAATTGCCTGTTGAACTGGTCACGCGTCGCGCGCGCGGATCACGTTTCCAGGTGGTGTTGTTGACGTAATACTTGTACTGCTGCCCCGCTTTGGCGCCATTGATGTCCACGGACCAACAACCGTTGGTTTCCTTGACCATGGTCGTCTTGCCCCAGCTATTGAAGTCGCCGCCGACCTTCACGCTGGATGCATTGGGGGCCCAGACTCGGAACATTACGCCTGTTCCGCTCGCCCCGCTGTAGGGAATGGCGCCCATCCCGGGGCGGGTGGACTGCGCCTGCGCACCCGCCGCCAGCAACAGGGAAATTCCCGCCGCCCGCAAACCGCGCCATTCATGCCTGAATCGGACCAACAACGTGACCCCTTTGCGATGCTTGTATACCCACATAACATAGTCGTTCGGGCGCACATTGTTAAAACGTTTTATCAAAAAACCGGTGCGTCTCGCTTTTCACCAACCCAATCGTTTGTTGATGCTACGGGTGGAATGCCAAGGCCGCCAACTTCTATCGGAGTCCGCTGCATGGTTGGGCAGAGCGATGGCACTTCAGCCCAAACCCGCGCGCGCGGTTCCGAACGTGCCGGATGCGACAGTCGGGATTGATTGCCCGGCCGATCTTCTGGTATCAATCATAGCGGTCAGTGTCGGACGCATGCATGAGTTGGATCGCTTCCATCGGTGCGGGGACGTGGGGCAAGCTGCGAACCGTCAACCACACGGTGGCGGTGGTTTGGGCCGTGCTCTGCTGGTCATTCGCGGGACGGACCTGGTCACGCACTGTCCGCAACGTGCTGGCGCGGCAGATTCTGTTCACCGGCTATGACGCCGTGAAGTTCATCTCCCTGGTCGCGCTGATGGCGGGGATTTCCGTCGTTGTCCAGGCGCAAGTCTGGCTGACGCAATTTGGCCAGACGGCGCTGCTGGGGCCGATCCTGGTGATGGTGATCATGCGCGAATTGGGCCCATTGCTCGCTAATTTCGTGGTAATCGGCCGAAGCGGAACGGCGATTGCCACCGAACTGGGGAACATGAACGTGGCCGGCGAGGTCAAGGTGCTGGATGCGCTGGGGCTTGATCCATTTATCTATCTGGTCATTCCCCGCGTGCTGGGCGTGATGCTCTCGGTATTCTGTCTGACGGTGATTTTCGTTTTCGTTTCTTTCGTCAGCGGCTACCTATTCAGCCTGGCGCTGGGCAAGGCCGGCGATCCGGTCATGTTCGTCGAAAGCGTGTCCCGGGCCGTCCGTCCGGCGGATGTTCTCAACTTCTTTGCCAAGACGCTGGTGCCCGGGCTGCTGACGGGCGCAATTTGCTGTGTCGAGGGCCTGAGCGTGGATGTTGCGGTGACGGAGGTCCCGCAGGCGGCTACCCGCGCGGTCGTGCGGTCCATCACCGCGCTGTTTATCACCTCGGCCCTGGTTTCGGTACTGACTTATATTTGAGGCGCAATGCCGGGCGAACCCATACTATCGTTCGAGCAGGTGACGGTCGAAATGACGCCGCCCTATGAAATGGGGGTGCGCCAGGTGGACTTGGCGCTGGCCGCCGGGGAACTGGTCGTGGTGTTCGTGGGCGAGGGGTTTAACATGCCGCCGCTGGCCGACGCGGCCGAGGGACTCTGCCTGCCGGATACCGGCACGGTCGCCTTCATGGGCAAGGACTGGCGGCGGATGGGCGCGCATGAAGCGGCGGCGGCGCGTGGGCGGATTGGGCGGGTTTTCGAGGGTCGTGGCTGGGTCAGCAATCTGGACATGGACGAGAACGTGACCCTGCCTCAGCGGCATCATACGCGGCGACCGGAGGCGGAGATCCTGGCCGAGGCCGATGCCTTGGCGCGCCAGTTTGGCCTGCCCGAAGTCCCGCGCGCCCGGCCCGCGCTCTTAAAACGGGCCGACCTGCGCCGTGCTGAGTGGGTGCGCGCTTTTCTTGGCGAGCCGGCTCTGATTGTGCTGGAACATCCCATGCGCGACGTATACGTCGAATGCCTGGGCAGCCTGGTCGCGGCGCAGCGGGCGGCCCGGGACCGGGGTGCCGCAGTGCTGTGGATTTCCAAGCCGACAGGGCGCGAAGTTTACCGGCAATCCGGCCCCGACCGGGTTTATGAACTGAAAAACGAGACGCTGGCGGCGGTGGAGTGAGGAGCGCGTTATGGCCAAACCCTTTAAGTTTCGCTACGTGAACGAGATCACCGGCGGTTTTGTCTTGCTGGTGCTGGCCGCGCTGGTGATCGGCATCGTGCTGACCGGCCATGCCCAGCGTTGGTTCGAGCCCGTACATGAAATCACCCTCTTTTTCCCGCCCGAGGGTTCGTACGGTTTGCAGAAGGGCGCCGAGGTCCGCATCCTTGAGACGCCGGTGGGCGAAATTCGCTCCATCTCGGTCGCCAATGACGGGACGATGTCGGCTGTGGCTACGGTGCGCGGCAATTTCATCCGTTTTGTGCGCGTGGACTCGAAAGCGATCATCAAGAAGAAACTGGGCCTGGCCGGCGACGCGTATGTCGAAATCACCAAGGGCAGGGGCGAGCCGCTGCCGACTGATGGCGCGTCGCTGAACTGTGTAAAGGATACCGAGTTGATGGAACAGATCCGGCAACTGGTTGAGCAGCTCAAGAATGCGATCCTGCCGACGATCGAACAGGCGCGCCTGGCCATCGAGGCCTACACCAAGGTGGCCACCAACCTGCGGGATCCCGAGGGCAACCTGCAGAAACTGTTGGCCAATATCAATCTTCTGGCGGATGGGCTGCAAAAAGGCGAGGGGCCGGCGGGTAAGCTGCTCAAAGATCCGCAGATGGCCGGGGAACTGCAGGAGACCACGCGCAAGATCAACGTCGCGCTCGATGAGGTGAACCGGATTCTGCAGGACGTGCAGCGGACGACGGCGAAACTACCGGGCATGGCGGACACGGTCGGCGGCGAGGTTCAGGATCTGCCCGGCCTGGTGCTGCAGACGCAAGAGACCCTGCGCGAATCGCAGAAACTGATCGTGGCGTTGCAAAACCATTGGCTGTTGCGCGGCTACGTGGACCAGACCAAGCCGACCATGCGCATCCCGCCGGCCACGGTGAGCTCGACAAACGGGGGAGGGGGGCGATGAAAGTGCCAATTGCCAGTTGCCAATTGCCGATTGCGGTTGGGGCGCTTGGACTGACGCTTGCTCTTTCCGGTTGCTCCTCGCCCCCCCTGGAAAAGACGGATGCCCGACTTTCCAATCTGGCTTCGGCCGGCCGGCTCGCATTTGAGCAGGGCTCATTGACTGCGGCGGCGCGCTATTACACGGCCGCGCTGGAGCGCGCGCGGGTGATGGACAATGCGGGCGAGATTGCCAATGCAGCCTACAACCTGGCGGCCTGTATGATTGAGACCGGGCAATATACCGCGGCGCTTCGTTTGCTGGAGGAAGCCGGCATGGAATCCCGCCGCGCCGGCCGTGATGCGGCCGACATTCGGTTGCTCACGGCGCGAACGGAACGGCTGACCGGGAATTCGGGCGCGGCCACAATCATCGCCGATGAATTGACGGCGCGAGACGCAAAAGCGCCGCTGGCGATTCGCGTGCAGGCGCAATTGCTGAAATCGGAACTGGCGCTGGATGCCGGCGACATTACGGCGGCGCGCGCGGAACTGGACCAGGCGCGGCGGATAGCCACCGCGGCGGATGGCCCGCTGGTCCAGGCGGCGCTGGCCGGCGTATCCGGCCGCCTGGCCATGCAGGCTAATGAGCCGGCCCGGGCGGCGTTGGATTTCGACCGCCAGGCGGATTTGTTCCGCCGGGGCGGGCAGTATCGCGAGATGGCGCAGGCGCTGGGGTGCGCGGCGCAGGCGTATGCCGAGTCGGCTGCGCCGCAACTGGCCGGCGACCGCTATTACCGCGCCGCGCGCAGCCTGTTCGCCCAGGATGATGCGTTGGCGGCGCTGAAGATGATCGAGCCGGCACTGGTCGCGGCGGAGAAGGCGGGCGACCAAACGGTGATGGATCAGACCGCGCGGCTTTTTGAGGAAATCAAGCGCAGCGTGGAACAGCAGACGGCGCAAACAGACAAGCAGACGCCGCAAACGGGCCAATGATTAGCCGGTTCGCCCCAGGTAACGGAGTGGCGCGCGCCGTATGCCGTGATGCGGTGGCTGTTCTCCGCGATTGCATCCTGTGGGCGTGAATATACAATCGGGATGACCGTCACTAATGAAGAGGTGCATATATGAGAAGATGGTTTGCCGGATTGCTGATCGCAGGGTTGACGGCGCAATGGGCGGCTGCCGCGCCGACGATGATGAGCGTACAGGTGAACACCACCCAGATTCGGGTCAATCCCACCTATCTGGGACAAATGCTGGCGACGCTGGCCTATGGAGACCGGGTTGAGATTATCAAGCCCCAAGGCGACTGGTACCAGGTCCGGGATGCCAAGTCCGGGAAAATCGGCTGGGTCCATAAATCGGCGCTGACCACCAAACAGATTTCAATGAAGGCCGGCGATTCCACCGCGCGCACCGGCGCCTCCGGCGAGGAACTGGCGCTGGCCGGCAAGGGATTCAATTCCGACGTTGAGGCGGAATTCAAAAAGAAAAATCAGAACATTGATTTCACTTGGGTGGACAAGATGGAGGAAATCAAGGTCAGCCCCAAGGAGTCCGAGGAGTTCCTGCAGGCCGGGGCCGTGAAGCCGGCGGGAGGCGCGCAATGAGAAACATCCTATTATTTGCGCTGGCCGGCGGTTTCGCGATGGCGGCGCTGCTGTGCGGCTGCGAAACGATGGACGTGGTTGGCCAGGGGCTCTCCTCCGCGGGCGTCATCACGCCGCAACAGGCGCAATCAATCAGCCGGAGTGCGGATGCGGTGGCCAAAACCTTTCAGGATATCACGCCCGAACAAGAGTATTACATCGGACGTTCAGTCGCGGCGACAATCCTGAATCGGTACAAAGTCTACAATCACCCGGAGGCCACGGCTTACATCAATGAACTGGGTCAAACGCTGGCCCGATTCTCGGATAAGCCGGAAACCTTCGGGGGCTACCACTTTTTGATCATGGACACCGACGAGATCAATGCCTTCGCGGCGCCGGGCGGGTTGATCCTGATTTCCCGCGGCATGGTGCGCTGTTGCCAGAACGAGGATGAACTGGCGGCGGTGTTGGCGCATGAAGTGGGACATGTCGAAAAAAACCATGGTCTGCAGGCCATTGAAAAAGGTCGGCTATCCTCGGCGCTAGCGATCCTGGCTGTCGAGGCCGGCAAGTCGTTGGGCGGCCAGCAACTCGCGGACCTGACCCGCGCTTTCGAGGGCAGCATCACCGACATCACGACGACCCTGATGAATAATGGATATTCGCGCGCGTTCGAGTACCAGGCTGACAACGCGGCGATCGTAATCATGCAGCGCGTGGGGTATGACCCGGTGGCGCTCATCGGGATGCTGGAACAGATGCAGAAGGATCTCAAGCCGGGCGGACTTGATTTTGCCAAGACGCATCCGCCGCCGGCCGACCGGATCAGGGAAATCAACAAGCTGAT
The DNA here is from genome assembly GCA_964570325.1 of uncultured Verrucomicrobiota bacterium. GTDB lineage: Bacteria > Verrucomicrobiota > Kiritimatiellia > CAIQIC01 > CAZMXS01 > CAZMXS01. The sequence goes on along the minus strand of CAZMXS010000019.1, from coordinate 17,112 downwards.
CCAGACCCGGTCGGAAACGGCCGAACCCGCCGCCCGCGCGGCGCGCTTTAAGGCCGCCATGAGCGGCGTCTAGAGGCTTTTGCGATTGGTGCTGGCGAGCGTAATATCGCCAGTCCAGATCGCCCCTCGCAGAACCCACTCAGCAATTGGCAAATCCTGATATGCCCAGAAAATTCATCTACGGTTTGCTGGTCGGCCTGGGCGCCGCGCTGGTTGCGCTGGGCCTGTGGCTGACGGGTGGGCTGGACCGCTGGGAATACACCACCTGGTCCTGGCGCGCGCGTTTGTTTGCCGCGCCGGGGCCGGCGACCGCACAGATCAAGCTGATCCTGCTTGACCAGGCCAGCTTGGACTGGGGCGCGCGGGAAAATGGCTGGGCGTGGCCATGGCCCCGCCAGGTATACGCCCCGATTGTGGATTTCTGTGTGCGCGGCGGCGCAAAGGTGATTGCGTTCGATGTCATCTACAGCGAGCCGTCCGCGTATGATGTGGCCGATGACGAGGCGCTGGGCGCGGCCATTGCCGCATCCGGGCGCTTTATCGCCGCTGCATTTCTCGGTCGGCAGACCGAGCAGGCAACGAACTGGCCGTCGTTTGTCCCGTCCGCGCCGTTGCGGGTGGAAGGGTTGGATGAATGGCTGCGCAGCCCGGCGGCGGCGCGTCTGGTTATGCCCGGCGCGGCCTTTCCGATCCCGCAGGTGGTTACCAACGCGCGCATGGTCGGCAACGTGAAAGAAGTTCCGGATGCCGATGGCGTGTTCCGTCGGACGGCGCTCTTTCGTGTCTTTGACGGGCAGGCCGTGCCCATCCTGGGCGCTGCGGCATTCTGGGCCGGCGCGGAGTCCGGGCCATGGCGCATTGGCGACGGCTGGCTGGTTGGCGACCGGCTGCGCGCGCCGATTGATGGGGCCGGCCGGACTATTCTGCGCTATCGCGGCCGGTCGGGCACGCATCAGGCATTCGGCGCCGCCGCGGTGATCCAGTCCGAGCTGCGGTTGCAGGCCGGTGAACCGCCGACCATAGATCCCGCTGTGTTCAAGGATAAATACGTGTTGTTCGGCTTCAGCGCGCCCGGCCTGAAGGATTTCCGACCGACGCCGATTGCCCGGGATTATCCCGGAGTCGAGATTCACGCCACGATTCTGGACAACTGCCTGGCCGGCGATTTTATCCGCGAGACACCCGCCGGACTGGCCGGCTTGCTGATCCTGATGCTGGCGCTTATCTCCGGCGTGGCGGTCACCGAGAGCCGCCGCGTCTGGCAGAATACGGCGGCTTTTGTGGTGTTGCTGCCGCTGCCGCTGCTGCTGGGATTCGCCTTATATCCGGCGGGTTATTGGTTGCCGGTTATGGCGGGAGAGACCGCCGTGGCCTTGGCGCTGGTGGGGGCGACGATTGTCAATTATGCCACCGAAGGGCGGCAGAAAGCGTTCATCAAGTCGGCGTTCAAACAATATCTCGGCGCCGAGGTGATCGAACAGTTGATTGCTGATCCTGGTCGGCTGCAGTTGGGTGGCGAGCGCCGGACGTTGACCCTGTTCTTTTCAGACATCGAGAAATTTTCCAGTTTCTCGGAGCGGCTCGACCCGCCGACCCTGACGACGCTGCTTAACGATTTTCTGTCGGATATGACCGATATCATTCTGGAGGAGGGCGGTTACCTTGACAAGTATATCGGTGACGCCATCGTCGCGTTCTGGAACGCGCCGCTTGACCAGGCGGACCATGCGGTGCGGGCTGTGCGCAGCGCCATACGCTGCCAGCGCCGGTTGGCCGAACGGCGTGACGAATTCTTCCAGCGCACCGGCGCGTTGGTAAAAATGCGGGTGGGCATTAACACGGGCGAGGTGGTGGTCGGAAACATGGGCTCGCGCAACCGGTTTAACTACACCGTGCTGGGGGATGCCGCCAACCTGGCGTCGCGGTTGGAGGGGGCGAACAAGGCGTTCGGCACCTATGTCATGGTCTCCGAGGCGACTTGGTTGTTGTGCAAGAACCGATTCCCCGGCCGCGAACTGGGACGCCTGACCGTGGTGGGGCGCAAGACGCCGGTGCGGGTTTATGAACCGCTCGGGCTCGAAGGCGAGCCGCTGCCGTCCGCGATGGCGGATTATGCGCGGGCGCTGGAATTGTGCCGCGCGGGGAAAACGGCTGATGCGCTGCGGATTTTCGAGGGTCTGCCGGATGATCCGCCGGCGCGGAAATACGCGGATCAATGCCGGATGTTGTTGAAATCGTCCGACCCGGTTTGGGATGGTATCTGGAATCTGACGGAAAAAGGCTGATGAAAATCACACTCGGCGGCATTCGCGGCACCAGCCCGGTCACACGGTCCGACTATCAACAATTTGGCGGCGATACCACGGCCATCCTGATGGAAGCGGCGGGCGGAGCCCAGGTGATCGTGGATGCGGGCACGGCCGTGACGGCGCTCGGGCACCACTTGGAGTATCGGGGCGAAGCAACCGGTATTCTGATGTTGCTGACGCATTATCATCTCGACCATCTGATGGGCTTGCCGTCGTTTCCGCCTTTGTATCGAAAAAAATGGACGATCGAAATCGTCGCCCCGATTCGGGAGGGCGTGCCGGCCTCACAGGCCGTCCGCCGCATTCTCGACAAACCGTTTTGGCCGATCCAACTGGATCAATTGCACGCGCGGATTCATTTCACGGACCTGCCTGAACCGTCTTCCATGGCGCCTTTTCGCCATCCCGGCATTGAGGTCCGCTGGTGCGCCGTGCATCACCCGGACGGTTGCACGGCTTATCGCATTGATGAGTTGGCGACCGGCGCGGCCGTAGTAGTGGCGACGGATGTTGAATGGGCGTTATCCACTCCGGCGGAGCGGATGGCGCTGATTGAATTGTGTCGCGGACCCCGCCCGGCCGATCTGTTGTTGTTCGATGGCCAATATGAACCCCACGAGTATCCGCAGTTCAAGGGGTGGGGGCATAGTACCTGGCGCGACGCGGTGGACGTCGCGCGGGAAGCGCATGTGGGTCGCTTGCTCGTGATCCATCACTCGCCGCACCATGAAGACCGCCGCCTGGCCGAAATCGAGCGGCGTCTTCAGGCGGAGTGGCCCGCTGCTGCACTGGCGCGCGCCGGCGCGGTTATTGAATTGGCCCGGGGGGCGCCGTGAAGAATCTGACACCGTTGATTATTGAGGCGCTGATCATCGTTGGCATTTATCTCCTCGCGCTGGCCGCTGCGCTGCCGCTGCGGCGCGGCTGGCGGCGCGAGCCCGGCGGTCCGAAGACCGCGGCTGGCGGTTGGGGCGATCTGGCCGCGCGGTTGGCTGTTCCCGGGTGGGTCCTGGCCCTGACCGTCGCGCTGGTATTCTGCGCGCGCCGCTTGCCGGAAACGGCCGGCTGGATTCAAGCCCATGCCGCGCCGTATGAGACGCACCTGACGGCCTGGTATGCCTTCTGGCTGGTGGTGCTGGTGCTGAACCTGGTCGAGGGCCTGGCGGCGCAATTCTTTGCCTGGTGCGGCCGGCCGTTCCCCATCCCCGGCTTGATCCTGAGCATCCTGCGCGCGGTGGCGATTGTGGCCGCGGTATTCGCGATTCTCCGCATGGTGTTGGGGGTCAACATTTCGCCGTTGCTCGCATCCACGGCGCTGGTGACGGCGGTCGTGGGGTTTGCGCTGCAGGGGGTGCTCGGCAACCTGCTGGCGGGGATGTCCCTGCATATTACGCGGTCGGTCCTGCCGGGAGACTGGGTCGCGCTGGACCAGATCGAGGGCGAGGTGCTCGAAACCAACTGGCGCGAGACGCGACTACGCTCCGTGGCCGGACATATCCTGATTATCCCGAATAGCAGCGTGGCTTCGGCGATCATCCATAACATGTCGCGTCCGACGCCCCTGCGCCGGCATAAGCTCGCCGTCGGCGCCAGCTATTCCGACGCGCCGGGCGAGGTTATTGCGGCGCTGGTGGAGTCGGCGCTGGCCGTGCCCGAGGTGCTGCGCGAGCCTGCGCCTACCGCCTTTGTGACGGCCTATCTGGATTTCGGCATCAACTATGAGGTGCGGTTCTGGACCAACCGCTACCACAACCGGACGCCGGTGGAAGGCGATGTGGGCCGGATGATCTGGTACCAGTTCAAACGGCGCGGGATCGAGATCCCCTTCCCGATGAGCGACAAGCTGCTGAATGATTTTATGGCGGTGGTTTATCACCAACGATTCCAACCGCCCGCGGCGGCCGATAACGAACGGTGCGCGGCGGATTTAATGCGAAGTGATTTTGGCGCGCGGCTGTTTGTGGATGAGAATGGCCGTCCACTGCTGACCGAAAAGGATTTCCAGCAGGTGGCTCCGTTGTTGCGGCGCGTGCGTTATACAACGGGAGAGATCCTCTTTCGCCAGGGCGAGCCGGGCGGCAGTTGCTATGTGTTGCTGCGCGGGGCGTTGCATGGGCGGATTGAGTATGAGGGCGGAAACCATGCTTACGAGTTCGATCTCGGCCCCGGCGAGGTTTTTGGCGAGATGAGCTTGATGACCGGCTTGCCGCGCACGGCCACGATTGCGGTCACAGTTGAGGCGGAATTGATTGAGATTCCGCCGGCGGCGTTTGCGCAGATGCTGGCCTTGCACGATGGCATTCCCGAAATCCTGGCCCGGCTCGTGGCCGAGCGCGGCCAGCGCAACGCCGCCGCCTATGAAAATCTGAAGTCCGTTGCCCGGCAGGAAGTGATCCATGACCTCAAGCGGGAGAATATCCTTTCGCGCTTTCTGCGCCTGCTGGGGCGCGGGAGCGCTTTGAAAACGTGAGTCGGCCGACCGCCCCCGGATGGGGTCCGAGCCCCTGCATTCAGACCACGGCTATGGCTCACTTAAATGCCATGATCAGGATCGCGATCACCGCGAGCGAAACCCCGACATAGGCGGCGGGCGAGAGTACCTCTTTCAAAAACAGCAACCCCAGCGCGTTGCTGATCAGAATGGAAACCGCGCCCAGCAGCGCCATCGTCTTGCCCAACGGAATGCAGGCAAAAACGTACAGCAGGCCGAACGTGGCGGCCTGCCGGATGATGGTGTACCAGAGAAACCAACCGCTGATGAAAGCGGCCCAGTGAAAACCCAGCCGGTGCATGTAGTAACGCCCCATGAAATCGCTGGCCGAAAACAGGATTTGCGTTCCGATCAACACGGTCAAAGCTTTGAACATGGTTCACCTCCGCTGGGGCTGGCGCGCGTAGTTGTATCAACCCGCGCCGGAAAGACAAGCCGCGTGTGAACGCGGCGCCGGAGCGCGGGCATCCTGATCGCTTGCCTCTCGCGCTTGCGCTGGACTCATTGCCCGGTTATAAACCCGCCATGCAAACGACCATCACGCGGCAGGACCAGATTCTGATTATCCGACCCCAGGGCCGGCTGGACACTTTTGGTTCGCGCGAGTTGCAGACCACGGTTGCCGGCGCGTTGAGTGACGATGTGTACAGCCTGGTCATGGATTTGTCGGCGGTGGAATACATCAGCAGCGCCGCCTTGCGCGTATTGCTGCTCTGGCACAAACAACTCAAGTCTCGCGGCGGAACACTGGCCCTGGCCGCGGCCAGCGAATACTGCCGCCAAGTGATCGAGATCGCCGGCCTGGCGGGGCAATTGCCAATGCACGCGACTCTGGACCAGGCGTTGGCCGCGGGCGCGGCCGCGGCTTTGCAGGCGGCCCTGCAAGCGCGTTGGAATCAAATGGAACGCGTGGATCTGCCTTGTGGCAAGGCCACTGTGTTGCCCGGCGGGCGCGAGCCCGGCGTGATTCATGTGCTGGGACATGTGCAGGATGTGCTCAAGGCTGATGTCACCGCGGCCCATTTGAGTTCCAAACGTTTTTCCGAAACGGAGTACTCCATCGGCCTCGGCGGGCTGGGGGACCGGATGGACGATTATTTCGGGATTATGGGCGAGATGATTACGATCGGCGGAACCATGGTCTGGCTGCCGACAGATGGACACGATACGCCGGATTTTCTGATCCCCAAGGTGGATAAGGGCGGGGTGACCATTCGAACCGCCTACAATGTCTCGATTGCCGGCGGCTTCAACGAATACCTCCTGTTCGACAGCCGCGAACCGGGCGGAACAAAGGTGGGCGCGCTGTATCAGGATCTGTTCGCCGACGCGCGCCGGCGCCGGCCGGACTTCAAGGGTGTGCTGGGACTGGCGTTGCGAGCCCAGATGGGCGCGGTATATGGGTCCGGTATCCGCCATTCGCCGGTAAAGTCGCAGGCGCCGGCCAACCGGAAGCTGGTGATTGACCCCGAAAATCTGGCGGAGTGGTTCGAATTGGACAAACAGCCGCGGCATGTCAATGTCACGGGCTTGGTCGTCGGTGTCGGCGCTGATTTTGGGAGTGATTTGTCCACCTATGACAAGGAATTTTTCGGCGCCGTCTTCTATTCCAACCCCGGCAACGCCGCGGCCCCCTCGCAGATGCTGCATAATCATGCCGTGTTGTTCTCCGAATTGCCGATGGCCCCACACCCGACCAGCTTGGAGGACGAAATCCGGCGCGTGGTGGATGAGGGCGATTTCATTGATATGCGGCACTTGCTCGACAGCTCAACCATCACGCGCGCCTTGATCGGCGTCAGCTACATTCAGGAGTTCCGGCGCGACCCGGCCGGGCAGTGATTTCAAATCATTGATCGCGGTGGGATGGCGTCGGAAGCCCCGGCCGGGACGGGGCGCTTTGAATATCAGGCTTTGATTTTTTCTCCGGCTTCAGCCAACGCGGTGGCAAATTGTTGGACGGCCGGCCAGCGTTCTTCCCGGTGCGGGGCGATGGCGCGGCGCAGCACTTGGGCCAGTTCATCGGGCAGTCCGACAATAGCGGGCGGGCCATCCGCCAGGGCCTGGCGGGCCGTCAGGGTTGCATGCTTGGGGTTCAGTCCGGTCAGCATCTGGTAGGCGATAATCCCCAGCGCGTAAATGTCGGTGCGATGATCCAGCGGCTCGCCGCGCAATTGTTCCGGGCTCATGTAAATTGGCGTGCCGACCACTTCGCCACCGTTGTGGTCGGAACTCATCAGGCAGGCGACGCCGAAGTCAATCAGCTTGAGCACGCCGTTCTCCGCCAGCATCAGGTTGTTGGGTTTCAGGTCGCGGTGCAGGACGTCATGGCGGTGGGCGTACGCCAACGCATCCGCGCAGACCATGACGGTTTGCACCACGGTATGAATGGGCAGCTTGCCATAACGGTGCAGGATATCCAGGAAGGATCGGCCGGGCACATATTCCATGACCAGGAAAAAGTGCTCGCCCGCCTTTTGGAGATTGTGGATGCGAACGATGTGCTTATGAGAAAGCTGCATCGCGATCCGCGCCTCCGCCTTCAAAGCTTCGACGGCAGCGGGGGCGGAAGTGAAGTGAGCGCCGAGTATTTTAATGGCGACGGGCATGCCGAGCAACTGGTCGTTGGCCTTGAACACCGTGCCCATCCCGCCTTCGCCCAGCACCTCGACCAGTTGATAACGTCCGCCAGTCAATTCTTTGTCGCCGGCGTGGGTTCCGCTTCTTCGCACCTTGAGCTTGCGCAATGCCCGCACAATCAAATTGTTCGCTTCCCCGGCCGGCGCGCTGAAGACGGCGGAGGCCATTTCCGTTGAGAGCGCTTCGAGAAAGTCGCGCTGGACACTCCCGGGTTCCGGCGCAGAATTGGCCGGCGTGGTTTGGTTGGCGGAAAGGTCGGCTGCAATATGGGCCAATTGTCGTTGCCGTTGGGCGGCGCTATAGCGGGCGACCCCTTCGTCAATAATCTGGATCAATTCCTCGCGTTTCCAGGGTTTGGCAATATATTTCCAAATGCCGCCGTCATTGATGGCACGGATCGTGGCTGCGGGGTCGGCGCCCCCGGTCAGGACTATGGAGACCAGGTCGGCATTTTCACGGCGCGCATGCTGGAGAACGGTGTTGCCATCTACGCCGGGCATATTCAGATCGCAAACCAGCACCGCAATCTCGCGTGTCGCCAGCAGGCGGATGGCCTCGGCTGGATCGGTGGTTGTGATCAGCACGTAGGGCAGGCGCGCCAGTTGCTTCTTAAGCAAGGCCAGTACCGTTTCCTCATCATCCACAAGCAGGACTGTGTATTCACTGGGCGGCATAATAAGTCCGGCGGATTTGTTGCATCATTTCGATCGGCCGGCCCGGAGTCAAGCCGAACGCGGTCGGGGGTTGGGCGCGCGGGAACGGGTATCCTTACGTGGCCGCTCGTTTACGCTCGTGGGGGCAACCGCTCGCTCACGCCCAGCATGGAGCCCAGATATCCTGCCGGCGTTCCAAAACAAATCCGTTCCAGGTAATATAAGGATTGAAACCCGCGAGCCGTCATTGTAACTTACGGCGCTTTTCGTCTGAAGAAACAGGGGCTAACCCCAAAACAGGAGCGTGTCGCATGTCAATGAATGACCGGAACAACAATACGACTCGTCCGCGCAAGAGCGGGACGGCTAAAAACCGGCGGATGCTGGAACATAAGAAAAAACTGCTGGCCTTGGGCGTGCCCGAGGCGAAAGTGCGCCGGCTGGACGCCAAGCAATTGCGGTGGTATGTCCAGAAGCCGCAACTGGTCAAAGAATTGATGCGCTGAAGCGCCGGCGGATGATTGCCTGACATCGGACACCGGTGGCATTTGTCCCCGGCGAGGCGCGCGTGGGCGCTAATGAAAAGTGCGGGCCGCTCGGCTCGCATTTTTCATTGTCTTATCGCGTCTTGGACCAACTGTGGTCGTTGTTCATTCGGCCCCCAAACGGTAATAAGCGGCGGCATTTTCCACGTGGTCGGTTAGCCAGACGGTTGGGGCCAGCGCGGCGATATTACTCGCCACGCCCAAAAAAACACCCGGCAGGTTGGTGGCGCGCCACAATGTGTACCGGGTGTCGAAGCACGCGGCAGCGGAAACGATAGCTTGTCGTTCGCTGATGCTGATCGCCGCGGCGTTGACGGTATCTGCCTGTGCCGCGATTCCCACCGCGGCGCCTGCCCACGCGACTTGGCCGGAAACTGCCGGGCTGGTGTTTTCGGCCCCGATCAGCCAGTACCCATAATCCAGTTGATCGCCCAGGTCATGCAGTCCCGCAGCCGTGCCGGTATTGGTGTGAATAGTGATGGGCATGCCATCGGCGGTGCGTGACTCGATTCTGTAACGCATTGGATCCAGTTCCAGCCTCAATTCCATCGTGCCCGCCGCCAGGATGTCCGCCAGGTTGGTGGTCACGCCCCAAAACCAAAGGCGATCGGCTGAATTGGTGCGTGTAAAAAAACGCCAGGTCAGGCAGTTGGCCTCTGTATCAAACCCGCACTCCAAGCGCGCATGCGCGGGAGAAGCCTCTGGCGCGTTGGTTGCGCCGAGCAACGCCAGGCTGAGGCGAATATCTTCGCCCACGCCCGACGCGGCGGTGTTCAATTCCGCGAGCCGGGCGGAAAAAACATACCGGCAACCGCGTTCGTTCCGGTGAATCCAGTTGGTTGTGATCAGCGCCGCCCGGTTGGTGCCGGAGGGCTGCATTACAAGCCTGCCGTTTGTGGCCGCTACGCTGGAACCGAGTACCTGCCACAAATTGCTGATCCCATCGGCGCGAAAATCGTCGCGGATCAGAAAACCGTCAAAGGGCGTGAAATCGAAGTCATGGATAACCATTTCCAAGCCTTGCGTGCCTGTCGGCCGATTGGTCCGAAACAGCCAAAGGTTGATAAAGGGATGTTCGTTGGTTTCGATCGGGATGCCATGCCGTTCAAAGCGCCAACCGGCGATGAATGCGGTGTGCTCATCCGGCGCCGGGGCGTGGCCGTAATAGCTTTGCCAGTCCACTCGATCCGGCCGCCAGCAGAAGCGATGAGTGGTGCGGTCATTGGTCAACACCATCAGATGCTGGTAAGTATTGCCCGGAATAGTGTAGGGCTGAACGGTTAGCAGCAAGCAGTTGCTTTGCGTGTCGGGCAGCGCGTGGCTGATTTCGATGTCAATTTCATTCTGGTTGGTGCCGTACTCCGGTTCGAGCGCATACGTGAACAGGCCGGCGACCAGGTTCGAGTTGAGCAAATCCACCCGACTGCCGATGCGCCAGCTATAAACGCCGAATCCCAACGGACGTTCATGTTCCATGAACCCGCAACACCAGACACCGTCCACCTGGCGGACGGCCATGTGCAACCAACCGTTGGTGTCCACCCAGCAGCAATTCGTCGAATAATAGTTGTTTGGCCCTGGCGCGGATATGCCGTCCAACACCTTCCATGAGCGGCCGGCGAAGTCCAAGCGGCCGGTGGGGTTGAGATAAAGTTCCGCGTCGTCTAGCCAGACCGCGCCGGATTCAAAATCAGGCGACTGAACCAAGAGGGGAATGGCCCGAACCCGCACCGTGTTGGGTATGGCCTGGGCTTTGGCCGTCAACCGGAACCATTGGTTTGTGGGCGTATTCGCGGTGATTTTGTGCGCCGAGGTTCCCGAGAAAATGCACTGCGAGGCGGCGTTGAAGAACTCCAGGTTGATGCCCGCAAAAGCGCGGCCCTGCAGCGGTATATTGACATGTGCCCAAACGGCGGCTTCCCAGATTTGGCCTTCGGTGGTGGGGTAATCCTGGTATAACCCGGACCCGTTCCATTCGCCCGCCGGCCACCAATTGCCCCAAGCCGCCACCGCATAGTTCCCGCTATGCGCGTCGGGGGTGGCATAGCGGTAAGCGTTGCCGAAACGGGTCCAGCCGGCGATGTCGGTATCGGACGACCCAGCCTCAAACCCGGCGTTGCTCAATACATTGGAGAACAACTCTGCGCGCGCAGCCAGCGCCACAAGCGACATGCTGCCGATCAGACACCGGAAGCACGCAGCCGTTTTGCATCTGTTATGTGTCATTCTCGTTTCCAATTTTTTTCAGGCCAACCATCCCTGCAACTTCTTTGCCATCCACTGCAAGCCCGCAAAGTAAGCGGCCCAGACGGCGGTGATGTCGTGGTTCAGGTCGGTGATCAGCATTTCCAAAGTCGGTGCGCCGACCCCGACAATCCAACAACAGATCCCCAGCGCATTGCAAAGGTAAATCACCGTGTAGGAAAACAGGCGGCCGTTTTCAACGATATCCGGTTGATGCTGCAACAACATGCTGACGGTGAAGGTCAGGTGAAAGGCCCACGTCAGGCCGACCATGCCCATCCAGAACGGCGCATATGCCTGCAAATCCAAAAACAGCGCGAGTGCGCCATACAGAAGCATTACTCCGATTGTGTAGATGGGAAAGAAATAGGGCGCGAGCGCGATCAGGAAATTGCTGCGATCGAGCGCCACACTGCCGCCGCGTTGCGAGACCTTGAACCGCGCGACCCGCGCACCCATGGCCCAGGCCCAGATCGCGTGGGTTAGTTCGTGGCCGAATACATATGTTCGGATCGGCCGTGACATGCAGAAGAACGCGAAAATCCAGATTCCAAAGCCAATGGCCAAACCCCAGGTGGTGCGCGGCACCTGTTGCAGCGAGCCGGGCTGCACCGTCAGGAGCAGGCGCCATAAGGTTCGGCTGATTGCCACGCAGAAAGGCAGCAGGGCCAGACCGACCAGAAACTTGAGGCTTTTCAAAACTGCCATTTTTTCTCCAAATGCCAGTTGACTTCACGTCGCACGCGGCTAGTATGACAACGTTTTTTTTGAATTTCCGGGAGTTGAAATATGCCGAATATCCATAGCGCAGTGAAGCGTAACCGTCTGGCCCGCAAGGCGCGCGTGCGCAACGTGGCCGAGAAGAGCAAGATCAAGAGCCAGCGGCGCGATCTGTTTGCCGCCTTCGAAGCAGGCAATCTGGAGACCAGCGCCCAATCTTACCGCGAATATTGCTCTATTCTGGACAAGGCCGTTAAACGGGGCATCATTACCCGCAACACGGCGATTCGGCGCAAAACTCGCGCGGCCAACCGTATGCGTAAACTGGGCGCGGCGCCCAAGCCGGCTTGATTATGTGAATCGGTGGGCGCCATTGCCGCCGGTCTTACCACGTTTCCACGACACGTTGCACAATCTGCCGCGCCAGATCTTCCGCGGCTTTGGGCAGCGCGGCCTGTTTCGAGCTGGTGAAGTCGCCCTGCATGAAGAAGGTGTTTTCCCCTTGCACCTGCGGATTTTCGGCGATCAGCCGGCCATCGCTTTTGCGCTTCATCACAAATCCGGCCGTTAGCACAAGCCGGTATTCCTTGGTGGCCGTTTTCTGGACACTGTCATAGGCCAGCGGGGTCAGCGCATATTCGGTCAGCGTGACCTCGATTACGGTGTCCGCGTTTGGCAGGTCCGCCACCTTCAGCGAGCCGTCCTTCTGGAATTCCGCGATGCAGGCGGAGGTGGCCTGGATCTCGATGTTTGGCTCGGTTGTCTTATTGACAAATGTTGGCACACAAACCGTTTTGATGTCCGGCGGCAACATGGTTCCGAGTTTGTACCCCATGCAGCCGTGGCCGCCGATCACGAGGACGCTCAGCAGAAAAATGCGGACTAGAGTCGGAAGCATAGACTTCATGGTTTTCTCTCCGCGTAGGGTTGTAACTCCGCGATGCGGGACTCGGCGATCGAGGCCCATTCGGATTGAGGAAACAGCGCCAACAGATTTCGATATTCGATCACCGCCGCCTGGGGTTTCTTGGCGATTCGGTCATAATAGCGCGCCCGTGTGTAGGCGTTCTCGGCGCGCATCCGGTACAGAGTTTTCTTGTATTCCGCGATGATCGGATTGCGATCGGACTGCGGGAAGCGTTGCTGGAAGACCACGACCGAGGCCCAAGCGTCCTCCAACATCTGTTCGTCGTAGGGGCTGGCCACGGCCAGCTCATAAAGCGCATAGAGTCGGCCGAAGGCCGCGGCCTCGGCGAACGCGCTGTTCGGATAGCGGTATTCTGCCGCCATGTAGGCGACCACCGCCAGTTCAAAATCGCGGTTTAACTCGTAGGCGCGCCCGATGAGGTATTGGGCCTCGGGGGTGCGCGACCATTCGGGGGCGCTGCTGACGATCTTCTCGAACAAAGGCACCGCGCGTTCTGGCGCCTTGAAACCGGGGAAAAACAAGAAACGGCCCTTGGGCGTATCCATCAAATGTTGCGCAATATTGAACTGCCGCTCAAGCACGGCGTCGAAATCGTAGCCTGTGGTATAATGTTCGATCAGGTACTGGTATTCATCGAACGCCTTGAAGAGTCGGCCGCGTTGCTCGAGAATGCGCGCAAACCGGTACTGGGCATCCGCCGCCTCCGGCGCCTGCGGCCAGTAGACCGTCAAGGCTTTGTATTGGGCCCCGGCGGTCTTGATCAGACCCCGCTCTTCCAGGAATCGGGCGTAGGCGTATTGATCGCGCGGGTTGTCCTTCTTGGCATGAATAAAAAGGTGCCAGCCCGTATCTTCCGGTGTTTCGACATACGGCTTGGATGAGGCGCAGCCGCTGCCCAGCGCCACCAGCAACGCCAATCCCGCCAGCCCGTTAAATAACGATTTCTGCATGGCCGGAAACAATAGAAGTTCAAGGCGCAAAGTGCAAGGGTCAAGGTGGATCGGCCGCTCGGATTTTTCAAATGTCGCTTCCCCTTTTCGCGCGGGTTGCGTATTTTATGCCCGTGGGTGGCGCATGACCGAACTGATTGTTGTCTTGCTGGGGTTGGTGGTGATCATCGCCGGCGCGAAACTGATCGCGTCCGGCCACTTTGGTTTCTTCATGCGCCGGCCGCCGCGCGTCCCGCCCGAGATTGACGCCGCCGTGCATACACTCGACAAGATTGACGAAGCGCAGGCGGCGCCCGTGTCGGCGGCTGCGCCCGAGAAGCAGGCCGCGCCCGCACCACCCGCGCTGGAAGTGATGCTGGGGGCGCTCAAAAACGTCAGCCCCGGCATTCGCGCTGATAATGCGCGAAAACTGGGTGAAACCAGAGATCCCAAGTCCGTCGAACCCCTGATTGCCGCGCTGAACGACGAGGATTTGAGCGTCCGTGAGAACGCCGCCTGGGCATTGGGGGAAGTGGGCGATGCGCGCGCCGTCCGCCCCTTGATTGCTGCTTTGCGGGGCGATGTGCATGGCCGTGCCGAATGGGCGATCTACAAGATCGGCATGCCGGCGGTCGAACCGCTGGTGTCCGCCCTGAATGACGAGCACGAGGAGGTACGGCGGCGGGCGCAGACTGTTCTGGGCATGATCAATAACCCGCGCGCGACCGAATCGCTGACGGCGGCCCTCAGCATCGGGGATCCGGAAACCCGTAAAAACGCGGCATGGGCGCTGCGCGAAAAGAAAGACCCGGCGGCCGTTGAGCCGTTGATTGCGGCGTTGAAGGATCCCGACGACACCGTGCGCGTCAATGCGGCGGAATCGCTCGGGGAGGTCGGCGACCCGCGCGCGGTGCCCGCGCTGATTGCCGCGCTTCAGGACGAGGCGGTGGTTCTGTCGGCCGTTTGGGCGTTGGGCGAACTACGCGATCCGCGGGCTGTCATGCCGCTGATCATGGTGCTCAAAGGCAAGAACCAGGCCGCCTTTGAACGCGCGATCGTCGCTTTGTCCAAAATCGGCGCGGCGGCCGTGGAGGCGCTGGTGGGTTTCTTGCATGACCCCGATGCTTTCCTCCGCGAAAACGCCGCATGGGCACTAGGTGAAATCCGGGACATCAAAGCGCTGGAACCGCTCCTGGTCGCTTTGCGCGACCCGAACATGCTGGTGCGGGTCAAGGCGGCCGAAGCGCTCGGCAATCTGCGCGACGCCAAGGCAGTGGATCCGCTTGTCGCCGCGTTGAAGGATGAGAGTGTGCTGGTCCGGGTCAAAGCGGCCGAAGCCTTGGGCGCCATCCATGATTTGCGCGCCGTCAAACCGTTGATCGCCGCCCTAACCGATTCCAATCGGTATGTTCAGGAATCGGCGGCCCAGGTGCTGGGAGAATTGCGCGATCCGCGCGCGGTCAGTCCGCTGATCACCGCCATGGCCAATATGAACAAACGGGTTGCGGTGCAAGCCCTGACCCGCTTGACCGGCAAGAATTTCGAGGATGCCGCCGAGTGGAAGCAATGGTGGGACCATCACGGCGCGGCATTTCGGAGTGAGACAACTTTCTGATGAAATGGCTGGTCACCCGCTCGCTGAATGAGACGTCCACGCGCCACTACATGGACTGGCTGCGGCGCGGCAATATTGAAGGCGTGCCGCTGCCGCCGGAATCGCCGCCGCCGGTATCGCTGAAATCCTACACCGCTTTATTGTTATCCGGCGGCCATGACATCGAGCCTGAACTCTATGCCGCGGCGCGCGATCCGCATACTGCAGGCATCAACCTGGCGCGTGATCGGCAGGAACTCCGCCTGATCGAGCACTGCCTGCGCGAAGGCCGGCCGATCTTCGGCGTCTGCCGCGGCATCCAGATCATCAATGTAGCCCTTGGCGGCCGGCTGATCCAGCATCTGCCGGATTATTTACGCCAGCGCCAACCGCGAGCGGATGCATTGGAGGAGCACGATAAAGGGATGCATCCGTTGCGTCCGGTGCCGATGACCCTGCTGGGCGCCGCGCTGGAGGCGGCTCGCGAGGTCAACACCTCGCATCACCAGGCGCTCGATCCATTGGCGCTGGCCGCCAGCCTGCGCGTCTGCGCCTTCTCCGGCGCGGGGGTCATCGAGGCGGTCGAAGGCCTGGCCGGCCGCGCGCCGATTATGGCGGTTCAGTGGCACCCCGAGCGCCTGGCCGGCGATAATCCGGCGGCAGGTGAACTGCTCCGGTTCTGGAAGTCGCTGGTGTGATCCGTTTGTTTCGAAAACCGCCTGGCTCTCCGGCGGCGTGCGGCCGTGAGGCGGGTGTTTTCGCCCGATTCTCGTTGCCGTTTGGGATAGTCAGAAATGCCTGACTTACGGAAACTTGCCCAGCCATCGTGCGCGGCTTGATTTTTGCCCCAACTTGAGGGTTGCCCAGGCGCAGGCAACGCTTGGCATTTCCAGCGTGGTCCGGTATGTTCACCCCGCAAACTCATGAAGAAACCGACATCGTATAAAATTGCGCTGGTTCAAATGGGCATGTCGCCGGAGCCGGCTCGCAATCTGGATGCCGCCCTGAAAAAGACGGCCGAAGCGGCGGCGGCTGGCGCGCGGATTATCTGCCTGCCGGAACTTTACCGGACCCAGTACTTCTGTCAGCGCGAGGATTACGCCTGTTTTGACCTGGCTGAACCGGTGCCGGGCCCGACCACCAAACTGTTCGCGAAGCTCGCTGCCCGGCTGCGCGTGGTCGTAATCGTGCCGCTTTTTGAGCGCCGCACCATCGGCTTGTATCATAACACGGCGGTGGTGATTGACGCCGATGGATCGCTGGCCGGCGTCTACCGCAAAATGCACATCCCCGACGACCCCGGTTATTATGAGAAGTTCTACTTCGCGCCTGGGGATCTGGGTTTTCATGCGATGGATACCAAGGTGGACCGGATCGGCGTGCTGATCTGCTGGGACCAATGGTTCCCCGAGGCGGCGCGGCTGGTCGCGCTGGCCGGGGCCAATGTAATTTTTTATCCGACAGCTATCGGCTGGCAGGACCACGAGAAGGATTTGTACGGCGCGCGGCAACACGACGCCTGGCTGGTGGCGCAGCGCGGCCATGCCATCGCCAACGGGGTTCACGTCGCGGCGGTCAATCGTGTCGGCCGCGAAAAACCATCGGCCGACTCGCCGGGCATCGAATTCTGGGGCGCCTCGTTTGTCTGCGACCCGCAGGGCGTAATGCTGGCCCAAGCCCCAGTGGATCATGAGGCTATTTTGTATGCGGATATTAACCATGCCGATATTGAAGACGTGCGTCGGCGCTGGCCGTTTTTTCGCGACCGGCGCGTGGATGCTTATGGCGCCATCAACCGGCGCTTTGCCGAATAGCCTTCCATCATTATCTTGAGCGGCTTTATGGGGACCAGACGCCAGACAGTAATTGACGCGCGCCAATGGATCATGCCCGCCGAATGGGCGCCGCATGCGGCAACCTGGCTGGCCTGGCCGCGCAATCCTCATGATTGGCCGGCCAAGCTGGAGGTAATTCCGTGGGTGTTCGCCGAGATGGCGCGCAAGATCGCGCATGGCGAGCAAGTGGCCGTACTGGTCAATTCCGCCGCGGAGGCGGCGGC
>CAZMXS010000018.1:0-65976 GCA_964570325.1 uncultured Verrucomicrobiota bacterium | reverse complement strand
TGAGCCGCCGACCGATATCCGTTATCCGGGCAAGGGTTTCCGCATCGGCGAATACACAATCATAGACACCCTTGGCCACGGCTCGATGGCAACGGTGTTTCTGGCGCGCGATGCCACCGGCCACGAAGTGGCGGTTAAAATATTCCAGGAAGGGCCGGGCGTTTCAGCGACTATGCTGGAACGCTTCCGCCGCGAGGCCGAGGCTTCAAAGAAACTGCGGCGCCATCGCAATATCATGACGATCTACACGACGGGCCAGGACGGTCCGTATCACTACATCGTCATGGAGTCCATTCGCAACAGTAAGACCCTGGAGGACGCGCTTGAGAAGACGCCGATGAGCTTGCCCGAGATCGTGACGGTTATCGTCAAAATTGCGCGCGCGCTGCAATACGCCCACAACCACCGGATCATCCACCGCGACGTCAAGCCGACCAACATCATGATTGACGAGTTTGGCGAGCCGCTGCTGTCCGACTTCGGTGTGGCCGAACTGATTGACTGGCCGTCGTGCACACTGACCGGCGCGCTGACCGGTACGCCGCTGTACATGTCGCCCGAACAAGCGCGCGGTGAGCGCGTGGGACCGGCAAGCGACATTTTCTCGCTCGGCGTAGTGCTCTACGAGGCGCTGACCGGCGTATTGCCGCACAGCACCCAGCACTACGCGCCGGTCAAGGACGTGCTGGAGGCGGTGAAAAACGAGCAGCCGCGCCGACCGCGGCTCTTCCGCAAGGAGATTTCACCGGACTTGGAGGCGGTCATCCTCAAGGCGCTGGAGAAGGATCCCAAGGACCGCTATGTGGATGCGGAGGCCTTCGCATCCGATCTTGATCGGGCGCTGGCCGGCAAGCGGGTCAGCGCGCATCGGTTTTCGCCGCTGGATCGGATGCGCTATGGTCTGCGCCGCTACCGTCAGGGAATCAGCGCCGTCCTGGTCCTGGTGCTGCTGGGTGGCGGGGCGTGGGCCTTCTTCCGGCACAAACTGCTGCATGCCCGTTATGTCGCCCTATTGCGCCAGGCCCAGTTGAAGAGCCTGGAATATTTGTTGAGCCAGCCGGATACCGGCACGCCGGTCAGCCAGGCGCCGCCGGCCTGGCACGAGATACGAATCGCCCGGCGCGCGATGGTGGCCGGTGATTGGCGTAGCGCGGCCGACGGTTTTCGCAAGGCAGTGGAGATCAGCCGCGGCGCCAGCGACAACCGGACGGCGGCGATCGCGTTGCTGGAACAGGCCCGCTGCGTAGTCCTGCTGAACGACCGCGAGCAAGCACGCAAGCTCTACCGCGAAATCATCGCCAATCCCGATGCCTCGCCGAGTATCGCCAGTTTTGCCCGGCTGGAGTATTTGGGGTTGGCGCGGCTTGACCGCGCGCCGGTGGATGGGCAGATGAAGCTGCCGCCGGATTTCCCGGCCGAGGTTTCCGTGCGCGAGGCGATCAACTGTCTGGTCGGCGAAATGCCCGCCGACCGGCTGGAGGCGGTGGTGGCCGGGATGCCGCGCCGGTTCCAGAACGATGCGCTGCTGGCGGCGGCAATCCGCAGCAACGTGGAAGGCAAGCCGGCCCAATATCAGGCGTTGCTGCGCCGCTGCATCCAGAATTCCACCCCCGCCGGCGAGTGGCCGGGCCCGTTCGCCCGCCAGCTCTATATGAATCTTCCCGATTGACGCCGCCGCGCGGCGGTTCTACCCTCCGTGGGCATGTCAAGCTGCCCGCTGCCGCTGCAAATGGCCGCTGCGCGTTCCGCCGCGCTGGGATTCTCCCGCTTGCGGGCGCTGTTGGGCCTGCTGTTGGCGCTTTTGCTGATCGGAGCGGCGTGGTTCTGGTGGTGGACCGAGCGTCAACATGAGCGAATCTGCGAGCAGCACCTGCTGCGGATCTATACTCTTTTGGAGATGTATGAGATTGACCGCGGCACATTGCCGCGCCTGGCTTTTTTCCCGGACGACCCGCGGCAGGACAATGACAGCATTGTCGTGGTGCTTGCCCCTTACGGCGCCGAGGCGGATGACTTTATCTGCCCCGCCACGCCCAAACTCTATCGGGACACGGGCCTGTCGTATCTGTGGAATGTCAAGCTCAACGGCCGCAAGCAAATGAGCGGGCAGAAACCCGAATGGATGCTGGTCGAACTCAACGCCTTGTCCCGCGAAGTGCCCCCCCCGCATCTGAACTGTTATCACATCCTGTACACGGATGGCCGGGTAGTGCATGCCAAAACCCCGCCGCCGGAACTGCTGCTGAAGTAAGTTCAAAGTTCCGTGGTCAAGGTTCCGAGTTTTCAAGGCGCAACAGCCAGGTGGCTGCCGAACCTTAAACTTGGAGCTGTTCTACTGGATCGCGGACTTCGTCACGCGGATCAGCATTTTCCACAACTTTTCGGGCGTCTCCGCCTCGAAGAGTTTCTCGCGCGCCTCTTCCTTCTGGAAAGTGGAGGACAGACCGGCAAGCAGCTTGAGATAGAACGCGCTGGCGGCGGTTGGAATGACCATAAAGAACACGATCCGCGTCAGGTTTTTCGAATTCGGGTTGAATTTGATCCCCTTCTTGTGCAGCCCGAGCGCGAGGGTCAGACCGCCGCCTTCGACGCCGCGGACATGCGGGAAGGCTACGCCGTGCTCGACGGCCGTGCTGATGATGGCTTCGCGCCGCAGCGCTTGCTCGATCAAGCGCTGGCCGTTATCCACGAATCCTTCGCCCTCCATCCGGGCGCACAACTCGGCAATCACCTCGTCGCGGTCGTTGGAACTCAGTTGCGGGATCATCAGCTCCTGGGAGGAAAAGCGTTCGATACCGACCTTGGGCGGTTCGCTGCGCCGCTGGCTTTTGCGGATGTTGCGGGGCAAACTTTCCGGGTAATATAGCAACCGCGCGCAGGTCGGGCACTGGTGGATGCGCTCGGCGGCGTGCACCGCGTGGATCAGGCTCACGGGCAGCGTCATGCCGCAGGCAGAGCAGACGCCGTTGGCAACGGGGACGATCGCCAGTTGCCCGCGCTTTTCAATCTTATGGAACTGCGCGTAGATGTCCGGCGGCAACTCGCCGGCCAGCGTCTGGATTGAGGCGTCGAGTTGCGCCAGACGGGCGCCGGGCATGGACGCTTCTTGCTGGGCGCGGGCCACAGCCAGTTCCTGAAGTTGGATCATGTGGTTGATAATCCGGTGCATGGTGCCCCGTTTGGGCTGATCCGCCGGCGCGGCCGGCGGCGTATTCTGGGTCGAATTCAAGTTGCGCTCCTTGGTGTCGGGGAAACGACAGCGCATATCTATAGCACTCGCCCCCGGCGGATGCAACCGAACATCGCGCCTGGATCAGTTCCTCGACCAACATCCGGGTGCGCCACCGGTTGTTTGGCGTTTACGTGGCGCGCGCAAATTGCTAAAGGTGATACGGGCGGCACAACAACGCTGGGAGGGATGAATGAAATCAAGAAGCAAGATGGTAACAGTCGTTGCGTGGGTGTTGGCTACCAGTTCGGCGCCGGCCCAGGGGCCGCTGATGGTCAACTATCAAGGGCGATTGCTGAACGGCACCAATCTGGTTAACGCCACGATCAATATTCAGTTTACGCTTTTTGACGCGGAAACCGCGGGGCAGGCGCAGTATCTGGAGCAGGACAGCAACTTACCGGTGGTAGACGGGCTGTATGTCACGACGTTGGGTGACAACCCGCTAATCGGCGATTTCCCGACTGTCTTGACCAACCAGGCCCTCTGGCTGGAACTGCAGATCAATGGCCAGACGCTCGCGCCGCGCGAGCGTCTGGCTGCCGTCAGCTATGCCATTGTCGCCAGCCGGGTGACCAACGGCGCGATTTCCGAGTTGGCCTTGGCGGATGGCGCCGTGACCCGCGCGAAGCTGCGCGATAACGCGGTCTCCGGCGAGAAAATTGCCGGCGGGACGATTTCCAATACGCACCTGGCGATGGCTGCCGTGACCGGCCCGAAAATCGCCGCCGGCGCCGTCAATCCGGTCAATCTGAACACGCCGGCGTTCACCAACACATTCTGGATGGCGCAAGGCAATGCCGGTACGCCGATCGCGCCGCTGGGCGATTACTTCATCGGCACGGTGGACAATAACGGCTTCGACATCCGCGTCAACAATAGCCGCGCGATGCGTTATCGGCCGGATGCTTCCAGTCCGTTACTGATTGGCGGCCATGTATCCAACACGGTGTCGGCCTCGGGTTCAGTCATCGCCGGCGGCGGCAGCGACGCGGCGCCGCAGGCGATCGAAGGCGCCTATGGCTTCATTGGCGGCGGGGTTGGCAACCGGATAACCAATGCGATTGCGGCTACGATCGGCGGGGGCGACCGCAACCTGGCAACTGGCGATTACGCCGCGGTGTTGGGTGGGCGGAACAACCGCGCCACCGGTCTGGGAGCCGCTGTGCCCGGCGGAATTAGCAACGCGGCGCTCGGTTCCACAAGCCTGGCGGCTGGTCATCGCGCCCGGGCCGCGCATGCCGGCAGTTTTGTCTGGGCCGACAGCCAGAATGAGGATTTCGGCTCGGCCGCGAGCAACCAGTTCCTGATCCGGGCGGGTCGTGGGCTGGGGTTGAATGTGACCAACCTGGCCGCGGATATCGTGCTGGCCGGCCATCCTCAGTTAACCACGCTGGTTGTCGCGCCTGGGACCAACCAACCCAACTATGGCAGCGCACAACTCATGCTGGCCGAGGACAGCCGCGCGGCTTACGGCATGTTGATTCAATACGACATGGCCAATGAGCAACTGCGATTTTATGAGAAGGACTGGCTGGCCACCAATGGCCCGCGGCTGGTCATTGACCGCCGCACCTCGCGTGTTGGCGTTGGCGCCACCAATTTGCCGGACACGCTGACGGTTGGCGGGAACATCGTGCCGGAGGTCAGCAACCTTCACACTCTGGGTACTGCCGCGCTGCCCTGGAAAAAGCTCCATCTGGGCTCGGAGATCGGTTATCAATCCGACTTGGGTTTTGTACACGATGGCGTGACCGTTATGAATATCGGCGCCAACCAAATCGTCGGCCTGACCAACGCCCTCTATGTGCGCGGCGATGTCCACGTCGGGCCGCAGCATGTGTGGACCGGTTCTGTCCACAATTCCAGTCTTACCTTTGGCGATAGCGAATACACCTACATCGGTGAGCGGGGCCATGATGACTGGATGGAATTGCGGGCTGATCGGTTTTACTTCAAGAATGGCAATGTGGGCATCGGCACGACCAACATCTCCGCTGGCGTGAAACTGGGGGTGAGCGGGGATATCGAGACTTCAGGCGATTATGAGTATACAAGCGCCCGCTCCGGCGCGCTGAACCTGCCGGCGCCCCTCTTCCAGTACGCCTGGGGTAGTTCGGATGAAATTCCAAGTTATGATGGCGGACAGTTCGTCTATTGCTCCACGGCCGGCGCGCCGACGCCTCCCTACTTGCTCTATTTTGTGGCCCCCGTTCACTTGCCCAACGGCGTGACGGTTACCAATATGATCCTTTACTATTACGACAACTCCAGCGCTAGCAATGTAGCGTTGAGCGCCGCGTTCCGGCGGCGTGAAATGGAACGTACCAGTTATGCCCAATTGAGCGGCTACAGCACCAATTCCACGGAAAACTCCACCAATGTGTTAGCCACGGTGGGCGCTGCCGTACTCAGTGGCACGGTGGATAACGATGCCTATATGTACTCCATCAATATCAGCTGGCAACCTGATACTACGGGAAACAGTCTTCGCTTTTACGGCGCGCGCTTGGAATATCGCACCAGCGTCTTGCGGCCCTGACGCGCGCCGCGCGGCGGCGCCTAATCTTCGCCAAGCCGGCCGCATGCACATGATGCCCATGACGCTGTCCTGTCCGGACCGCGAATTCCCGCCGGTCGAGTCTTGACGCGGCGGCGCGAACGCCCAATATATGCTGAACTTTGTCTTGGAGCGGTAATGAATCTGAAGAAGACCCTTTCGAGGGATGCCATCGCGCTGGAGTTGAAGAGCGACGCGAAAGAGGCCTTGATTGAGGAGCTGCTGGATCTGTTGATGGCCACTGGCCGGATTCGGGATCTGAAAGCCCGCAAAGAAGCCTTGAAGGCCGTGTTGGATCGCGAAAAGCGAATGTCCACCGGCATGCAGAACGGCGTCGCCATCCCGCACGGTAAAACCGATGTCGTAGATTCGCTGGTCGCCGCTTTCGGGATCAAGCGCGAGGGAATCAACTTCGGATCCCTCGACGGCAAGCCGTCCAATATTTTTGTCATTACCCTTTCCCCAGACACTCGCACCGGCCCGCATATTCAATTCCTGGCCGAAATCTGCCGCCAGTTGGACGATGCCCGGGTCCGGGAACGGATTCTGGCCGCCCAGTCCAAAGATGAAGTGTTCGACATCCTTTCCGAAAAAGAAAGTTGAGGCGTCGGGTTTGCACGGGCGACGTCGAATAGCAGGGAAAGGGTGGCGGTAATGCCATCCGCCGGCGAGGTGGAGGTCGGGATGAGCGCCATGATGCTGCGCTTCGTGTTGCAGCTTGGCGTGATTATTATTGCCGCCCGGGTTGGCGGCATCGTCTTGCGCCGCGTTTTCCGACTGCCCGGCGTGCTGGGCGAACTGATCACCGGAATGCTCATCGGTCCGTATGCCTTGGGGCGCCTGACGGTGTTGGGGCTCGGACCCTTGTTCCCGCCGCCGGAAGCGGCAATGCCGGTTACGCCCGAGTTGTATGCCATCGCGACTCTGGCCGCCATTATCCTCTTGTTCCTGTCCGGGTTAGAAACCGACCTTTCGACCTTCCTGCGCTATTCGGTGATCGGCACGGTGGTCGGCGTGGGGGGCGTGGCTTTTGCCTTCGCCGGCGGTGCATGGTGCGCCTGCTGGTTCGGCGTCGCGCACTCGTTCATGGACCCCGCGGCGCTTTTTCTCGGGGCCATTTCCACGGCCACCTCGGTTGGCATTACGGTGCGGATCCTTTCCGAGAAAAGGCGGATGGATTCGCCCGAAGGCGTAACGATCTTGGCCGGCGCGGTCTTCGACGACGTGCTGGGCATCGTGCTGCTGGCGGTGGTGGTGGGCATGTCGAAGGTCGAAAAGGCGGATGGCTTCGTCGAATGGCACCACATCGGCTGGATCACAATCAAGGCGCTGGGTTTCTGGGTGGTGGGCACGACGTTGGGCTTGCTGCTGGCGCGGCGGTTCTCGCGGTTGCTGAAGTTTTTACGTTCGACGGAAAACATGGCTTCGATCGCGTTTGGGGTGGCGCTGTTGCTGGCGGGGATGTCTGAAATGGCTGGGTTGGCGATGATCATCGGGGCCTATATTGTCGGCCTGTCACTTTCGCGGACGGACCTGGTCGAAGTGATCCGGCATGAATTGCAGGGGCTGCAGAACACGCTGGTACCGGTGTTTTTCTGCGTCATGGGCATGCTGGTGGATTTGCGCGCGGTGCGCGGCGCCGTAGTGTTCGGCTTGGTGTACGCGCTGGTCGCGATCCTGGCGAAACTGCTGGGTTGCGGCCTGCCGGCCTGGCTGACCAAGTTCAACCTGCGGGGCGCCCTGCGGGTGGGGATCGGAATGGTGCCGCGCGGCGAGGTGGCGCTGATTATCGCCGGCATTGGCCTGGCCGCCGGCGCAATCCCGCGCGATGTCTTTGGTGTGGCGATCATCATGACCGCGATCACGACTTTCCTCGGTCCGCCGCTGCTGGCGTGGAGCTTTGAGCGGGGCGAGGGTTTGCGCCCCGGGGCCGAGCGCGACGCGAATCATATTCGATCATTCGCCATCGCTTTTCCCACGCCGGAGGCCGCGGATTTTATCTGCGCCCATCTGGCGGCGGCCTTTCGCCAGGAGGAGTTTTTTGTGTACCGCCTCAGCCCGGACGCCGACGTGTACCAGATTCGCAAGGAGCATTATGTCATCTCGCTGGTCCGGGAGGCGGAGGAGGTCCGGTTGAGCATGCCGGCGCGGGCCGAGCCGGTTGCGCGGCTGATCGTGCTCGAGGCGCTGCTCGAACTGGAGGATCTGGTCGCCGCGCTCAAGCAAATCCGGGGCGCCGGCGAACTGGGCACCCGGCTGCTGGCTGGCATGTATGCGGCCGCGCCGGCCCACGCCAAGGATTAACCGCAACGCGGGCTTGACCTGCGCTTCGGCAATGTTGAGGATGCCGGCCGGTAATACGTTTTAATGGGCCCTGCCCGCAAAGGAGCGAAGCCATGAGCAACGGCGAGATGCCAGATCGCGAGAATAATGTCGAATATCTGCTGCGCAATTACCACAAGCTGGGGTCGGTGGAGGCCATCAAGCTCAGCTTTCAAAATCACTTGAAGTATACCCTGGCCAAGGACCAGTATTCGGCCACCGCGCATGACCGGTTCTATGCGCTCGCGATGACCGTGCGCGACCGGTTGATCGAGCGTTGGATCCAGACCCAGCAAACTTACTACAAGAAAAATGTCAAGCGGATCTATTACCTCTCGATGGAATACCTGATCGGCCGCGCGATGGGGACCAACGTGGTCAACCTGCGACTGGACAAGAATGTGGTGCAGGCAATGAATGAACTCGGCCTGGACTGGTTCCAACTCCGCGATGTCGAGAGCGACGCCGGGCTCGGCAACGGCGGTCTGGGTCGGCTGGCGGCCTGCTTCCTCGACTCGATGGCCACGCTGGAACTGCCGGGTTACGGCTACGGGGTGCGCTACGACTACGGCATCTTTCGCCAGGAGATCAAGGATGGCTACCAGCTCGAGGAGCCGGACAACTGGCTGCGCTACGGCTGTCCCTGGGAGATGGAGCGGCCCGAGTTCCAATTCCCGGTCCATTTCGGCGGGCATGTCGTCAACGACTACGAGGGCGGCCGCATGTTCCCGCGCTGGGTCGCGGCGGACACCGTCATCGGCATCCCATACGACTTTCCAATCGCGGGCTACGGCAACAACACGGTGAACAACCTGCGGTTGTGGACCGCCAAGGCGCCGGAGGAGTTCAACCTTCAGTTCTTCAACAACGGCGACTACGTCAAAGCCTACGAGCGCCGGACATTGAGCGAGAACATCACCAAGGTGCTCTACCCGAATGACCTGATCGAGCAAGGCCGTGAACTGCGTTTCAAGCAGCAGTATTTCTTCGTCTCGACCTCGATTCAGGACATCGTGCGCCGCTTCAAGGTAACCAACAGCGACTTCCGCGCTTTCCCGGACAAGGTGGCCATCCAGCTCAACGACACCCATCCGGCGATGAGCGTGGCCGAGCTGATGCGGATTCTGCTCGACCAGGAGCGCATGGAATGGGACGACGCCTGGGAGGCGACCCGCAACACAATCGGCTACACCAATCACACACTGATGCCGGAGTCGCTCGAAAAATGGTCGGTCCGCCTGTTTGAGGAATTCCTGCCGCGTCATCTTCAGATCATCTACGAGATCAATCGCCGATTTATGCGCCAGGTCGTCAACAAATTCCCCGGTGATAACGACCGTCTCGCGCGCATGTCGCTGATCCAGGAGGGCCACGAGCGGCAGGTGCGCATGGCCAACCTTTGCGTCGTCGGCGGCCACAGCGTCAACGGCGTCGCGCAATTGCACTCGGAGCTGCTGAAGAGTTCGCTGTTCCGCGATTTCTATGAGCTGTGGCCCGAGAAGTTCAACAACAAGACCAACGGCATCACTCAGCGCCGCTGGCTGCTGAAGTGCAACCCGGGCCTCGCGGCGCTGATCACCGAGCGCATTGGCGACGGCTGGATCAAGGATCTCTACCAGCTTCGGCAGCTTGCCGGCGCGGTGGACGACAACGGTTTCAAGGAGCGCCTGCGCGCGGTCAAGCGCGAGAACAAGGTGCGGCTGGCCGAGTATATCCGCCAGCAGCACGGGGTCCGCATTGATCCCGACTCGTTGTTTGACACGCAGGTCAAGCGGCTGCACGAGTACAAGCGGCAGGTGCTCAACGTCCTGCACATCATCCACCGTTATTTCCAACTCAAGGACAACCCGCAGCTCGACGCGCAGCCGCGAACCTTCATTTTCGGCGGCAAGGCGGCGCCGGGTTATTACATGGCCAAGTTGATCATCAAGCTGATCAATGATGTCGCCGGCATCGTCAACAATGACCCGGACGTCAACGGCAAGATGCGGATGGTATTCTTGAGCGACTACCGCGTCTCGCTGGCCGAGCGGATCATTCCGGCTACCGACCTGAGCGAGCAGATCAGTACCGCCGGCACCGAGGCCAGCGGCACCGGCAACATGAAGTTCGCGCTCAACGGCGCGCTCACGATCGGCACGCTGGACGGCGCCAACATTGAGATTCGCGAGGAGGTCGGGGCCGACAACTTCTTCCTGTTCGGCCATACGGTCGAGGAGATCGAGCGGATGCGGCGCGAGAACACGTACAACCCGTGGGACTATTACAACCGAAATCCGGAGATCAAACGGGTGCTCGACACTATCCACAGCGCGTTTTTCGATCTCGAACAGCCGGCGTTGTTCCAGCCGATCTACGATTCCCTGCTAAACTGGGGCGACCATTACTTCCACCTCGCCGATTTCCAGTCCTATGTCGAGACTCAGCGGAAGGTGGACGAGACCTATCGCGATCTGGATCGCTGGACGCGGATGAGCGTCATGAATATTGCCCACATGGGCAAGTTCAGCTCGGATCGCACCATTCAGGAATACGCCCGCGATATCTGGCGGCTACCGTCGTGCCCGATCGAGATGCCGAACAGCGAATGAGCGTGGTGGCGGGAACCATTGGGTTGCTGCGACGTTAGCCGGGAAGATAGGGAAAGAGACCGGTGTCAACCCGCACCCGTCCGCTTCGCAGGATGGGTGCGGGATTTTGTTTCGTGCCCGCAAAGGCGGGTGTGACTGCGGCTCGCGCGGAGTACCCGGATACCGGAATCCCTCCCCGTGCCTCCAAGCGTGAGCAAGTGGTCAGGCAACCAACCGGCGCGCGATCGGAGCCGGGCGCCACCGGGCGATTCGCGTGTGGCAATCATCCCGGCGGCCGGTTTCCCAGACCGAAATGTTTCGGATCACTCCGCTGCGGCGATACGGATTTCCGCCGGCAATTTGGCGAACTGGACGGCGCCGTTCGTGACCGCAGCAGGTTGGCCGTCAACTGTGGCCGTCTTGGACTTCAGGGATTCCGGCAGCGGGATCGCGAATCCGCCCGCCGGCGCGGCCGCGCCGCTGACCCGAATCGTGACCGCGTCGCCGGCCTCCCGGATTGTATAGTCCACGGGGCCGAACTGGGTCGGCACCCCTTTGACTTCGATGCCATCCTTGAACCAGGCCGGATCCACGCCGCCGGCGAGCACGAGCCGGTCGCCGACCTCGTAGGCGAAGATGGAGCGGACGGCGTTGATGTAGTCGGAGCCGCACCAGGTGTGTGGCATATCGCCAATGTACGACGGCGAGCGCGGCTTGGCGTGAACCACCTCGGCCAGGTGGTTCCAGTTGTGCGGCCGGGTGCATTGGCTGGTGAAATAGCGCAGCATTTCCAGTGCGCGTTCGCGTTGGTTCATCCGGACAAATACATCCGCGTTGCGACATTCGTAGGGCGTGAACGTGACCGCGTCGCCGGGGTCAATGCGCCGATGGAAGTCCCGGTAGAAGATATCGAACGTGTTGGCGCCATAGGGTTGCGGCAGATAATCCATTTCGTCGCAGGCCATGATAGCGACGGAGGTGGACGTGGGGTCGGTGTCGCCCAGTTCCACGCAGCCTGGCAGGTGGTCCATGTTATTGGTCTGCATGACCAGTCGCATGGAATTGTAAAGGCATTGACGGAAGTCGTTTGCCTCGGCCTGCATCCAGGCCGCGTCATTGGTCTGACCGAGCACGGTTGCGAGATAAGCGCCGTCCTTGAACCCCTTGAGCACCCAGAAATCGTCCCAGTAGCTGGTCTTGGCCGGGTAGTAGCCCTCGTGGCTGTTTGAAGGCGGCAGGATGCCGAAATAAGGGCGCTTGGCGGGGTCGTCGCGGTATTCATCGGTCATCCGGCGGCGGCGCAGTTCCTGGGCGAACCGCAAGGCTTTAACCACTTTTGGATAGACATCGCGCAACAGCGCCGCGTCGCCGGTGAAATCGTAATACTGACGCACAATAAAGGGGAACTGGCCCTGGCTGTCGTATTCCTGGCCCTCGCCGCTGTTCGGATCGGTGTTGAAGGTGTTGGGCCGGCCGTCCTCCATGATGATGAACGGTACCCAACCGTCGTCGCCGACGAAACCATTGAATGCCCGGATGAACTCACCGGGCAGTTCCGGCTTGCCCATCCGCAACATCGCCACCCCGGTCAGCGCGCCGTCGCGCATCCAGGAGTGGTTATAGTTGCGCGAACCCGGTTTGAACCACGGACTGTCGCGATTGATCAGCACGTAGCCGAGGTTGCTCTTCATCACATCAATGAGCCGCTGCTCGGGGATGCGAATGGTAACGCCGTCCAGGGTTTCCGCCCAGCGCTGCGCCAGTTCCGCCTGCTTTTGCGCGAAGGCGGTGTCCGGCGCAAGGGTGAAGGCCGGATCAATCCCGGAAGCGTCATGCAGCGGATAACCGACCACGATATCGCGCGTGCCGCCGGCCGGCACTTGCAGGTCGTAAAGCACGGCCGCGCTGGTTTTGCCCTCCTTCTCACCGGCTTGCCGTGATGCGGGAGTTGTTCCTGTGGCAAGGAAATCCACGGCGTCGCCCTCCTCCAGCGGCGCGGCGCCCAGCGCGGCCGGCGGGGTGGCGAAAACGACGCGGACCCGGTCGTTGATCCGCAGGACAGCCGGCGTGGTGTTGGTAATGAACTCGGCCTTGTGGATCGCGCTGAAACCGCCGTATTGCCATACCGGATTGACCTGCACCGGGCGGATCGCCAGGCCCAGCTTGCCGGCAAAGTCCCGACTGGCGGTGTTGACGAAACGATAGCGTACGGCCGCGCGGGTCTGGCCCGGCGGGCCATAGACCAGCGGGGTGATTTCAAGCGTCCAGTCCGCGGCGGTCCACCGCACGGAGGGCAGTGGAAGATTGCTGTTCACGAGGAACTGTTCCAGTTGCACGTCCGCCCAGCCGGTAAGCCGTCCGTCCGTAAAGATGAACGGCATCACGGAAAAATCGCCCTTGGCGGGTTCATAAACGCCGCTTTCCGTGATCAGGCTTTCCACCGGGTCGCCGAGCTCGCCGACGACCGTCCAGAACTCCTGCTCGCGGCGAAGCCACCGCGGATACATGCCGGGGCGGGCATCGAGCGCTTTGGACTGGTAAGCGCGCAGCGGAGTGGCCTGCTCCTCGCCGCCCTTGAACTCCGCGTGCGCCAATGCGTAACCGGTGCCGGAGCCGCTTTCCCGGCAATTGATGCGGACATATCGCGCCGCGGTGGCCGGGAAGAATACGTAATCCCGGGCGCCATTGCCGTTGCGTTCCTTGGCAACGGTGCTCCAGTTGATGCCGTCGGGCGAGCATTCAATATCATATACCCGGGCATAGTGGTCACCCCAGATCAGCTCGATGCCGCCCAAGTTGCGTTGTTCGGGGAGTTGGAAAGTGATGGCTTGTTCGCCGTCGGCCACGGATTGCCAAGCCGTGTCCGGACGGCCATCCAGCGCAAGTGCGGCAGGGGTTTCCGGTCGCGCGGAGGTGGCGGTCACCAGCGGCGCGTGGTCCTGGTCGTAGAAGGTCACATCCCAGATCGAATTGCCCCAGCCGGTGCCGCGCTGCTGGCAAACGATCCGCAGATACTGCGCCTCAACCGGCTGGAAGAACAGCATGTCTGTGTGGCCATCGCCCTCCGTGACCTGGTAGATGGTGCGCCATTCCTGACCATCCATGGAAACGGCGATTTCATATTTCTCGGCGAACGCCGTTTCCCAGGCGATATTGAGGCCGGCCAAAGTCTGCGGCTTGTCAAAGCGAACCTGCCACCATTCGGCATCGTTGAAGTTGCTGGACCAGCGGGTATCCGGTTTGCCGTCAATGGCGTACTTGGGCGCGTAATCGCCGGTGCCGGAGGAAGCGCTGGCCTCGGTGCGCACCGGTTCGGGGGTGTTGAATTCGACCTCAATCAGCGACGCGCCCCAAGGGGTGGCGCGGCGTCCGCATTCAATTCGCACATAGCGTGCGGGTTGGCGTTCAAAGGTCACGAGATCAGCGCCGCCATTGCCATTCAGTTCCTCATGGACGGTGATCCAATCTGTGCCGTTGGTGGAAAGCTGGACGCGATAGGTGCGGGCGTAAGCGTCTTCCCACTTTAAGAGGATATTGGCGAGCAAGTGTTCACGGCCGAAATCAACTTGCCACCATTGGTTGTCTTGAAACTCGCTGCTCCAGCGGGTATCCGGCCGGCCGTCAATCGCAAGCGGCGCAATGAAGTTAGTGCTTTCCTGGGAAGCGGCAGTCGCCACCCAGCTCCCGTCGTTCCGCAATGGCGCAGTGAAAGGCGCCGACTCGCGAATTGCCGGTTCAGGTATCACAACCGGTTGCGCCACTTCCGCCGGCTTTTCAGTCGTGCCTGGTCTTAGCTTGCAACCGCTCTCAATTACCATCAACACCAAAGCCGCCATTAGGATTCGGATCATTTTGCTGAACTCCTGTGAGATAAACTCCGATTGCCGATTGCTATGCACACGTTTGCAGAAATTCGCGGAAAGTGGCAAGCTTTTTTCTTATGAGCGTTTTCAAATTATCAATGGACCAGGAAGCCATCTTTTTCTAGCTGACTCCCGCGGCGGGAGTCGGCCGGAATGCCCAGTTTACTTATTCGCGCCGATGGGCGGCGGCGTGTCCCGCTGGTTATCCGGCGGCCGCTGCATTTGCAGCGCCTTGGCCAGCTTGACGCTGCTGTAGCTCAAGCGGGCGATCATATCGGCGAGCCGGGTGTAGAACCGCATCACGTGGGTGACCTTTTCGCGGCTCCAGCGCGGCACGGATTGTAATGCCGCCAGATATTCCTGCTGGGCGAAGCCGTATCGCTCCGCTTGCTGGACGAAAAGATTGAAGTCAGGCGCTTCATCCTCATAGAAGAACTGCCCCAGGTAGATATTGGCGAAGTGCTTGCCCTCCACGGTAATCGGCGTGATAATGTCCCACATGTGGTTCTTGCAGCGGTAGGGCACGAACCGGCCGGGTTTGCCGTGTTCGCTCAGGTACAGGTCGCTTTCGATGCAGTTTTTTGCGGTTTCCGGGTGGACTCGGTGAAAGCGGGTGCAAATGTCCTGCCAGCCGGTCATCACCAACATCCTGCCGTTCAGGTCGCCGATCCCAATACCGATCCCCGTCACGGCGTAAAACTCGTTCATCAATTCCTGAAGGGCCGGCACGTCAAGGATTGAGCGCAGCTCGTCCGGTGTAATCTCCACGTCCGGCGATGTGATGAGTTGCAGCTTGCCCTGCAAAGCCTTTTCCTGTTCGCGCAGTTTCTCTTCCATTAACTTGCGCTCGGTGATGTCCGTAAACGAGGCATATACCTCGAATGGCGCGCTTTCGTTGGGTCGGAATTGCGGGATCGCATTGACGATAATCCAGCGGTGCCGGTTTTCTCCCGGGTGGAAGACCCCCATGATCGTGTTGTACACCGGCTTCCCCGTTCGCAAGGCCACCATGGCCGGATGTTCCGTGCCCGGCAGGTCAGACCCATCTTCGTGAATTGTCCGCCAGCGGGGATTCACG
Organism: uncultured Verrucomicrobiota bacterium; assembly: GCA_964570325.1. Taxonomy (GTDB): domain Bacteria; phylum Verrucomicrobiota; class Kiritimatiellia; order CAIQIC01; family CAZMXS01; genus CAZMXS01. The sequence goes on along the minus strand of CAZMXS010000018.1, from coordinate 50,354 downwards.
GAAGTCAGGCCCCGCATTTCTTCGAGGGACAGTCCCAAGATACGCTCGGCGGCCGGATTGGCGGCCGTGATCCGGCCGTCTGCCGCCTGGTAGACCACCCCTTGCGCCATGGTCAGGAAAAGATTGCGGAAACGAATTTCGTTTTCGCGTTTTTCACGCCGCACCTGGCACTCCTGCAACTCGCGTTCGATGGCCGGCAGCAGCCGCGCGCGCCGGTCCTTTAGCACACAATCGTGCGCGCCGCGCACCATTGCCTCGGCGGCGACTTCTTCGGTGACCGCGCCCGAGAGCAGGATGAATGGAATGTCCAACCCCGACTCTTTGTAAATCTCCAAAGCCTCCAGACCGCCAAAGCCGGGCAGCATATAATCGGAAATGATTAAATCCCAACCGCCGCGCGCCAACCCTTCCCGCATGCCCTTTGCGGTGTCACAACGATGCAGGTACACTTGATATCCGCCCCGCCGCAGATCCAGTTCCAGGAGTTCTGCGTCCATTGACGAATCTTCAATCAACAAGACGCGCAAGGATTTCGTCGTGTTCATTTGGCAATGAACTCATACACCTGATCGGATGCTCATGAGTAAGATCAAGAATTCCTTTCAGCGGCTGGAAGTCTAGCGCGCTGGCGGGCGGCAGGAAAGCCATTTGACAATAAAAAAGATAGAAACGCCGAGGCTCCTTTTTCCTTTTCGCGCCCGCCCGATGTATGATACAGGCGGAATGGTAACGCGGGAGGCGGCCGTGCCTGAACCATGTGAGATTGACCAGTTCGCCACATTGGCGTTGGATCCGGAAATTGAGAAGTTCCTGAGGCGTTTCCCGGACATTCCGGCGTTGCGATTCCACAACGACGAACTGATGGTGCGCGAAGGCGATGTGGATCAGGACATCTACCTGGTCTTGACCGGCAGCTATATTGTGGAGCAGACCGCAGGCGACCACAGCGTGCTGCGGCCGAGTACGCTGGCGATGATTTCCAGCGATCCGGCTACGCCTACTTTCGTTGGTGAGATGGCGTATCTCGGGGCGTTCCCCCGGACCGCTTCGGTTCGTTGTGTCGGCGCGGTCGTTGCGCTGCGCCTGCGGCCGGCGCACTTGGACACCATCCTGGAATCGTACCCGGGGCTGACCCGGCTGCTGTGCCGGCAATTTACGGTCCGCCTCAAGGAAACTTCGGAGCACCTCAGCCGGCTGGAACAGTTGACGACGCTGAACGCGCGCCACCTGGTCAAAAAAGCCGGCGAGACCGTGCTGGCCCGCGGCGAGGCGGCGCGCACGCTTTTCCAGTTGGTGGACGGGGTGCTCGAAATCGAGGGCTGGCCGGACCCCATCACGCCCGGTTCGTTGGAGGGCGGGTTCCTGGCGTTGGGCGAGTATTTGCGCGGCGCGCCGCATACGGTGACGGTCAAGGCCAAGACCACTTCGATGTTGGTTGCGATTGACGAATCATCGCGACTGGCCGTGGTGCGGAGCTACCCGGCCCTGGCGCTGGCGGCCTTGGAGTAGCGTGGCATGGAATTGCGGCACCATATGTTCTTGGAACTGTTCGGCGTGGAACTGGCCGAAAGCCTGATGCGGGCGGCCGAGATCCAGCCGGTGGCCGAGGGTGCGGTCGTGTTCCGCGAGGGCGATGCGGCGGACAGTATCTACCTGGTGCTGCAGGGGATCGTGCGGCTGGTCAAGCGGGACGCGACCGGCCGGGAACTGCCGATTGCCATTGTGAAGGAAAACGATTTCTTCGGCGAACTGGGCGTGCTGGATGGCCTGCCGCGCAGCGCCGGCGCCGTGGTGGCGGGGCGGGACACGGTACTGGCGCGCATTCCGAGTTCCGCGGTGATCGCGGCGTGCGAGGCGGCCGGCAGCCAGGGCACCCTGCGTGTCGCGTTCCACATCATCCGCAAGCTGCGCGAATCGAACGCCCGCTATGTTGAAGAGCGCAACCGCCGGGAACGCCTTGCGGTCATCGGCGAGATGGCCGGCACCATTGTTCATGATCTGCGCAATCCATTTGCGGTAATTCAGATGGCGACAGACCTGATTCTGCGCCGGGCGAACGATGCGACAACGAAGGAGAATTGCGAGTTTATCCAAAAACAGATGAACCGCCTGCAGGGGATGGTCGAGGAAATTCTGGAATTTTCGCGCGGCCAGGCCACGTTGCACAAAACCGCTACCAGCCTGGAAACATTGTTCGCGGGGTTGTCGCGCCTGAACAATGTCTATCGGGCGCAGGGGATCCAGCTTAACATTCGCCCCTTGGCCCGGCAAATCGTCGTGGATGAGGGAAAACTGTTGCGCGTGCTGCAAAACCTGATCAACAACTCCGTGGAGGCGTTCGCAGGCCGACCGGGTACGGTTACGGTGAACGCTGAAGATTGCGGCAATGCGGTGGTGCTTTCCGTCGCGGATAACGGGCCGGGTTTGCCCGAGGAGTTCAAGGCCCGGATATTTGAGCCGTTTGCCACCTTTGGGAAAACCAAGGGCACCGGCCTGGGCATGGCGATCGCCAAATCCATCGTGGAAGCGCACGGCGGCCAATTGACGTTCGAATCCGCGCCGGGGCAGGGGACGACCTTCTTCATCCGGCTCCCGGTGTAGCTCAGTCTATAAACCCGGCGCCGATGCGGCCCGGCTGTCCACGGGCCGGTTCGGTGCGCCGATAATCCAAATCCCGCAGCGTCCGTTCCAGTGTCGTGACGCGGAAGCCATGGCGCTGCTCGATTTCTTCCGCGCGTAAATCCATCCTCACGATCTGCAACTCTGGCGGTGTGGGGCAATTCTTTCGAAATTCCGGGCCGACGGCCATCTCAATCAGCGGCTCGGGTTCTTCCCACAATCCATGGACGGCCAGCGCGGTCCGGCGGCAGAACACGCCTTGCGGTTCTCCCGCGCGGTTGCGGGACCAGAGCGACCAGCCGATCAACTCCGGCCACGCCGGCCGGGGTTGCGCCGCCAAACGATAAATGCCGCGATAAAACTTCAGCCAGTCGCCGTTGCGCACATGGTAGGCGTGAACAGCGTCCTGGTAGCCGCAGGCGACGGCCTGTTTTGCGGTGAAGAAACCACCTTGCCGCGCGGCCATTTCCGCCAGCCGCACTTTCAAAGCCAGACTTGATGTGCCCATGTGTTGATATTATGCACATTTCCTAAATAATAGCAACGCCGACTCGCCGGGGAAGGTTCGCCCCACTTTGAAAAAAAGCGAACCCTGATGGCGGAGCGATACGGCCTGCGGAGCGGAGGGTATGGCTGGCGTGGCGGCGGCAACCGGGTGGTCGTTTCCTACTGGCGCGTTCCTTCGCTCAAATCGGTCAGCAATTGCTGGAAACGCGGGTCGCGCCGCAACGGATCAAAGTCGGCGCGCGACATCCAGGCCAACGCCCGCGGCGGGTCGCTCAAGAGCACGCCGCGGCGGAGGGCTTCGATGGCGGCGTCGAATTGGGCCAATTGACCCCGGACTTGCGCCAGGCGGAAGAAAATGGCGGACGCTTCCGGCGCTGCGCGCGCGGCATTTTCAAGCTGGTTGGCGGCTTCTTCCCAATCGCGGCGCTGGATGCAGAGCATGGCATAGGTCTGCTGGGCCTTGGTGTCGGCCGGCCGCAGTGTCAGATAATGACGCAGCGTTTCAGCGGCCGCGTCCAGGTTGCCGCTGTTACGGTAAAGCGCCGCCAGATTGAAGTAGGCCGGGGCATAATCCGGCTTAAGGCGGACCGCTTCCCGCAGGTGCGGCTCGGCATTCGTTGGATTGTTGAGCGCCAGCCAGCAAACCGCCAGGTTGTTGGCCAGGGAGAAGGTATAGCCTTCCTCCGCCACCGCGCGCTCAAAGGACTGGATTGCCGCGGGGTACTCCCGCGCGCGCAGCCGGAGCAGACCCACACTGCGGTCCACGCCGCTCATTTCCGGAAACATCGCCCGGGCCTGCTCGTACAACTCCAGCGCCTCGCGGGTCTGGCCTTCCGCCGCGGCCTTCTCGGCTTTCACAATATAAAGCGCTGCCTGCTTCAACGACTGGACGCTGAGCCCGCGCGCGTTGGTTGGCATATCGCTCGCCGCCAGTTCCTCAAAGAGGAAACTGGAATGCGGGTCAAACCCGAAATCCAGCGGCGTGGCGGGACGCAAGTTGACCGGGTTGGGGGCCGCCGCGGTCTTGCCGGCCCGGTGACGCTTGGGCAATTGGTATTGCATCCAGACAATTCGGCCGAGAACCGCAGCCGCCAGCAACACCACGGCGGTCCAGATCAGCGCTCCGCGCCGGCTGACCCGGCGGGCTTCCTCAAAGAAATGCGGTTCTTTGGATGCCCCCGCCGCCGGTGCATCCTCCCGCGCGCCCTGGGCCCGGTCGGTCCCATATATATCCTGGATCGGTTTCTTCATATCTTACATGAATGCCCTTGGGCGTGTTCCCTCCCGGCACTTATATAGGCGGCGGCAATTTTGGACAAGCCCCGTGATTCAGTAGATCGGATCGCCGGGCAGCGAGCCGCCGGCCGCGGGTCGGCCGGCCGCTAGATTTTCCCGCGCTTTGCGCGCCAGTTTGAGTTCAAACGCGCGTCCATCTTCGGTCAACTGCAGTGTCTTGAAAACCGGGTTCTTGTATACGCGGTAAATCGTCGCCGGCGCGGCCAGGTCCAGCGTCTTCTCCAGGTAAGCCAGCGCATTGGTGGTCTGGCCGAGCGCCGCGGACAGGGCGGCCGCTTCAAAATATAAATCGGCCCAGCGCGAGTTGATGCGCAGGGCTGTCTGGAGTTGGGAAAGGGCGGATGCCAGATCGCCGGCGGCGGTATCCAGGGCGGCGATTTCCTTCAAAGCCCTGGCGTCATCCGGCCGCAATTCACGGAAGCGCTGGAAGTGCATGCGGGCGGCGGCCCGGTTCCCGGCCGCTGCTGCGCACAGCCCGAGATTGAAATGCGCCGGAGCGAATTGCGGGTCCAACGTCAGCGCCGTCTCCAGCAGGCTGCGCGCCGGCGGAATCTGACGCTGGAAAAGATGGCTGACAGCCAGGTCGTTAAGCAGTTCCGCGGTTTCCGGCTGGCTCGCGGCCGCCAGTTCCAGGCAGCGGCGGGCGGCGCTGTAGTCTTTGTCGCGCAGGTAGTATTTTCCGGCGAGATGCCAGGGGTTGGGAAACAGCCGGGCGATGAGCAGCGCATCGGTGTAGCGCTGGATGGCTTCGTCGCTCAATTCGTAAGGGTTCAACGCGAGCGTCATCGGGTCAAAGACGTTTGCAATGGCGGTGGGCGTCGGCGCCTGGCGCGGCGGGAAATACGGTTCGGGCGCCGCGTCGGTCACAAAGATATCCACTGTCTCGCGCTCCAGCATTTTGCGGGCGATAATGGTGGCCATGAACAACAAGGCCCCCATGCACGCGGCCACCAGGATAAAGTTGCGGATGGCCATCCCGACCATGCGCGGCGCGGTGTCCGCGCTGGTTTCGGTGCGCAGGTTTTCCACCACCGGCTGCGATTCCGCGATGCGACTGCGCGCCGGCGGGCGCTGCCGATGATAAAGATCGCCCGGTAGCCCGCTGCCGGCGGAATTACGGTTGTTCGGTCCATCCATCTTGTTTTTATCTTAACCCTTGCCGGCTATTCACGCAAGACGAGCGCGATCCGGCCGCAAAGGTCGTAACCGCGTGAAAAGCGGCGCCACGCCCCGCGCCGGCCGCCGTATGCGCGCGGGGCGCGGCGGCTCCAGTCCCGCTTGTCGGATCGAAGATTGCATAACCGCATTGGATTCCCTATAAACAAACGGTCGGCACGACGCGGCCGGAAACCGCGCGGCCCATGAAGGAGAAGCGGTGCAGCGGGCGGAAAGCAGTTATAGATGGGTGATCCTGGCAGGTTTGTTGGCGGCCAACCTGATGCTGGGCGCGCGCCTCTATTCACAGGAGGCGCCGGCGGCGGATCGCGCCCAGGCTTATGAGAAGATTGCGCTCTTCACCAAGGCCATGGAGCAGATCCGGTTGCATTATGTGGATCAGGATAAGATCACCTACAAGGATTTGGTATATGGGGCCATGCGGGGGTTGCTCGCGTCGCTAGATCCTCACAGTCAATTCCTTGATCCTGAAATGTACTCCGATATGAAGGACGACACGGCCGGCCAGTTCGGCGGACTGGGCATCGTCATCAGCTTGAAAGACGGCGTGTTGACGATTGTCGCGCCGATGGAGGACACGCCCGGTTTCCGCGCCGGACTGCTTTCCGGCGATAAGATTATCGAGATTAACGGCCAGTCCACCGAAGGGCTGGCGCTGCCGGAGGCGGTCAAACAACTGCGCGGGGAACCCGGCACCAAGGTGCGAATTAAAATTCTTCGGCCCAAGAATCAGGAGATCAAGGAAATGGAGCTGGTGCGCGAGGAAATCAATGTGCCCAGCGTCAAGGACGCGAAAATTCTGGAGGACGGGATTGGTTATATCCGGATTGTGCAATTCAATGATCCGACCGCTCATGACTTGCAGGCGGCGCTGGATCGGCTGGAGGGGCTGGGGCTCAAGGGGTTGATTCTGGACTTGCGCAATAATCCCGGCGGGTTGCTGACTTCTGCAATTGACGTCAGCCAGAAATTCCTGCGCCGGGGCGACATGATCGTCTACACGCAGGGGCGGAACGAGCGCCAAAAGCAAACCTATCGCGCCAAGGGCCGTCAGCATCATCTCGCTTTTCCCATGGTGATCCTGGTCAATGGCGGCAGCGCGAGCGCCTCGGAAATCGTGGCGGGAGCTTTGCAGGATCATCAGCGCGCGATCCTGGTCGGCGAGAAAACCTTTGGCAAGGGTTCGGTCCAGAGCGTGTTGCCGCTGGATGACGGTTCGGCTATCCGGTTGACCACGGCCAAGTATTACACCCCCAGCCGCCGCGTCATTCACGAGAAAGGCATCGAGCCGGACATCGTGGTGCCGATGCCGCCGGAGGATTGGCGCAAGCTCCTGATCCGCCGCTCCCGCGCGGAGCATGCGGCGCCGGAAGATCTGGTGGATGACGAGGGGCAGCCGTTGGATGACGTCGTGGATATTCAGCTCGAACGCGCCGTGGATGTGCTCAAGGGCGTGCTGCGGTTCACGCAGGATTCGTGAGCGGCCGTCTCCTTCCCAACGAAGCCGCAATGAACATTCTGGGCATCGAGACTTCTTGCGACGAAACCGCGGCCGCGGTGGTTTCCCGCGCCGACGGCGTTCGGTCCAATGAAGTTTATTCCCAGATCGCCCGGCATCAGCCCTATGGCGGCGTGGTGCCCGAGATCGCGTCGCGCTGCCATGTTGAGGCGCTGCCCGGCCTGGTGCGGGCCGCGCTGGAAAAAGCCGGTGTGCGGTGGGACGGTGTTTCTGCCCTGGCCGTGACGCGCGGCCCCGGCCTGGTGAGCTCGTTGTTGATTGGCGTGACGGCCGCGCGCGCGCTGGCCTTGCGGCTGGGCCGTCCGCTGCTGGGTGTGCATCACGTCGAGGCGCACCTGTATTCCGTTTTCCTTGGCGCGGATGCCCCGACCGTGGAGGCCGCCTGTCCGCTGCTGGCGCTGATGGTTTCCGGCGGGCACACTGCCCTGATTCGAATGGAGCGTCTGGGCGCGTATCAACTCCTGGGGCAGACGCTCGATGATGCGGCCGGCGAGGCGCTTGACAAAGGGGCCAAGCTGCTGGGGCTCGGATATCCAGGCGGCCCGGCCATCGAGCGCGCGGCGGCGGGCGGCGACCCGGAAGCCATGCGCTTCCCGCGCGGTCTGGAACAGAGTGGCGGCGCGGCGGCGGATGGCTTGGACCGGCGGTTGTGTTTCAGTTTTAGCGGGCTCAAGACGGCCCTGTTGTATTACCTGCGCGACCATCCCGAGGCGCGGGCCGGCGCCGGCTTGCGGGATGTGGCGGCCAGCTACCAGGAGGCGGTTTTCGATGCGCTGGTTTCGCGCGCGGAGCGGGCGTTGCGCGAATACCCGGTGGCGTCGTTCGCCTGCGTGGGCGGGGTGGCCCGCAATGCCCGTTTGCGTGACAAGCTCACCCGCCTGGCCGCCGGCGCCGGTAAACGCCTGCTGCTGGCCCACCCCGACTTTTGCACGGATAATGCCGCCATGGTGGCCGGCCTGGCGTTGGCCCGCCTGGAGCGCGGTTTGGCCGATTCAACGGAGCAATGGGATGTTACGCCGACACTGCCGTTGGCGTGAACACCGGCCGGCCGTATCCCGCTCGTGCGGTTGCGGCTCGGCGCCCGTAAGCGCGGGATTAGCCCCGCTTGCCATGAACAGGCTGGCCTCCCGCGGTGTATGGTCATGGGCAGCTTGATCCAGGAAACCATCATTCCATGAGTGCTGGCTCGCAACTTGTGCCGGAAGCCGTCGCGCGGCTTGTGGCGTTCTACGATATCCCGGTGCTGGTGCTCGATCCCGCGCACACGGTCGCGTTGGCCAACCGCGCCGCCGAGGATCTGACCGGCAGTTCGGACGCGGCCTTGCGGGGTGTGGACTTCGCGGCGGCCTTGGGCCTGGATGCGGCCGCTGCCGCGGAAATCCTGCCGCCCGGCTGGCGGCCAGGCAAGGGGCCGGCGGAAATCTCGCGCGAGTTCGTCTGCCGGTTGCGGAACGGGCCGGCGGCGCCGGTCGTTGTGCGCCGCGTGGCGCTGGGTGGGTCGGCAGTGGCCTTGTTGATTGAAAGCCCGCGCCGCTGGGACCGGCATTACTGCGATATCCTGTCCGGTTCGCCGGTTATTGTGTTCGAGGCCACGGCTGACGGCCGGTTGGGGTATGGCGGCGATCAGTTGGCGGAGTCGCTGGGCTTTACCGGCGGGTTGCCGGGCTCGGGGTTCGGCGACCTGGTTGGCCCCGAGCAGCGGGAGTTTGTAGATGGCATTTGGCGGCGCGTGCTCGCGGGCGAAGCGGTGCGCGGAGTTGAATTGCGCATGCTGAACGCGGATGGCCAGACGCATTCGTTCTGGATTTCCTTTTTCCCGGACGACGACACGCGCGGCGCCCGGGGGGTGCGCGGTATTGCCAGCGACCTTTCGACGCAGAAGAGCCTGGCCTATGCGCTTGAGGCCGCGGAGGAACGCTTCACGGTGCTGTTCCGCGAGTCTTCGGATCCGATCCTGATCCTGTCGCTCGCGGGCGAAATCCTGTCGGCCAATCCTTCTTTTGAGCGTATCACCGGCGTGCGCTCGGATGAACTGTTTTGCGGGGAGAAGCAGTGGTCCGATTTCATCTATGCGGAGGATGAGGCCGGCGTCCGCGAAAGCCTGCGGCGCTGCGCGGCGCAGGAATGCCACACGCTGGTGGAGTTCCGGCTGAAAGGCCTGGACGGCCGGCTGCCGTGGTATGAGCAGACCCACAGCCTGCTGCACGACGAGCGCGGCCGGCCGAAGGGCATCATGGCCGTGGCCCGCGACATTGACCGGCACAAGCGTCGCGAACGCGAATTAGAGAATCACGCCGAGACGATGCGTCAGCGGCATGCGCGGGTGCATCAGTTGATCGGCCAGCTCAAGCAGTTCTTTGAGGCCACGGCGCGCCTGCCGCAGCCGATGGAGGGGTTTCTGGACGGTGTCTGCGATCTGCTGCATGAAATGTACCGGCCGTTCTTGGTCTTTGTCCAGGTCGCGTCAGGCCGGCCGGAATTGTTCCGCACGGGGCGGAACCGGCCGGCGGACATCCAAGGACTGGCCGGGCGTTTGGGCGCCTCGATTCTGGTGAAGGAAATGCTGGCCAGCGGGACGCCATTGTTCTGCAACGCGCTGGACCAGACGCCGCCCTATGCCGCGGAGCCGGTAGTTCGCGAGTGGGATTTGCGCACCTGTCTGGGGGCGCCGCTTAGCGATTCCACCGGCCGGCTCTGGGGAGCGATTGCCGTGCTGGATCGCGAGCGCCGGCCGTTTGACAGCGCGGATGTCGAACTCGTGACCATCGCCGCGTTACAGATTGCCGCGCGCCTGAAATCCGACGAGCAGGAAACCAGCCGGCGCGAACTGGAGGAGCATTTGCGCCAGGCACAGAAGATGGAGGCGGTCGGCATGCTGGCCGGCGGCATCGCGCACGATTTCAACAACCTGCTCAGCGGGATCTTGGGATTCTCGTCATACTTGGCCTCCAAGGCGGATCCGGAATCCACCCTGCGGCGCGACTTGAAGATGATCGAGCAATCGGCGACCCGCGCGGCGGATCTGACCCGGCAGTTGCTGGCCTTTGCGCGGCGCCGGCATTTCGCGAAGGAGCCGGTGCCGCTCAACGAGGTGATTCAAGAGGTGCTCGGAATCCTGGAGCACTCACTGGCCAAGAACATAGTGATTCAGCCGGAACTGGACGAGCGGCTGCCCACCGTGCTGGGGGATCACGGCCAGTTAAACCAAGTGGTCATGAACCTGTGCATCAATGCCGCCGAGGCAATGGCCGAGCGCGGCGGCACGCTGCGGGTCCGTACCGAAAGCCGCAGCCTGACGGCGCGGGAGCGGGCCATGCTGCCGGAGGCCGGTGATCGTCCGTTCATCTGTTTGACGGTTGCCGACACCGGCCGCGGCATCAGCCGGGAGGTTCAGGCGCATATTTTCGATCCATTTTTCACGACGAAGGCGAACAAGGGCGGTTCGGGGCTGGGCTTGTCCATCGTGTACGGGATTGTGACCAACCATAACGGCACCATAACGGTGGAAAGCGCTGAAGGGCAGGGCGCGGCCTTCCACGTGCTCTTTCCGGCGCACTTTGAGTCGGCGGGAGCCCAGACGGTGGCGGAAACCGTTTGCCTGAACGGAACCGAAACCGTGCTGGTGGTGGAGGATGAACCGATCGTGCGTCAGATGGCCACCGAGATTCTGAAGGACCACGGGTACCAGGTGGTGCCGGCCGTGTCGGGTGACGAGGCGGTGGAAATGTTTGGCCCGCTCAAGGGCCGGATTGACTTGGTGCTGCTGGACCTGATTATGCCGGGCATGGACGGCGAGCAAACCTTCCAAGCCCTCCGCAAAATGGAACCGGGCCTGCGAATCCTGTTGACCAGCGGCTACGCGCGCGAGGATCTGGCGCGGCGGCTGATGGAGGCGGGCGCAGCAGGCTTGGTCCACAAACCCTACAAGAGTGAAATGTTGCTGGCGGAAATCCGGCGTGTGCTGGATGGGCGCGCGAAGCCGGACCACTAAAGCGGTTGTTGCGATCTTGACCCCGCCGCAAGACTCTCTATATTAACCGGCCAGTCTCTGGCGCGGGTGTAGCTCAACGGTAGAGTTCCAGCCTTCCAAGCTGGCCACGTGGGTTCGACTCCCATCACCCGCTCCAATCATAATCCCATGTAAATACGGCATAAAATAGCACTTTCTGCACTCCGAATTTTGGCGGCGCATTCCCGGCTTTGGTACTTTCTTTGAGATCTCCGCTGATTTGTTTGGGTGACTCTGGGGACGCTGCCCCCCGCCCCTCTGGGATTTGACACTTTGACGCCATCCCGCAGGCCTGGTTGGTTTGGGCAGCGCGGAACTGTAGAAGATGGGTCTTACTCCTGCTGATTTTTATTGAGTGCGGATAAACCCGGCAATCAGGCGGGCATATTCCGCTGCGGCTTCGACCAGGCCCAAGTGGCCGGCGGACACCGTTTCAAAGCGGGCGTGGGGGATCTGACCGGCCAGTCGGCGGGCGCTGGTGACCGGAATCATAATATCATGCTCGCCGGCAATAACCAGGGTGGGGACGAGGAGTCGGTTGAGGACATTTTCCGAATCGAAGTTGGCGGCCACCGCGAGTTGGCGCTCAAAATCGGCCAGCGACTGTTGCGGCGGGGAAGCGCGGACTTGCTCAACAAGCGCGCGCATTTGGGTTTCGCTTTGAAAGAAGGCGTCGGAAAAAAGCCAGGGCAGGATGACTTGGAAGACCAAGTGGAGCGGTACGCCGGCGCGCAGCAAGTCGGCGTTGGCGCGGAAGGCCATCACCGCCGCCGGGCGGATACGCGCGAATGAATTGCAAAGGGTCATCGAACGGACCCGTGCGGGCTGGCGGAGCGCCAGGCATTGCGCGATCGCGCCACCCAGGGAATGGCCGGCAACATGCGCCGCGCGAATATTCAACGCATCCAAAAGCGCCACCGTATCCGCCACCATGTCTTCCATGTGGAACGGGCGGTCGGGCCCGCGGGTCCGACCCATCCCGCGATTGTCGAAAGTGATTACGCGGAATTGATCGGCCAGCCGCTCTCGTACCGGCGTCCATGAATCCAGGCTGGCACCCAATCCGGCGATGCATAGCAGCGGCGCGCCGGAGCCTTGTTCTTCATAGTATATAGATAAATCCGCTGTAGTGATATTAGGCATGGCAGAATTGTACGTCCGGCGGTGGCGGCAAGGCAAGCCACAGGCATGGGCCGGGCCATCGGATCGCGCCGGTTCATTGTTGCCGAGTCCGGCGCAAAGGGTGCGTCTGACCACCGCCCGCTGGGTGAATCCGGGTTCCATGAAGCGCGGGCGCGCAAGAAGGATCGGCCGGCCATTGACAGGGCGCATTACGTCCCATACCATGCGGCTGTTGAATGTGATCCGCTCCACCAAGACTCGGAAGATTGTGCTGCGCGATTGCGGCCCAGCGCGGCGTGAACTCCGGGCCTTTACCACTTGAGAAGCGCGCGTATGTCCAACAACCAACCGATGTCGGAACTGCATTGCCAGGTCAAACGGGTCTGCGTGGCGGGGGTGCAGATCGCGGTGCGACCGAACGATATTCCGCACAACTTGGAAAAAGTCGTTTGCTGGTTCCGCCGGGCGGTGCGCGAGACCGGCGCCCGGTTGATCGTGTTTCCCGAGAGTATCACCACCGGCTTTCATCCCAATCTTGAACCGGCCGCCTTTCATGATCTGTTGCCGCGCAATATCGAAAGCGTGCTGGCGCCGGTGCGCCGGGCCTGTCGCGAGATGAGGGCTTATTGCGTCTTGCCCACCTACGAGCGTGGGCGCGCCAAAAAAACCATTTACAACAGCGCGTTTCTCATTGACGCCCACGGCGCGGTGGCGGGGGTTTACCGCAAGACGCATCCCTTTCCCACCGAACGTCTGGCGGCGGGCGGCTGGACCACGCCTGGTTATGACTATCCGGTCATCCCCACCGAGTTCGGCGCGGTCGGAATGATGATCTGTTACGACGGCGATTTCCCCGAGGTGGCGCGCATCCTGGCCATCAAGGGCGCGCAGATCATTGCGCGCCCGTCCGCGCTGCTGCGTGGTTTTGAGATCTGGGAAACCACCAACAAGGCGCGCGCGTATGACAACCACGCCTACCTGGTGGCGGTCAACGCCGTCGGCGCCGATGCCTCGCAGACGCACTACTTCGGGCATAGCATGATCGTGTCGCCGATTGCGCAGTCGCTGGCCGTCGCGCGCGGAACGGAGGAGATCATCTACGCCGAACTGGACCCGGATCCGATCAAACGCCTGACCTTTGGCTCCGACGCGCCGATGATGTTCGACCATCTGGAGGACCGCAACGTGCGCTCCTATGGAAACTATCTGACGCGGCACGCCCGCAGTCTTTTTGAGCCGGCCCGCCGGTTCAGCATACATGGGAGCCGGCGTCACGGTCCGACGAAAGGCGGCAAGGGAAAATGAAGTTTGACCGGCGGCAGCAGGATTACCGGGCGCGAATGCGGGCGGCTCAGCCGTATGTGCGCGGCAAGTTTGTCGCGGCCGAAAACGTCACGGCGTTGCTCAACGCCGTCCTGCGGCGCGGCGACCGCGTCTGCATCGAAGGCGACAACCAGAAGCAGGCGGATTTTCTCGCCCGGCAACTGGCCGGCGTGGATCCGCGCCGGATTCGCGGTCTGCACATGGTGCAATCCACGGTGGCGCTGCCGGAACACCTGGAAGTATTCCGGCGGGGGATCGCCGCGCGTCTGGACTTTGCCTATGCCGGTCCGCAATCCAAGGCGCTCTATCAGTTGGTCGCCGAAAAGAAGGCACAGATCGGCGCCATCCATACTTATCTCGAATTATACGGCCGCTATTTTGTTGACCTCTTTCCGCAGGTCTGTCTGCTTGTGGCGGAAGCCTGCGACGCGGCCGGCAACATCTTCACCGGCTTTAACACCGAGGACACCGCCTTGTTGGCCGAGGCGGCGCACTTCAAGAGCGGCGTGGTGATTGTCCAGGTCAAGGAACGGCGCGCGACGCTGCCGCGCACGGATATTCCGGCCGACTGGGTGGACTTCATCGTCGTCACTCATGCCGATTACCACTTGGAGCCGCTTTTCACCCGCGACCCGGCGCGCATCACGCCCCAGCAAATTCTCATGGCGATGATGGTTATCAAGGGAATTTACGCGGAATACGGCGTGCGTTCGCTGAACCACGGTCTCGGCTATGCCACCGCCGCCATCGAATTGTTGCTGCCCACTTATGGCGGTGAACTGGGGCTGAAAGGCAAATGCTGCACCCATTGGGTCTTGAATCCGCATCCGACCTTGATCCCGGCCATCGAGCGGGGCTTCGTGCAACATATCTATGCTTTCGGCGGCGAGCCGGGCATGGAGGCGTACTGCCAGGCGCGGGGCGACATATTTTCCCTGGGGCCGGACGGGCACATGCGCTCCAACCGTTGCTTCGCCCACATCGCCGGTTTGTACGCGATTGACCTGTTCATCGGCGCAACGCTGCAGGTGGATCGGTTTGGCAACAGTTCCACCGCCATCAAGGGTATGATCGCGGGCTTCGGCGGGGCGCCCAACCTGGGCGGCACGCCGCCCGGTCGCCGGCACTATACCCCGGCGCTGCTCAAGGCCGGCCACGCGCAGCATGGCGTGGTTCGCGGCCGCAAGCTGGTGGTGCAGATGACGCCGACGGTCAGCGAAAAGAAACAAATCCCGGTGTTTGTGGAAAACCTCGATGCGCAGGATTTGTATCGGCAGGGTCTGTTTGCCCAACCGCCGGTCATGATTGCCGGCGACCAGGTCACCCATGTCGTGACCGAGTGCGGCATCGCCTACCTGGACCGTTGCCGGGATCTGCCGCAGCGCATGCGGGCGCTGGCCGCTGTGGCGGGCGATACCCCCGTGGGGCGAACGGTGAGTCGGGCTGATGTGCGGGCCTGCCGTCGCGCCGGCCTGGTGCGCACCGCGGAGGATCTCGGGATAGATCCGGCCACGGCCACGCCCCGGCGGCTGGCCGCCCGCTGCTTATCCGACTTGGTCCGCATTTCCAAAGGGCTTTACCAGCCGCCGGCCGGGTTCAAGGGCTGAACGGCCCGGCGCGGCCGGGCAATTCAAAATCTTGTCCAACATCTGCGCCCACTTGGAGGCGGAGGCCACGATGGGATCCCGCGCGTAATTTCGGTTTAACATTTGACCGCTTTCGGGTAATTTCAGCCTGTTCACCCAAAAGGAGAAACATCCGATGAACTGCGCAAACCTGCTGGCTGAAATCCGCAAGCTTAACGCGACCCTCTACGGCAAGGACTTCCTGTTGACGTGGGACAAGTCGGTCGCCGAACTCAAGCTGGTGATGGCAGTGGCCGAGACGTTGAAGGCCCTGCACAACAGCAATATCTCGGCGCGCTGCTTTGACTCCGGGCTGGCCGTTTCCGTCTTTCGCGACAACTCCACGCGCACGCGCTTCTCCTTTGCCTCGGCAGCCAATCTGTTGGGGCTGGCCGTGCAGGATCTGGATGAAGGCAAATCGCAGATCGCGCATGGCGAGACCGTGCGTGAGACCGCCAACATGATCTCTTTCCTGACTCAAATCATCGGTATCCGCGACGATATGTTCCTCGGCGCGGGCCACACCTACATGCTCGAGGTCGGCGAATCCCTGGAGGATGGTTACAAGCGCGGCGTGCTGCCGCAGCGGCCGGGTATCGTCAACCTGCAATGCGACGTGGACCATCCGACGCAAGCGATGGCCGACCTGATGTGGCTGAAGGAGTACTTCGGCGGGCTGGACAAGTTGAAAGGCAAGAAGATCGCCATGACCTGGGCTTACTCCCCGAGTTACGGGAAGCCGCTTTCCGTGCCGCAAGGCATCATTGGCTTGATGACCCGTTTCGGCATGAAGGTCTCGCTCGCGCATCCGAAGGGCTACAATCTGATCCCGGAAGTCATCAAGGTTGCGCAGCGCAACGCGAAGGCCAGCGGCGGCGCCTTCGTGCATGGCCATTCCATGGAGGACGCGTTCCGGGGCGCCGATATTGTCTACCCGAAGTCCTGGGCGTCCTATGAGGTCATGGGCCGGCGCACCGAACTGCTGCGCCGAAACGACCGTGACGGTTTGAAGGCGCTCGAAAAGGAATGCCTGGCCGAGAACGCGAGGTTCAAGGATTGGGAATGCACCCGGGAGATGATGAAAAGAACCAAGGACGGCCGGGCGCTCTACATGCACTGCCTGCCGGCCGACATCACCGGCGTTTCCTGCCAGGCGGGCGAAGTGGCGGCGGGCGTGTTCGAGAAATATCGCATCCCGACCTACAAGGAAGCCGGCTATAAGCCCTATGTCATTGCCGCCATGATGCTGACCAATCGCTGGAAGAATCCGGCGGACGTGTTGGAGGCGCTGATCCGGCGCAACCAGCCGCGCATGCTGCACGGCTGAAGAATGCGGATCCTGCATTTCAGTCCGAGTGTCAGCCTGGCGTTCGCCGGCAAACCGGGCGCAGCCGAATGGTCCCCGCCGAAGCGCGGGCCGCCTGCCCGCCGGCGCGCCCCGTTTTTCATTTTTCCCCGGTTTCCCTCGACTTGTTCTCGCTTTGCTGTTAAGGTGCCAGCCGTCTTTTTTTTGCGCACCCTTTATATAGCGGGGTTCACCATGAAATGTCGATGGCTGTCCGCGCGCGGTTTCGGGCTGCTGCTGTGGCTGTTGTTCACGCTCATGGGAACTTGCGCGGCGCCGGGACAGTGGCTCTCGCAGACATTCAACCTTTCCAATGGTTGGAACGCCATCTATCTGCGGCTGACGCCGTTTCCGGTTGATTTGGATTACCAGTTCTGCGGCTTGCCCATCCGTTCCGTGCATTGCGTTTTCCGGCGATACCATCTTGCGCAGTTCACGGCCAATTCCGGCGATCTGGCCACGCGCGACACCGAATGGCTGGTGTGGTATCCGGCGGATTCGCCGCACCGGATCCTGACCACGCTCTGGAACTTAAGTGGCAATACGGCGTATTTGATTGAGTGCACCACCAATTGCACTTGGACATTTGAGGGCAATCCGGTCATCCCCGCGCGGGTCTGGCTGCCGGACAACTGGAACTTTACCGGGCTCCCGGTCAATCCGGGACGGGCCCCGGTGTTTGCGGACTATTTCAAGGCCGCGCGCAACATCAACCTGAACCCGGCGCCGGCCGGCAACATCTATCGGGTTCTTCCGAACGGCGCGCAACAGGATATCTCCTCGCAAACCGCGGTCTGGCCGATCAGCTCCAACGAGGCGTATTGGATTCGGACCGAGGGCTTGTCCGCCTTCATGGGCACGGTGCTGGCGCTGGTTCCCGGGGGCGAACTGGCATACGCGCCGGAGACGAGCATCCAATCCTTCACCTTGTGGAATGACTGGGGGACGAACCAGAACGTCACCGTGCGCTTGATCGCCAGCCGGAATCCGCCGCTCGGCGCGCCAACGCGGTTGGGCGACGTGCCGCTGCTGCATTTTGCGCAGTCCGCCGAAACCGGGGAGTTCGAGTGGCGGGAACTGGGCTTGGGCGACACGCTGCAGCGCGCGTTGGCCAGCAATGAGCAATGGACCATCACGCTGGCGGTTGACCGCTCGGCGATGGCGCCGCCCGGCCAATCCAATGCGACCTGGCAGAGCGTGCTGGAGGTGACGGACACGGGCGGCACTTTGATCTGGATCCCGGTGGTTGCAGAGTATGGGGCGCAGGATCCCTACCATGCGCTGTGGCCCTACGGTCTGTGGGTGGGGGAGGCGACCTTGACCAAAGTCACCACGGCGATCGGCGGCGAAGAGTCCGCCGCCTGGCCGGTCAACGGCAACCTGACCATGCGCCTCGTGGTGCATTTCGCCACCAACGGGGAGCACCGCTTATTGCAGCAAGCGGTGTTGGCCTGGACTCCGGTGGTGACGAACGGCATCACCAACGGGTATTACCGGCTCTATCCCAACGACCGGCGGGTCGGATCCGGCAGCCCGGCGGAGCGGATCAGCAGCGTGGCTCTGCCCTTCGGCCTGAACGCGCTGATGACCGGCACGTTCCAGGACGGATTGCAGACAACCTACGTGATCGGTTACGACGATCCGGCCAATCCATTCCGGCATGTTTACAATCCGAATCATGACAACCGCGACGCCGCCGGGCAACTGTTGCCGGAGGGCGCGGAGTGTTACGCGATCACCAATACCGTCACGCTGTTGGCGGATCGCCCGCCCGGCCTTAAGTTCCACGCCACGCTGTGGAATCCGGAAGAGGAACTGACCGGTCGCTACACGCACACCATTCACGGTTTGCGGCGGGAACCGGTCCGAGCCGAAGGCACGTTCAAACTGCGGCGCGTTTGCCGCACGGGGATCCTGGAGTGAGCCGGTGGCGCCCCCGGCCGGCCGTGGATTCCGCCAACCCCGCACGGTTTAACGAGTGGAGCTACACATGAAAATGAAAAAGATAACACGATTGTGGCTGGCCGCCGGCTGGTTGGCCGCATGGGCCGGGTCGGCGAATCCGGCGGCGGCGAACAGCGTGCCGGACCTGATGAACTACCAGGGGACGCTGTACAATGCGGCCGGGTTGCCTCTGACCAACGCGATCCTGACCGTCAAGTTCCGCATCTTCGACGCCGCCAAGGGCGGGAACATGATTTGGGGCTCGCGCCAATTGGTGACCACCGATGCCAGCGGCCTGTTCAATGTGAGCCTGGGCGAGACCGGCGAAAGCCTGGGCGACGCGACTAACATGGTCAGCTCGTTATCGCAGGTTTTCAGCGGCGAGATGGCCGACAGCCGCTGGTTGGAAGTGGAGGTCGAATATGTCGTGAATGGCCGCCCGGCCATGGCCATGGCGCCCCGTCAGCGTTTCTTGTCCGCGCCGTATGCCTGCCAGGCCGGCAATGCCACGGGCAGCCGCGGCGACTTCACTGTCGGCGACGTGCTGGCCGTGGCGTCGAACGCCTATTTCCAGCGGGCGGTGAACATCACGGATACCGGCCAGGAAACCCTGGTCTTTCATGGCAGCCTGGCGGACAGCCTGGGGCTGACGGTCAGCCAGAAGCTGGATGTGGCGGGACCGCTGGCGGTCAACGGCGCGCTGCACATCAATGGCCCGGCGGTGTTTTCCAACGATGTCGCGTTGACGGACGCAGCGGAGTTCGACGGCCTGGTGACCTGCAAAAATGGCGCGTCCCTGCGCGGCCACACGGCCGCGTTTGGCGCGTTGCGCGTGCTCGCTTCGCACGATCCGGGCAAACATTCCGATTCCGGGACCGCGGTGACCAACGGCTTCCTGGCGGTGCGGGTTTATGCCAACGATAATAACAGCGACAACGCTGTCACGTTTACCATTTACGGGACGAATTTCCTGTTCAAGGCCTATTGGGACAGCACAGGCACGGACAGCATCAAATACAAGGACTGGACGCTCTTTCCGGTCAAGGCGGGCACGCCGTGGAGTATCAGCTCGGCCAGCGATAACATGGGCTACACCGTTTATTACCGTTCGATCCCGTAGAGGGCAGCGCACGCGAGGTGACGAGTATGAATAAGATTATGGCATGCGGATGGGCGCTCGGCTTGTGCCTGGCCGGCGCCGAAGCGGCGCGGGGGCAGGTGCCCGGCAGCCTGTATATGCAGGGCCTGTTGCTGCGGACCAATGGGGCGCCCGATCCGGGGGCGCATTCCATTCAATGCTCCATCTATACCAACCACACGGTTGTATTTACGAGTTCGCAGACGGTTACGGCGGATGCCGCCGGCGCGGTCCAGTTGGTGATCTCGGACCCGAATCTGCCGGCGATCTTCCAGGGTTCGACCAACACCTATTTCCGGATTACCGGCGGTCCGACGCAGGAGTTTGTGTCCACCCCATACGCCTTTGAGGCGGCCAATTTGCCGCGGGCTTCCGGCAACTTCACCGTGGCCGGGAATTTGCAGGTGAGCAGCAACGCGCAACTGCGGGGCCTGACAGCGGAGAATGGCGGCGTGTTGATGGTGCCGATGGTGGCGGGGGGGATGGCTATTTTCACCAATGTCGCGGGCGTGGTCTTCAGCGGCGATTTGACGGCGGCCGGCGGCCTGCTGGTTGAAGGCGACACCGAATCCAACTTGAAGGCGAGCTTCACCAGCGCTGTTGCCGGCGCCGTCTGCTATGGCAATACCAACCAGGTTTGCTTCAGCAACGCCACGATCCAGACTCATTTCACCGTGCTGACCAACGATCTGCGCGTGGCGGGCACGAGCGACACCGCCACGGATGATGGCTTCCTGCTGGTCTGGATCTGGGTTTATGGTCACACGACTTCCGGGGTGAAGGTCCAAATCGGCGATCATCTGTTCCTGCTCCAGGACTACTGTGATGAGGCCGCCACCAGCAAGAATCTCAAGATTTACACCGGCGCGACCTTTCCGGTTCCGCGTGGGACCACTTGGCAGGTGGGCCTGGCCAATTCCGGCGAATCCAGCGATCTGGCCGTGAAATGTTACTGGGTGCCCCTGCGGGGCGACGGTTGATTAAAGCCCCGCCGGCGGCCGGCCGCGCGCGCGGGGCGAATAAGCGAGGACGCATGAAAAAAGCATGCTTGGCGATGATGTTGTGGGGCCTGGGCTGGGCGGTTCAGGCGCAGTATGTCCCGGATCGCCTGAATTACCAGGCGGTGCTGACCGATTACCAGGGTCATCCGAAATCCTTCGTGACCAATACGATCCGTTGCCGGATCTATGATGAAGCCGAGGGCGGCAACCTGATCTGGAGCGAGAGCCACGTGGTGACGACCTCCGTCCAAGGCGTGTTCAATGTAGTGCTCGGGACCGGCGCGCCGCTGGGCGAGGATACGCAGGCCGCCAACCTGCGCGCGGCGTTCGCCTCGGCCAACCTGGTGGACCAGCGTTACCTGGAATTACAGGCGTTGAATGCCGACGGCAGCACGCAGTCGCCCATGTTGCCGCGCCAGCGCTTTCTATCCGTGCCGTATGTGTTCCAGGCCAATGATGCCCAGACGGCGGCGGGGGATTTCCATATCGCGGGCGCGCTTTACTCCGCGCAGGAGGGGACGCGGGTCGGCACGCTGATGATGACCAACCGCCTCGGCGCGCTATCCACCGCCGGCGACCTGAAGGTGGACGGCTATGGGAAGGCGGGTATAACGGCGACGATCGGCAGCAATACCACTGTCCTGGCGGGCGCGCCGGATAGTGTGCGGATCCGCGGCGATCTGACGGTCAACCAGAATTGGATTGTTGGCGGCACGGGCGTGTTTTATCAGGCGCTGACCGCGCAGTCCCCGCTTTTAAAGCAGGGATTGCGCGTCAAAGGCGGCTTGCAAACCATGGGCGGCTACAAGTGCCTGGGCACCAACCTGAGTTCGCTGGCCACAAACAAGGCCGCCGGCGACGGGTTCGCGCTGATCTACTACAAGGTGGACAGTTGGGATGACGACGCCGACCTGATCATCAGCATCAATCGCACCAATCAGATCAATCTCGTCCACCATCCGTCGTCGGAAGGCGAGGTCAAGCGCGATCTGCATTTTTACAGCGCGCACACCATTCCCATCGCCAAGAACGATACTTGGGCCATCAGCTTTGGCAGCGGAACGCATTCGCATTCGCATTTTGACGCGTACTGGATCTCGTTCGGCTATTGATGGAGTTTACCATGAACAAGCGATCATGCCCGCGGCGGTGGTGGCTGGCGGCGCTGCTGGCCTTGGGCCTGGGCCACCTGGCGCAGGCGCAGACGGTGACCGGCAATTGCGCCGTCCGTTTTCCCACGGCCCTGCCTTTGCTCAATGGCCATCCGGACCAGTTGTCCGTGCCCATCTTAAGCGGTGGGAATGTCGGCGGCGTGGTGGCCACCAACAACCTGGGCGCAACCAACCTGTTGCTGCGCTATTCGGCGTTCGGACAAAATGTGGAGGATCTGGCGCCGGACGCCTATTTGGGTCAGGAACTGGCGCCGCCGGTCGCGACCTCGGGCGCCAGCGTGGCGTGGAATCTGATGACCAACACCGCCTATGTCACGCCGTCCAACTCCGCCTTTTTTGAGCCCTCCATGCGGGCCATGTACGCGGCGGTCGGTGGCCAGGTGGAAATCCAGTGGCACTTCACCGACGGCTCGGTTGTGGACACCACCTATGTGGTTGAGTCCGCTCCCGCCGGACGGCCATACCGTGTATATTGGACGGATTTCCCGTACAATGCCCCCAAGGTCCAGTTCGACGGCAACACCTTTGTGAAGTTTCATTACAATGATCAGATCACGGCGCCGCAATACACGATCACCACCAATATGAATCACGTGGTGGAGAGCAACATCTGGTCGGGCCTGTACATTGACAGCGCGAATTGCGTGAATGCCGTCGGCAGCCAGCGCGGCATGATCGTCATGCAGTATTTCAAGACCGGCAGCCACAGCGAGCAAATCAGCACGGGCGGCGTGATCGTGATCGAAGTGATGGAGCCGGATGTCCAGACGCTGACGGCCAGGCTGGGAGAGCGGATTCTGCCGCAGGGCGGTTGGGCGGATGTGGACGACTTGACGCCGGTGGTTACCGCCGGCACCGGAGCGGAGCAGACCTATGTTTACCAGCACATCTCGTCCGACGGCTCGGTTATCCCCAAAATGGACTGGCTCTTTCCCATCCGGCGCTCGGTGGCCAATCCCTGGGCAATCGAAATCTACTGGAAGATCAGCGATTTGATGGGGACGGAATGGTTTTACGAAGTGGACGAGTACGCCGCTGACTGGCCGGCCTGCTATCGTTTCGTGCGCGGCGATGCCGGTGATCCCGGGGCGCCGCTTTTCTTTCCGACCAACCTGACGGTTGCCCTGCAAGCCTACCAGGAGCCGTCGTCCGGCTGCGCGAAGATGACGGATCCCTACACGCTCAATACCACCACCAATACCGGGCGCTGCCTGGTGCAATTGTCGTCCAGCGACGACAATGTCTGGTTCCTGCCGATTGAACTGACCGCGCGCGACGACCAGGATTTTGACCTGCTGCCGCGCGACTGGATGATCGGCGAGGAACTTCAGCCGGTCGCCACCGCACGTTCTATTCTTTTCCTGAACGACCACCGCAGCCGCGCTCTCACCTCGGCCTTGAATCTCGCCAGCAATTTCACGCTGGAATGCTGGGTCTTGCCCGGAAATCTGGATGCCCGGACAAACGGCTTTCTTGCTGTATTTGACAAGCCGGGCGCGGGCGGCAGCGGGGCCAGCAACGAAGTGTGCGTGAGCATTTTGACCGCCGCCAGCAATGCCCCCGGCGTCGTGACGGCGAGCATGGGCTCGGGGCAGCCGGCCAACCCGCGCTTGGCCATGTTGACCGCCACCAACGTCCTCGCATCGCGCCGGTGGACGCACTTGGCGTTGACGAAAAACGAGCGGACTCTGACTTTGTATTTGAACGGCGCACCGGCCGGCCAGACGACTCTGGGCACCAATGGTGTCCGGCAGACCGGCGCCACGCCGCTATATCTGGGCGCCACCGCCAGCAGCAATGCGGCGCCGTTTGACGGCGCCATTGATAATGTCCGGATCTGGTCGGTGGCCCTCACGGCCGATCAGGTGTTGCTCGCGATGCGCGGCAACTATCAGGGCCGGAGTCCGGCGTCGCTGACCAACCAGGGGTTGCAGGCATACTTCCCGATCAACGCGGACGACAACCTGACGCAACTGCACGATCTGACCGGGCGCTACAGCGGGACGACGGACTACAGCCTGCTGCCTGACATCGGCGCCGTCGGCATGCGCGATGCGGCCGCGTATTCGGCCTGGCACGGCTTCATTTATGAGCCGTACGGCAATTCATACAATACCAACTTCTATGCCTATCCGAGTTCCGCAACGGCTGATGCCGAAACCTATATCTTCGGCGTCAATACCAACACCGATTTGGAAATCTGGTGGAGCCAGGCGATCCAGCATCCCGACATGCCGTCCGCCGTGTACATCCCGAACTGGGTGCAGCGCTATCGGAATGTCTGGCCGGGGCCCGGCGAGAGCCCGCAGATTGTGCTGGCCAGTGGCATGGGCAGCGCGCAGGGCGGCACGTACCGCCAGGGCTACTGCCTGGCGGTGACCACTAATGGCCCGACCGGCCGCGCGATCCTGCATCCGGGGACCTATTTTGCCGGCGACTTTACGCTGGCCGCCTGGGTGTGGGTGGACGCCCTGCCGCCCGCCGGCGCCACCAGCGGTGTGTTCGCGGTCTATAACACGGATGCGCTCAACCAACTGGCGGACTTGGTGGACCTGCACATTTACCGGACCAACAGCACCGGCGGGGCCGTGGCGTGGACCGTGATGAACGGGATGACGGCCAGCACGCTGCACGCGCCCATGCCGACCGGGCGTTGGGTGTATGTCATGGCCACGCTGGCGGATGACCAGGCCACGCTGTATCTCGACAACGCAGTGGCGCAGACGAGCGCGGGGTTCGCCGTTCCGCCGGATGTGGTCCGCACCAACTGCTATGTCGGGTATGCCCGGGATGCGACCAACTTTTGCGGATATATTGACGAGGTGCGCATTTGGTCGAGCGTGCTTGATGAACATGCGCGGCAGGCCGCCATGTACAATGTGGCGGAAGACTTGAGTCCGGAGACTTTGACGGCCTATCTCCCGTTCGATCCATTCAAGGGACATCTCGTGCTGGACATGGTCAGCGGGCACAAGGCGCTGCTATTCAATGCCGTCCTGCAGGAGCCCGGCGCGCCGGCGTTGGGATCGCGGCGCTACACCGCGGACGAACAGGCCACGCTGTATTACCAGAACGACAAGACCCGGCCGGGCTACAATCCGAACGAGGAGCATGCCATTTTGAGCGCGCAGGGCGCCTATACCATTGCCTATGCCTTGCGCGATGATCTCAATGCGGCTTTCGGCGAGTCCGCGCCCTTTGTGCTGGTCAATCACCTGAATCCTGAAACCGGCCGGCCGGCGATGGATGCCCTGCGCGTAGTGCGAACCGATGAGGTGTACACCGCCTTCACCATGGCCACGACGGCGGGCAATTTGTTAAATGGACCTCATCCGCTCGATTTATTGCTCAACCATTGGACCGGCGCGGATTTCAAGGATTACGGCCCCGCCTGGCAGGCGCGCGACAAGAGCTGGTATGCCGTGGCCGCCGGCTTGGTGGGAACCACGACGGCGGCGGTGGCCATGCACAATTACTATCCGCAACAGACCGGTTTCTGGTTCCCCGGCCTCAGTGCGGCGCTGCAGCCGGCTGTCGGCACGCCAATCCCGTGGCTGCCCGGCACGGGGACGGTGAACTATGCCAAGACGTCGTATCCCACCAACGGCCGTCCGATCACGGTGGCTTGGACCGTTTCCTGGCCGGGATCAGTGCCCACTCTGGCTGTCGGCGACACCCTGATCGAGGCCCGCGATGGATTGCCGGATATCTGGAATCAGCTCAGCGTGGATGTGGTTTACCAGCAGTCAACCGTGGAAAGCTCCAATCTCAACAATGTCAGCGTGATTTTATACGACCCGGTTTGCCCGCGGGGGGCGACCATCACCAATGCGTTGACCGACTACGGATTCACGGTGGGCGGCGCGGCGCCGACCATCTATGCGCGCAACGGTTTTTATTATTTTTACGGCCTGCCGCCGGATTTGAGCGGGCGCTTCTATTATGATCCCACCCGCAGTCGAAGCAATCTGGTCCTGGTCGGCCAATATGTGCAACCTACGACCGGCGCCGGCTATCTGCTGGACAATGTGCTCGATACGCGCACGCGGCTGGCGTTGATGAACCTGGTGCCCACCAACAACGCCTTCTACACCGACTGGGCCAACGCCGTCGGCAAGCTGGCGGTGGATACCGCGCGGGTGGCGCCCAACCAGCCGTTCAGCGGCTTGGCCCTGCATGCGCCCGGCAAGGGCGCGGGCTATGTAGCGCTGGCGTTTAATAATGCGACGAACCCGGCGCTGGGCGTGAACTCCGGCCTGCCCATCACGGTTTCGATCCTGCGCGTTGACACCAACCTGGCCACCGGACAGGTGATTCCGCTGGAGGATCAGTATAACCTGCTGTCCGCGCAGATGAGCATGCGGCACAGCCTGGATTTCGCGGGCGAACCGGGTAATTATGAATTCGAGTGGCGCTGGACGGAGCCGACTCCCAACGGCGCCACGCCCGACGATCCCGCGGCCTGCGAGGTGTACACCAACGGCACGGGTCTCAACTACTTGGTTCTCGACGGCCAGTCGCCGCAGGATCTGCTGAACCGCTTTTTCGCGCTTCGCTATCGCGCCGTCTCCAATAGCGTGGCCCCGGTCGTGGGCACCAACTGGAGCGCGTTTACCGGCTTTGCGCTCGCGGAAGGCTGGGTCCAACGCTTGTTGAACAACCTGAATCCCTTCGAGCAGCGCATGCGGGATTTGTACAACAATGCCGTGGATACGCAGATCAGCATGATCAGCCAGGCCGGGCCGCCTTATGCGGGCGACGTGGCGCTGAATCCGGACAATGTGAACAATGTGGGGCTGATTCAGATGTACCAGACCATCCTGAATCGCGCCCGGACGGTGGTGGACCTGGCGGGGCTGAATGACGCGGACGCCAATCAGCAACTGCTGCTCGCGGCGTCGCGGCTCAACGATTTGTACATGCTGCTGGGCAATGAGGCCTATGCCGACGCCGCCGATCCGACGATCGGTTTCGGATCTTCGATGGCGCTCAACAACACCGCCGTCCTGCCGGTGGATTATGGCGCATACGCCCCCGCGATCTTCTGTTTCCAGAACCAGGTCGGATCCCTGCTGGAGGAGGAACTGGCGTTGTTGCGCGGGCGCGGCAATCCCGGCTTGGCGCCCGGCATGAACGTAGCGCCCGTCTATAATCGCCTGTATTGGAATTTTACCAAGGGAGAAAACGCCGGCGAGGTGGCTTACGCCGTGAACTATGACATCACCGGTCACACCAACCCCGTCATTGACCAGGGCACGGCGGCCGCCCGGTTCCCGCAGGGCCACGGCGATGCCTGGGGTTATTATCTCGACGCGCTGGGCGTCTATTACAGCCTGTTGCGGCATCCCACCTTCGACTGGGGCCAACCCTCCATTTCGCCCATGCTCCTGGGCGACGCGACCATTGACGTGGATTATTACGACGAAAAGAAATTCGCCGAGTCCGGCGCGGCGCTGGCGCGCGCCGGGGTTGACATTGTTCAGGGCACATACCGGCAGAGCTATACCGAGGGGGCGGGCGATCTCTTCCCCGGCTACCAGGACAGCAACACCAACCGGGGATGGGGCGTGGGGCAGTGGGCTGCGCGCGCAGGAGTCGGCGCGCTCTGTAATTGGATGCTCGGCAATTCGCTGCTGCCCGCGCCGTCCGCCTGGCTGACAAATGCCGCTGCGCTGGGCATGGCCGGCGCCGGCTTCGTTGCCTGTCCGGCGGGCGCCTTCTTTGACAGCGACTTTACGATCGAAATGTGGCTGAAGTTCGAGGGTGGGGATAGCGCCCGCGATATGGCGCTGCTCGACTTTGAAAGCTACAATCGCGGCACCCGCGTAGCGCTTTACTTGAAGGCCACCAACCGGACGCCATGCCTGGCGATCACCACGGGGTTGGTGACCGGCGTGGCCGCCGCCGGCGCGCCGCTGACCACCGGCGTCTGGACCCATGTCGCCGCGGTGTTGGCGGGCACGCAAGCGTGCCTCTATGTCAATGGCGCGCTGGCGCTGCAGACTTCGGGGCTGCCCGTGCCGGCCAGCGTCACGCTCGTCAGCAATACGATTGGCCTGGCTCGGTCGTCCGGCTCGATTTCCTACCACGGGCGGCTGGCTGAGGTGCGCCTTTGGGACACGGCGCGCGGCGCCGCCGAGATTGCCGCTTTGCGGGACCGCCGCCTGACTGGCGGCGAAGCGGGCTTGAAGAGTTACTGGCCGCTGAACGAGAACGGCGGCACCGTGCTGCCGGACCGCGCATACAATGGCTATAGCGCCGTGGCCAAAGATGCGACCTACTGGACCAACGATATGCCCGCGCTGGCGGCCAATGTGGATTATGACGACCCGGATATTCTGAAGATTGATCGCTCAACCGTGCCGGCCCTTGCGGAAATCGCCGCCAGCCTGAATTCGGTCCAGCGAGCTGTGGACAACGCCGACCGCGGGCTGAATCCGTTGGGCTTGGGCCGCGCGACCATCCCGTTTGACATCAGCCCCGCCGCGCTTGACAGTGGGACAACGCATTTTGAACAGATCCTGGCGCGCGCGGAGACCGCCCTGAACAATGCCCAACGGGTCTTCGACCAGGTTCAGGAGGCCAATCGCATCCTGCGCCAGCAGCAGCAAAGCGCGGTTAATTTCCAGGCCGCGGCCAACGATCAGGAGGCGGATTACCGGCGCCAGTTGATCGAGATTTACGGCTACCCGTATCCGGCTGACATCGGCACGGGGAAAACCTATCCCAGCGGATACGACGGTCCTGACGTTTACCATTACATGTACGTGGATCTGTCCGCGCTGGGCTGGAGCGGAACCGATGTGGAGCCGATTTATGCCTGCACGTATGTGTTCGAAGGCAATCGCAAACATTCCACGATGGTGCCGTATGGATTCATGACAAACGCGGCGCCGGGCGAGCCGGAGCGCGATATCACCAACACTATCGTCTTTACCTATGCCAATAACGGGTTGCCGTGCAAACCGGCGCAATGGACCGATCCACGGCGCGCCGAGGGCCGCCTGCAAATGGCGTACGGCGCCTTCCTCAAACAATTGTTGAAATATCGGCAGGCGGTGGACACGTATGAAAACAAGACCGATTACTTGAACGAGAGCTTCGACTGGTACGTCAAGACGTTCGCGCCCGACAAGCTTGACGATTTCCGGAATCAGGTCGGCCTGGCGACCGTCAAGGAATTGCGGAGCACCTTGGAAGCCGTTCTGAAGGTCAAGAAGATCCTGGAACGCTGCCACAAGGATAGCGGGCGGGCCAAGCGGAATTATGCGGTGAACCTGGTGCCCAGCTCGCAAATTGTCGGGACGTCTGACGGCGGCGACATTTACTTTGCCGTGCGGGCGGCCATTATGGCCGCAAGCGATGCGCAGGAGGCGATCGGCACGTGGAAGGAACTGCTGCTCGAAATGTCGTCCATCGCGGCGACTTTCATTGTGGATACGACCGAATATGGAACCACGATTGCCAAGTTGACGCATGATTACAATCTGGAGGCCGATGATCAGGAGGCGCAGATCGGCGAACTGGTCCGCCGGCAGCAGGAGGCGCTGGACGCGGCGCAGGCCGAGTTCCAGGGATTGATTCAGGCCTACCAGGCCATGGTGGCCGTCGAGCAGGAAGGGGCGCGCCTGCTGGCCACCCGCCAGCGGACCCGCACGGAGACGGCCAACCGAATCAACGCCATGCGGTATAACGACATGGCTTTCCGCATTTTCCGGGACGACGCCGTGAGCCGCTACCAGTCCGCGTTCGATCTGGCGGCGCGCTACACTTACCTGGCGGCCAAGGCTTATGATTATGAAACCGGCCTGCTGCCGGCCGACACGGTCGCCGATCCCGGCAGCAAGTTCCTGGGCGACGTGGTGCGGGCGCGGACCATCGGTTTGATTGCGAATGGCCAGCCGCAGGTGGCGAGCCGTTACACCAAGCCGGGATTGGCGGATATCCTGGCGCAGATGAAGGCCAACTGGGCGGATCTGGATGGACTGCTCGGTTTCAACAACCCCCAGCGATTGCGCGAGCGGTTTTCCTTGCGCACGGAACTCTACCGGATTGCTCCCGGCGCCGCCGGCGATGAGAACTGGCGCCAGGCGTTGGAAGAATGCCGGGTGGATAACCTCTTTAACCTGTCGGCCTTCACGCGGTATTGCCTCCCGTTCTCCGCCCAGGGCGGGCTGCAGCCGCAGGAGCCCGGCCTGGTCATCCCGTTCAGCACGACGATTGACTTCGGCCATAACTTCTTCGGCCGCGTGCTGGCCGGAACCGATAGCGCCTATGACTCTTCGCATTTCGCCACCAAGATTCGCAGCGTTGGCGTCTGGTTCAGCAACTACAACAACAACGTGATCAGCGGTGGATTGTCGGAAACGCCGGTGGTTTACCTGGTGCCGGCCGGCGTGGACATTATCCGTTCGCCTTCCGATCTGAACGGGGACACGTTGCGTTCCTGGCTGGTGCAGGATCTGGCGATACCCGTGCCGAAGTCGCTCGGCGCGGCGGAGATCAACACGGCGGATTGGATTCCGATGTACCATTCCCTGCAAGGTTCGCTGGCCGCCATGCGGCGTTACGGTTCCATGCGCGCTTACAACGACACTGGCACGTGGAACTCGCAGTTGGATTACAGCAGCCGCCTGGTCGGCCGGTCGGTCTGGAACACGCAGTGGTATCTGATCATCCCGGCGGGGGCGCTGCATGGCGACCGTCGGCTGGCGCTGGAGTATTTCATCAATGGAGCGCGGGGGGATGGCGAAGGCATCAAGGACATCAAGCTGTTCTTCGAGACGTATTCCTACTCGGGCAATTATCCGGGACAATAACGAATGGAAAGGAAACGAGCCATGAACGCTTTGGGCATTCGCCGGCCGGCGGCACGCGGCGCCGGCGGCCGGATCGGTTTCGGCTGGGGGTTGGCGCTGGTCGCGATGCTGGGTCTCGCGCCCGTGGCGTCGGGCCTGCCGCCGCTGCCATCGTTCCGCTATTATGGAATGCTGCTGAATGAATACGGCTGGCCGGTGATTCAGGACGACAACACCGTATTGGTGCTGCGAGTCGGCACCAACGAATGCGCCCGTTTCACGGCCAATGAGCTGCTGGGCCACGGCATCAATTACGTGCTGGAGGCGCCGATGGATTACGCGGCGCGCGCCCGCTATGCCCGGTATGCGGCGCGGCGCGGCGATGCGGCGGCCATCTCCGTGTGGGTGGGCAGCGTGCAGCAGAGCTTGATGAACACCTCCGCCGTCCCGCCGGTGGGCAATCCGGGCGACGCCGTCCGGCTGGATCTCAATATCGGCACGGACGCGGATCATGACGGGCTTTCCGATCTGTGGGAGGAGATGCTGATCATCTACAACTCCAACGGCCGCTACACGGATATCACTCAAGTGTTGCCCGAGGATGATTTCGACGGCGATGGTGCTTCCAACGGCGAAGAGTACCTGGCCGGCACAGCGCCGGAGTTCGCCAATGATATTTTCAAAATTCGGGACTGGATGAGAACATCCAACGGTCAGGTGGTGTTGAGTTTCATGCCCAAGTATGGCACCACGTATCGGTTATACAGCGCGTCGGCCGACACCCCGGGACCGGACCTGAAGTGGAGCCGCTCCGCATTCCGGACCGCGCCCACCGCCAGCGCGCAATTGGATTACACTGCCGGTCACGAGACATGGATGATCTTCTATGTCGAGCCCATGACCAACGCTCAACTCTTTCGGTTGGAGGTCGTCAAGTAATGCGCCGCGGAATTCGGATCGGCCGAGCGCCTCGGCTCATGGTGCTGTGGGCCACGCTGGGCGCGGCGGGTTCCTTTACGTGGGCGGATGTCTGGACCAATGCGGCCGGGCATGCCATCGAGGCGCAAGCCGTGGCTTTTGATGGGCAAACAGTGCTCCTGCAACGACCGAATGGCGCCCAGGTGCGGCTGCCCGCGTTCAGTCTGGCCGCCCCGGAGCAGCAGCGGTTGCGCCGGCTTTTTAATCTGCCGGATATCCCTCCCGCGCTGCTGGCCCCGTACCGGCAGGCGGAGGAGCAAATCCGGCGCGCGCAGGCCATGCTGGCGCGCGCGATCATCAGCCCCGCCGAATATCGCGCCCGACGGCAAACGGTGGTGCGGGTTTTTTTGGCCGGCTGCGCGAAGCAATCCTATGCCGGGGATGCGGAGCCGGTGCAACAGCTTGTGGCGCGGCTTGAGGCCCAGTGATGGAAGCGGTGTTGATGCGGCGTACAGGCGCAACCCGTACCGGACCCTGTGATCGGCGGCGCGTGGCAACGTTGGGGGCGGGTGGTCCGGCATACCCGCGCGCGCTCCGACTGGTCGGGCTGGCGCTGGGATGGGGACTCGCGCTTCCGTTCGGTCCATCGGCCACTTGGGCCGGTTGCGGGACATTCACGGAGTGCGCCTGCGCCACCAATGGGAGCACCGGCAGCTATGCGGTGGCGCTGGCTGATTTCAATGGCGACGGTGTCCGGGATGCGTTTATCGGCAATGAAGGACCCGACCAGGTCTATTTCATAATGACCAATGGATTTATTCCGATCGTGACCAACAGCGGCCAGTGGCTCGGCACCGGCATCACCTATGGCGTCGCGGCGGGCTTGCTCGACGGCGACGCGGACGCGGATGTCTTCGTAGCGCGCGAGGATGGCGGGTGGCTCTGGTATAATAATGGCGCCGGCATGTTCACCGGGACTGTGCGGTTGGCTACCAACTACTGCACCGGGGCGGCCATTGGCGATCTGAACGGCGACGGCCACCGCGATATCGTCGTTAGCCGCGGCACGCCGGTATTCGGTTTCCGCAGTTTGGTGCTCACCAACAACGGCACCGGCGCATTTACACTCAAGGATCAGCCGGCGTTCCAGATGGACCACACCTATGGGGTTGCCTTGGGCGATATGGATAACGATGGCGATTTGGATGTCTTCCTTGCGAACAACGGGGCCAGCCGCCTCTTCCGCAATAATGGCGCCGCCGCCTTCAGCCTCTGGTGGACGAGCAGCCGCCTCGATGAAAGCCATGCGGCGGCTCTCGCGGATTTCAACGGCGACAGCAACCTGGATGTGGTGGTGGCCAATTCGTGGCCGGGCCCCAGCGTGGTTTACCTGAATCGGACGAATGGCGTGCTGGACGCCTATCCGCTTGGCGCCGACCGCAGTGACGCGCAAGGCGTCGCGGTCGGGGATTGGAACAACGACGCGCGCCCGGATATTGCCACGGTGGGGTGGGGCGACAACGCGATCTGGTTCAACCTGGACGGAACTAATTTCAGTCGAAGTGTGCAACCCTTTGCTCCGGAATTGAGCCAGGCCGCGGCGGCGGGCGACTTGAACGGCGACGGCGCGCCTGACCTGTTGGTGGTCCGGTACGCGGGCACGAATGCGCTGTGGTTGGACGAGTGCCTGGCCGATTATGTTCGGCTCTGGGTGCATTCACGCTACGGGCCGGATGGCCCGGTGAATCAGATCGCTTCCAACGCAGTCGGCAGCACGGTGACCAACACGATGATCGAATTCGTCGAGCGGGGAACGACCCAGTATTACTGCTCCGGGTGGAGCCTGCTGGGCAACAGCCCGGGTTTCGGGGGCGGCACGAACTGCGTCATGGTGCAGACCAACGATGCCCTGCTGATCTGGCGCTGGGAGACCAACTACTGGTTGAATACGCAGGACGAAGGGCGATTCGGAACGGTCTATCCTTTTCCCAATTGGTGGTCTGCCGGCACGCAAATAGCAGTGAACGGCGCGGCCGGCGATTATTGCCATTTCGTGCGCTGGACCGGCACGGTGGACGCGGGCAGCGCGACGACCAATCCGTTGCTTGTCACCATGGATGGACCGAAGGCGCTGTACGGAAACTTCGACTTGAACTATACCACGAACACCCACACACCGCAGATGTGGCTGGCGGGATTCGCGTGGACGAGTGATTTTGAGGCGGTGGCGTTGTTGGACCCGGACGGCGACGGAGCTTTCACCTGGCAGGAATACACGAGCGACACGATCCCGACAGACGGCGACTCATGCTTGCGATTCAATACTATCCAAGCTACCCATGAGGTGTGCCGGCTGGAGTGGAAGGGCGGTAGCCAGGCGACACAGATTCTGGAATGGGCGGCCGATATGTTCGGAACGTGGACTGGGATTCAAACCAACTTCCCGCCGGTCGCGCCGACCAATACCGCCGTTTTGACTAATCTGGCGGATAGCGGCTATTTCCGCGTGCGGGCCTGCCGGTGGGATTATTAAAAAAAATTGGAGCGAGCGATGGGATTTGAACCCACGACGTCCACCTTGGCAAGGTGGAGCTCTACCACTGAGCTACGCTCGCTCCTGCAACTAACCGCGTTCATGCTACCAGCCCGCAAGTATTGGGCAAGCACATTTTTTTGGCCTGACTTTTGCCAGTTGTGAAAGTTGGGTTGGCACTGGCCGGGGGCCGGCGTCTTTGAGCGAGCCGGAGTGGTGCGTTCGGCGGTTTTCGAGCAATTAGATGATCCGGTCGTTTACTGACGGACTGGCCGGCGTCTTTCAGGAGTCCGGCGGATCCAGCCGTTTGTTTCCCGGCCGGGTCAGCACCAAATGCAGATCATTCAGCGTGCGGGTCGCAAAACCGGCCTCGCAATAACAGAAATAATAATGGAACTTTCGCTGGAAGACCTCGTCGTATCCGAGCTTTAGGAGATCCTCGCGGTGTGCGGCAAATCGCCGCCGCCACTCCCGCAGTGTAGGCGCGTAATGCGGGCCGATGTTTTCCAGGCTTTCAATCACAAAACGGGATTCACGGGTCATGGCTTGCGTGAGCGCGGACAGCGACGGGGTGACCCCGCCGGGAAAGATGTGTTTTTGGATCCAGTCGGTGCTGCGGCGGTAGGCGTCGTAGCGCTGGTCCGGGATGGTGATGACTTGCATCACCGCCAGCCCGTCCGGCGCCAGCACTCGGTCGCAGGCCGCAAAAAACGCGCCAAGGAACTCGTGGCCGACGGCCTCCAGCATCTCGATGGAAACGATCTTGTCGAATTGGCCCGCGACCGCGCGGTAGTCGCAGAGCTCGATCCGGATCCGGTCGGCCAGCCCCGCCTCCCGCACGCGGGCGCGGGCCCATTCGAGTTGCTGCTGCGAGAGCGTGATGCCCGTGACGCGGCACCCGGTTGTGCGGGCGGCGGCGATGGCAAAAGCGCCCCAGCCGCACCCGATTTCAAGCACGTGGTCGTCCGGCCCAATCCGGGCTTTGCGAATAAGTGTTTGTAATTTGTTCTGCTGCGCCTGTTCGAGCGAGTCGTCTGGCCGCGCAAAGATCGCGCATGAATACAGCATGGATTCGTCAAGAAACAACCGGTACAGGTCGTTGCCCAGATCGTAGTGGGCCGCGATGTTGCGGCGGCTCCCGAAGTATGTATTGCGGCGCAGTTCATGACGAAGCCGGTTCAGCGAGCGGCCAATCCAACTGAACTTGATGCGGCGGTCGTCGAGCGTGTCCGCGTTGTTGATGAAAAGCCGGAACAAGGCTGTCAGGTCGTCGCATACCCAGTCGCCCGCCACGTAGGATTCGCCAAAGCCCACATCGCCGTCCTTCAGTATTCGTGGGAAAAGGGCATAGTTCCTTAACTGCATGGCGGACTCGATACCGGGCTCGGCGCCGCCGAATGCGAGCGCTTCGCCATCCGGCAACCGCAGCGTCAACCGGCCCCGGCGCAAGCGGGAAAGAAAGCCGCGGATGGCCCGCAGCGCGAGCCGCTCGAATCGCGTCGGCGGCGCCGGGATGGTCAGCGCGCTGCGCGGATTCGGTTTGTGGAAGACCGCCATTTTTTTGCCGTAATACAGGCGCGCGGCCTGCGTGACGATGCGCGGCATATTCAACGCGGCCGCGAGCGGATGCCGGAACATGGTGCGCCGCAGGTTGGCCGAGTTCAACGGCCGGGCCGCGCCGGTCATCTGCGTCGTGATAACCTTGCGCTCCCCGCGCCAGAGGTCAATCCGGATGTCCAGATCTTCGCCAAGGCGGGAAAAGCTGAATTCATACCAGCCCGCCATGTCGTTGAATGGCGAGACATGGAATTCCTTGTTGTGCCGAAAGCGCAGGACCGGCGAAGCCGGATCGTTGAGCGGGTCGCGCAGGAGATAGAGATGGCGTTCGTTGAAGGTATTGTTGACCTCGGCGACGATACATTGGATGCCGCCGTCCGGCCGATAGGCGTAATAAAAGCTGACCGGATTGAAAACGTAGTTGAAATAGCGCGCCATGGTCAACAGCTCCACTCGCGCAATGTCCGCGCCGCTCCCGTGCGCGGCGAGGAACCGCAATAATTGTTCTTTAAGCGGGCCGTCGCCCCGCAGGTAGTCGCCGTCGCGCAGGGAGTAGAGGTTGAAGCGGTTGTAACCGAAGCCGCGCACGTCCCGGTCCAGTTGGGGCAACTCGTCAAGATCAAACGCGAAGGTGTAGGCCGGATAGGAAAAGGAGTGCGACACCGGCTCCAGCCGGCTGTGCCGGATGACGACTTCGTAAATTCTGGAGTTCATCCAAATGGGATCCCAAAATGTTGCGCGACCTGCACGGCGGACCGCACAGCGTCTTCGTGGAACCCGTAGCCGAAATAGCTGCCGCAGAAATAAGTTCCACGGGCGCCGTTGAGCGCATGGAGTTCGCGCTGGGAGGCCAGGGCCGCCGCCGCATAAGACGGGTGCGTATATTCCAGCTCACGGATTATGGTCCCGGCCGGGTAGGGCCGGGCGCGGTTCAGCGTCACGAAAAGCGGGTTGGTTGTCCGCAGGCCCTGGAGCCGGTTCATGTGGTAGGTCAGCGAAACCTTGCCGCCGTCCGGCGCCGCCTGTTCCCGGACGTAGTTCCAGGAGGACCATGCCCGGCGGTTCGGCGGCATGACGGAGGCATCCCTATGGAGCACCGTGCGATTATTTTCATACACCCACGCGCCCAGCAACCGCCGCTCCATTTCGTTCGCATCCGCCAACATGGCCAGCGCCTCGTCGGCGTGGGCGGCCACGACCGCGCGGTCGAACCGTTCCGCGCCCGCGGCGGTGGCGACGATGATTTGCCCGTCCGCCCGCCGGATTTCCGTCACCGGGCAGTTCAGGCGGACGGGCCGCGCGAATGTTTTCAGCAGCGCTTGCACGTACCGGTGGCTGCCGCCGGCCACCGTGCGCCACTGCGGCCGGTCATTCACGGAGAGCAGGCCGTGGTTGTGGAAAAAGCGGACGAAACTTTCTGCCGGGAAATCCAGCATGCGGCCGCAGGGCGTGGACCAGATGGCCGCGCCCATGGGCAGAATATGGTCTTCGCGGAACATCCGGCCAAAGCCGCCATCGGCCAGGTATTGTCCCAGCGTGCGGCCTCGGAACCCATTTGCGGCCAGGTCCGCCTCTGCCCGCCGGTAGAAGCGGAGAATATCGGCGATCATCTGATGGAACGCCGGCCGGAACAAGTTGCGCCGCTGGGCGAAGAGCCCGTTCAGGCTGCTGCCGCAATACTGAAGCCCCGAGGCCTCATTGTAGTAACCGAAGGACATTTCGCTGTCGCGCAGTTCGATCTTCAACTCGGCGAACAGCCGGGTCAACAGGGGATAGTTGCGGTGGTTCATTACGATAAAGCCGGTGTCCACCGGCGTGCCCGCATCCGGGCCTGAATCGAGGACGATAGTGTGAGTATGGCCGCCGACATAGTCGTTCCGCTCGAAGAGCGTCACATCGTGGCGGCGATGGAGCAGGTACGCGGCCGTCAGCCCGGCGACGCCGGCGCCAATGACGGCGATCTTCAGCGGATTGGAAGTTTCCGTTTCCATTCTCCTCTTGTGCGCCGCCGGGCGCCCCGCGGCGCAGGGCGAAGGGGCAAGCCCATGCGGCCTTTTATCTTTTTCCGAACAAATAGTGACTGACGTACCACTCGCCGCCGTCCCCATAGGCGAACAACTCCGCGCAAGCGAGCAGGAAGATGCGCCAACGGTTGAACCAGATCCGGGCTTCATGGTCCCCGTAAACGTCCCGCATGATTTGCATGATGGGGGTCCGGGCCGCGTCCATTTTCGCGAGCCAGGCCAGTAGCGTTTTGGCGTAGTGCTGACCATTCACCGGCCAGCGGTCCTGGAGCGCTAGATCGCGTTGGAAATGAAGCAGAAGATCATCCGCGGGCATTTGCCCGCCGGTGAAGAAATAGCGGGCCATCCAGTCGGTTTCGTCCTGCGGCTCAAACAAGTAGGCGTATTGGCGATGGACGAAGATATGCACAAAGAGCCGGCCGTCGGGCTTGAGCCAGCGGGCGATCCGCGCCATCAGTTCCTCGTAGTTGCGCATGTGTTCGAACATCTCGACGGACACGACGCGGTCGAAGCGCTGCGCCGTGTCGAAACCGTTCATGTCGGCTGTGATCACTTCCACGTGTCGGAAGTTCCGCGCGGCGCAGACGCCCTGGATGAATTCGCGCTGGGGGCGCGAGTTGGATACGGCCGTGATCCTCGCATGCGGGAATCTTTCGGCCAGCCACAGGGTCAGCGAGCCCCACCCGCAGCCGAGCTCGAGCACGTCCATCCCATCGCAAACCTGCGCCCGCCGGCCGGTCAGTTCAAGCATCTGTTCCTCGGCTGCATCCAGAT
The DNA here is from genome assembly GCA_964570325.1 of uncultured Verrucomicrobiota bacterium. Taxonomy (GTDB): domain Bacteria; phylum Verrucomicrobiota; class Kiritimatiellia; order CAIQIC01; family CAZMXS01; genus CAZMXS01. The sequence goes on along the minus strand of CAZMXS010000018.1, from coordinate 11,954 downwards.
CCCGCGTGCCCTCCGGCCACAGGCAGGCGCTGTATTTCAGTCGGCGCCCGAGGATTTGGCGGAAGAAATCCGGTGGCAGTTCGTAGTGTTGCTCATTGGCCTTGCGGGTCTCGACGGCGATCGGACTGCGGCGCAGCGTTTCGACGTGGGCCTTGAGCCGCTCCGCCTGGCGCGCCGGGTCGCCGGCGTTTTCCTGCGCCAGCCGGTCGGTCAGCAAGCGGCGGATGCCCGCCCGGATCAGGAAATCCGGGAGGCGTCCTTGTTCCGCGAGCGCGAGCGCGTGTTTCATAAAGCCCCCCGTTTTGGAAACCACGGGACGAATGCGCTGGTCGTGCGCTGGTACTCCCGGTAATCGTCCCGGCTGGCGGCGGCCTGCTTTTCCGTTGCGGGCAGGCCGGTCACCTTCAAGAGCACATACAGCATCATAGCCGGCGCGGCCAGCGCAGGCCAGAACCAAGGCGAGCCGATTGCGAGCAGGACATATATCCACCAATGCAGCCACTCAAAAAAGTAATTGGGGTGGCGCGAATACCGCCAGAGCCCCGTGCGGCAAGTCTTGCCCCGGTTGGCCGGCGCGGCGCGAAAACGCGCAAGCTGGATATCGGCCAGGGTTTCGCCGCCCACGGCAAGCAGGGTCAACAGAACGGCTGCGAGATCAAGGGCGCGAACGGGTTGGCGGTTCAGCATGGCCAAAAGAGGCGCCAGGGACAGGATCACAACCGTCAGCGCCTGAAACTGGAAAAACCAGAAGAAGTTGGCCGTCGCGCGGGCGCCCCATTGTTCCCGCAGCGTCCGGTAACGGCCATCCTCGGGCTTGCCGATCACGCGATTGCGGAGCAGGTAGAGCGTGAGGCGCAGGGACCACACGCCGGTCAAAGCCGCGACCAGCCACCGGCGGGCAGGCAGCGCATCGAGCGTGAGGGCGTAGCCCAGCGCGGTCAGGCCGATGCCCGCCGCCCAGGCGGCGTCCACCAGGCTGGCGTCGCGCCTTTTTTCCGCGATGCCCCAGAGCGCGGCGAAGGCTGCGGCGAGCCCGGCCCAGGCCGCGAGAACCGGCAGGATGCCGGGCGCGCTCATCCGCGGACCTCCGCAAGCAAAGCAGCCGGCGGTTCGCGCACATCCCAGATGATTCGGAACAGCGCCAACAGCTTGAGCAGGTAATAGGTGAGATCAAGTTCCCACCAGGCCAAGCCCTGACGCGCCGCGACGGCATAGCGGTGGTGGTTGTTATGCCACCCTTCGCCGAAGCTCAACAGGGCCAGCACGAAATTATTGCGGCTGGTGTCAGGCGTGGCAAAGCGGCGCGTGCCGAAAATGTGCATGAGGGAATTGATGCTGAAGGTCACATGGTAGACGAGGACCGTGCTGATACAGAAGCCCCACACAACCAGTTGGAGCCCTGAGACGCCGAGTTCGGGGTGGAGCCGGGCCAACTGGTTGCCGATTACGAACAGGAGCGCGGCCAGGCCCAAAGGCGCCAGGTAACTGAAGCGGTCGAGGAACCGCAATTCGGGGTACTTGGCGAAGTCCGGCACGCGGCTGAAATCTGTGGCGCGGTATTTCCGGCACATCAGCCAGCCGAGGTGCGCCCAGAAGAAGCCGCGTTGCGACGGGGAGTGCAAGTCGTCCGCGGTATCCGCGGTGAGGTGGTGCCGGCGGTGGTGCGCGGCCCACCAGAGCGGTCCGAGTTGGGCGGCGGACGCGCCAAGCAGCGCAAGGATGAACTGGAAAGCGCGGCTGGTCCGGTAGGCGTTGTGCGAGAAGTAACGGTGATAGCCGGCGGTCAGCGCAAAAACGCGCAGCGTGTACGTGATGACCAGCGCGACGATCGCGGCGCGGCTGACACCGGTCCAGATCGCGCCCAGACAACCGAGGTGGACGATCAGGAGCGGGAGCGTCTCCGTGAAACGGATGCGTTCTTCGGGGTCAACCGGCACTCGTTTTGTTACAGGCATGCCTTATTTTACCGCGAGCTGCCCTGAAATCAAATCGAGATATATTCGGTTCGGCGCCAATGAACTACCGATTCGCGCTCTCGTGCCAGGCGTATTCCTGCGCCAGCGCCGCGTAGATCGGCGCCGTCTCCGGGCGCGGATTAATCCGGGCGCCGGACTGAGGCTCGGCCAAGCCGCGCGCGATTTCCGCCCAATTGGCCGGCTGGCCCGCACTGGACATCGCGCCATGCGCGGCGCGCAAGGCGGCGCCCAGCGCGGCGCTGTTAGTGACCGGAAATTGGCGGACCGGACATTGATGCACGTCCGCCATGATCTGCAGGATGTCCCGGTTGGCGGAGGCGCCGCCGGTTGCATATATTTCCACTGGGCGCACCCCCATCCACGCCGAATGGATGCGCATGGACAGCATCTGGGCTTCGACCACGGCGCGGCAATTTGCGGGCGCGTCGGATTCGTCCAGTCCAAAGCGGCGGATGCCTGGCCGGAGCACATGGGGGACGATCTCCGGCTCGAACCAGGGGATCATCAACCGGCCATTATTGCCGGGCGGCGTAGCGCGCAGCGCGGCGGAGAAACCCGCCCAGTCCAGTCCATAGCGATCACGAATCCGTTCCCGGGCGAGTGAGCCGTTCTGGAAGCAGATCAATGTCATATAGTCGCCCGTCGGGGAGACAAAAACATGGCCTTCGCCGCGCGGATCGGTGCGGCATTCGGTCATTACGCCGAAATACGTGTCGCTGGTGCCGAGGCTGATGGCAACGACGCCGGTCTGGATTAAGCCGAGACCGATGGCGCTGCTCGGGTTGTCGCCGGACCACGCGATCAACTGGGCATCCGGATTCAGGCCGTGTCGCGCAACCCAGTAGGCACAAGGACGGCCCAAAGCCTGCCATGACGGAACGAGTTTGGGGAGCCGGGGCATCAAGTCCGGCGCAGTGGCCGCCAGCGCGCGCTCATCCCACTTGCGCCGGCGGATGTCCATAAGGTTCATGCCCGACGCATCGCCGTGGTCGAGCGGCGCAATCCGCCCCGCCAGCAGGCCGGCCATGAAGGAACTGACCAACGCGATATGGCCGGTTTGCGAGTAACCCTCCGGTTCAGCCTTCCAGAACTTGCGAATTTGCGGGCCGGTGAAGCGCTCGAAGACGGCCGATCCGGTGCGATCCGCCGCGGCGGCGCGCCCCCCGAGCGCATCCTCGATTTCCCGGCATTCAGCCGCGGTCGAGGAATCCATCCAGACCGGCGCCGATGCGCGCGCGAAAATTCCGGCCAACTGCGCGGCCAGCGGGTGGCGCGGATCAAGTCCGGCCAGCGCCGCTGCGGCGGCCGGCCGCAAGTAGACTGAACCATGCTGCTGCGCGGAGCCGGAAATGGCGGCGACTTGTTGCGGCGATACACCATCCTCGCGCATCCGCGCGAAAATCAGGTCCAACGCCTCGGCCCACATCAGCGGCGGCGCGTGAACCCGCCGCGGATCCGAATCGCGCAGTACGCCGTTGAGGGTGTGATAGGCAGGCAAATCCGCGTCATAATTGATGGTCTCGCGCCAGACAATCTGGCGCGTGTCGAAGTCAATGAGCAGTCCGGTCAGGCCCTGCGTGCTGGAGTCCAGGCCAAGAAACAACCGGTTCATTATTCCACATTCCGCAGATAATCGTTCAGCCGGTTCTCCAGCATTTCCTGCCGCCCGCTCACCCGGGCGGGTTCGCCCATTTCTTGCGCCCAACGCTCCAGTTCGGGCAAGGTTGTCTGGCGCGAGAGTATGCGGCGGCCCAACGGCGTGCGGTAGCCGGCGTAGCGGGCGCGCACGAACTTATCCAGGACGCCGTCCTGCAGCATCCGATCTGCAATCAACAAGGCGCGCGCAAAAGTGTCCATTCCGCCAATGTGCGCGTGGAACAAGTCCACCGGGTCGAACGAGCCGCGCCGGACCTTGGCGTCGAAGTTCAGCCCGCCATATTTCAGGCCGCCCTGCCGCAGGATAATACCCATCGCCTGGGTCGCCGCCGCCAGGTCGTTGGGGAACTGGTCGGTGTCCCAGCCGCAGGTCGGGTCGCCGCGGTTGATGTCGAGACTGCCCAGCTTGCCGGCGCAGGCGGCCGTGGCCAGTTCATGCTCGAACGAGTGGCCGGCGAGCGTGGCGTGGTTGGCTTCAATATTCAGCATGAAATGGTCGAGGAGATCGAACTCGCGGAGGAACCCGAGGACGGCGGCGGCATCGTAGTCGTACTGGTGCGCCGACGGCTCGCGCGGCTTGGGCTCGATAAAGAACATCCCCTTGAATCCGGCCTGGCGCCGTCCGTATTCCACAGCCAGGTGCAGGAATGCAGCCAGTTGCTCGCGCTCCTGCTTCAAATCGGTGTTCAGCAGGGTGGTGTAGCCCTCGCGGCCGCCCCAGAAGACATAACCGGAGCCACCGAGCGCGACCGTGGCGTCAATCGCGTGGCGGACTTGCGCGGCGGCATGTGCCAGGACCAGCGGGTCCGGATTGGTCGCCGCGCCGTGCGCGTAGCGCGGGTGGCTGAAGAGATTGGCCGTGCCCCAAAGCAGCCGGACGCCGGTGTCAGCCTGCATCCGACGGGCCAGCCGAACCATCTGGTCCAGATTTCGCGCGCTTTCGGAAACCGAATCACCTTCGGGCGCCAAGTCGCGGTCATGAAAGCAGTAGTATTGCACCCCAAGCTTGGTGAAGAACTCGAAGGCCGCCGTCAAAGTCTGCTCCGCGATTTTCATGGCGGAAGCGCCTTTGTTCCACGGCCGGTCCAGGGTGGGCCCGCCAAATGGGTCGGCGCCGGAGCCCTTGAAGGTATGCCAGTAGCTGACGGCGAATTTGAGGTGTTGCGCCATCGTACGGCCGTGGACCTTGCGTTGCGGGTCATACCAACGGAAAGCCAGCGCCTGGCGCGTGCCGGGCCCCGCGTAACGGATGGATTTGCGGATTTGCGGGAAAAAGCTCATTGGGCGCCTCCTCTAACTACAATGTAACATACCGGATTGCCGCTGGGAATGACAGTCGGTATGGGATGGCCTTTGCGCGCGCGCCGGTTGAGCGCAAGGAAGAGGTTGGGGTGTGGAGCGCAGACCCGATACCCCGCGTTTCGAGGAGCGCGGGCTGGATGGCAGGTTGACGTGGAAAACAGGCAATTGGTAGTGTGCCGGAAAAATGGGAGTGCAGGATGAAAGCTTTGGTTATTGGCGGCGCGGGGTTTATCGGATCGCACACCGTGGATGCCCTGCGGCAGCGCGGTTTTGAAATCCGCATCTTGGACAACCTTTCCAAGCCGGTTCATCTGAAAGGACGGCCGGCTTATTTGCCGCCGGAGGCGGAGTTCATTGAGGGCGATGTGCGGGACCGGGATGTGTTGCTCAAATGTCTGCGCGGCGCGGACGTGGTTTATAATTTCGCGGCTTACCAGGATTACCTGCCGGATTTCAGCACCTTTTTCCATGTCAACGCCGTCGGCACGGCGCTGATCTATGAGCTGATCGTCGAGCATCGGTTTCCCGTTAAAAAGGTCATTGTGGCTTCCTCCCAGGCGGTGGCGGGCGAGGGGTTGTACCGGGATGCGGACGGTCGCGAGTTTTGTCCGGACATCCGTCCGGAGGCGCAGTTGCGCAAGGGACAATGGGAAATCCTGGACGCGCGCGGGCGTCCGGCGCAATACCAGCTCAGCCCGGAAACGGTCACCAACCCGCAGAACCAATACGGCTTGAGCAAGCTCAGCCAGGAGAAGATCACGATCAATATCGGCCGGCGGTATGGAATCCCCTCGGTGGCCATGCGCTATTCCATTGTGCAGGGGCCGCGGCAATCGTTCTACAACGCATACTCGGGTGCGTGCCGGATTTTCTGTTTGAGCGTGTATTTCGACAAGTCGCCGGTGGTGTACGAGGATGGGCGGCAGGTGCGCGATTTTGTGAACATCCATGACGTGGTGGACGCGAACCTGAAAGTGCTGGAAGACGAACGCGCGGACTATCGCGTGTTCAATGTCGGCGGCGGTCGGGCCTACACCGTCATGGAGTTTGCGGAAATTGTGCGCGATGCGTTCGGGAAGCCGATTCAACCTTCGCTGCCGGGACTCTACCGCTTTGGCGATACGCGGCATATCTGCTCGGACATCTCGGCGCTGCAATCGCTGGGCTGGGAGCCGCGCCGGACAGCGGCGGAAAGCGTGCGGGAGTATATCCAATACTTGAAGGAGCAGACCGACATTGAGGACATCCTCGATTACGCGGAGAAGCGGATGAAAAGCCTCAATGTTGTCCGGTCGGTGGCCGGGAAATGAAGGCCTTTCTGCTGGCCGCCGGGGTTGGGTCGCGTTTGCGCCCGCTGACTGACCGGCTTCCCAAATGCCTGATCCCGGTGGACGGGGAGCCGCTGCTTGGGATCTGGCTGCGCAAACTGCGCGCCTGCGGCGTAACCTCGGTGCTGGTGAACACGCACCACCTGGCGGCGCAGGTGGAGGATTTTCTGGCCGGCTGGCGCGGGGCGGGACTGGAGATCCAAACGTTTCACGAGCCGGAACTGCTGGGCAGCGCGGGCACGGTGGCCGCCAACCGCGATTTTGTCCGCGGCGAGGACTGGTTCTTTGTGCTTTACGCCGACAACCTGACGAACATTGATCTGACGGCGTTTTACCGATTCCACCGGTCCCGCCCCAGTCCGTTCACGATCGGCTTGTTCGAGACGCCCGAGCCGGAGCAGTGCGGGATTGCGGCGCTGGCGCCGGACGGGCGGATTGTCGAGTTCGTCGAGAAACCGCGGCAGCCGCGGAGCAATCTCGCCAACAGCGGGCTCTATATCGCGGGGCCGGATCTGTTTGAGATCATGCCCCGAAAACGCTTCAACGACTTTGGCTTCGATATATTGCCCTTGATGGTGGGGCGGATGTACGGCTATCGTATTCCCGAGTTTTTTTGCGATCTGGGAACGTTGGATCGCGTGGAGCGCGCGCGCCGGGAATGGCCCGGCCTGAAGTTGGAACGGGAAAAGATATGCTGATTACCCAGACACCCCTTCGCATCAGCCTGGCCGGCGGCGGCACGGATTTGAAGGCCTACTACCAGCACGGGCCCGGCGCCGTGGTCAGCGCCACGATTGACAAGTACATCTACGTCATCCTCAATCAGCGCTTCGACAAGAAAATCTATCTGAGTTATTCCAAGAAGGAGATTGTGGACTCGGTTGCCGAAATCCAGCATGAGCTGGTGCGCGAGGCGATGCGGATGACCGGTGTGACCGAGGGGGTGGAGATCGCCATCATGGCGGACATCCCGTCCGAGGGCTCGGGCCTGGGTTCATCCAGCAGCCTGACGGTCGGTTTGTTGAACGCCTTTTATGCTTACCAGGGCATTCAGGCGCCCGCCCAGCGGTTGGCGGAGGAGGCCTGCCGCATTGAGATTGACATCTGCCGGAAACCGATCGGCAAGCAAGACCAATATATCGCGGCTTATGGCGGGTTGCGGTTTTTTGAATTCATGCCCGACGAAAGCGTGCGCGAGATGCGGTTTCCGCTGGGCAAGGAGAAGCAGGATCTCGGCGACCGGTTGATGCTGTATTTCACCAACCTGACCCGCAAGGCCGACGTCATCCTGAAGGAGCAGACCGAGAATTCCTCCAGTCGCCGCGATTATTTGGACCTGATCCGCGATCTGGCGTACAGCGCGCGCGACGTGATCATGGCCGGGGATTACGACCGCGTGGGCGATATCCTGCGGGAAAACTGGCGATTGAAAAAAACGCTGGCCGACGGCATCACCAACCCAACCATTGAGCGGATGGTCGAACTGGCAATGAACGGCGGCGCTTTGGGCTGCAAGATCAGCGGCGCCGGCGGCGGCGGCTTCCTGCTGACCTACTGCCGGCCGCACAAGAAGGGGGAGTTGCGCGACGCCCTGCGCGACTACCGCGAGATGCCGTTTTTTATTGAGCGCTACGGCAGCAAGGTGATCTTCAACGTGGAGGGCTACGAATGGAAATGATCCGGCAGTATCTGGAAGACATCATCCGGTCCACGCGCGCCGTGGACCTCAAGTCCGTGCGGACGGTGATTGACTGGCTCGAGGACGCCTATCGCCGGGACAAACTGGTTTGCCTCATCGGCAATGGCGGCAGCGCGGCGAACGCTTCGCATTTTGCCGAAGACTTGTGCAAGGGCGCCCTGAAGGATTCGACGAAGAAACGGTTCCGGGTGCTCAGCCTGACGGACAACACGCCCTTTATCACCGCCATTGGCAATGATATCGGCTACGAAGATATCTTTGTTTTCCAGGTAAGGCAATTCATGCGGCCGGGCGATCTGCTCATGGCCATCAGCGGCTCGGGCAACAGCCCGAATGTGATCAAGGCCGTGAAGTACGCGAAGGCCAACCGGATCAAGACCATCGGTTTCACCGGCTTCGACGGCGGCAAGCTCAAGTTGCTGGCGGATCTTAGCGTGCACGTGCCGCTCAACGATATGTGCAAGGCTGAGGCCGTCCACTCCAATATCTTCCACGCCGTGACGGACCTGCTGAAGGAACGGATCGCCTGAACCGGGAGCGGTGCGCCGGCGGGCTCAATCAGCGTAGCCGGTCGGGAACCGCTGGTGCCATTTCCAGGCGGATTCGACGATCTGTTCGATCCGCGGGAAGCGCGGCGCCCAGTCCAGCAGTCGCTGGGCGCGGGCGCTCGACGCCACGAGGGTGGCGGGGTCGCCGGCGCGCCGCGGCGCCGGGATCGCCGGGATCGGTCGGCCGGTGACGGCGCGCGCGGCTTCGATGACCTCCTTCACTGAATAGCCGGAGCCGTTGCCCATGTTCAGCTTTTGCGGTCCGATCGAGTCCATTCGCCGCATGGCTTCGACGTGCGCGCGGGCCAGGTCGTCCACATGGATGTAATCGCGGATGCAGGTGCCGTCGCGCGTGTCTTAATCATTGCCGTAGATCTTCACATCCGCGCGCTGGCCCAAGGCCACCTGCATCACCAGTGGGATCAAGTGCGTCTCGACCCGGTGGTGCTCGCCGTGGTCGGCGGTCGCCCCGGCGGCGTTGAAATAGCGCAGACAAACGTAGTTCAGTTTGTGGACCAGATTGTACCAGTGGAGCATCTCCTCGAACATCAGTTTCGACCGGCCATAGGCGTTGATGGGGGTGGTCGGGTGTTCCTCGGTGATGGGTGAGAACTGTGGGTTGCCGAAGAGCGCGGCGGTGGAGGAGAAGATGATGCGCCGCACTCCCGTTTCGCGCAGGGCCTCGAGCAGCTCAATGCCTTTCTGAACATTGTTGATGAAATAATCCTCGGGCTGGGTCATGGATTTGGTGACCAGCGTCTCGCCCGCCATGTGGATTACGCCGTCAATCCGGCGCGCGACGAGCGCCTCCTTGACCAGGCCGCGGTTGGCGATGTCGCCCTCGATGAAGGGCACGCCGGCGGGGATGGCGCTCCGGTGGCCCTCCTTCAAGTTGTCCAGGATGACGACTTGAAAACCCTCTCGGAGCAGCACCTCGACCACGACACTGCCGACATAGCCCGCGCCGCCGGTGACGAGGATGTTCATGGCGCGCTCCGGGTGGCCGGGTGGATGAGTGTGCCCGCGCTGACGGGAGCCAGTTTCTGGCCGAGTTTGTTGTGGAATTTCAGGCGCCACAACCCTTGCAGGTCGTCCTTGGCATCCTTGAAGATTTTAGCCTTGGTATTCAAATCCTCGATCCAAATGACGGGAATTTCATCAATTCGGTAGCCGAGGCGCTCGGCATAAAAAAGGAACTCGGTGTCAAAAAACCACTCGTTATCCTCAATGTAAGGCAGCAGCGCTTGCGCGACATCGCGCCGGGCTGTCTTGAAGCCGCAGTGCGCGTCGTGGAAGTGCGTGCCCAGCGTATGGCGGATGACAACATTGTAGCTGCGCGACACGAATTCGCGCTTGAAGCAGCGCTTAATGCCCGATTCCGCATGCAGGCGGTTGCCGACGACAATCTGCGCGCCGGCATCGAGCATTTCGACCGCGCGCACCAGGCCCTTCATCGAAGTGGAAAGATCCACATCCATGTAACTGACGAAATCGCAATCCGTGTTGGTCCAGGCCGTCCGAAGCGCGATGCCGCGACCCTTGCGCGGAATGTAGAGATAGCTGATGTTCGGGTAGCGCTTGGAAACGATGCGGCCGATGTCGCCGGTGCCGTCCTTCGAGGCGTTGTCGGCAATGACTACCTGCCAGTTGTAATTGTCATGGTAATCGAGGAACGTGGTCAGGGTCATCATGCTTTCCAACAAGACGCGTTCCTCGTTATAGACCGGGATCACGACCAGGACGGATTTCTTGCGCGCGGTCTCGACCGGCGCCGGATTAGTTTGCGCTTGGGCTTCAGTCATTTTACAAATCCTTGATTAAACATGTGTTAAGCGGCGGGCACTATAAAATCTGGTATTTAACGATGCAATAGATTTCAGCGGCGGGTATCGGCGCGGGCCAGTACGTCGGGCATTCCGGCCCGACTTTTGCTGCCGCCCTCGTCAATCAGGAATGCTGGACTTATGGCGAGCTACTGAGCCGTCAGGTGCGGAAATTGACGCTATCCAAACTTGGATCTGCGCCCGAAACCGGCTCCGGCGGCTGCAAACGAAACGCGAAAGCCGGTGTACATTTCGACCAACATGAAGGCGGCCATTTGTATCGGATTGTGTGTTTTGGCGGCAGTCCGGCCGGCCGGCGCGGTGTGCGTTACCGGCGCGGATTGGAATGTTTATTACAACCTGCCGGATCAGTCGCCCTTGGAAGCCCCGGGCGAGTACGACATCCGCGACCAGTTGCTGGCGCGGCTGGATGCCCTGCGGGCGGGCCAAAGCGCGACGCTGGCGATCTACGCGCTTTCCGCCAGCGGCACGGCCGGCCGGATCATCGCGTCCATCAGCAACGCCTTGGACCGCTCGGTTGCGGTTCGCATCGTCGCCGATGATACCGTGGCGACCGGCGAGGTGTATTACGGCTGCAGCCTGGCGCAACTGACGGCCCGGCCGGTCAATCCGCTGGTTTTGGTGCGCGCCACCAATACCGATTCCCTTGCGATGCACCACAAGGTGGCGCTCTTCGACTATGCGCCAACCAGCCGTTGGGTGTTCACCGCGTCATGGAACTGCTCCTCCGAGGCCAGTTTTGGCCAATGGAATATCGCGCTGGAGATCAATCATGACGCAGTCTGGTCGGCCTACACCAATGAAATGCGCGAGTTGCTGGCCGGTCGCTTTCACTACGCCGCGGCCAAATCGCATGCGCACGATTACACACGCTTCCGGCTCCGGGACGCCTGGAGCGATGGCTGGGTGCGTTTTGCGCCTTATCCCGACGAACGCTTCACCGGCACCAACGCGCAGAATGACATCATCAACTGTATCAGCAACGCGGGCAGTGAGATTGTTTTTGCGTTGAACAAGCTGACGCGCCTGGCCATTTGTACCCAGCTGGTGGTGGCGGCGAACCGCGGCGTGGTCGTGCATGGCGTGATTCCCGAGAGCGATTGCCGTCCCGGCGGCGCTTCGTATGAAGCGTATCGTTACCTGACCAACTCGGCCCATTATGCGGGAACCAATGTGATTCACATGGTCAAGGCTTACAACAAGGCGGACTATTCCGAGCTCGACTCCGGCATCCTGAACCTGGTGCATACCAAGTACATGGTGATAGATCCCTGGGACCGGCGTCCGCTGCTTATCCATGGGTCGGCCAATTGGACCGATACGGCGCTGGCCTCAAACTCCGGCAACGACGAGAATATCCTGTTCCTGCCGCACGCCGGACTGGCCCGCATCTTTTACGCGCAATTCAAGCGGATGACCGGCTTGTGGCGGACTGAACGCGCCGATTTTTGGTGCGAATTGCGCGGCGCGCGCGGGACCAATGCAATCGCTGCCTGGATGACGGACACCAACTCATACCAGTTGGAAAATGCGCCGTCAGCGACTGGAACCTGGAGCGCCTGCTGGAAATAACCTGCGCAACCATCGATGAGCTCGGCGAC
>CAZMXS010000017.1:52030-68111 GCA_964570325.1 uncultured Verrucomicrobiota bacterium | reverse complement strand
GCAGGAGCGCCAACATCCGCAGGGCGCCCCAGAACTTCATGCGTTGCCGACCGGGGGTGGGATTGGGAAACTCGTAGCCGCAGATGGGGCAGCGGTTGTTATTGGCCGGCACTTCACAGGCGCAGGCGGGACATTCGCGCGGGCCAAAAGTTTGGGAGGGATCAATCCGCATGGCGGGGCAAGGGTCAGCGTGGCTTGGGACGAAAACTTTGGGGTTCGTCCTCGGCGAACTTGAAGATGGTCTCGCCGGGTTTTGCGAGCTTGAGTTCCTCGCGGGCAATCTTTTCGACGAAGCGTGGATCGGACTTCAGGCGCTCCTGCTGCGCCTTCAAGTGCTTGAGGATCTCCTCCTCCATCCGGATGTCGGCGGCCAACGCCGCTTCCTTGCGCTGCAGTTCGCGATAGTGCCGGATTTGTGGCCAGAACATGGCGGCCAGCAGGATCACGCCCAGGATGATCAACGCGATCCAACTGATCCGGTAAATCAATGACCAAATGTTCATAAAGGCTCATCAAGACTTCCAAAACGGGCGGATAAATGTCAAACATGTAAACAACGTCAAGGAGGGCGCGCATGCAACTCGTTTTCGCGGCGGTTGTTCTAGGGATGCTGGCGGTGGCGGGCGACGTTACCGCCGGCTCGTGGGCGGATCCATTGGAAAGCGGTGTGCCAGCGGGACTGGGGCTGGCGGCCGGAACGACCGTTCAGCCGCCGGACGTGGACCGTTTGCTGGCGGATTTGAAAAGCCCGGAGGTTCGCCGTCGGCGCGAGGCGGTCACCACCCTCTGGCAGATTCGGGATCCGCGCGCCGTTGAACCGCTGTTTGCGGCGGCAAAGGACGCGGATCACGCCGTCCGCGAAACCGCTCAACTTATTCTGGCCAATATCGCGGATACGTCCGCTGTGCCCGCTTACTGCGCGGCGCTGAGCCGGGAAACCAATCATCAATTGCGCGTCATCGCGATCCAGGCGCTGGCCCGTTTCAAGGACGCGCAGGGGACGGATGCGCTGGTGCCGCTGTTGACGACGTCCAATAAATACCAGCGGCAGCAGATTCTGCAGGCGCTGGGTGAAATCAAGGATCCCCGCAGCGTCGAGCCGCTGATCAAGCTGCTGGATGATCCGGACCCTGACGCGCGGGTGTTGGTCATCACCACGCTGGGCCTGATCAACGATCCCCGGGCCATCGGGCCGATCATTGAGCGAATTGACGATCCCGTAGAACGGGTGCGTCGGCGGGCGGTTTCAACACTGCAGGCGATGTCGGGCCAGCCGATTGACGCCAACAAACGGAAATGGAGCGACTGGTGGTCGCGCCAGTCGCGCAGCACGTCCCCGCATTTCTGGGTCAAGCGATGGTTTGTCATTAGCTCCCGGCTGGTTTTGCTTGGCGCGTTGATCTGGGTACTGCACCTGACCCGCTCGCCCTGGCTCTGCGCTGTCGTTTATGGTGTGGTGGTTTTCCTGCTGGGGCTGATTGCCCAGATACCGTTGCCGTCGCTCACGGCCACATCAATTATCTCGCTGTGCGCCGGCGGCGTTTACTACTGGCTGCTCCGCCGGCTGTGGGGGGAGGGCGTGACTTGGTGGGTGGTGCTGGCGTTGGGGATTACCCTGGCCTTCCCGTAGCTATTCTGCTCGGACTCCTTCTCAACTGGTTTCCGTCCCAAATTGGCGAAAGCAAACAAGGGTAGCTTGGGATCCGAGCTAATGGTCGGGATGCAGGTTGCCTTCCAAGCAACCGCTCGTCCGTTGATCGCATTTGGCGCGGGGCTTTTGTCCCGCGTTGCTCACGCTTGCGAGTATGGAAAGCGGGACCGTCACAGTAACTGTCCCGCTTATTATACCAGCTCAGCTTGAATTGCGCCTACTTCACGCCGTAGATGGCCGTGTCGCCCAGAAGTTCCTCGATACGCAGGAGCTGGTTGTACTTGCAGATGCGGTCGGTGCGGCTCATCGAACCGGTCTTGATCTGGCCGACATTGGTCGCCACCGCGATGTCCGCGATCGTCGCGTCCTCCGTTTCACCGGAGCGGTGGCTGATCACTGCCCGATAGCCGGCGCGATGCGCCATTTCAATGGCGTCCAGTGTCTCGGTCAATGTGCCGATCTGGTTGACTTTGATCAGGATCGAATTGGCGACGCCTAGTTCGATGCCCTTCCGCAGGAACTTGGTGTTGGTGACGAAGATATCGTCGCCGACCAGTTGAATCTTTTTGCCGAGACGTTCCGTCATCAGCTTCCAGCCTTCCCAGTCGCCCTCGGCCATGCCGTCCTCGATAGTGATGATCGGGTATTGCTCGACCCACTTCTCCCAGAAATCCACCATTTCTTCCGCGGTCTTCTCGGATTTATCGCTTTTCTTGAAAACATAGCGTTTCTTGCGTGTGTCATAGAACTCGCTGGCGGCGGGGTCGAGACAGATGAAGATGTCTTTGCCGGCCTTGTAGCCTGAAGCCGCGATGGCCGCCATGATGGCGTCGAGCGCGGCTACATTACTCGGCAGGTTGGGGGCAAAGCCGCCCTCGTCGCCAACGGCTGTGCTCAGCCCCTGCTTCTTCAGGACGCTCTTGAGCGCGTGGAACACTTCGGCGCCCATGCGGATCGCCTCGGCAAAGGATGCCGCGCCCTTGGGGCAGATCATAAATTCCTGGACGTCCACCGGCGCGTCGGAGTGCGCGCCGCCGTTGAGTACATTCATCATGGGGACCGGCAGTATCTTGCCGTTGACGCCGCCAATGTAGCGGAACAGCGGCAGGCCGGCCTCCTGGGCCGCGGCCTTGGCGTTGGCCAGCGAGACGCCGAGAATGGCATTGGCGCCGAGCTTGCTCTTCGTTTCCGTGCCGTCGAGTTTGATCATCAGCCGGTCCAAGCCCGCCTGGTCAAAAGCGTCGCAGCCGTTGACCTTTGGCCCGATCACATGGTTGATGTTTTTGACGGCCTTCAGCACGCCCTTGCCGCTGTAGCGTTGCTTGTCGCCATCGCGCAATTCAACCGCCTCATGCTCGCCGGTAGATGCGCCGGAGGGCACGGCCGCGCGGCCAAACGCACCGGAGGCCAGTTCGACATCCACTTCGACAGTGGGATTGCCGCGGGAATCAATGATTTCACGACCGACAACCTTGATGATTTCCGACATGGTGTGCTCCTGTATTTTATGTGTCCTGTTGCCCGAATCAGATTCGTGAACACTCAAACTAATCCAACCGCCGAACCGGATTCAAGCGCCGATTCCCCGCATATTTCTATTGGCAACTGGCTGACAATCGGTATCATACGGCCCATGAAAACGCGATCTTCACGCGGTTCGAGAAAAGGGGCCGTTACAACGGCGGATATTGCCAAGTATACCGGGTTGTCCAAGATGACGGTCTCCCGAGTGTTGAACAACCACCCCTATGTGAGTGAAGACACGCGCAAGCGGGTGTTGTCAGCGGTTGACAAGCTGGGCTTCCGGCCCAACACGCTCGCCCGTCGTTTTTTCACCGGCAAGACGCAATTGATTGGTGTGGTCGTGCCATTTGAGTTCATGTTCAGCTCTTTTTACTTCAAGGAGCTTTTCCAAGGCATCTGCAAGTGTTTCGAGGACATTGAGTACGATGTTTTGTTGCATGATTCCGCGTCCGCGCGCATCACGCCGTTCGAGAAATGCGAGGAGCTGGTCAAAGGTCGGCTGGTGGAGGGCCTGTTGGTTGCGGCGCCGATGGAGCATGACGATTATCCGGTCAAGCTGACGGCTGATAATGTGCCGCTGGTGGTGATGGGCGAAACGGCGCAAGGCAACAAGGTGAACCGGGTTGGTATTTCCAATCGCAAGAGCACGGAAATCGCCGTCCGGCGACTGACCGAGCTGGGGCACCGCCGTATCATGGCCCTGATCTTTGGCAAGGGGCACGTTGAGGGCCAACAGCGGGCGCAGGGCTACCAGGACGCCTTGAAAGCGGCCGGCATCGCGTATGATGAGGCGCTCGTGGGCGTGGCGGGATACAACCGGAGCCGGGCGTACGAAGTGACGCGCCAGTTGTTGACCGAGCATCCCGACATCACCGCCATCATGGCCACCAATGCCGATATGGCGCTGGGAGCGGCCGATGCCCTGCGCGAGATGCAGTTGAAAATTCCGACTGATGTCAGCCTGATATCCTTCGATGATTGCGAGGAAATGGAGCAACACACGCCGCCGATTTCCGCCATTCGCCAGTTTCCCAGCATGATCGGCTTTACCGCCGCCCAACTGCTGCTGGACGTGATCAGCGGCAAAGAGGGTCGGACTGGCCCGGTACAGCGGATGGTTGACACGGAGTTCGTTGACCGGGGTTCGACCGCTCCGCCGGCCGCTGGCCGGAGGGGCGGATGATTGATCTGCATATGCATTCGACCTTTTCCGACGGTTCGCTGACTCCGGCGGAATTGGTGGACCAGGCGGTCGAACTGGGCTTGCGGGCCATTGCCTTGACAGATCATGACGGCATGGGTGGCATTCCCGAGCTGTTGCAGGCGGCGGTCGGCCGGCCTTTGCGCGTGATTCCAGGCGTTGAAGTCAGCGCCGATGTGCCCAAGGGCACCATGCACATGCTGGGCTACTTCGTCCGTGCGGACAACGCCGAACTGAACGAGAGTCTCGAATGCATCCGCAACGGACGCGAGATCCGCAACCGGCAAATTCTGCGCAAGTTGCAGGCGCTGGGTTGCGCGTTGACCTGGGAGGCGGTGGCTGCGGAGGCGGGCAGCGCAGTCGTGGGGCGGCCTCATTTTGCTCAGGCCATGATCAAGCAAGGGTTCGTGAAGGACAAGGAAGCGGCGTTCGACAAGTATCTGGGCAAAGGCAAGCCGGCTTACGTGGACCGTCGCCGCTTCACGCCGCAGGACACCATTCGCCTGATTCGTGGCGCGGGCGGCGTGCCAGTGTTGGCGCATCCGTTCACGCTGGACTTGAACCATGCCGATTTGCAGCGCTTGCTGTTGGAACTGCGCGGTGCGGGGTTGGAGGGCTTGGAGGTCTATTACTCGGAACATACACCCGCCATGCAAAGCCAATTCATGGACCTGGCCCGCCAGTTCAATCTCGTTGCCACCGGCGGTTCGGATTATCACGGTGCCATGACCCCGAATATCCGCATGGGTGCCGGATTCGGTGGATTGCGCGTGCCGGATGACGTGGTGGCGCGCCTGGAAGAACGCCGCCCCGGCGCGGCTACAGACCCAGTCCCGTGATCGGCGGGCAGGGGCCCGGCGTCATAATCTCGAAACCGATGTCCCGAATGGATTGAGCCAGCGACTGCCCGATGAAATCCAGCTTGGCCAGATTCAGTATTCGCTCGCGATGAGCCGCGATTTCCGCGGGCGTGAAGATTTCCGACCACAGATCGCAGGATTGGATCAGACTGATCAATACGGCGTCGCGCGGATCGGGAATTTGACCGCTGCCGATGAGTTCGCGCAGGCGCGTTTTGACTTCCTTCACTTCCTGGTTGTTGGCAACGGGATAGCGCTTGCCGGCAAACACCCAGAGGATCCGGTTTTGCTCTTGCTTCAGGATGCCGCGTTCCAACAGATGCGCCAGGGCATCCTGGCGGATTTGCGATGCGTGCCCGGAAAGCATGCGTAGGGCGTCGCGGATGGGCAGGTCGCGAGTGGTTTGCGCCAAGTGCGTGAGCACCTGGTCCAGCACCTGGTGGCCGGTAGGCGCAGGATTGATGACATGCAAGGTTTGCATGTCGGCGTCGAGCCGATTGAGAAAGGTTAGTTCCATCAGAACGGCGCCGATCAGCGCGCGCTCCAGCGCCATGTATTCGAAATCCTTGATCGCGCCGCGTTCCTCGTCGAGGGCCAGCAGCAGTATTTCCTCCGCAAAGCTCAGCATGGCCGGGCTCCTTCCGTGTTGACGTCGGCACTCTAGCACCACGGCACCTCTGCGGGAAAGCCCGGAGTGAGCCGGCTGCGTGGAGCGCCGCGCGCTTGGGATTGGGCCATCTTTCCCCCTTTTTACTCTGGCCGCGCGCTTCAAGTTTAACCCCGCACCCATTCGTTTCACCCCGATCTCCGCCTTGTTTCTCACAGGCGAGCGGCGCGCGCTTCTGCCAATTCATTGAATTTCAGTAAGTCATCCATTGTTGGTTGACCACCGCGCCAGTGATCATCGGGCAAGAATGAATGCCTGACTTGCTTTTCCGCGTCTATGCGCACCGGTACGCGACGGTCGGAGCCGTCATAGTTGTGCAAATGAAAAAAACACACGCCCATGAATCCCTGCGCTCTCGCCGCCAAAACCGGCTTGCCGCGCGCCGAGATCTTTTCATAAACTTACTAATCTAAACTAAACCAAGGAGGTTCATTATGCGTCATGTTCGAATCGGTTTGCTGCTGGGATTGCTGCTGCCCGCCTTGGCCGTGCGCGCGGATGACGGGAATTACCGTGATTTCCTGGTCGGCGACCGCGCCGCCGGTATGGGTGGTGCGGCCAACGCTTCCTGTTCGGGCGTGGATGCCATTTATTACAATCCAGCCGGTCTGGGCGCGCCGGGTACCAATCTGATTGCCGTCTCCGGCAGTCTGTATGGATGGCAGATGTATCGCGCGGATGATGCCACCGGACCCGGCGAGGATGCGGAATACAAATCGTTTGTCACCATACCCACCTCGGTGGGCACGGTAAACAAGGTCTCGGATAATGTCTCGGCCGGATTCGCGGCGTTTGTGCCGGACTATTCTTCGTTTAACACAATCGAGTCGTTCGACAACGGCAACCATTCCTATACGTATAACAATACCAGCCAGAGCGTTTGGGTGGGCCCAGCGGCAGGCATGAAGCTGGGGCCACGACTGCGCGCGGGTCTTTCCGCGTTTTGCGTGTATCGCTATGACAGCTTCGCGGAGAGCGTCTATTACGGCGATGAACTGCTCTCATATTCCATCAATTACAGCGCGCGCAGTTTCGGCGCGCTGGCGCTTGCTGGTGTGCAATATGATTTGGCTGAGACCTGGCAGGTCGGCATGACGGCTCAAACGCCCTCGTTGCATCTCTATGGCAGCGGTGACTACCACTTGCACGGTGTGTCGGGTCAACGAGGCGGCTCCGGTGATTCCATGGGCGTGGATATGGAAGCCTACAACCAGATTCCCGCCGCTTTTTCATGGGGGATTGCCCACCAGCGCAAAGGGCGCTATGCCATCGGCTTTGATGTGATCTACCACCTGCCGACCTCTTTCACGTTCATCAGCGGGACCGCTGATGACGGCGAATATGTGGCCAGGAAAATGCATCGGAAAGCGGTGGTGGATTTCAGTCTGGGCGGTGAGTATTACATTTCGGAGAAATATCCGTTCCGGGCGGGCGTCTTCACGAGCCGCTCATCGTCCGCCGGCGTGGACCCGGATGCCAAGAACAACATCAACACGGATGATATCAACAAGTACGGCGTATCCATGAGCATCGGCGTTCTGGCCCGTCAGATGGAAAGCAATATCGGCTTGATTTATCTGTATGGCAGCGGAGATACCTACGGTACGGAAGTCGTCAACAACCAGCGGGTTGCGACCCGGACGGATGTGAAGGAAAATCACCTGTATCTCATGCTGAATACGATCTATCGGTTTTAACGGCGCGCATGAAACCGGCGCCGGGGATGGCGGATTACGCCGCATGGTATCAGCGTCATCGTGCCCGGCTGACGGACCGCGGTCAGGCGCTGGATGGCGGCGAACCCGGCCGCGCGGGGGGCATGTCTTTCGAGGCGGCGCGCTTCCGGTTGCTGATTTGCCGCCTCTCTTCCTATGCGGATGTGCGCGAATCCATTACGCACCGCATGCTTTTTCATGCCGCGCGACAGGTTCCCGACGTTTACGTGGACCTGGCTTTTTTGCCGGAGCGGCGTGATGCCGAGCGGATGCGGCGGGACGGCGTGCCTTGGTGGTTGGGGTCCGCCTCCAAGCGCGCCCCGCGCGCGTTCGATGCGCTGGCGATCAGCATCTCGGTTCAGCAGGAGGCGCTTAATCTGCCGGCGGCGTTGCGGCATTCCGGATTGGAAATGGCATGCGGGCCGCGTCTCGCCGATGCGCGGCATCCGTTTATTCTGCTCGGCGGAAATGCCTCCGGCGGCGTGCCTTTTTTGCATGGTGCCACGGCGCCAGGCCGAACGGATGGCGGTCTGGTGGACGTGGTATGCTTTGGCGATGGTTTGCTCTGGTTGCAGGAACTTCTACGGCGGGCGATTGCGGCGCGTGAAACGGGGGAACCGAAACTGGCATGGCTGGAACGTCTGGCCCGCGAAGTTCCGGGAACATATGTGCCGGCCTTTTATGCGCACGGACCACGGGGCATCGCGCGTCTTCGGGCGGATGTCCCCTTGCCAGTCGCGTTTCGATCTGAACCCGAAACGGCTTGGACGGAGGGCTACGATGGCGCATTTATTCCTTTTGCCGAGGAGGACGCCGAGGAAACCTTGCCGTTCGCTCTCGGTTGCGCTTACCGGTGTCGTTTCTGCCAGACCGGATGGTTACGCGGGGCGTTTCAATGCGCCACGCCAACGGAGTTCTGCCGCGCGGGCGGCCGCTGGCAGGCCCCCATGGCGGCCTCCGATTTGAATTTGTTGTCGTCCGATGCCTGCAGCGTGCCTCATTGCCTGGATGTGCTGGAGCAACTGCGATCCCGGTTCCGGCATGTGTCCATTAAAAGCCTGGCACTTGCCAGTCTGGCGCGCGATCCGGCTTGGCTGGACGTTTTGGCCGGGTTGGGGAAGCGCGAGTTTTCCTTCGGCATTGAAGGCATCAGCCGCCGGCTGCGCCAGCGGCTGGGAAAAGAAGCGGATGAACGCGCGTTGGTCAGCGTGGCGCGCCGGCTTGCTGAACAAGGGCTGCGCCGGATCAAGCTCTTCTTTATCGCCACCGGGTGGGAGGAGGACGCGGATTGGAACGAATGGCAGGCTGCGCTGGCCGCCTGGCGATCAGCCGCCCCGAAGTGCACATGGATTGTCAGCTTCACGCCGCTGTTTCACGCGCCCTTCACGCCGCTTCAATTTGCTGAAATAGTGGAGCTTGAGCCGGAACGGGCGGCGGTGGCCGAGGCATACGGTCGGCGCGCCAGCGGATACGAATTCCGGTGGAGCGCCCTGCCGGGCGAGGTGCGCCTGATGAACTTGCTTTGCCGCGCCGGTCGCGCCGCTACGCCGCTTTTGGTGCGTTTGAGTATTGAAGAGGAAATGCTCTACCGGGGAGGCCTGAAGCCGGCGGAAAGCCGCCGCGCTTTGGCGCTGCTGGCCGAGGCCGGCCTGTCCGCCGTTGAATTGAGCGCCGGCCGGTTGGAAACGGATTGGTTGCCATGGGACGATTTAGCGTGCGGAACGCCGCGCCATGTGCTTTGGCAAGCCTATGCGCAGGCGGCAGGCGATGTACCCCGCATTGCCGCCCCGCGGCCGACGCAGATGCGGTCCGCGCGCGTCGCGCTGCCGCCATCGCCCGCCATCATGGATCGCTTGGGCTTTTGGGTTCAGTTGACGGCAGCCGATGCCTGGCGGCCGTCAATTGCCGTCGCGCGCGGCCGATTGCGGGAATTGTTTCTTCAGGATGCGGCCTGGGCGGAGGCCTATCAGGGGCGACCGGAATTGATCCGGCCGGACGAGGCTTATGGATTGGCTTTGCTGATGGCCGATTTTTCAACGCCACATCCCGCGGTGGCCGGTGCGCCGGATTTTGTCGTCGGTCCGCTGGCGCGGCCTCCGGCCGCGCGCGAATTGCGCTTTGTGGTGAGACATGACGGTTCGGCTGTGAGTTGGCTGGAACAACTGCGCGCACGGCGCATTCCGTATCAGACGGTGCGCGCGGAGCCGATGAAATGGTCGGTGGTCGGCCGCCGCCATCGCGCGGCTTGCGGTATGTTGGCGATCGGCGAAATGGCGGGCGACGGCTTCCTTGTCGTGGGCGCCCTTGCCGGAACGCCGGGCGGGCGGTGTCAGGCTTTTCTAATAATGTCTGAAAAATGTCCGCGTTGCGGCGCGCTGCGGCTGGAGGTCTTGATGGCGGAACCCGACTTCCAGCCGCTGCCATGCCTGGATTGCCTGCTATCCAGCGGCTGATAAAAACAGCCTTCTGCTCCCAATCGCGCAGAGATCCTGTTCCGCGCTCCTCCATTGGATTATTTCGCGGCGGTTGTCTGGCGGCCAATCTTAATCATCGCATCGGTCATATCCACGATCCGCGCGCCGGCCGGTGGAATAAAATCGAAGAAATCTGCGTCGAGTTGGGGGTCAATGACCATCTCGCTATAATTCTGTGTCAGCAATTCCCGGCCCTCGGCGTTGGTTAACCGGATGCTGTGCGGCAGGTGGTCATCGGTTTCCAGCCACAGCGTGGCGTGGACGGGGATATTGCGCATATGCTCCGCCAAAAGGACCGCCAGTTCATTCGTGCCAAGCGTTTTTCCGGCGGTTTTTTCGTAGGCCTCGGCGAAGGCCTTGGAGCCTGGCGCGCCGGCCATGAGCGATTGGCGCAGGTTCGTTGAAGTCTGGCCCTCCAGCACATACAACGCAACGCCTTGGATATTGGTTGTACCGTTCAGCACAAGCGATTCCAGATCCACCATCATCAGCGGGTTAACGCCGGTGTCCGGTTGCAGCAGCAGCGGGTTGGCCTGTTTTCCCAGTTCCTTTTTCAACCGAATCAGGTCTATTTTCTGAACCATCTGAACGCTCGCCAGATAGGTATAGGCCGTGCGATCGCCCCAGAAGGTTATGGATTCCATGGAGTGGCCATCAGATCCTGCGACCGTTTGCTTGTAGCGCATGCGTCCGCCTTGCACCCAGATTTCCGACTGGCTGTGGGTGCGTGTCCCGGATGTCAACGAGACGCTGTCCGTTTGCTTGTGGTAATTGCGGACCGACCGGGCTTTGGCCAGCAATTCCCGGACCGAGGGTTCCGCCTGCGTGTCCGCGGCGGATGCCGCTCGGCCGACCAGCGCGCCCGCCAGCAGCATGCCGGCTACTTGTGCGCACCACCGTATATGGCTTGGTTTGGTCGTCTTTAGTCGGTTGGCGCTCAACGCGCTACAGGGCGGCATTCGGATCGCATTTTTGCACATAAGCCTCGAGTTCCTTGGCGACCTCCGAGAAGGCCATAATCTTGGTGTAATCAAGTTCCACGTTGTTCAGATACTGCAGGATCAGCGCGTCGCCACAGGCCGCGCCGGGGAGAATCCCAGCGAAGAAGAATCCCAGTTTTTCAATCTCTGCCGTCAAACCGAAGGTGTGTGGATCTTCCAGGTTGAGGAAGAGGTTGATCGCCGCCACTTGCCGGACACAGAGCTTGCGCAGGATGCTTTTGAGTTCGGCCATGACGTTCTTCCCGTACTGTTTGACCGCCAGCTCCGCGCAGTTCTCAGCCGGATTGATATCCAGGTCAATAACGGACGCCTCGCCGGCGGGATGGGCCGTGGGATCGGCCGGTTCCCGGTAATGGTGTTCGGCCCCGATGTTGCGGTACAGCTTGGCGATCATGTCGCGGTGATGGGGCGGGGGGTAGAGTTCCATCGGCTTTGGCTGGGCCAGGTATTTGTAGCTCAGGATGACACTGATGCGCTGGGTGTTCTCTTCCATGCCCTTGAACTGCCACGTGGCCGGACTGGTCCCGAGCAGCAGTCCGCAATCGTTGAAGGCATGTTTCAACATGACTTTCTGGGTGAAGATGTGGTTGGTGACGGCATAAGCGTAGATGCCGGTCAGTCCCGCGCTCTGCGGCGGCGAAAACAGGAAATCGCACAGGCGGCTCATGCAGCCCTGGCCGCGGTATTCCACATTGACGAAGACGAAAGTCAGTTCCGCGATCCGGGATTGCGGATAGGGATGCACCAGCGCGGCATGGCCCATGAACACATTATCCTTGGTCACGGCCACGGCGGACACCACCTGCCCGCTGTTGTTCAACTCGACGATCCGGTCGGGATAGTAAATGTGGTCGTCAAAAAATGTGTACCCATGTGACTTGTAAGCGCAGCGCGAGACTTCGATGGCCTCGGCGGGCTGCATCCGACGCACATCGTAGGCGATCTTCTCCGTGATCACGGCCGGCTCGGAGGATTTATGTTCCGGCGGCGGCTCCAGCGCGCCGGCGTCCACTTTCTGGCCTTGCAGGTATTTGATTAACTGCGTTTCCTTGCCCTCCATGCCCAGGTTGTGGAATGACACCTCGTCCATGGACTCTTTCATCAGAAACATGCCCAGACCGGAAGTGGCCCAGTCTTCGATCGCATCGCCCTTCTTGTATTGCGGGAGTCGGGAAGGGTCGAATGGAATGCCTTTTTCGCGCAGCGTGATCTGGATGCCGAGCGGGATGCGTTCGCAGATAATCTCGAACGTCCGGTCCTCCTCGCCGGCGTAGGCATGTTTGATGACGTTGGAGATCGCCTCCTCCAGCGCCAGTTCGATTTTAGTGAGGTCGGACCGTTCGGTGAAGCCGTATTTACGCGCGGTTTCACGCACACAGAGCTGGGCGATCTCAAGGTATGACATATCGTTGGGCAGGATAAGTTTAAGGAAATCCCTGGTCACCAGCATCTCCTTGAATCGCAACGGTTGAACTTGCGCCATACTAATACTGTTGCGCGGCGGTCGCCAAGGCGATTATGGTGCGGGTTGTTCCAATGGAATTGGATTCGGCCAGAACAGGATGCGGGCGCGCGGATCGCGTGCTGACTGATGCCACGCTGCGTTTGCCCGGATCAGCGGCGCCGGTGCGGGGTTCGGTGGCGCTGCGCGGCGACCGGATCATCCATGCCGGACCGGGCCCGGCGCCGGATGCGTGCCGGGGAGCGCAGACCGAAATCCTGGAACTCCACGGCAAAACCGTGATGCCGGGCTTCATTGATTCCCATATCCACCCGTTGGTCGGCAGCTTCGGGCAGATGGAGTGTTCGCTGGCGGGGCTTACCACTCGCGAGGCTTATCTGGCGCGCATCGCGGAATACGCGGAAAAGCATCCGACCCTGCCGGTGGTGCGGGGCAGCGGCTGGCAACACGGATGTTTCACCGCCGCCGGCCCGGTTCGGACGGATCTCGACCGCGTGACGCCGGATCGGCCCGCTTTTTTCACTTCGCTGGACGGCCATTCGGCCTGGGTCAACACGCAAGTTCTGCGCGCGGCGGGCATTGGCCGCGCGACGCCCGATCCGGCCGGCGGCGTGATCGAGCGGGATCCGGAATCGGGCGAACCGACCGGCACGTTGCGCGAGTGGCCGGCCATGCGGCTGGCGGGCATTCCCTGGTTGGCGGTGCCGGGGGGGGACGCCCGCGACTGCGCGCGGCGGTTTTTCCAGCGGGCCGCCCGGGTTGGCCTCACGACGGTGCACGAGGCGCTAGCGACGCCGGAATTGCTTCGCCTTTATCAGTCTTTGGAGGCGGACGGTGAACTGACACTGCGGATCAGCGCCGCATTGGAATGCCAGCCGGGCCAGGGGGCTGGCGAGGTTGAGCGGCTGATCGAGTTGCGTCGCGCGTTCAGCGGGCGGTTGTTCCAGCCGCGTGCGGTGAAGTTTTTCCTGGATGGAGTGGTGGAGGCGCATTCGGCCTATCTGCTCGAACCGTACGCGGATCGGCCCGGCTGGCGCGGTTATTTGCAATGGGATCCGGACGAGTTCACGCGGACGGCGATCGCCTTAGACCAGGCGGGCTTCCAGTTGGAGATGCACGTTATTGGGGATGGGGCCGTGCGAGTGGCGTTGGATGCGTTGGCGGCCGTGCGCCGCGCGAATGGCGCGCGCGACACGCGCCATCGGCTGGCGCATCTGGACCTTGTGGCGGATGAGGATTTGCCGCGCCTGAAGGAGTTGGGCGTTGTGGCGGTTGTGCAACCGGCCTGGTTCTGCGTGGAGAAAATCTTTTTTGACAGCACGTTGCCTTTTCTGGGTATGGAACGCGCCCATCGGATGTACCGGATGCGATCGCTCTTGAGCGCGGGCGCGCCGGTGGCCTGCAGCAGTGACTGGCCCTTCGGCGGCGACAATAGCAGCTTCAACCCGCTGGAGGCTGTGACCGTGGGCATGACCCGGTCCAGCCTGGATGGCCTTTTCCAGAAGCCTTACCAGCCCGAGCAGGCGGCTGATCTGGCCAGTTTGCTGGACGGTTATGGGCCGGTTGGCGCTTATGCCAATTTCTTGGAGCGTGAGACAGGAATCCTTGCGCCCGGGAAAAAAGCGGACATTGTGGTGCTCGATCGCAACCTGTTTGATCTGCCGCCCGGCGACACGCATACGGCAAAAGTGCTGATGACCTTGTTTGAGGGCGAAACGGTTTATCGCGATCCGGGACTGTAAACCCTGCGCGAAATACGCCCGCAGGTTGCCTGTGGAATGAACAGCCTATTCTGGCGAAGGCGCGGAATGCGCTTATTCATGCGTGGCGCGCCCAGCGGTCGTACCCTGCCGGCCGTTGGCCGGATCGGACCGCCGGGCCCGCCGATCGTGCTTCAGAACCACTGGCCGGTGTTCATATCATAGAAGACCAGCCAGAACCACGGATAGCTCCAGGAATTGATCGAGAAATCGCACCCGCCGCTGGAAACGAACGTCGGCTGGCTGTAATCCCAGTAGCCCGTGGTCATGTTGACAATCACGGGCCAGACCGTATGTCCGGTGGACGCGGTGATATCAATGCGCGTGGTGGGATAGCCGACTGAACCCGAGGCCGCCGAGGCGATGTGGCCGATGAAGCGGCCGTTCACTGCGGTCGGAATCACCGAAAACCACTCGGCCAGCGCCCAGGCGCCCCAGGTGTAATCCCAGACGCCGAACCAGTAGTAGCGGTTCTCGTTGAGGTTCGGGATCGTGATCAGCGTTGGCGCGTATACGTCGCCGCTGCCGGTGAAAGTCAGCCACTGCTGGGCGGTGTTGTCCCAGGCATATACACAAGCCCAGCCCGAAATGACGGAGTTGAACCGTACCCGCAAGTTGCCGCTGCCGCCGCTGCCGGTGACAAACCACCACTGGTCGCCTTCGGTTGTGCCGTTGGCGTTGATCGCGTCTATTTCCCAATAATACTTGAAGTTCGGATTCAGGGCGCCCGGCGAGAAACTGGTGGCGGTGGTGTTGGTGAGTTTGTGGAGATACTGTCCGTCATAACTGAACCATACCTCGTAGCTGGTGGCTCCGCCGCCGTTGGCCCAGGTCAGGGTCGGCTGCGTGCTGATGCCGGTGGCCTGGTGGGCCGGATTGGGGGAGATTGGCTTGGACGGTGGGCTGGCATATTCAACTTGTTTGTAGTGCAGCGTGTGCGCCGCGCTTTGCCCGAGGTAATAGGTGCGGACGCGCAGGTAATACCAGCCGGTTGCTGTTGCGGTATAAGTCAGGCTGAATTGGTAATTTCCGCCGGAGTCGTCGTCGGTGGCCAGCAGGTTGTTGCCGGCCGTGTCGCTGAACAGTTCAGCGTAATCGTCGCCCGTGCCGCCGACGGTGTTGAAATTATATTTTAACCCCGACGTCAGATAGACCGCGTACCAGTCATAGTAATCGCCGGCCGAAAGCGTGTGCGGGCCGTGGGTCTGGTCCGTGGCATTGGGCGCACCGAGATTGGATGCGCCGGCGCCGGTGTTGTCGCCGGGATCCCAGGCGTCGCCGCCGGCGGTGCTCTTGACCCGGTATTTGAAATAGTGGCCCGCGCTCGCGCCGGAATAATAGGTCTCCACGCGCAGATAATACCAGCCGGTTGCCGTCGGCATGTAATCCAGGCTGAACTGGCCATTGCCGCCGGAGTCATCGTTGTCGGCCAACGGTGTGCCGCCGGCGGGCGTGTTGTAGAGTGTGACGTAGGTGTCGCCCGTGCCGCCAATGGAGTTGAAATTGTAGACCACGTTGTTGGTCAGCCAGACCTTGTACCAGTCGTAGAGGTCGGTGGCGGAAAGCGTGTGCTTGCCGTGCGACTGTTCAACGCCGGTCGG
Source organism: uncultured Verrucomicrobiota bacterium (assembly GCA_964570325.1). Taxonomy (GTDB): domain Bacteria; phylum Verrucomicrobiota; class Kiritimatiellia; order CAIQIC01; family CAZMXS01; genus CAZMXS01. The sequence goes on along the minus strand of CAZMXS010000017.1, from coordinate 52,195 downwards.
CGCGCTAAGCGTGGTCGCGCCGGCGCCGGTGTTATCGCCGGGATCCCAGGCGTCGCCGCCGGTCGGCGCGCCCAGGCTGCGGTACTTGAGGTTGTAGGCGCAGTCCGGCGTGCGCGGGTCGGCGGGCCGGACCTTTAGATAATACCAACCGGTGGCCGTGGGCAT